>CAYPBF010000012.1:0-32565 GCA_964408935.1 uncultured Dehalococcoidales bacterium | reverse complement strand
TGGCTAAGCGCGACCGCGACATCCCCTTCAAGCAGGTGCTGGCTTCGGTGGGGCAGCACCGCCTGATGAACCTCTACGAACAGCTCTTTGCCGAGCACGGTATCACCGTGGCCCAGGCGCTTTTGGCCAGGGCCGACCTTCTCGATAGGGCGGCCTATCTTAACGCCCGCAACACCCTGACGGCTCTATTGGAACTGAAGGTAGTCTGTATCGTTAACGAAAACGACGTGGTGGCCGTGGATGAGATTCAGGAAGCCGTCTTCGGTGATAACGATAACCTCTCGGCCATGGTGGCTAACCTGGTCGACGCCGACCTGCTCTTGATTCTCACCGATACCGGGGGGCTTTACACCGCTGACCCCAACCGCCACCCCGACGCCAAGCTCATCCCCGAGGTGAAAACGATAGACGCCGAAATCGAGCGTCTGGCGGCGGATACGCCCAGCAAGGTGGGCACGGGGGGTATGATAGCCAAGGTAGCCGCGGCCAAGCTGGCTACCTCTTCGGGGGTGACGGTGGTCATTGCCGACGGACGGGAGCCCGACATTATCCTGAAGGTAGCCAATGGCGAGTCTATCGGCACCCGCTTCTTGCCCGTCACCGACCGCCTGGAGAGCCGCCAGCGCTGGATGCTCAGCGGTCTTTCCACCAAGGGCAAGCTGGTGGTGGACTCAGGGGCGGTGTCGGCGCTCAAAGACCAGAAGCGCAGCCTGCTGGCGGCGGGCATAAAAGAGGTCGAAGGTAAGTTTCATCGCGGTGACATCGTCAACATCTGCGATGCCGAGGGCTCTCGGCTGGCCTGCGGCATCACCAACTACAGCTCCAAGGACATCGCCGTCATCAAGGGCGTCCATTCGGATAAGATTGCCACTATTCTCGGTTATGATTACGGCTCGGAAGTGGTGCACCGTAATAACCTGGTAGTGGTCTAGAAATGGTAGTAGTTTAGAGGAATATGCCGAAAGTATGCGTGGGGAAAATTCATTTTCCCAGAAATAAACAGGACGCCGTCGAAGTTAAATATCGTTTCTATGTCGAATCGCCTGCGGGCTGGCGGGGTGAGTTCACTCCCCGGGACCAGCGACGCTTTAGCGACGGCGACGGCTATATAATCGAACTGGAGGACGGGCGGCGGGGCGATTGCTACATCCGTAAGATGGTCAATCGGGTGATTCCCACCGTGCCGCCGGTATACAGCTACTATTTCCGGGGCAGCGGGCGGCTGGAAAAACCGGAGTAGGGGGTGGTAACCATGACCTCAGCCAAGACGGAACTGGAAACCAAGGCCAAAGCGGCTAAGGCGGCTTCACGCCGTATGGCCTACCTCTCGGCGGAAATCAAGAACAAAGCTTTACATAACATTTCAGCCGACATCCTCTCCAAACAGAAAGAAATCCTGGCGGCCAACCAGAAAGACTACAAAGAGGCTGAAAGTTCGGGGATGAATATGGCCATGCTCGACCGGCTCATGCTCGACGCCAAACGCCTGGAGGCTATCGCCAGCGACGTAAGGTCGGTGGCGGCGCTGTCCGACCCGGTGGGCGAAGAATTCGATAGGCGAACCCTGCCCAACGGCCTGCAATTGAGCAAAAAGCGGGTGCCGCTGGGGGTCATCGGCGCCATCTACGAAAGCCGTCCCAACGTCACCGTTGATATCTCCGCCCTCTGCCTCAAATCGGGCAACGCCCTTATCCTCAGGGGTGGTAAAGAGGCCATCCACTCCAACAGTGCTCTGGCCAAGGTCGTCCAGGAGGCCGCCACCCGCGCAGGCGTCCCCGAGGGCGCCGTGCAGCTCATCGAGAATACCGACCGCAGGCTGGTGAACGATATGCTCCAGATGCGCCAGTATATAGACTTGATGATACCCCGCGGCGGCGCTGGTTTAATCAAACTGGTTAAAGAGAACGCGGCCATGGCGGTGGTGGCGGGGGGCATCGGTGTCTGCCATACCTATGTCGATAAGAGCGCTGATGTCGAGAAGGCGGTGGCCATCGTCTTTAACGCCAAGGTACAGCGCCCCACCGTATGCAACGCCCTGGATACCGTCCTCGTCCACGCCGATATCGCCCCGATGTATTTGCCTAAGATGGGGGCGAAACTGGCCGAGGCCGGAGTCGAGATGCACTGCGATGAGCGGGCGATGGCTATCCTTAAATCCGATTCTTCGCTCAAGCTCAAAGCCGCCACCGACGAGGACTGGGGCAAGGAGTTCCTGGCCCTGATTGCGGCTATTAAGGTGGTCGATTCCCTGGACGAGGCGCTGGAGCACATCGAGCGCTACGGCTCGGGCCACTCCGAGGCGATTTTAACCGAGGAACAAGGCGCCGCCAAGCGTTTTCTGAATGAGGTGGATGCCGCCGCCGTCTACGCCAACGCCTCCACGCGCTTTACCGACGGCTCCATGTTCGGACTGGGGGCGGAGGTGGGCATCAGCACCCAGAAGTTCCACGCCCGTGGGCCTCTGGGTGTAAGGGAACTGACCAGCTACAAGTGGGTTATCATCGGCAGCGGGCAGGTAAGGCCCTAAATCTTTTGCAGGGCCGTCTGCTGAATCTCGAAGAGCTTTTCGATGCCCTTCTCGGCCAGCGCTATCAGCGAGTCAACCATCTCCCGACTGAAAGGTTTGCCCTCGGCGGTGCCCTGAATCTCGACGAACTCCTTGCGCCCCGTCATCACCACGTTGAAGTCGACGGCAGCGTTGCAGTCTTCATCGTAGCAAAGGTCCAGCATCTGGTGGTCGTGGACGATGCCCACGCTGGTGGCGGCCACGGCGCTTACCAGTGGTATCGAGCCGATGACCCCCATGTTGGCCAGGTTTTCCAGAGCCTGGTGCAAAGCGACGTAGGCACCGGTGATGGCCGCCGTGCGGGTGCCGCCGTCGGCCTGCAGCACGTCGCAGTCCACGATGAGCGTTCTTTCCCCCAGGCTGTCCAGGTCGGTCACCGCCCTTAAGGAACGCCCAATAAGGCGTTGGATTTCCTGGCTCCGCCCCGCCACCCGACCCAATGCTGCTTCGCGGGGGCTGCGAGTGACGGTGGCGCGGGGCAACATGCCGTATTCGGCGGTAATCCAGCCCGTCCCTTGGTCCCTCAGGAAGGGTGGCACCTTCTCCTCAACGCTCACCGAGCATAAGACCCGCGTCTTGCCCAGCTCGATTAGCGCCGAGCCTTCGGCAAAGCTCTGGAAGCTAGGGGTTATCTTGGCTGGTCTCAGTTCGTCGTAGGCACGCCCGTCAGCCCGTTTCATATACATTATCTCCTAAATTTTGGGTATGCCAGAGTATATCACTGATGAGTGAGAATAACAATCCTCCCCGCCTCAAAGGTTTTTCCTCCCACCCAATACCCGCCCTATAAGGGTGGTACCCCTTGTATATCCCCCTTCAAAGGTTGTGCCCTACCCCACCTTGTTCAGCGTGCGTTTTGTTTTCCCACCCTGCCCACCCAATAGAAGTCTTTCCGAGAGGGGGCAGGCCCCCTCTCGAACTCCCCCAATATGGGGAGAAGAGGTGTCCCCCCAGATTAAGGAGTTTACTCATTAGGGTGGGCTGGGTTGGGACGAAAAACCAACGTTCGCCAAGGTGGGGTAGAACAAAGACCCGGGTGGGGTAGAATTAGCCAAAAGGGCTATTTTCTATCTGCTATACTGTGGTAGAATTTAGTTGTGAACACGACTCAAAAAATCGCCCGCCTCACCGAAGAGATAGAAAACGACAAGACTCAGGGCGCCAGCCAGCTGGCGCGACAGGCGATGGCGGTGCTCAAATTTGCTGCCGAGCGTAGCCAGGCGGACAGCGTCGAGCATTTCCTGGAGGAGTTGAAGGGGGTGGGGGAGGGGTTGACGGCGGCCCGTCCCGCCATGGCGTCCATTTTCAACATCGTCAACCGCTATATGGGCGCTCTTTCTCCGGTCTCCACCGACCAGGGTGTGGCCTACTTCAAGGGCCTGGCGGTGAGCAAGGCCGACGAGCTGGCCCGCGTCTCGCTGCAGGCTATCGCCGAGATTACCTCCTGCGGCCTGGGGCTTATCACCGAGGGCGATAAAATAATGACCCACAGCTACAGCTCTACGGTGATGGCGGTCTTAGCAGAGGCGCCTGCCGAGGGCAAGCGCATCGAGGTCATCGCTACCCGTTCCGGTGCCGGCGGCACCGGTCAGAAAATCGCTCAAGAACTGGGGCGCAAAGGGATGAAGGTCACCTTCATCGACGATACGGCGGCGGGGCTTTACGTGGCTAAAGCAGACAAGGTGATGGTCGGCGCCGACCGTATTTGCGCCGACGGCGGTGTGGTTAACGGTGTTGGCACCTACCCGCTGGCGCTGGCGGCGCAAAAGGCGGCCGTGCCCTTCTACGTGCTCTGTGAGACGCTTAAGTTCGACCACCGGCTGAGAAGCGACAAGGCCGACCTCGAGGAGAAGGAGCCCGCCGAGGTCGTCGGTAAGGCCAAGCTACCGCCGACGGTCAGTGTAAAAAACCCCTACTTCGACCTTACCCCACTGGAGCTGGTGACGGGGATAGTCACCGAAAACGGGCTGCTGGCCCCCGACGGGGTCACCGGTTACATCAGGCGGCTACTCTCCGGTAGCGGCCAACGACTCGCGTAACTTGGGGGAATCAAGCCCGAAACCAGCGATATATATTTCCCCGTCTATCTCTTCGAAGTAAACGCTGACGGTTACGCCCTCTGGCTCCTCGCTGAAATCAGTATTATATTGGACAAGGACATAGCCGTTGTAGTCTGACGTCTCCAGGTATTCCTTGTCGATGTAGTCGCCGATAATGGCTTTTATTTGCTGGCAGCTGACATTAAAGATATCCTCGGTCATGGCCTCTTGAATTTCGGGGGTGTAGAGGGCCACATGTGCTGCGTAATCGCATTCGCTCATGGTCTGCAGGGCGTCCTCCGCCATCTCGTCGGCGTAATCAGGCTCCGACGGCGTATCATCGCCACCGCAGGCCGCCAGCCCGCCGACAACGACCAGCATTATAAGCAGGCCGCAGGCTATCCTTAATATTGACTTCGACATTTATGCCTCCAATCTATAATACAATACCCGCGACAGCGCCTCCTTGAGCTTGGGCACGGTCGGGTATTTATCTATATCCTCAGGTTTTATCCACCTCGACTCTTTGTGCTCCCAGTCGATGGTTATCTTATCCCTGTCCCCGATGCGGAAAAGATAAGGGTGAACCACCCACCTTATCCCCAGTCCTTCGTCCTCAACGGCCAGCGGCTCGCCCTTCTTTAGCAGCTCTACGTCCTTTCGGGAAAGGCTGGTCTCCTCCTCTATCTCGGTCAGGGCCTGCTCGTCGGCGGTGCTCTCGATATAGCCGCTGACACCCGCCCAACTTCCCCGGTAACTGCCCACCTCACCGCTGCGGCGCAGAATCAGTATCTCGCCCTCCGATTCTAGGAAGCAGGTGACCACCTTTTTCTCTTGCAGCATTTTTAAGGCTCTACTTATGGCTGATTCCGGAGTCACCCGAGAAATCGGTGTCGCCCAGAGTGGGCGTGCCGACATAGTATATCCGGGAACCCCCGGAGAGGTCGGCATCGAGGATGCCGCTGATATTAATGGTGACTTGGCTGCCCCCGCTCATATGAATGTCGGCATCGGTGATGGGAAAGTCCTCAAGGTCGAGCTGGCTGCCGCCCGAGGCGTCGATGAACAGGTTATCGCCCGCCCCCTCCAGTTCCATCTGGCTGCCCCCGGAAAGCTCGAACTTGATATCCTCCGCGCTTATATCGCCGTTGAGTCGGCTGCCCCCCGACATGTTTACCTCGAAGTCATGCTCAGAGCTGAAACCGGTGATGTCGGCCTGGGAGCCCCCGGTCAACTCCAAAAAATAGAGGTCAGGCATGGTAATCTCCGCCCTGGTCGTTACCGAGTGATAAAAGCGGGTCCCCCGCAGCCTGATTTCCAGCGTATCGCCCGACTTTTCCACAGCAATGTATTCGTGTACGTTGTCGTCGGCGGTAATCTCGATGCTGAAGGTGTCCGCTCTGGTCACCTCAATCTCGAAGCCACTGTTGGCTTCGATGCGGCTGAAATCCCTGAAGTCGTAGCTTTCGGTGGTCAGGTTGCCGGAACCGGTGATGCCCTCTCCGATGCAGCCCCCCACCCCCCACAGCGCCAGGGCCGCCAGCGTTAAGGCGAGTGTCAGACTAACTATCCGCTTTTTCATGCTAGCCTCCTTGTTTAAAGCTTGGACAGATATTCCTTTAACCAGCTCAGGGCTTCTTCGGAGGCACTCTGCTTATTATGCTCACGGTTGCCGCGGAACTGGTGCTTTCGGCTGTAGGTCATCTCGCCATGCGACAGCCCCAGGTAGAAGAGCCCCACCGCTTTTTCCGCCGTGGCCCCGCCCGGCCCCGCGATGCCCGTATCAGCGATGCAGATATCAGCGCCCAAAAGCAGCTTGCCACCCTCGGCCAGCTCCTCGGCCACCTGGGGGCTGACGGCGCCGTACTGAATCAAGGTATCCTGGCTCACCCCCACCACTCCGCTCTTGACCTCGTTGCTGTAGGCGGTCACCGAGCCTTTATAGTAGTCTGAGCTGCCGGGGACGTTGGTAATACGGTGGGAGATAAGCCCGCCCGTGGCTGACTCCACTACCCCCAGCGTCAATCCCTTCTCGAGGAGCAATTCGCCAATTTCCTGCTCCAGGCTCATAAAATACCTCTCAAGGGCGGTGTTGGTGGGATTTATTCTACCACATGCGGGTGGTTGCAGTCTCCTAAGCGGCACTGGTGCGGAAGCGCCATACAGCGATGGCGCCGAAGAGGGCAGCAAAGCCGAGCAGCACCAGCATTTCGGGGACGACGGCACCGAATTCGGCGCCGAAGAGCATCACTTTATTAAAGCCCGTGGTCGCCCAGCCGTGCGGGGTTATCTTGGCCAGGGCCTGCATCCACTCGGGCATGATGAACAGCGGCCACCAGCAGCCTCCGACGGGCGCCAGCACCAGCGAGGCCAGCACGGCGATAGAGCCGGCGCTGCGCTGGGTTTTGACCAGCGTGGCCAGCATGATGGAGAAGGCGGCTGACATAATCACCATCAGTATGGAGAGAATAATTACCGCTGCCGGCGCGTTCCCCATGTCCATGTTGAAGAGCAGCAGGCCGACTACCAAGAATATAAATATCTGGACCAGCCCCTTGGCCGCCGTGCCGGTAAAGATACCTCCTAGAATCGCCTCCCGCCTCACCGAGCTGGCCATCAGCCGTTCCAGGGTGTTGTTCTGGCGCTCGCGGACGATGGTCTCGGCGCCAATGGCGGCGCCGAAGAAGACAAACATCACTAGGTAACCGGGAATGACCCAATTAGCCGGGCTCTGCTCCTCCACGTCGCCCACCTTCTCTGTGACGTATTCGATAAAGGCTTGTCCGCCCACTCCCTGCCCCAAAAGGGCCTGCTCGATAATCTGCCCGACAATCTGGTCAATCCTGGCCATTTCTTCCGGGGTAATTGGCTCCTGCGCTTTGAGCGTTTCCAGGGTGGCGACAATAGTGCTTATCGAGCCGACCTGCGAGGCGATAGACTGGCTTAGGCCCGATAGGGCAGCCCTGTCCTCGATGGCTTCGGCTTGGGTCACCACCTCAAGCTCGGTGCCCGCCCCACTCATAATCCCCTCGCTGAAATCGGCGGGGAAGGTAATAAAGCCGCTAATCTCCTCATCCTCGACGGCCTGGTAGGCTTCGTCATAATCCATGATGATTATTTCCACATTGCCGGCGCTGTCCAGGGCGTCGATTATCTGGTGGCTAAATCCCCCCTCCGCTTCCTCGTTGACGATATGCAGCTGAAACTTGGTATCCTCGACGGCGCCGAGATTGAGGAAGTTGAACATGACGATGAAGAGGAAGGGAAAGAGTATAAAGAAGAGCAGCGCCCCGCGGTCGGTGGCAAAAAGCCGCAGGTCTTTAAGGGCGATGAACCATATATGCCTCAGCTGTTTCATTAGTCCCTATTTGCCTCCGGGCATAACCTTGAAGAGAACTCGGCTTAAGATAAGCCCCACCACGGCTACCCCCGCCAGTACCCCTAGTTCCAGACCCAGATTAGCCAGCGAGCCGCCCTCGACCATTACGGTGTTAATGGCGCCGTTGGCGTAGGTATTGATGGAAAACCGGCTCAAGGTATAGAAGAATGAGCCCTCACTGATTTCGAAGAAGGTGCCGCCCAGCATCACCATAATCATGGTAAAGAAGACGGCAATCCAGGTGGCGCCGTCCTCGCTACGGGCGATGACGGCAATGACCATTCCCAGCGCGCTGGCGGCGGCGGCAAAAATCAGGATGATAAACAGGGCCTGAATGAAGGTGAGTGGGGTGAAAATCTGGAAAACTATATAGGCCAGGGCCAGTAGAATCAGCGTCTGGACGAAGCCGCGGGAAACACTGGCCAGGAACTTGCCGAAGAAGAGTTGCCCCACGCTCAGGCGAGTGGTGAGCAGTCTTTCCAGCGTCCCCTTCTTGCGCTCCTCAACGATGGCGCGGGCGCTCAGGGTTAGGGCAAAGAGGACGAACATGGTGACGATACCGGGCAGGAACATCTTGACGGGGTCAACGGTGGTGCCCACCGTCTGCTCGTTGACGACGACAGTGGGGTTGGCTCGCTCCTCGTCGAGGTATCTCTGCACGGTGATATTTATGTGCTCCGGAGGGATGGCTATCCCCGCCAGGGCGCGGTTTACCTGGTTGTAGACCTGGAACTGCTGGTTCATTTGCTCGGTGACACCGCGTACTATGTTGGCTACTATCTGTCCCTCGTCCCCGCCGTTACCCCGCTGCTTAAAGAGCAGTTGCGTCGGCTCTCCCGCGGCCAGCTTCTCGGAGAAGTCCTCGGGGATATAAATGACCATGAGCAGGTTAGAGTCATCCAGCTTTTTGTCGGCGTCTTCGGCACTATGCAGCTCGACATCAACTTCTTCAATGGCTTCAAGCTGGTCCAGGAGGATGGTAGAGTAAACGCCTCCCTCGTCCTCGTTGACCACGTTGGCCGTGCCGTGGAACAACGTTGACCCGCCGAAGGCGCCGTACATCAGAGCGAAGAGAATTATGGGCAGGAGCAGGCTGAAGGCAAGGTCGCCCTTATCCTGCAGGTAGGTGCGGACTTCCCTTATGGCGACGATAAAGGCTCTGTTCATCTCGCTAATCGCGGAGGCTGCGTCCCGTCATATTCAGGAAGACATCCTCCAGGGTTACCTTGTCCGGTGGTCCTATCTTTTTCTTGAGGTTATGCGGTGTGTCCAGGGCGATTATCTTGCCCGCGTCGATAATGGCCACGCGGTCGCAGAGGCGGTTGGCCTCCTCCATATAGTGGGTGGTGTAGAGGATGGTCATCCCCCCGTCCCGCAGCCCCTCGATGGTCTCGTAGATGTTATTCCGCGACTGGGGGTCAATGCCCACCGTGGGCTCGTCCAGGAAGAGCAGCTGGGGGGCCCCCATGAGAGCGATGGCCAGGTTGATGCGGCGCTTCATGCCTCCGGAAAACTTGGAGATCTTGCCCTTGGCCCTCTTTTCCAGCCCCATCATCTTCAGGTGCTTTTGAGCCTGTTCCTTGGCTTCCTTACCGCCCAGCCCCACCATTCTTCCGAAGAAGACCATGTTAGCCATGGCGGAAAGCTCTTCGTAGAGGGCCAGTTCCTGGGGACAGACCCCGATAAGGGCGCGCACAGCGTCGGAATCGCTCTTTATGGAGTGTCCGCCTATGGTAACGTCGCCCTTGTCGGGCTCGAGGACGGTGGAAAGCATGCGGATGGTCGTCGTCTTGCCGGCGCCGTTGGGGCCCAGGAAGCCGAAGATTTCCCCCTTGTGGATGTTAAAGGAAACGCCGTCGACGGCTTTGTGTTCGTTGAAGCTTTTGTGCAGGTCTTTGGCCACCAGAAACTCTTCAGCCATGGCTACCCCCTCATCGGCGACAATGGACGAAGCTTGCTAGAATCGCCCGCATTATATATCGTAATTCTATGATTGACAAGAGTCTTGGATTCAGATAAAACGTTCCATCAGGGAGTAGGTCAGTTCTTCGTCTATCTGCCCGCCGTCCTGGGCTACCCTGGCTATGGCCTGATCCACCAGTCCGTGTTTACTGGCATCGTTGAGCTCATCCAGCGTAGTGTAAATGCCTATCCTTCTACCCAGGCGGAAGTTTTGCCTCTCATCATCTGACAGAGACTGGAAGCGGTCGATGACGGCCAACATCTTCGCCTTGTCGTCGGGCAGCTTGCCCTCTATCTCCTGGAGCAGGTTGGTGATGTGGTCACTAATGAAGTAAGAGTGGCAATCCAGGTTCTCGATGAGCAGCTTTTCCTCCTCAACGATTTCCTCGTCGGTAGAGCGCACGAACTTCCCCTCTTTGACCTCGTCGTAGAGGGGCATCCCCTCCTTGATGGTCAGCGTCCGCACCCGGATGAAGTCGGCATCGCCTATCTCGTTTAAGGTCCTGGCTGTCTCGGTGGCGTGCTCCCGCCACATCTTTTTGCCCCCTAGCCCCAGCAGCACGTACTCGGAGAGCGATATGCCCGATTCGACTATCTTCTTGCCCCCGGCGATGTGGTCGGCGGCGGTTACCCCCTTGTCCATGTACTCCAGCAGGGGGTCGTAGCCCGACTCCATACCGATATGCAGGCGGTCAAGCCCCGCCTCGTGCAGCGCCTTCAAGTCCTCAAGCTTCTTCTTGGCCGCGGTCTTGGAACGCCCGTAGCTGGTGATGCGGGTGATTGAAGGCAGCGTCTTTTTGAGGAACTTGATGACCTCGACCAGGTCGTCGGTGGGCATAATCAGGGTGTTGGCGTCCTGGAGAAAGGCGCTGGTGCCGCCGTGGTAGAGCCAGAGGGCGACGTTGAAGTGGGTCTCGCTGAGCGGGTTGTTCAGGATGGAAGCGGCGGCAGTCTCTAGCTGTCCCCCGTAGCCCGCTTTAGCCGCCGCCTCTTTCAGCTTGTCCTGGATGGTCTTGACCGCCAGTATGTCCTGCTTGATATCCTCTACCGGCCTCAGCTCGAAGCGCTTCCCCTTGTAGATGTGGCAGAACTTACAGCGGTTCCAGGAGCAGTTGCGGGTCACCCGCAGCAGCAGGGAGGTAGCCTCGCTCGGCGGTCTTATCGGTCCCAGCTCAAGATAGTCTGCGGTCACTGGTTCCCCCTTTAGAGATAGCCGAGCACATATTGCCTGATGAAATCGAAGTTCTTCCTGACGTTCTCTTTACCGGTGACGATGTTCATGTGTCCCGGCAGCAGGTACTCGATGTCCAACTGCGCCAGCCTCTCGATGGATGCCTTAAGCTCGGCGGCGCTGCCCCCGGGTAGGTCGACCCGCCCCGTGTTCTGGCTGAAGATAACGTCCCCGCAGATGAGCGCCTTTTGGGCGGGTATATAATAGCAAATGCTGTCGGGCGAGTGACCGGGGGAGGGGATAAGCTCGATTTCGGTTTCCCCCAGGCTCAGCTTTTGGCTGTCCATCAGCCGGTCCTCGCTGAACTCAGAGTCGGCCACACCGAAGAACTGTGCTGCCTGGACGGCAGCGGCTTTCCCCAATTGCTTCTGTACGGGGTGCATCAGAATCTCCGCCCCCGACAGTTTTTTAAAGGCTTCGTTGGCCCAGCAGTGGTCGCCGTGGAGGTGGGTGTTGGCGATGAGCTTTATATCCTTGGGGTCAATGCCATCGCGGTGCATCTCCTCTATCAGCGCGGGCAGGAACTGCGTTAGGCCCGGGTCGATGAGCAGACTCTGGCTGTCCTTAATGACATAGCTGTTGCTGTCCATCATTCCCTTTTCGGAAAAATAAAATAAATTTTTGGTTAATTTCATAAAATTCGACCCCTAATCTATTGACTTGGCCTGATTCGCATTTTATTATATAGCAATCACAGAGGGTTATTCAATGAGCCCTCCAGGCTCTAGGAAAGGAGGTTCGAATGCTGGGCGGTATTATTAACATCCTGGCGGCGCTTTGCGGCGTAATGGGCATTCTCACCGCTGCTGAGGTTTTTGACCCGTTGATGGATCAGATGACCTTCATCTTCTGGTTCGGGCTCGCTGCCATTCTATTCCTGGCCACCATCGCCATGAGAGCCGGCAGCGGCGAATAATAACAGCCAGGCATCCTAACCGGTAATCCTATAGTCAACTGTGGCTCTTTCAGCGAGGGGAGTTGAACTTAGACTGCATGTATACCCTAATGCCGCCAGAAACGAACTGGTCGGCTTTTCTGAGGGGGTATGGCGGGTAAGGGTTGCCGCGCCTCCGCTAAAGGGCAAAGCCAACAAAGAGTTAATCGCCTTTCTCGCCCAGAAACTGGGTTTGAGTAAAGGCGATTTAACTATTCTCAAAGGTCATACCTCGCGGCATAAGCTCATCTCTGTTATGGGTATAACGCGGGAAGAGCTCGACCGTCGGCTTGCGCTCGGTTAAGCTCTTCCCAACGACTTCTGTTCTTCTGTTACTTCCGGGCTCGTCTCTTATGGCGCCGCCAGAGGAAGATACCTAGTGCCGTGCCCCAGATGGGGATGAAGATGAGCAGCCAGATGGCTATGGTGCCCAGCACCTTCCCGGCCGTGACCAGCCCCCTGGCCGCCGCCTTGAGCACTTCCATAATGCTCCAGCCGTCGCCGACCACCGCTTCCTCGGGCTCTAGGGATACCGAAATCAGACTCGTCGAGGTGGTCTGCTCCAGGTACTGTATCCGCCCTTTAAGCTGCTCTATCTCTTCGTGTATCCGCGATAGGTAGTTATAGATGTTGAGTATATCGTCTATCTCCTCGGCCTTGTCCAACAGCGCCAGATACTGCTGCTCAGTGGCTTCGGCATTGGCCAGCCTCGCCTGTAGGTCGATATACTCCTCGGTCACGTCCTGGCTGTAGGTGTTCTCCGATTCCACCCTCACCGCCATATCCCGCAGTTGCTCTAGCGCCGTTTCGAACTTATCGTCGGGCACGCGGAAGGTAATCCACCCCCTCATCTCCTCTTCCTCCCCGCGAACGTAGGAAGATACCACGTAGCCGCCGAAGGCCAGCGACATCTGGGTTATATCCTCTACGGTCTGGGTTATATTCTCCACCACCAGTTCCATCTCGCCGTTGCGGACTATCATCCGTTCCTCGTCGATTACCACCGGAGGAGATACATCGCTATCCGCCTGGCTCCCCCCGACCATTTCCATCGCGGGATATTCCACTGCTGGTAGCGGCGCTCCTTCGCCTCCGTACCAGTCCGTATTACCGTTTCCTTTGTCCATGCCTTCCCCGGCGCAGGCGGCGGGTACCATCAGCAACGCCACCAACACCAGCCCGATTATCAGCTTTTTCATAGCAAGATACCCCCTTCGCTAACTCTCTACTATACTATAACGCATATTGGGGGGAAAGGTTAGGGGGATAAAAAGCGGCTAGGGGATTAAGTCATTATTCGTCCACCACTACCCACAGCCCCTCCCCGTCGGTGATAAACTCTATTGTCCCTTGCTCATCGGTGCGGAATACGTTATCTTCGCCCAGGCTCGCTTCCAGCCTGGCCACGACCTCATCGTGCGGGTGGCCGTAGGTGTTCTCCCCCACCGAGATAACCGCCAGTTGCGGGCTGGCCGCCGCCAGGAACTCGTCAGTGGTCGAGGTAGCTGAGCCGCTGTGCCCCACTTTGAGCACGGTGCAGCCAAGCTCAACCCCGCCCGCGATAAGCCTGAACTCGGCCTCCCACTCGATATCCCCGGTAAACAAAAAGCTCACCCGCCCAAAGCTTAAGCGCAGGACGGCGCTGTTATTGTTGGTATCGGAGCCCGTCCCCACCATTAGCGTCGCTGGCGGGTGGAGCACGGTCATGGTTACCCCCTCCCCCAAATCGATTATCTGGCCCGCTTGGGCCGAGGTACTGACGATGTCGTTGGCCTCAATCAGACGAAGCCACTCCTCATAAAGGGGCGAATCGTCCTCCAAATCGGGATAGAGTACTTCTTCCACCCGATAGCGCCCCAGCACTTCAACCAGCCCGCTGAGGTGGTCTTCGTGGGGGTGGGTCAGCACCACCAATTCTATAGTCCGGTCCCAGAAGGGCATCCGCTCGCCCAGCTCTCTGGACAGTGTCTGGGGGCTGGGCCCGCCGTCGATGAGCACCTGCTGGCTGCCCCGCTGAATCAGTATGGCCTCGCCCTGCCCGACATCGAGGAAGCTGACGTGAATTTTGTCATCGGGCATGGTTACCGCCGCCGTCGAGGTCAGCACTGCCAGGATTAGCAGCGGCGGTACCACCCACCGCCAGGGCAGGCGGGTGAAGCGGCTTGCCGCCGCCCCCAGCCAGCTTTTGGCTCTTTGACCCCACCCCCGTCCCCGAATAAGCCCAACTAAAGCTATCAGAATGAAATAATAAATTGCGATAAAGGCGGGGCTGACCTGTCCCACCTCCACTGAAGAGACGGGCAGGGCGGCCAGGCCGCCCACGACCAAGAGCATATAGGAATTAAAGAGCCAGGCAATCCAGCCGATGCCCTGGGCGAGGGGTATGAAGAAGAGCCCAATAAGCCCCGTCGCCGCCCCGATTACGATAACGAAGGGCAGGGCCAGCGCCGCCAGGAAGGTAGCCGGCGGCCCCACGAAGGCGACGACACCGAAATAGTAGGCGACTACAGGCCAGACAGCGATGACGGCGGCCAGGGTCACGCTAAAGCCGTCGGTGACGATGTTGGCCGCAGATACAATGATTCCCTTATCCCCCAGCCTGGCGCCGACGGCGCGTCGGCCCAGTTCGCGGAGGGGAGGAGCGATGAAAATCAGTCCCGCCATAGCCAGAAAGCTAAGCTGGAAGGCGGCGTCGAAGAGTATTCTGGGCTCAATGCCCACCATCACCGCCGCCGCCAGGGCCAGCGAGGTAATGGCGGTGCGCTGTCGCCCCAGCAGCTCGGCGCTCAAAAACAGGCTGGCCATAATCGCTCCCCTGACCACGGGCGGGTGAAGCCCGGTGAGGATGGCGTAGAGCCAGATGACGGCCAGCGCCAGCCAGATGTAGATAAAACGCTGGCGGCCGAAGAGCCAGATGCCGATACTGAGCAATATCCCCGCCATGATGCTCAGGTGCAGCCCGGAGATAGCCAACAGGTGGGCGGTGCCAGTGGCGACGAAATCCTCTCTGACGTCTTCGGGTATGTTGTACCTGATGCCGAGCAGTACTCCCTGAGTCAATGCCGCTTGCGGTTCGGGCATAACCTCGGCAATGCTGTCAGCCAGCCCGTGCCTCAAAGAATAAATCCACTCCAGCGGCTTTATCCCCCGCCCGCTATCGATTAGCTCTGCACCGTCCGAGCTATAGATGAGCATGGTGGCGTAGATGCCCTGGTTTTCCAGGTAGTTCCTGTAGTCAAACTCGTCTTCCTGGGGAGGGGTCTCCAACTCGCCCCTTACCCGCAAGACGTCGCCATATTCGTATTCGGGGTAGCGGGGGACGAATAGCAGAACGTCGCCCGAGACTTCCCGCCACCCTTCGCCATCGGGGTCAATGGCGTTGACCGCAAGCCTCAGGTGGGTGACGCTGTCCCTGACCTCGGGGTCGGTACTCACCATCCCCTCGACTAGAAAAGTTTGGTCTTTGTACTGCTCGTTCAGGTAGTACTTGATATGGCTATTGTCGTTGGGGGGTTCGCTGGCCTGGTAGCACAAAACGCCCCCGAAAAAGGCGATGAGGCAGACGGAGGCTATGATTATCAGCTTACGCTTTTGGGGGAGAAAGAAGAGCAGGGGGAGGGGGGCCAGCCCGATAAAGATAAGGGCGAAGGGCAGGGCCAGCCTCGACCCCAGAAAGATACCCGTTACCCAGGCACCGCTAAGGTAGATAAGTGCCAACGGCCTTCCTTTTGATTCTTAATCGCTTGGGGCGTTAATCGCCTACGGTAATAAAGTCCCTGATATCTTTGTAGATGCTGGGCCCGATGCCGGGGACTTCGGTTATCTCGACGATGTCGCTAAAGCCCCCGTTCTGCTCCCGGTAATCGATGATGGCCTGCGCCTTGCTCGGCCCGATGCCGGGCAGCGCTTCCAGCAGCCAGGCTTCGGCGCGGTTGATGTCTATCTCCTGTGGACTTAGCTGGCTGACCTCGCCAGTGGCGTCGGGTTCATCCAGGAGGGTGATCTCGATGGGGTGGTTGGGGCTGTATTTCTGCCAGATAACAACGCCCCCGATAACGACGACGGCTATCAGCAGCAGGGTAATCAGCGTCCAGAATCGGTTGCCGGGCTTGCCTGCGGTCACGGGAAGCCTCCTGGTGTTAGCTTCGCCGGATATGACTGACTATTTAAGAACCCCTGATGGCGGCCCCCAGCGCCTCTTCCGTTTCGGGGGTAGTGATGGCCACCACCTCGTCTTCGGCCTCGAGTACGGTGTCTTCGTCGGGGGCGAAGGGCTTCCGTTTCTCGCGGACAACCAGCAATAGCGTATTGCCCACTGGCAGCGACAGTTCTTTCACCGTCTTGCCGATGGTGGTGGCGTGGGGTGGGATTTTTACCATCACCATCTCCAGCCCCTGCTCCTGGATATCAAGCAGGTGGGTTATGGGGTGGGTGGGCACCTTTTCCCCGATGCTCTCCATGATTTTCTGGGTGCTGCTGATGGTGACGTCGATGCCCATCTCCTTGAAGATGGTCTCGTTCTTGGGGTTATTGACGCGGGCCACGGTGCGGGGCACGTTGAATTTATGCTTGGCGGCCTGGCAGGAGATCAGGTTATCCTCGTCGTCTCCGGTAACGGCGACGAACATGTCGGCCCGCGCCGCCCCCGCTTCGGCCAGTGTGGCCATCTCGCAGCCGTCACCGCGGACGCAAACGCTGCCCAGGTCGTTACAGATAAAGGCAGTGCGGGCGGCGTCCTTTTCCAGCACCAGCAGCTCGTGCCCCTCGGCCAGCAGCGCCTTGGCCAGGTAATAGCCCACCTGCCCCCCGCCGATAATAATTATATACATTAGCTAACCCTTCTCTCCTTACCCCTTTTTCTGGAGGAGCTGGTCTTTCACTATCTGGGCGAAGATGGTGGTCGGGCTGAAGGACTCAATGCCCAGCGAACCGAAAAGCTCCTGCCGCAGTGGGTCGTAGGTGCGGCAGATGACGCGGGGTACGTTAAAGATATGCTTGGCAATCTGGCAGGACATGATGTTGCGGTTGTCCCCCTGGGTCAGGGCGATAAAGGCGTCGGCCTGCTCAATGCCCGCTTTTTTGAGCGTGTCCTCGTCGGTGCCATTGCCCACCAGGGCGGTGCCCTTAAATTCCGGGGGCAGTCGACGGAAGCTGTATTCATCGAGGTCGAGGATGGTAACCTCGTGTCCGTCGGCGTCCAGTAGCCCCGCCAGTCTTCCCCCCACCCGTCCGCAGCCCATAATTACTACTTTCATAACCTCACTCGTTTAAGGAGTATACTGATGATAGAGTATAACCTCACAAGGCGCGTTCTGCAAGACATAGGGCACCACGCTGCCCAGGCTGAACTGCCCGAAAATCCTTTTGTAAATGACCCCCATCAGGATTAAATCGGCCTCCCTTTCCCTGGCTTCGTCGACGATGGTCGGTCCTTCCTCGCGGGCCTGGAGCAGGTCGGTCTCCACCTCGTAGCCCTCGTCCTCGGCCAGGGTGGCGATGTGGTCCAGTATCTCCTCGGCCTTCAGGACGTCGGGCCTAATCTCGACGTCCAGCGGCAGCGTGCGCTTCACCGTGAGCACGTAGACCGTCCAGATTTTGGCCTTGTTCTTCTTCGCCAGCTGGCAGGCCAGCTTTATTACCTCGTCGTCGGCGGTGGTGCCCGTTATCGGCACCAGAATCTTAGTGAACTCCATCTTCTTTTTGTGGCTCCGGGGTTATGGAGTAATCGTATTATAGTCCCCCGCGGGCGGCTCTACAATCCCCCCTCCCCCGGTTCTTTAGGCGGGTGGGTTAGGGGCAAACGCGCGCTCCAGCGGTAGATGCAGTAAACAATAAGCCCGACCACCATCCACCCAGCCCCCACCCAGCGGCTGTAGGGCTGGGTGATTAGGATGATAATCCATATCCCGAAGGTGGAGGCCAAACCGATCATAGCCGTGATGGGGAACTCCCGTCCCCAGAGCCTTATGTTCCAGCCCAACTTAAAGGGGCGTTCCATATCCGGTTTTCTGGCCCTCATCATCAGGATAGATGCGTGGGCGAACATAAAGGCCAGCAGCGAGCCGAAGGCGTACAATGCACCCATATTCTCGAAGACGGCGCCGCCAAAGAACCCCGGAATCAGGATAACCATGGCTATCAGGCTGAACAGTATGATGGAAATATAGGGCGTCTTAAAGCGGGGGTGCACCTTGCTCAGGACGGTGGGCTGCAGCTTGTGGCTGCCCAGGGAGAAGGCCAGCCGCGAGATGCCGATAAGCCCGGCGTTGGTGGCGATGAGCAGGATGGAACCAGCCAAAATGGCGATAAGGGGTTTGAGCACCTCGGATATCAGGGTTATGGGGATGTTGGCGGCGATGCCCGCCACCGGGTCGCGGGCCCACTCGGTGGCCAGCTCCTGAGGTGTCATCGCCGAGAGCGAGACCAGCGAGATGCCAGCGAAGATGACCAATACGGCCACAATCATCATCACCAGCGCCCGCGGCACCTTCCTTTCCGGTTTTCGGGTCTCCTCCGCCATCTGAGACATGGTTTCGATGCCCGTATAGGCGATAGAGGCCAGAGCGATGCCGAAGACCAGGTTCCCGGTGCTGGGCCAGTTATCAATTATGCGGTGGAAGATTACCACCGGGTCGAAGAGCAGGATAAAGCCGATAACCACCAGCGCCACCTGGGTGGTTATATCCAGAACGGCGGCGCTGATGTTCACCCAGGAGGTCTCCTTGATGCCAATGACGTTTATCATCATCAGGAAAAAGACGATAGCCATAGATGCCGCCGTGCCCAGGATGGGAGAGGCCTTGAACGGCTCGAAGAAAAAGCCCAGGTAAGGGGGGATGGTATAAGCGGATATGGAAATGGTAACGATGTAGCTCAGCATCAGCGCCCAGCCGGCGATAAACCCGGCCATATCGTTAAAGCCATGGCGGGCGAAGCTGGCCGAGCCACCCGCTTCAGGCAGCATGGCCGTGCCCTCGGCGTAGGTCAGGGCGGTGAAGATAAAGAGGATACCAGCGATGCCCAGCGCCACCGGGGTGGCCCCCAGCGCGACCACGGCCACTATCCCTAAGGCGTAATAAATGGACGAGCCGACGTTGCCGTAGCCGGCGCTGAAGAGGGCGGGGATGCCCAATACCCTTCTCAGCCTGTCGCGTTTGATGCGGCGGGGGCGGAAAATCCGGTCGCCAGGTTTGGGTCGGTAATTATCTTGCATGTTACGGTTTACCCGATTTTACCACTAAAGCCCGCAGTTTTATAGCCTACAATTTGGTAAGTTTATGCCCCAAATCACTGTCTGTCAATAACCATCGCTGCTTACAATTATTTGACCCTCGACCTACACCTTTATCTAACCGTTGCGCAACATCGGCTACCGCTTCAAGAAGAACCTCTAACAATCCTCATTTTTAGCCGAAATGTAACACGTTTGTAATCCACTGGAAACATTTACGGACTACAATTGGGGAGAAGGTAGGGAAGTTGATTGATGCCCGTCTTGACAATTATTTGACCCTCGACTAAACTCACGGTGGAACCATGATGGCAAATTGCCTCCGTTATACCCCTGATTTCAATAGAGTAGCTATTCAGTCTGCCCGCGACGGGCAAAGGAGGTGTCGGGCGTGAGGTTCCCTTTTATTCCCCGCGAAGAGAAGTTCTTTGACCTCTTTCAGGCGAGTGCACAAAACGTGGTCGCTGCGGCGCATCGGCTCAAGGACCTGGTAGATAACTGGGAGCACGTCGAGGGCAGCGTTGAGGAGATAACCGAACTCGAGCACCAGGGCGATACCATCACCCACGACATTATCGCGCGGGTACACCGCACCTTCGTCACCCCCTTCGACCGTGAGGACATTGTCGAGCTGGCCCATTCCCTGGACGACATCATCGACTTTATTCACGCGGCGGCGGACTCCATGTTCCTCTACAAGGTAGACCGCCCCGGCCCCCGCGCCAGGGAACTGGCCGAGATTATTGTCCAGGCGACGGAAGAGGTGGAGAGGGTAATCCCTCAGCTCCAAAAGCGCATCGTTTTAAGCCGTGTGCTCAAGCGTTGCGTCGAGATTAACCGCCTGGAGAACGTCGCTGACCGGGTCTACCGCTCAGCTATGGCCGAGCTTTTCTCCGATTCGCCCGATATAGCCGAGGTTATCAAGTGGCGCGAGATTTACGCCCATATGGAAAGCGCCACCGACCGTTGCGAGGATGTGGCTAACGTCCTCGAAGGGGTAGCCATCAAGCATGCCTGATTTTGCCCTCGGTTACCTGATAATAATTGTTGTCTTTGCCGTTGGCTTCGGTCTGGTCAACGGCTTCAACGACGCCGCCAATGCCATCGGGGCTGCAGTTGGCTCCCGGGCTATTTCCCCCCGCAACGCGGTTATGCTGGCGGCCTGCTGCAACTTTGCCGGCGCCGCCACCGGTCTGGAGGTGGCGCGCACTATTGGCAAAGGGATTCTAGTCCCGGATGCGATATCCTATGTGACGGTGATTGCCGCTCTGGCCTCGGTTATCGTTTGGGGGGGTGTAGCCAGCTACCTGGGCCTGCCGGTGAGCATAACCCACGGCTTTGTCAGCGGGCTAGCCGCCGCTGGAATGGCCACGGTCGGCGTGGAGGCCATACAATGGGGCGTTATGGGGCGGGTGCTGTCGTCGGTGGTGGCGGCTCCCGTCCTCGGTTTTATCGGCGGCTTTGCCGTTATGATTATCCTCTTCTGGGTATTCCGGCAGAGCGCCCCCGCCTTTATGAGAATCATTTTCAGCCGTTTGCAGTGGTTTACCTCTGCCTTTCTGGCCTATAGCCACGGCAAGAACGATGGCCAGATGCCCATCGGCGTTATGACCATGGCGCTGGTCATCTATACTGGCCAGGTCGCCCTCTGGGACGCTGTTCCCTATTGGGTCATCGGCATATCGGCTTTGGCCATAAGCTCGGGAATGGCTTTTGGCGGCTGGCGGGTTATTAGGACGATAGGACTCAAGGTCACCGCCCTGCAGCCGGTTCACGGCTTTGCCGCCAACCTCTCGGCGGCGGCGGTTATTGAGACGGCTTCCCATCTGGGTATCCCGGTGAGCACCACCCACTGCGCCAGCTCGGCTATTATGGGGGTAGGGTCTACACGGCGGTTTTCGGCGGTGCGCTGGGGGGTGGCCGGCAATATCGTGGTGGCCTGGATACTGACCTTTCCCATCTGTGGGGGGTTGGGTTATCTCTTCGCTTGGCTGTTGAATATGATAGCCTAGCTGCTTAGAGGCTGATTTCCCTTTGGGGGCGACGGCACTTTTCGGCGGTGATGATAGCCGCGATGGCCGATGCCGCCCGTTCGATTTCATCCCGTTCGTTGTAGACAACGTAGTCGAAGAGGTGCAGTTGTTTTAGCTCTTCAATGGCGGTCTTCAGGCGCAGGTCGCAATCAATTTCGGTTTCGGTCTTGCGCTCGCGGAGCCTGGTCTCCAGCTCCTCCGTTGTCGGCGAGGTGAGAAAGATAAAGACTGCTTCGGGCAGGATTCTCTTTAGCGTGGCCGCCCCCTGCACATCCACCTTGACGATGGTATTCTCCCCCGCCGCCAGGGCCTTTTTGACCGGTTCCCGGGGCACGCCGTACCAGTTGCCGTAGACGTTGGCGAATTCCAAAAGCTCTTTGTTCTTCAACATCTTCTGAAAGTCGGCCTCGGAGACAAATCTGTAGGCGACGTTATCTTCCTCATCGGCGCGTTTGGGTCGGGTGGTGGCGGTGGTGATAAAGCGGGCGGGGTAGCCCGAGGCTTTCATCTGGTTGAGGACGGCATCTTTGCCCGCTCCGGAAGGGCCGGAGAGGACAACGAGCAGCGGTTTGGGGGTGGGGTTGAGGGGGGTATTTTTAGGGTTCGTCTTTTTCATCGCTTGGCTCTGGCCTGAGCAATGGGCCTCCCCGGCTGGCTTGCAGCCGGCCAGCAATGGTCTCTGGGGCGAGGGCGCCCAGAATAATATGACCGCTATCGGTAAAGATAACGGCTTTGGTCCTACGGCCGCTGGTCATATCAATCAGCAGCCCCTTATTTTTAGCCTGTTGGATGGTTCGTTTGGTGGGGGCGGAGTTGGGTGAAGCTATGGAAATAACCCTGTTCATGGCGAGAATATTTCCGAATCCGATATGAATGAGCTCAGCGACCATGGTTAACACCTCAGCAATTACTTTTAATAAACGTCCTGGCCTCTAAATCCTGCTAAATCGGCGATAATGACCACCCCTTTCTCTCAAGTCAAATGGGATGTTTATTATAATATACCTTTAACGATAATTAGGCAACGGGTTTTAGGCTCGAATCGGCTTGAATTTTTTGAAATTTGCTGCTATCCTCTCTTTATGGATTGAGCTTTATGAATAACTATCGGTAGGCTATCTCTGAAAATGCTTCGGGGGTGGCCTTTTTAGTGAGACTAGTCGAGGTGACGCTTTGTACAAGATTTTATCAAAAGAAGACCTGACACCCCAGACTCAACTGTTTAAGATGGCCGCCCCCGCTGTAGCTAAAAAGGCTAAAGCCGGGCAGTTCGTCGTGGTCAGAATCGACGAAAAGGGCGAGCGCATACCCCTGACCATCGCTGACTTCGACTCGAAAGAGGGTACGGTCACCATCGTCTTTATGGAGGTGGGCGCCACCACCGCCCGCCTGACGCAGCTCAAAAAGGGCGACTCAGTAGCCGACTTCGTGGGGCCTTTGGGTGTTCCCACCGAAATAGAAAAATACGGCACCGTCGTTTGTGTCGCTGGTGGGGTGGGGGCGGCGCCCGTGGCCCCCATCGCCCGCGAGCTAAAAAAGGCGGGCAACCGCATTATCACCATTTTGGGGGCGCGCAGCCACGACCTGCTTTTTTGGGAGGACGTCCTCGCCGACACCAGCGACCGTATGATTGTCACCACCGACGACGGCTCCTACGGGCGAAAAGGGGTGGTCACCGAACCGCTGAAAGAGCTTCTGGAGGACGGCGAAAAGATTGACCGCGTCGTCGCCATCGGCCCCGTGGTCATGATGAAGTTCTGCTCTCTGACCACGCTGCCTTTCAAAGTAAAGACCATCGTCAGCCTCAACCCTATCATGGTTGACGGCACGGGGATGTGCGGCTGCTGCCGCGTCGCCGTCGGGGGTGAGACCAAGTTCGCCTGCGTCGACGGCCCCGATTTCGACGGGCATAAAGTCGACTGGGACCTGCTGGGCGCCCGCCAGCGTATCTACCTGGACGAAGAGAAGTGCGCCTACGAGGAGTGGCAAAAGAAGCACTCATCGGGGAGTAAATAATGCCGAAACTGAATCTCAACCGGGTGGCCATGCCCCGTCAGGCCCCCAAGAAAAGGGCCAAGAACTTTAACGAGGTGGCGCTGGGCTACAGCCTGAAGCAGGCCCAGGAAGAGGCCAGCCGCTGCATCCAGTGCCCCAAGCGCAACTGCGTCGAGGGCTGCCCCGTCGGCGTTGATATCCCCGACTTTATCCAGGCTGTCCGCGACGGAGATATGCCGGCCGCGGTCAGGGTTCTCAAGAGCAAGAACGCCCTGCCCGGTATCTGCGGGCGCGTTTGTCCTCAGGAGACCCAGTGTGAGGCCACCTGCTCGCTGGCCAAGAAAGAGGCCCCCATCGCTATAGGGCGTTTGGAACGCTTTGTCGCTGACTGGGAGAGGGAGAACATGGGGGCGGCCAAACTTCCTAAGTCTCCAAAACCCACCGGAAAAAAGATTGCCGTGGTCGGTTCGGGACCTGCGGGCTTAACGGCGGCCGCCGACCTGGCCAAGCTCGGCCACGCCGTCACTATCTTTGAGGCCCTGCATGTGGCCGGCGGCGTACTCATGTACGGCATCCCCGAGTTCCGTCTGCCCAAGGAAATCGTCCAGAATGAGGTGGACTATGTCGCCTCTTTGGGGGTCAAAATCGAGCTGGACTCGGTAGTGGGCAAGCTGGCCACGCTGGATGAGATACTGGCCGACGGCTACCACGCCGTTTTCTTAGGCACGGGCGCCGGCCTGCCCATGTTTTTGGGCTACCCCAGCGAAAACCTGAACGGCATCTACTCGGCCAACGAGTTTTTGACCCGCGTCAACCTGATGAAGGCCTACCTCTTCCCCGAATACGACACCCCCGTCAAAATCGGTAAAAAGGTGGCCGTCATCGGCGGCGGCAACGTGGCTATGGACTCCGCCCGCTGTGCTTTGCGCCTGGGCGCCGACAAGGTCTATATAGTCTACCGCCGTTCCGAGGCCGAGATGCCCGCCCGCCGTGAAGAAGTCGAGAACGCCATGGAGGAGGGCATCGAGTTCAAGCTCCTGACCAACCCCAAGCAGTTTTTGGGTGACGACCAGAACTGGGTGGTGGGTATGGAGTGCCACGAGATGGAACTGGGCGAGCCCGACGAAAGCGGACGGCGACGTCCCGTGGTCAAAGAGGGCAGCGAGTTCGTCATTGACGTTGACGAGGTCATCGTGGCTCTGGGCACCCGCCCCAACCCCCTCATCGCCTCCACTACCGAGGGGCTGGAGACGACCAAGTGGGGCACCGTGGTCGCTGACGAGGCGACGGGCAAGACGGTCAAGGACAGGGTCTGGGCGGGCGGTGATATAGTTACCGGTGCGGCTACGGTGATTAGCGCTATGGGTGCGGGCAAGGTTGCCTCGGCGGACATGGACAAGTTTTTGAGGGGATGAGGGGAGGTGAAGGGAGGTGGGGTTATGTTGATACTTGCTTGCGCCAGTCTTGAAAATATAGTTCTATACGCGTAATCTCACTATCTGGGAGGATACCGTTATGGGCTATAGTATTGCGCAGATTCTCAAGTTCCTCTAGTCTTAGCTCAGCAAACTTGGTGCTTCCGATAAACGATTCAAATTCTTTTGGGAATTTCCTGATTAATGTAACGAGGTCTCCCCAGTACATATAGTTTAGTTCATCTGCGCCACGTGAAGTTAGCCATTTGTTTTTTATTTCACGAGACTTTTGTTCTGACAGCCTTCGTTTCATTGGGTCGGAAGCAGCTTTATCCCACCAGTGTTCGCCTAACTTATCTTTCAAGACTTTGCGGATTAAGTTACGCACCGAATTCTCAAGACAATGTAGTGC
This sequence comes from uncultured Dehalococcoidales bacterium, assembly GCA_964408935.1. GTDB lineage: Bacteria > Chloroflexota > Dehalococcoidia > Dehalococcoidales > BS750m-G39 > E44-bin88. Next base: position 7,368 of record CAYPBF010000012.1, on the reverse strand, counting down.
TACATATACCTGCCCCATCTTATAGGCATTTGCGATATCAGCGGTTGTCAATAATGGAGTGTTAGATACGTCAAGACGCTCTCGTAAGATTTCTTCAGGTGATTGGGAAGGGGGTAATAAGTTTGCATATTCAGAACGATATCTTTGAAGTGCATTGCGGTGTAGTCTGAAAGATTTGTAACTATGACCTACTGTTACATCTTTAGATTTACGTAAGTTTGTTCTTAACCTAGTCTGGTTTGGGATGCTTAGACTTGCTTCTTTAAAGCAGTCAACAATGTCTGCCATCAGGCAATCTTTTTTGTCTTGATTATCTGTTAAGAACCAGATAAAAAGTTTGGCGTAGTCTACCTGCTTAAAGTTGGTAGTATCTGTATTATCAAGGATTTGATTGAGCGTGATATTATTAGCCATTAAACGTTACTATAATATTTGGCGTTTTTGCCTGCGCCTGTTCTCCTGAGCTTATTGCCCATAAAGAAGTTATATAGAACTGCCGATACTTCGTTACTTTCAAATCTATTTCCTCTGTTCAATAACTCAGCTTGAACATCTGCACGCGTTCTCGTTACTTCTCCTTTGAAATATCCTTCGTCGATAAGTTCCTGGACTTTCTCTGTGCAAGTTGGCCCTGTCTTCGTTTTCGGCTTTCTCTTTGCGGGAGTTTTGGCCTTTTCTTTTTCGGCAATTTTGGTAGTTTTACGGACTGTTGGGGGACTAACGATAAGCTGTTCGTATTTGTCGAGGTATTTTTCTACGAATTCTTGAGCTCCTTCTAATTGAATGGTAACTTCCCCTACACTGATAATTGCTTTAACTGTGTCCATACTTACACCTCCCAAAGAAATTATACTATTTCTTCACATAAATTATAACCCACCTGTCAAACTTTGTTGCCAACCTTGTCCAAAATCCCCCAAAGGGGAAAATTCTAAATCCTAATATCTAAATTCTAAATTTAGGATTTCGGATTTCGTGCTTAGAATTTCACTTTGTGCGGGTTTTCTAGTAAAATTAACTCTAATTGTGTCTACACTTGAGCAGCTTGCCGAAGATATCTACCGCCTGGAGTGCCGAATCCCCGGCGTTGAAGGCCCCTTCGCCATCTATTTCATCAAGGACGGCGGCGGCGCCATCATCGAGCCCGGGCCCGCCACGCTCGTCCCCGATATCCAAAAGGCCGCCCAAAAGCTGGGAATCTCAAAGCCCGAATACATCATCCCCACCCACATCCACCTCGACCACGCCGGCGCACTGGGCAGGCTGGCCGAAGTCTTTCCCGACGCATGGCTAGTGCTCAACCGTGAGGGGGCCAGGCACATGGTCGAGCCTTCACGGCTGATAAAGAGCACCAGGATGGCCTTCGGCGACGATTTCGAAAAGACCTACGGCGCTATCATGCCCCTCCCCGAATCACGCTTGAGGCTGGTTGAGGACGGCGACGAACTCAAATTAGGCGGTCGAGAATTGCTCATTGTCCATACTCCAGGGCACGCCGCCCACCACATCGCCATCTTCGATACCAAAACGGGGGGGCTTTTCTGTGGCGAATCGCTGGGTCTAATCTACGGCCCCGGTTATCCGCCACTACCCGCCGTGGCGCCTCCCAGCTTCGACCTGGAGCTTTACCTAAAAGACATGAGAAACTTAAAGGCGCTAAAGCCCAGGCTCCTCTTCTACTCCCACGGCACCGTCGCCCAAGAGCCCCAAAAGCTCATCGACAAGGCTATAGCCAACACCAAGCTGGTCGGGGACTTAATCCTTAAGGACCTAAAGGCGGGTAAGAGCGACCAGGCAATAATAAAGGCTATGGGCGACTACTTCACCAATAGCCTAAAGACTCCCCTCGACGAATACGAACTCCAGAGCAACGTCAGCGGTTACATCCACTACTATAGGAAAAAGAAACTAGTGTAAGGAGAAAAGCATGGTAATCGTCAGCATCATAGCCGTTATTTTGCTAATACTCAGCCTTATCGGCGGCTTCAGGGACGGGGCGCTAAAACAGGCGGCCTCCTTTATCTCGCTACTGGTCGCCATACCCCTGGCTGGGCTCTGCTACCACTGGCTGGAGAGCCTCTTCTCCTTTTTGCCCGGGGAGAACTGGGAAGGCTTTCTCGGCTTCTTCATTACCCTGGGCATCATCATCGTCATCCTGCAACTCATCTTCTGGCTGCTGAGGAAACAGTTGCCCAGGTCCTGGAACGAAGGGATGTTCTCCCGCACGGTTGGCGCCGTCATCGGCTTCTTTAGCACCGCTATCGGCATAGTGCTCTTCGCCGTGGTGCTGAACGCTTACCCCATCTTCGACTGGCTGCAAAGCGCCGTCAGCGGCTCCGGTGTAGTCAGCTGGCTGGGCTCCTGGCTGGGATTCGTCTCGTCTTGGCTGCCGGCGGCCTTCGGCTAGAAAGCGGTCGGCTTATTATTTAGCCCGCCCACTTCTGGGCCAAGTCACCCGATACGGGCAGCTTGTACTTTGTGCCCTGGTAGGCCTTCACCATGAGCACTATCCAGAGGATGATGGCTATCACCGAGACGACCCAACCTAGGGCAAATCCGATAAAGGGTATCCATCTGAGGATAGCGCCGGCGATGGTGCAGGCGCCGAAGACGATAATGGACTGTATGGCGTGGAAGCGGACGAACTTGTTTTTGGGCTCTAAGATTACAAAGACTATGCCGCTTATCCACCCCAGCACGTAGCAAAGTAGTCCGGCAATGTTTTCGTCCAGTTCAGTAGCTGTCTTGGCCATAGACTTTCTCCTTCGTGTTTTGTTGTAGATAAAAGAATATACCGATGGTGGGTGAGTGTCAATAGGTTTTTGCCCCACCCCCCACTTAGTTATCCGACGTTGTTCTTACCCACCCTGCCCACCCTTAGAGGGGATTCTCCCTCTAGAATTCCTTCTGGGTTGCGTGTCTCCCCACCCCACCTTATTTAGCGTACGTAATGTCTTCCCACCCAATACCCACCCTACAGAAGTGTAACTTCTATAGATTTCTCTTCCCCGCCTCCCTTTGAGATTGTTTCGTCGCTTTGATCTTCACAATGACATTGGGATTTGGGGGTTTGAAAGGGGGCATAGCCCCCTTTCTACCTTAAAAGGGCGGTGGGTGGGAAAAGATATAAAACGGGGGGTTGGGAAGAAATACTAACGTTCGCTAAGGTTGGGGGAATATACAGAGGCTCCCCCCTTCTTTTTAGCCCCGAATTCTAGTAGAATAACCTATATGAAAGAGGGTTCCACCCCCATCCGCCGCCAGTACCTCAGAATCAAACAGAGATACCCTAAGGCCATTGTGCTCTTCCGCCTGGGCGATTTCTACGAGACCTTCGACGAGGACGCCAAGCTGGCTGCCCGCGAGCTGGAAATCGTTTTGACCTCGCGGAGCATGGGTAAGAGCCACCGGGTGCCCATGGCGGGCATACCCTATCACGCCCTGGACAACTACCTGGCCAGGCTCATCAGTCGCGGCTATAAAGTAGCCATCTGCGAGCAAGTGACTAAACCCGGTGAAACGAAAGGTTTAGTCCAGCGCGAGGTGGTGCGCCTGGTGACACCGGGGACGGTGGTCGAGCCCGGCCTGCTCGACAGCAAGACCAACAACTACCTGGTCGCCCTGGCCCGGAGGGAAGATAGCGTCGGCCTGTCCTACGTTGACATCACCACCAGCGAGTTCGCCACCGCCCAGCTGCCGACCCACCGCCTTGTCCCCGAATTGGAGAGGCTAAAACCCTCTGAGGTTATCGTTGCCGAGGGCGCCGAGCTGCCCGAGCTGGGCTCAAAGGCGTCGCTCACCCGCCTCGAAGACTACTGGTTCGAAACCGAGGTCGCCCGCAAAACAATAATCGACCACTTCGGTGCATCTACTTTAGATGGCTACGGCTGCTCGCATTTGCCCCTGGCGGTAAGCGCGGCGGGGGCCGTCATCCACTACCTTCAAGAGACGCAAAAGGGGGTGCTGGGGCAGCTGAGCCGCCTCACCACCTACTCCACCGAAAGCTTTATGGCGCTGGACGTCCAGACCCAAAGAAACCTGGAGCTTTTCCAGACCAGCTATTCGGGGACAACCGCCGGCTCGCTACTTTCCATAATAGATTCTACCAAAACGGCCATGGGAGGGCGGCTTTTAAAGCGCTGGTTGGGGCAGCCTTTGCTTGACATAAAAGAGCTTAACAAAAGGCAGGACGCCATCGCCTGGTTCGCCGAAAACACCCTGCCCCGCAGCCAGGTTATATCCTTATTAAATGATGTCGCCGATATCGAGCGCCTGATTAACCGCATCAAGGGCGGCATCGCCCTCCCCCGCGAAATGGTCGCCCTCCGCCTCAGCCTTGAGGTCGTCCCTGAATTGCAAAAGGCGCTGGCGCCGATAGGCTGGCTCAAAGACCAGCTAAAAGCTTGCCCCGAGGTGGTCGAGCTAATCACTCAGGCCATCGTGGAATCACCGGGCACCCTGGAGGAGGGTGGCGTCATCAGGACGGGCTTCTCTGAGGAATTAGACAAGCTGCGCTTATCCTCCAAAAACGCCAAGCAGTATCTCGCTGACCTTGAGCACACCGAGCGGGAAAAGACGGGCATAAAATCGCTCAAGGTCGGCTTCAACAAGGTCTTCGGCTACTATATAGAGGTCTCCAAACCCAACCTGTCTCAGGTGCCGCAGGAATATATCCGCAAGCAGACGCTGGTCAACGGTGAGCGCTTCTTCACCCCAGAGCTCAAGGAATACGAGTCCCTAATCCTTAACGCCCAGGATAGAATCGCTGAGCTGGAAAGGCAGCTCTTCCGGCAGCTTTGCCAGCAGGTCGGCGCCTCCGCCGAGGCTATATCGACTACGGCGGGTGCCCTGGCTGCCATCGACGTTTTTTCCTCTTTAGCCGAGGTGGCCGTCCGCCACAGCTACGTTCGCCCCACCCTCACCACCGAGAACACCATAGATATCTCTGACGGCCGCCACCCCGTCGTGGAGAGGACGCTGGCCGACGGCAGCTTTGTGCCTAACGATACCGTGCTCTCCAACGACGACGCCCAGCTTATCGTCCTCACTGGCCCCAATATGTCGGGCAAATCCACCTACCTGCGCCAGGTGGCCCTCATCGTGCTGCTGGCCCAAATCGGCAGCTTTGTCCCCGCCACCGCCGCCACCATCGGCCTGGTCGATAGAATCTTCACCCGTATCGGCGCCCGCGAAGATTTGCCCGCGGGTCAGTCTACTTTCATGGTGGAGATGGTGGAGACAGCCAATATCCTCAACAACGCTACCCCCCGTTCCCTTATCATCCTCGACGAAATCGGGCGCGGCACCTCCACCTACGACGGGCTTTCCATCGCCCGCGCCGTCGCCGAATACATTCACTCCTACCCCAATCTTGGCGCCAAGACGCTCTTCGCCACCCACTACCACGAGCTGGTAGAGCTAGCCAACTTCCTGCCCCGCGTTAAGAACTTCAACATCGCCGTCGCCGAAGACAAGGGCGAAGTCATTTTCTTATACAAAATCGTCCCCGGCGGCGTCGATAAGAGCTACGGCATCCACGTAGCCAAGCTGGCGGGGCTGCCCAAATCGGTGGTGCACCGCGCCCAGGAGGTCTTAACCGACCTCGAAGACGGGAGCAAGCAGGCCACCACCAAGCGCCGCCGCAAGGAAGCCGCCGCCCAGCAGCTGCCGCTTTTGGGGCAGAAGTCGCCCCTCTTCGACGAGCTGGAAAAGCTGGACATCAACTCGCTGACCCCACTCGAAGCCCTGAACAAGCTTTACGAGCTGCAAAAGAAGGCCAGGGAGGGCTAGTGAAGGGCAAACTGGCCATTGTGTTTTCGAGCGCGCTGTTGCTGATTGCCGCCATCCTTATCGTAAGCGCTGTCTATCAGGAAGAACTGGCCTTCCCTGAAAGCAGCGGCGAGTTCGAGATTCAGGGCTTAATCTGGCGCTCCATCTCCTATTATTATCACGACGGTATCTACCCGGAGATGTATAACGAGACGGATAACCTCAGACTCATTCACAAGGCCAAGAATGTTGGGGCCAACTACCTCCTCATCAGGGTATTCTATGACTGCGCCGAGGACGGCAACCTGATAGGTAACGATGATGCGGCGGAGGACTGCCTGGAAGAAGCGATTGCCACCGCTCACGATTACGGAATCAGCATTTTTCTGACTCCCTATGTCGAATCGAGGGAGTTCTGGCCGGAAAAGCGTTGGCAGCTATCGGAGGAGGCCTGGACGGAAGCCGTCCTGAAGTGGGCCTCTTTCGCTGAGGAAAACGATGTCGAAATGTTTGCCCCCGGCTTCGAGATGGCGCTTATCATGGATAAAGAGCAGTCCCGGGACTGGTTCCAAGCCATACTACCCCAAATCCGGGAGGTCTACAGCGGACAGGTCGTCTTTGCCGAAATTCCCTACGGCGAGCAGTGGGACTTTATTGACGAGCACAATGTCTTTAGCGGCTATGACGGCGTCGGCATCACCATTTTCCCTTGGCAGGACTATGACGGCGTCAGCGACATCAGGAATTTCGACGAATTCGGCAGCTTTGTCGAGGAACAGGCGACTAAGCTGGACGCTTTAGCTGAGAAGTACAACACTGACTTCAGCTTTGTGGCCACGCTGGGGATGGACTACTGGTACGGCGAAATGCCGCCCCCCGATATCAGGGCGACGGGTTACGAGATTGCCCTGGACATTCTTAAAGAGCATAATATAGATGGGGTTTTTCTCCATCTCTGGGCGTCGGAGCACGACCAGCTGGGCGATAGCACCGATGTGGAGGAAATGCTTGAATCAAGGTGGACGTTGAGTCCGCAGTGAGTTTTTTATCAAAGAAAGGAAAGAAGATGAAGGTTTTAGCTGTATCCTGTAGCCCCCGCAAGAAGGGAAACACCGAGATTTTGCTTAACGAGGCGCTTGAGGGCGCTAAAGCTGACGGCGCTGAGGTTGAGCTTTATAGCGTATCGGGCAAGAACATTCAGCCCTGCGACGGCTGCTGGACCTGCCGTGAGGATGGCCAGTGCCACATAGAAGACGATATGCAAGAATTGTACGAAAAGCTATTGGCCGCCGACGGTATCATCTTCGGCACGCCGATATACTACTACGCCATGACCGCTCAGGCCAAAACGGTCATTGACCGCAGCATGCCGATTGGCCACCCCGACAGGAACCTGTCCAATAAGGTGGGTGGTGTTGTCGTCGTCGGGGGTAGCCTCGGGCTGGTGGACGCCCTGAAGGACTTCTATTTCTATTTCGTCACCCACCGCGTAATTCCGGCCAACTATGTGGCTGCTTACGGTGGGGCCAAGGGCGATGTCAACAAGCTGAAGAAGGGCAGGCAGGCGGCGCGCGACATGGGGCGGCAGATAGTAAAGAT
>CAYPBF010000011.1:0-33301 GCA_964408935.1 uncultured Dehalococcoidales bacterium | reverse complement strand
GCCATCTCCACGGAGAAGGTGAGCCCCTTTTTATTGAAGACGCTGTCGAGTATAGCGGAGGCGACCTCGCGCTGATAGGGGCGGAGTCTGTTGATAGTGTTCGTTGTCACTATCTATTTCCCCTTTTAGTAAAGGGGGATTTTTCCCTTTACCTCCCCACCCCAGGTCTTCTTTCCCACCCGACCCGCCCAGAAACGTCTCTCAAAAGGGGGCTGCGCCCCCTCTTGGACTTCCCCCAAAGAGTGGGGCGGCGTACCCCCCAATAAGGGATTTATAAGGGTCTAATCCCTTATAGGGTGGGCATAGGGTGGGAAGACATTACGTACGCACAACAAGGTGGGGTGGGGTGTATCTCCCCCTCCTACTTACTCACAATCTGCCCGAGGCCGAGCCCCAGCGGGATGGCGATATCCTTGAGGACATTCTCGATGGCCTCCTTTAAGCCCTGCTTCTGCTCCTTGGTTATCTTGTACTTCGTCTGGATGAGGCGCACCAGGGTGTTGGCGGCGTCCATGAGCTGCTTTATGTTCTCGGGGTCGTTGGTCAGGAGGGACTTTATCTTGACCCGCAGCAGGGCAATCTCGTCGTCAAGCCCATCTACGCCCGTCGCCAGCTCAAAATCGAGCTGCTCGGCCTCATTGAGCACCTTGGTGTAAAAGCCTGGCTTTTTAGGCTTTGGCGCGCTTTTTTTTCGCTTTGGCTTTTCGGCCATACGGTCTGTCTCCATCTTTAAGCACCCGGGCGCTGGCCAGCACGATGGTATGGGCGGCCAGGTCCCACCGCTGGAACTCCACGGCCAATCTCAGCAGCCTCATAGCCCCTCCTTTGTGTTACCCTGAAAAGATATTAGCACATATGTTCTCTTATCGCCATAAGCTGTTGTCACATATTGCTATCGGGGCTCTCGGCGTTATAGAATAGGCTGCAAATGACTGTGGCCAAGCAACTCTATCGCCTCCAGGAGGTTGACCTGGAAACTGAGTCGGGCGAGCGGGCGCTGAAACAAGTGAAAAGCCAGCTCGGGGAGAGCCAGGCGGTCATTAAGACTCAGAAACAGCTCGAGCAAGAGCAGAAGAACCTGGAAGAATTGACCCGCCAGCAGCGCTCGGCGGAGTGGGAGATAGACGATATCTCCACCAAGCTAGCCGCCGCTGAGGAGCAGCTTTTCAGCGGCAAGGTGAAGAACCCCAAGGAGCTGACCAACCTCCAGCACGAGGTCGAGGCCTTCAAATCCCGACGTAACCAGCTCGAAGAAAAGGCCCTGGAAATCATCGATAAAGCGGAGCAGGCCGAGGCCAGTGTGGCCAAAACAAACAAAGAGCTGGAAAAGCTCACCGCCGAATGGCAAAGCCAGCAGAAGCAGCTCAACGACGAGATGAAGAGGCTCGAAGCCACCCTAACCGAGCTTAAAGGCAAGCGCCAGCGGCTATCGGGCGAAATCGACTCGGAGGCCTTCGAGTTCTACCAGAGCTTGAGAAAAGGTAAGGGGATAGCCGTGGCCAGGGTGGAACAGGGAATCTGCCGCGGCTGTCGGATATCATTACCCACCACCGACCTGCAGCAGGCGAGAGGCGGCAATCTGGTGCAGTGCAGCAGCTGCGGTCGTATCCTTTTCCTACCCTGAAACAATGAATCCTAAAAAACTAGTAATCTTTAGCGACGGCGCCAGCTTAGGCAATCCTGGACAGTCGGCCATTGGCGTCGTTATTCATGACGAGGCAGGCAAGGTTGTCGGCCGCATCTCAAGGCGCATCGGCCACGCCACCAACAACCAGGCGGAATACCGGGCCATCATTGCCGCCCTGGAGGAGGCCGTCAGGCTCGGCGCTGAGGAAGTCGAGGTCAGGGCGGACTCGGAACTGGTGGTGCAGCAGCTCAACGGCCGCTATAGGGTAAAGAAGGCCACCCTCAGGCCTTTATATCAGAAGGTGGTCCAGCTCACTGGCTCACTTAAAGCCTTCAGCATCACTCACATTCCCCGCACTCAGAACCGGGAGGCGGACAGGCTGGCCAATAAGGCTTTATCCGCTCGTTGACAAGGAGGCAATATGGCTGAAATATTAGCACGGTGCGGCTATCGGTGTGACCTGTGCCCGGGCTATAGCGGCAATATCCGCAGCGATAAGGATAGGCAGGCAACAAGCGATGGCTGGCACAAATACTTTGGTTTCCGGATTGCCCCGGAGGATATTAACTGCGGCGGCTGTTTTGGTGATAACGAGCCCCTGGATAAGGAATGCCCCGTGCGCCCATGCGTTCTGCAGAGGGGTCTTGATAACTGCGGTTACTGCCCAGATATGCCGTGTGAGAAACTAAAAACGAGGATGGACTTCATTGAGCAATACTTGGGTGATTTGTCAGGCATCCCCAAGGATGATTATGATAGGTTCCTAATGCCGTACCTCAGCAAAGACAGGCTCGTGGAGATACACGCCGAAACAGGGGAAAAGTAGGCCTTGGGGCAAAGGAGGCCAAGATGAGCTTCGAACGAATGCTGGATAAGGAAAAAACGCCGACCCGTCAAGACATTGTCGCTTACCTGGGCAAAGATGCCGCCGCGGCCTGGGACGATATAACCACCTTCCTCACTGAGAACTATAATTTCACCCCCGAGACCGTTTTCGGCGGCAAGAAATACGGCTGGGCAGTCCGCTACCGCCGCAGCGGGCGCTCGTTCTGCACGCTTCATCCGGAAAAGGGCGCCTTCACCGTGCTAGTAGTGCTGGGGGGAAAAGAGACCGAGCAGGCGCTGGGGGCTTTGTCCGATTTCAGTCCAAACGTCGCCGACACTATAAGCAGCGCCAAGCAGTATCACGACGGGCGGTGGCTCTGGCTGCGGGTCTTGAAAAAGAACGATACCGCCGACATCAAGCGCCTGATTCAAATCAAGAAGAAGCCCCAGAAGAAATAAGCCTCTTATTGACTAATCACCACCCCCATACTACACTGTAGTTGGGTCAAGTAGACCGGGTGACCGCTCTCCTTCTCTGAAGGAGGGAGGAAAGTCCGAGCTCCGCCGGGCAAGATGCTGGCTAACGGCCAGGAGGGGCGACCCTACGGAGAGTGCCACAGAAACACACCGCCCTCAGGGTAAGGGTGAAATGGTGAGGTAAGGGCTCACCAGCGGCCGGGTGACCGGTCGGCTGGGTAAACCCCATCCGGAGCAAGACCAAATAGAGGGACATAAGGACGCCCGGCCTGTCCCCGGGTTGGTCGCTTGACTCTGGTGGTAACACCAGAGCTAGATAGATGGTCACCGTCCTTCCTCGGAGGGATACAGAACTCGGCTTACAGGTTTACTTGGCCCAACGTGGAGGCAAAGCACGGCGCTCTTGCCTTCCCTAATAGCTTGATTAGTGATGATAATACCCAAGCAGCGATGGTTGGCGTACGGCACTCTTATATTAATAATAAGTGCCGTGGTTTTTATGAACGGATGTGGACAAGCTGCCAAACCCCCAACGGAAGCCCCCCAACCTGCAGATACGGAAGCCCCCGAACCTGCAGATATCGATGAAGCTACAGAACCCGTCTATATTTTTGAACCAGATTGGTGGCTTAATCCGCAAACATACGGCATGTTCAATTATTGGGGTGACACTAACTTTGCTCGGCTGGAAGCGGCAGACTGCACGGTCAACGGCTATCGTGTGGTATTTGATTTTGACCTCAGAAATTCTCAGTTTGACTTCCAGGGGGATATAGACGAGGCGCATGAAAGAGGCTTAAAGTATGTAATTGGTATCAACTTCAATGGCATCTTGGGCAAGTGGCCTGAGGAGGTTGAAGGACTGGCATCCAGGGGTGCCTGCGCTGTGACTTACGAGGGAAGGGAAGCAATCGAGTACGGGGAAGAAACCACGTACTATTTCTCGACCAATCATCCTCTCTGGCAAGAGACCCTGTTAGAACAGGCCAAGAGGATAGTCGACCTGAAGGCCGATGGGATTGTGGTTATCGCCCCCTGGGGTTCCAGCTTCTATGCCGGCTATGGAGGGGGTCCGGATTTCAGCAATGCCTCGCTAGAGGGTTTCAGAGCTTACCTCGGGAACAGGTATAGTAGTCAAGAACTTTCGGCACAAGGCATCAGTAACCTGGACACATTCAACTATTTAGACTATTTGCATAATAGGGACATCGGTGAGGACGAGCTAGAATCTGCCCCCCTTTATGAGTATTACAAGGAATTTCAGAGGGAGAGCGCACTTGAATTCTACAAATGGTTTGCCAGCGAAGTAGAGGAATACGCCAGGTCAAAGGGAATAGAGAATTTTCCTATTGCCCCAGCTAACCACGGGGAATGGCTTCTTCCCCTTATGATAGATCTGTTGCCTTACTCAGATTTTGCTTTTACCAATTTGGATTTGGGAGATTTTATCCATAACTATGATTACCACGCTTTTGAATACAAACTCCTCTACTCGGCGATGAAGGCTCGACCAGTAGCTACCTTCATGGATGCCTCCTTTGGCTGGCTGGTACAGAACTCGACCAGACCGGAAGACATGATGCAGATAAAAATGGCCGAAGCCTACGCCAACAAGGGTGACTTCCAGGACCAATACCAAGCCGGGCTGACGGAGGGAGGTCCCATTGATTATTCAATTGACGCCCAGGCAGTCAATAAGATGAATTCCTTTTATCTTGAGAACGAAGGCCTGTTCGGTAGTGACTCCCAGAGCCTAGCAAAGGTGGCAGTGTTACTCTCAGCCAAATCAGTTAAAGATACGGAATCGGAGCACTGGTCTGTATTCAGAAAGGTCTGCATGATACTCACTGCCTCACACTATCAGTATGATGTTATCCTGAGTCATGATTCTAGCTTTGCCTCAAATACCCTAACCCTGGAAAAGCTCACCCAGTACGAAGTAATCGTTCTTCCGGAAAATCAAAGGCTTGATAGTAAAGCGATTTCCCTAATCCCCGAATACTTGGCAAACGGAGGGAAACTAATCATTGTTAACCAGGTTGACCCAGAGCTAATTCTCCCCGCCGGAACAGCCTACACGGTCACAAACTGGGAGCCTGATTTATCCAAGAGTGGGTGGGAGAGAAACAAGGAATTTCTTGACGTCATGGACAATATGCTGGGCAAAAGAGTCTCGGAAGATACACTACCAAGAGAGGTTGGTATTCAGGTATGGCAGAACGACAACCAAATTGTTGTCCATCTTATCAATTATGATTTTGACTTGAATGAGGGAGTTATTGAGAAAGAGAGTATCCTGGTTTCAATCAATCTTCCGACAGAGGAAAAACCTGCTATGGTTAAAATCCTGTCCCCAGACTTTGAAGAGGAACAGATTTTGGATTATGTTTTTTCTGACTTTAACCTTCAACTTATAGTCCCGGAACTGAAGATATGGGATGTTCTGGTTATTGAGTAATTCTCGCCTGGCCCTGCTGTTTAATCACTATTGAACAAAAGGACGGTTTGTTTACCTTGAGTAACAATCGTCCATTTTGTGTGATATCAAGCTGACAATCAGGGACTTGGCCTCTTTGCCGCAACTCCTGCCCTTTCAGCTTGGCGTTGAGAAACGGAGAGAAAACGCTTATTTTAAAGCGTAATCGGGGTTAAAAACACAAGGTCAGCCGCCCTCAATGAGTTTGTCAGTCGGGTCGGATTGGTCATATATTGAAGTACCGAAGGGTTAATTCTTTTAAGAAAGCCGGTATGCAGACAGTCGACCCGATAATACGAGATTTCATACTCTTCTGCCTCCAACGTCAGGGGAAAGGCTGGCCCGACCTGTACGATGAGATGTGTCGGGTGGCGGGGCAGAGGCTCTTTCGGGGGCTGGGCTATACCGACTTAAGAGAACGGGGCCTTTCCTTCAGCCTGACTGACATCGACGATACCATCCGCCTGGTGGATGCCGTCGTCTCCAACTAACCCCTCTTCCCTTTCTTTTATTCCTCCGCTTTGATAAGATAGCCTTGTGTGAGGCAAAATTCATGGGAGAGTGAGTCTGATGTCCAAGAAGATAAAGATAGCGCTGGGCCTGTTGCTGACGGTGATTATTGCCCTTTCTTTGGCGGCGGGCTGTTTTATCAATGAAGACCTTCAAATCGATGACGGCACCTCGTCGCAGAGCGACTTCGATGCTGTCGAGCAGGCCTGGGAGATAATACTCAGCCAGTATGTGGAGAACGACCAGATAGACACCGAGGCCCTGGCCCAGGGAGCCATCGAGGGTATGCTAGAGGCGTTGGGTGACCCCTATGCCGCCTACCTGGATGCCGAAACCTACCAGCTTAGTTTGCAGGGCCTGGAGGGCGAGTTTGAGGGTATCGGTGCCTACGTGACGGCTGAGGACGACCAGCTGATAATTGTGGCCCCCATTGCCGGTTCTCCCGCGGACGTGGCCGGCATTAGGGCGGGCGATATTGTCCTGGAAATCGACGGCCAGCCCACGGAGGAGATGAGCCTGACCGAGGCGGTGCTCATGGTTCAGGGCCCCGAGGGGACGACGGTCGAGCTGCTTATCCTGCATGAGGGCGAGACTGAACCTGAGCTTATTTCGGTAGTCAGGACGGTCATCGAGGTGCCCAGCGTCTACTTCGAGATGAGGGAAGAAATCGCCTATATCAATATCATCGATTTCACCACGCGCACGGCTGAGGAACTGCTGCCAGCGATGACAACCATGGCGCAAGAGGGGGCTGAGGGCATAATCCTTGACCTGCGCGGCAATCTCGGCGGTCCGCTGGAGGCGGCGATTGATGTCACCAGCCTTTTCCTGAAGGAGGGGGTGGTGGTTGAGGTGGTCAATAATGAAGGGAATCGTGATGTTTACCAGGTAAAACCGGGCGGAATAACCAGCTACCTGCCCATGGTGGTTCTGGTAGATGAATACAGTGCCAGCGCCAGCGAAGTGGTGACGGGGGCTTTGCAGTATTACGGGCGGGCCACCATCGCTGGCGCCAGGACCTTGGGCAAGGGTAGCGCCAATATTCTCCTCCAGCTCAGTGACGGCTCAGCGATTTATATCACCAATGCCCGTTGGTTCCTCCCCGACGGTCGGCTCATTGAGGGCGAGGGTATATACCCCGACTATGAGCTTGAGCTGGAGGGCGAGGACGTGGTGCAGTGGGCGATAGACCACTTAAGGGATAACTATTGAAAAGCCTTTATCTAAGGGTATGGGTCATCGTGGCGCTGACCCTGGCGTTGGGGGCAGCCATTACCCGCCTGGTCTGGGCGCTGGCCGTCGTTAGCCATGCAGGTAGCTTCGCCGTCATCAGCCTGCTCTTGGTGGCTATCTTGGCTACCTACGCCCTGCTTCTTTATCTGGCCATCAGGCCCAGCCTGAAAAAGCTGCGCAGCCTGCCGGTGGCGATAGCGGCTACGGTGATTGCCGGCGGGGGTATCATCGGCAGCATCATTCACTTTATCCGCTTTGTTCCCTCGTCCAATGCCTCTTCGCCCCTGAGTGTAATAGTCGCCAGCATGCTTTTGGCCAGCGGGATTGTTCTCTGTGCGCTGATTCTGTGGGTCGTCTGGCGTTTTCGCCAGAGGGGCAAGGACTAGGGGGTATGGATAGGGCCAGATTCGAATGGCTGGTAGAAAGGGTGGTGGAGAGCCTGCCAGATGAATTTCACGCTCGTCTGGAGAACGTCGACGTGGTGGTGGAAGACTGGCCCACGCGAGAAGAGCTGGACAGCCTGGGATTGAGGAACCGCTACGCATTGCTTGGTCTTTACCAGGGCGTACCCATTACCAAGCGCGGCGGGCATTACGGGCTGGTGCCCCCCGATAAGATAACCATCTTCCAGAGGCCGATTGAAGCCAAGTGCCGTGGCGACGTAGACAAGATTGCGGCTGAGATTGGTCGGGTGGTCCGCCACGAAATCGCCCACCACTTTGGCATCGGGGACAGGCGCCTGCTGGAGTTGGAAAAGGAAGACTACTAGCCAAAATCCCTGACCATGTAGTCCCCCTGCGATTGGTAGCCGAACTCGGTGCGGTAGTATTCCCGGGCGCCGACACCGCTCAGAATGGTCATTTGCTGCGCTCCGAACTCCTCGGCAGCGATGCGCTCCGCCTCCTGCATCAACGCTTTGCCCAAGCCCTTGTGCTGGGCCGCCTCTCTACTCTGCTCGGAGAGGGGCACCTCGGGCCCGTAGACATGCAACTCCCTTATAATCGCCGGACTTCCGTTGTCCTGAATCCTTAATCGCAACAGCCCGAAAAGGGTTTCAGCCTCGTCCTCAAAAGAGAGGAATATCTCCTTACCCCCCGCCGCCTCGTAGTCCAATCGCACCAGCCTGGGTTCGCCTATTTCTCTGTCCTCGCGCGCCCGATGGCCATACTCACGGCAGCGGATGCAGCGGCACTCGATGCCCCTCCGCTTCATTTGCTGCTTGACTGGTCCTCTTAGCGAGTCCTTGCAGCCCGCCGTGATGAACTTGGCGGGGATATCGCGCAGCACCCGCGAAATCCGTACGTACTTGGGCACGATGGACTTAATCTTAATCATAAGCTCGACCATGGTTTTAATGTCGTAGGGCTGGTAACGGTTCTCCTGGTACCATTTCTCCAGCTCGGTACCCTCGACCACCATGGTGGGGTATAATTTCAGGCCGTCGGGCCTGAAGCGCTCGTCATCGAAGAGCATTCGGGAAAGCTCCAAATCGTGCTCGGGCGTGGAGCCAGGCAGCCCCGGCATCCAGTGGTAGTGAACCTTGAAGCCGTGCCGTCGCAATAAAGCCGTCGCCTTGACCACATCCTCGACGTTGTGTCCCCGCCGCGTCAGTTTATATATTTCGTCGTCGAGCAGCTGCACGCCCAGCTCGACCCGCGTAGCGCCGAACTTAAGCATGCGCTCTATCTCCTTTTCCCCGCACCAGTCGGGGCGGGTCTCGATGCAAAGCCCGGTACAGCGGTGCCTGGCCGTCTGGTTGCTTTCTTTGGCTTCCTCCAGGTCGGTGGACTTCTCGCCATTCATCCCGTCGAGGCACTCCTTGATGAAGCGGTACTGGTAGTCTTCGGGAAAGGCGAGGAAGGTGCCCCCCATCACGATCAGCTCCACCTTGTCGGTAGGGTGTCCCATCTCGCTCAAGACCTTCAACCTCATCTTAACCTGCTTGGTGGCGTCGTAGTCGCACCTTATCGCCCGCAAGACCGCCGGCGATTCCGGGGTGTAGCTCTGGGGGGTGGATGAGTAGGTGGGGCAATAGACGCAGTTTCCCGGGCATTTTAGCGGCTCGGTCATCACCGCAACCGGTGTCACCCCCGATATCGTCCTTGCAAATTTCTTCATCTTATGCCATAAACAGTGTAGCAAATTTTAGTCATAGAGAGAAATGGGGGTGGTCCGCCTCACCCCGATTTTATCTATTCCCACCCGCCGCCCTTTAAGGTAGAAAGGGGGCAAAGCCCCCTTTCAAACCCCCCAATTAGGGGTGGGGCGTAACCCTAAAGGGGGATATATAAGGGGTACCACCCTTATAGGGTGGGATTTGGGTGGGTCAGAAAGACGTACGCTAACAGAGTGGGGTGGAGAGAACGAAACAAAGGTAGTAGGGTGAACAACAAAGAAATCTTTGACCGTATAGCCCCGAGCTGGTATAACTACCGCCACTGGTCTATCTTTCAGACCGAGCTTGAGGCGCTGGCCCGCCGCTGGCGAAAAGGCAAGCTGCTCAACGTCGGCTGCGCCCACGGGCCCGACTTTTTGCCCTTTAAAGACGGCTTCGAGCTATACGGGGTGGACTTCTCCGCTGAGATGCTCAAACTCGCTGAAAAATACGCTCGGAAATTCGGCTTCAACGTCGAGCTTAAAGAGGCCGATGTCCGCCAGCTGCCCTATCCCGACGGGGGCTTTGACTGGGCGATAGCGGTGGCCACCTACCACCACCTGGGGGGTGGGGAACACCTGGAGGCATTGAAGGAATTGAAACGCGTGCTCAAACCCGGTGGTGAAGCCTTTATCACCGTCTGGAATAAGTGGCAGCCCCGTTTCTGGTTTAAGCGAAAAGAGGTAGAAGTCCCCTGGCGGCAAAAAGACCAGACCCTCTACCGCCGCTACTACCTCTTCTCCTATGGCGAACTGCAAAAGCTGGTAAAGCAAGCCGGCTTTGAGATAATAAAATCTTTCCCCGAAAGCGCCTATCACTTTCCGCTAAAGGCTTTTTCACGGAATATATGCCTGCTGGTGAAGAAGGGGGCTAGTCCTTAGCCGTTTTGGTGTAAATGACTAACTCGCTGCGCTTGAAGCCCAGCCCCTGGAAGTAGTTCTGCAGCTCCCAGTGGCGCTCATCGATGATGGCGCGCAGCGTGTTCACCCCTCGGTCGTGGCAGCGCTTGACCATGGCGTTCACCAGCTTGGTGGCGATGCCCTGCTTCTGATAGTCGGGGTCAACGACTAGCACGTGGATAATGCCCACTTCGTCGACGGGTATGCCGGCGAAGGCCAGCCGCCCCCAGATAAAGCCGATGACATTGCCATCAACCTCGGCGACCAGACTAAGGTCGAGCGAACCGCCGGGGTCAGTCGAGACCACTTCATCAAAGGTCATATCGCCCCGGTAGCTTAAGCGGCTGCGCTTAACGCCGGGTATCTTTTCCTCTTGGATTTTTTTGTAAACGGCCAACATGGCGTCGATGTCGCCACGCTCCATGGGTCTTATCTTTACTTCTTTACCGGCCATCGTAATCACCCCCGCTTTATAGTTATCGGAACGTACTGTTATAGTATAGAAGTCTATTAGCTTTTATCGGCTTTTGTCAAATACGATTTTCAATGGACACGGCAGGTGGTTTGTGGTTTAATTCTAGCTTGGAATCTAAGATAGGGGGCAGTCTTTGGACTTCGACTGGTCGGAAATAGGCCAAATTCTCGCTTACGTAATACCGGTCCTTATCTTCATCATCTTCAACATCTTCCTGCGCAAACAGCAGGAGCAGAAACGGCGGCTGGGAGTGGTCAAAAGCCTGATTGCTGAGATAGACCATAACCAGAAGCTGTTGGAGGCTTTCCTCCTCCAGTGGCAGTACCAGAAGTTCAAGACGGGCCACTGGCAGCGGCATAAAGATAAGCTGGACTATATCGGCCCGGGCCTGCACACTACGCTGGCGGACACCTACGGAATCGCTGAGGGCTTTAATAAAGAGATAGAGCTGGCCAAGCGGCAAAAATCGCTGAGCTACCTGGCTGGCATCAAGATGGATAGACTAAGAGAGCCGCTGGCCAAAAGTCGGCAGGGGCTCGAAGAATGGTACGCCCTGAATAAGGATAGGAAAAAGCCTGCCGAAGACGAGAAAGCGCCGCCTTCATAACCCCTTTTCGGTTAGGAGTTTCATAGCCTCATTGTGCGCCCGCTTCAAGCTCTCCAGCCTTTTCTTGACCTCGACCGACCTGACACCTTCCAGCGTCATCAGCACCGCGTCCTCACGGTTATCGGTGTAGTAACCGCGACGCAGCCCCACTTTAACAAAGCCGTACTTGGCGTAGAGCTTCTGGGCTTCGGTGTTGGAGGCGCGCACCTCCAGCGTCATGCTGTTGGCCCCCAGCTCGCCAGCCAGCTCGATAATGGCGATGAGCAGGGTTTCACCTATCCCTTGGCGGCGGTGCTTTTCCCGCACGGCGATGTTGGTGATGTGGGCTTCGTCCACCAGCAGCCAGAGGCCAGCAAAACCTATGATATAGTCTCCCTCGTCACCGGCGACAATGTAGTGTGCCAGGCCGTTTTTCATCTCGCGTTCGTAGTTGGCTGGCGGCCAGAGGGTAGGGAAGGCCTCGCGGTCGATGGCGGTGACCTGGGGGACGTCTTCTTCTTTCATTAAGCGCAGTTGCACCCTAAAATTCCTTCCTCGTCAAGATTATTTTAGCATAGAACCCAGCGATCTTTCCCCCCCACCCGTTTTAATCTATTCCCACCCACCACCCTTTTAAGGTAAAGAGGGGGTTTCACCCCCTCTTAAAAACATCCTCAAAGGGACGTTAGTCCCACCTGTGTTTCAGGGGGTTGTTAAGGGGGCGAAGCCCCCTTAGAAAAACGTTTATAGGGCGGGTTGGTGTGGGTATAACAACCTGGGGGGGTGGGGAGAGAAGTCTATAGAGGTTGCACCCTTATAGGGTGGGTATTGGGTGGGTCAGAAAGACGTCCGCTAACAAGGTGGGGTGTAGGCATTTGTGAGTTCTCCCAACTATCTTTTTACCCTTTGCTTCGTTATACTATATGCACAGGACAACACCGTAGTTGCCCTAATCTAGAGAGGGTTGTCAGGTGCAAGGTGAAGAAAGCCTGGTGCGGCGGGCGCAAAAGAACGACCCGGAGGCATTTGCCCAGCTGTACGAGGAGAACTTTGATAAGATTTATCGCTATCTGGCTCTGAGGGTAGGCAATGAGATGGAGGCGGAAGATATGACCCAGCAGGTTTTCCTAAAAGCGCTCCGGTCAATCTCCTCCTTCCGCTGGAAGGGAGCCCCCTTCTCTGCCTGGCTCTTCCGCATTGCCCACAACCAGGCAGTAGACCACCTTAGAAAAAAGAAAAAGCGCGTTTCGGTTCCCCTGGACGATTCGCTGAGCAGCGGTGATAGTCCACACGCCACCACCGAGCGTAAGATGGATGTCGAGCGGCTGCTTGAGGCGACCAAGCGCCTGACCGAGGCGCAGCGCGAGGTAATCTCGCTGCGCTTTACCAGCGAGCTGTCCATCGCCCAGGTGGCCAAGGTTATGGGCAAGAGCCATGGGGCGGTAAAGGCGCTGCAGCACAGCGCCATCGTCGCCCTGCGGCGGACGATGTTGGTGACGGAACAATGAAAAAGAAAGAATTCGATAATATATTCGACGAATGCCTGGAACGGATACTGGCGGGCGAGACCCTCGAGCAGTGCCTGGTCCGCTATCCGGAGCAGGCCGACGAGCTAAAGCCCCTGCTGGAGACAGTGCTGGCGGTCAAGGCAGCCTCGTCGGTTGAGCCGCGGTCCGAGTTCAAGGCCAGGGCCAGGTACGGCTTCCGCTCGGCCCTGCAGGAAAAGGCCGCCCCCCAACGCCGCTCCTTCTGGGGGTGGGTACCGCGCTGGGCGACGGCGCTGGCCATCTTCCTCGTCGTGCTGCTGGCGGGAGGAGGCACCGTAGCCGCCGCCAGCAACAGTATGCCCGATAGCATCCTCTATCCGGTCAAGCTGGCCACCGAGCAGGTGCAGATGGCCCTGACCACCTCTGACCTGGGCAAGGCGCAGCTCTGCTCCGACTTTGCCGACAGGCGGGTGACCGAGATAGTCTATATGGCCGAAAAGGGCGACGCTGAGCAGGTGGAGGTGCTCACTGACCGCCTTGACGAGCGCCTGGACACGCTGGTCGTCCTGGCCTCGGAGCTGAAGGTTGGCGGTGCCGGTGACGTCACCAATGAAGCCGCACCGATGCTATCGATACCGGATACCGATAGTGGCGAGGAAGCACCATCGCCTCCCCCGCCGTCGGTGTTGGATGAGGGGGGTCGGGGCCAGCCCCAGAATTGGGCAGAGATTACCGTAAGGGTGGCGGTTTCAGCGGATAACAACACCGCCGTGATGTTGGCCGTGCTGGACGAAGTGCCCGAAGAGGCGCGAGAGGCCCTGCTGGAGGCGCTGGCGGTGCTGGAAGACGGCTACGAAGAGGTCTTCCGAGCCCTGTCATAACCCACCCTTCCCCAAATTCGCTGGCATTAGCACTAACCAAACGCTGACTCCTTCGTTATATATATTTGGAAGCCATAACAGCAATTCATGAAAGGAGGTGAATCATGAAACGGAATTTGCTATTAGGAGTGGGTGTGGTGGTTATAGGTCTGGCGCTGGTGCTTTCCCTGACGGGCTTTTCCGCCTGCACGGCGGGCCCGACCAATATTGGTACGATAGACATAAATAACCAGCAGGAAGGCATCTGGGTCAGCGGCCAGGGTGAAGTCACCGTAGTCCCCGACCTGGCTACCCTCTGGTTAGGCGTTGAGGCTCAGGCGGACACGGTGGCCGAGGCTCAAGAACAGGCGATGGGGGCCATGGATGCGGTAATGGACGCCCTGACCGATAATGGCGTGGACGAGGACGACATCCAGACTCAGTATTTCAACATCGACCAGGTTACCCGCTGGGATGATGACGAGTACGTTGTCATCGGTTATCGGGTGACCAATATGGTGACGGCCAAGATAAGAGATATAGATAACGTCGGCACCGTCATTGATGCCGCGGCCGAGGCCGGCGGAGACCTCATCCGCATTAACAACATCGCCTTCTCTGTCGACGACCCTTCGGATTACTACGAAGAGGCACGGGAAGAGGCCATGGATGATGCCAAAGAAAAGGCCGAGCAGTTGGCCGACCTGGCTGGAGTCGAGTTGGGTTTACCGACCTACATCTCGGAGGGCACTATTTATTCCCCTGTAGATTACAGGGGTATGGATGTGATGGCGCCATCGGCTGAGGGTTACGAGACCTCAATCAGCCCCGGAGAGTTGGAGGTTACCCTTACTGTCCAGGTGGCTTACGCCATCGCGGACTGATACTAAGAGAGGGGGAAGGGGGGAGTCCTTCTTAAGAAGGACTCCCCTTTATCTTTGTCTCGCCGTAGCGCTCCCACTCGCTGTAGATGCAGCCGCAGTACTGCTGGCGGTGCAAGTCCATCGGCTTGGTGAGGTGGCGGCTGTCCGAGTAGCGCTTCCTCAGGTCAGCGTAGAGAAACGCCACCTCCCCGCCCAATTCCTCGCCGATTTCCTTTAGTAAATCATGCTTCTGGTGAGGGCTGATGAGCAGGGTGGTGGTGAAGGCGTCGAAGCCCATCTCTTTGGCGGTTTCGGCGGTCCTGGTTAGCCGTAACCTAAAGCAGTGCCGGCAGCGCTCGGCCTCGTTGCCCACCACCCCCCTGAAGTAGTCGACGATGTCATAGCCGCCCCGGTCTATCAGGGGTATGTTCATCTTCTCAGCCAGCGTTTGCATCGCTTCCAGCCTTTTCTGGTGCTCGGTGTAGGGGTGGATGTTGGGGTTGTACCAGAGCGCGCTCACCTCGTAGCCCTGCTGTCGCCAGTGCTCGATAGTGTAGGCGGCGCAGTGGGCGCAGCAGCTATGGACTAAGACCCTCTTCATAATCGCTTCTTAGAATCCCGTAAAGCTCCCAATCTTCGAACTGGCCCCATTTCTTAAAGGCCTGCCTTTGGCGGCCCTCGTGTTTCATGCCGATTTTCTCAAGGATTCGCCCCGAGGCGGGGTTGCGCACGAAATGTCTTCCGTTGATTCGGTTCAACCCCAGCGTCTCGAAGCCGTATTTCACGATAGCTTTAGCCGCCTCGGTGCCGTAGCCCTTTCGCCAGTAGGGCTTGCCAATCCAGTAGCCGATTTCGGCGCGCTGGGACGGCTGGTCGATGTCGAGTAGACTGATACCGCCGATGAAATAGCCCTCCTCACGGTGGGTGATGGCAAAGTCAACCGTCTGCCCCTTTTCAAAGCTCTCCCGACGCCCGCCAATCCACTCTTCGGCCATGCCGTCCTCATAGGGGTGGGGCACATTGGTCATCGTCGAGACAACGTCGCGCTCGCCGATGAGCCTTTGCAGCTCGGCGGCGTCTTCGAGACGATAGGGCCTCAGTATTAAACGCTCGGTTTCAATGGTGGGCTGTTGCTTCATTTCTTACCGCTGTATTTCCTATTGTAGTAAATGTAGGCGATATAGTAAATCACCTGCCTCCCTTAACCCTCGTATTGAAAGACCTCTTCCAGTGCTACGCCGAAGGCTTTAGCTATCTTAAAAGCCAGCTCTATAGAGGGCACGTACTTGCCCTGCTCCAGGGCGATTATGGTCTGGCGGGTACAGCCGGCGCGCTGGGCCAGCTCCTCCTGCGTCATCTCGCCGTTCTCAAAGCGCAGCCTGCGAATTTGATTGCTTATCCTAGCCACTTCGGTTCGCTCTCCAGTAGCCGATTATGATACCCAGCGACAGCGCCAGCCAGCTCGCCACGAGCACCGACATGAACATCACGTAGAGATAGGTGGCCGGTATGAGGCTGGTTGCCTGGTAGACCTCGTTGAGGACGATGACCCAGGCCGCCAGCGTAAAGATGACCGCTAGCCACTGGATGCGGGGTGCCCGGTCTCGAATCATTTTGTCCCTCTCGTCCACCACTGCCTTGCGCAGGGTGACATCCATGATGACAAGGTGGGTTAACAGCGCCCCTATCCAGAGCACGTCGATGATTATCCGGAAGGTCTGGTCGGCATCGAAGGCCTCGATACCCCCCTTCAGGACGAAAACCAACACGAAGGCGATGGTAAAAGCCACTCCCACTCCCAGCCCCCACCAGGCCCTTTTCTGTAGTGGTGCCATACTCCTCTCCTTTCTAGCTTCTTCGGTAGCCGATGAGGATGGCCGCATTCTCGGTAACCACCACCACAATCCAGGTAGACATAGTAATGAGATACAGGTATTCCACAGGAAGCAGCCCCTGTTCCGAGTATATTCGGCTTAAGGAGACCGCCCAGACGGCCAGGGTGAGCATAGCCGACCACAGCTGCGTCGCCCTGGCTTTGGCCAGTATGGCTCTGTCCCTTTCGTCCATAGTGACCTCCCCCCGCTTACCCCTCGTCGCCATTAGCGTGATTACGTAGGCCAGAAAACCAGTTATCAGCGTCCCGACCAGCAACGCCTCGGAGCCGCGGTCGGCAACAAGGCTGTCGATGCCGCCCCTGGTTATGAATATAACCACCAGCGCTATTGCCCACAGGACGCATACTATCAGGCCGTAAAAGGCCCTTTTCTGTAACGGTGCCATATCTATATCCTCCTCAGCTAACTCAGACAGGCTATATTGTAAGGTATACATTACTAAATGTCAAGTGTGCTTTACATTAGTTTATAAAAAAGAGGCGTGAACTCTATTGGCTTCTTTTTGGGGACTCCGTTCCCCCTTTACCACCCCACCTTTGTTATCGAACGTTGTTCTGACCCGCCCTACCCACCCTTAGAGGGGCTTCTCCCTCTAGAATTCCTTCTGGGTTACGGCCGCCCCACCCCCAGGTCTTTTTCCCTCCCAATACCCACCCTACAGAAGTGTGAATTCTATAAACTTCTCTCCCCACCCCCGTTTTGGGGGTTCTTAAGGGGGACGAAGTCCCCCTTAGAAAGACGTTTATAGGGTGGGTTGGTGTGGGTAAAAATACTTTGGGGGGTGGGGTAAAGGAGCTAGAGCAGCTTGCCCTGGGGTGACTTTTTGTTGTAGGGCAGGCCCAGGTGCTCATAAGCGAGCTGGGTGGCCAGTCGGCCTCGGGGCGTCCTTTCCAGGAAGCCGAGCTGTAAAAGGTAAGGCTCGTAGACGTCCATGATGGTATCAGCATCCTCGCTGATGGCGGCGGCAATGGTATCCAGGCCCACCGGCCCACCGTTGAATTTCTCAATGATAGTATTCAGCACCTTGTGGTCCACCTCGTCCAGCCCGATGCCGTCCACCTCCAGCTTAGAGAGCGCCTCGATGGCCACTGCTTTCGTGGCCACGCCCTCGGCCTTGACCTGGGCATAGTCCCGCACCCTTTTGAGCAGGCGGTTGGCCACGCGCGGGGTGCCTCTAGCTCTGCGCGCTATCTCGCTTAAGCCCTCCCCCTCCGCCTTCACCTCCAGGATAGTGGCCGAGCGCCCCAGTATAGCCTTTATAGCCGCCTCGTCGTAGAAATCGAGGCGATAGACGGCGCCGAAGCGGTCACGCAAAGGCGGACTGAGCAGGGCGAAGCGGGTAGTGGCGCCAATGAGGGTAAAGTCGGGCAGGTTGAGGCGCAGGCTGCGGGCGCCCGCCCCCTTGCCGATGACGATATCGAGCCCGAAGTCCTCCATGGCGGGGTAAAGTACCTCTTCCACGGCGCGGTTGAGGCGGTGAATCTCGTCAATGAACAGGACGTCGTGTTTGTGCAGGTTGGTCAGGATGGCCGCCAGGTCTCCGGTACGCTCTATGGCGGGGCCTGAGGTGATTCTAAGGTTGACCCCCATCTCGGCAGCGATGATATTAGCCAGCGTGGTCTTGCCCAGTCCCGGTGGGCCGTAGAGCAGGATATGGTCCAAAGAATCCCCACGGCCTTTAGCCGCAGCGATGGCTATCTTCAGGTTATCCTTGACCTTATCCTGCCCGGTAAAGTCGTCAAAGCGGTGGGGGCGGAGGCTGGTGTCAAGGGTGGTGTCCTCGGTCTTGGGCTTGCCCGAAACGATGCGCTCGATTTCTCTTCTCCTCTGGTTAAGTCATTATAACACATATAATTCGGGCCAAAACAAAGAGCCGCCCCAAAAAGGCGGCTCGATTTTAATAGGGGAGTGGGACTTAGTCTTTCTCGGAATCCTCGGTCTCTTTTGTATCTTCAGTAGCCTCCGCGCTCGGGGTCTCTTCGGCTTCTTTAGTATCCTCAGACTCTTTGATCTCTTCCTCAGCTTTCGCTTCGGATGTCTCCTCGGCTTCGGCGGTGGGCGTTTCTTCAGCTTCCGCGCTGGGTTCTGCCTCGGTCTCCGCAGTCGGTGCCTCTCCCTCGGCTTCGGCGCTGGTCTCTTCGCCCGCTTCCAGGGTCGGTACTTTTTCGCCTTCGAGAGCAGCGGCGGCTGCTTCGGCCGCTTCCAGCGCCAGCGCTTCCTCGGAAACCGGGGAACGGGCGGGGATGAGCTTGCCGATGATGACGTTCTCTTTAAGGCCGACCAGTCGGTCGATTTCGCCCTTGACGGCGGCCTCGGTTAGCACCCTGGTCGTCTCCTGGAAGGAAGCGGCCGCCAGCCAGCTGTCGGTATTGAGCGAGGCGCGGGTTATGCCCATCAGCACCGAGTGGGCGGTGGCAGGCTCGCCCCCCTCCGCCAGCACCTTGGCGTTTATGTCCTCGTAGCGGAAGATATCAATCAATTCACCGGGCACCAGGTCGGTGTCGCCCGAGGAATCGATACGCACCTTGGAGAGCATGCGGTGGACGATAACCTCTATATGCTTGTCGTTGATGTTGACGCCCTGGGAGCGGTAGACCTTCTGCACCTCATCCACCAGATACTGTTGGGCGGCTTCCTTGCCCAGGATATGCAGTATGTCCTGCGGGTTGATGGAACCCTCGGTGAGCTGCTGCCCCGCCTTAATGTGCTCTTTGTCCTTCACCCTGATGTGGGCGCTGGCGGGTACAGCGTACTCCTGCTGCTGCTCCTCCATGTAACTGATGACCAACTGGTCGTCTTCTATGGATACCTCGCCAGCGACGCGAGCCAGGATGGGACTATCTTCGGTTAGCTCGGTGTCCTCGGCTTCGTCTTTGGCTTTAGCTTTGGTTTTAGCTTTGGCCTTGGCCTTGGTCTTCTTCGGCTTGGGCGGATTGGCCAGCACGGCGCCGATGTCCACCGACTGCCCCTTCTTGACGGCCGCCTTCCAGCCTTTGGGCAGCGGGTATTCGTCACGGTAGACCTCGAAGCTGCTGACCTTGATGAGCTTGCCTTCCTCGCTATCGACGACCTCGGCGGTGCCGTCTATCTCTGAGATGATGGCCTGGCCCTTGGGCGGCCTGGCTTCGAAAAGCTCTTCCACGCGGGGCAGACCGCTGGTGATATCCAGCCCCACTACCCCACCGGTGTGGAAGGTACGCAGCGTAAGCTGGGTGCCAGGCTCGCCGATACTCTGGGCGGCGATGATGCCTACGGCGGTGTTGGGCTCGACCAGATGCCCGCGGGCAAGGTCGCGCCCGTAGCAGCGCTGGCAGGCGCCGTGCCGTGAGTGACAGCTCAACGGAGAGCGCACCTGGACCTTGGTTACGCCCGCCTCGACAATCTCTTTGGCCTTCTCTTCGTCGATTTCCTCGTTGCGGTCGACGATTACTTTCTTGGTCTTGGGCTTGACCACCTTGCTGGCGGCCAGCCGTCCCACAATCCTTTCGGCCAGCGGGGGCAGTAGTTCGCCTGGCTTCGGCTCGGTTATCCAGACGCCGTCGGTGGTGCCGCAGTCCTCCTCGCGGGTGATAACGTCCTGGGCGACATCAATGAGGCGTCGGGTCAGGTAGCCGCTGTCCGAGGTTCGTAGCGCCGTATCAGCCAGACCCTTGCGGGCGCCGTGGGTGGAGATGAAATACTCCAGCACGCTCAGGCCCTCGCGCAGCCCCGACTTAATAGGGAAGTCAATAATCTTACCCGCGGGGTCGGTCATCAGGCCGCGCATGCCCGCCATCTGCCTTATCTGGGAGATGTTACCCTTGGCTCCCGAGGTGGCCATCATATAGATGCCGCCGTAGCGGTCGAGCGTCTGGGAGATGACGTCGGTAATTTTATCCGTGGTCTCCATCCAGACGCCAATGGTGTTGTTATACTTTTCGTCCTCAGTGATGAGGCCCTTGTTATACTGGTTTTCAATGATAGCCACCCTCTCCCCTGCCTCCTCCAGGAGCTTGGGCTTGCTGGCGGGGACCTGGATATCGCTCATGGCGATGGTCGTCCCCGATTTGGTGGCGTAGCGGAAGCCCAGCTGTTTGATGCTGTCCACCACTGCCGCCGTCTCCTCGTTGGGGAGGAGCTTGTAGCAGTCGGTGACTATCTGTTTCAGGCTCGTCTTGTCGATGCTTTCGTTATAGAAACCCAGCTGGGCGGGCAATACCTCGTTAAAGATGATGCGTCCCACGCTGGTCTTAATCCTCTTCCCGTTTTCCTGCTCTTTCCTGACCTCGATTTCGGCCCTGAGGTCAATGTGCCCCAGCTCGTATCTGAGCTTGGCTTCCTCGAAGCTGCCCAGTATACTTCCCTCGCCCTTAGCCCCGGGTATGACCGTGGTCAGGTAGTAGCAGCCGAGAACCATGTCCAGGGTGGGGGTGACGATGGGTTCGCCCGAACTGGGCAGGAGCATGTTATGGGTGCTGAGCATGGTTTCCTGGGCGCCCCTGACCGCCGCCTTGGAAAGGGGGACGTGGACGGCCATCTGGTCGCCGTCGAAGTCGGCGTTAAAGGCGGAGCAGACCAGGGGGTGTATCTGGATGGCGCTGCCGTCGATGAGCACGGGCTCGAAGGCCTGGATGCTGAGGCGGTGCAGGGTGGGGGCGCGGTTGAGCAGCACCGGCTGTTCCTTGACCACCTCTTCCAGTATGTCGTAGACCTCGGGCTTATTGCGCTCTACCAGGCGGCGGGCGCTCTTGATGTTGTGGCTCAGGCCCTGCTCCATAAGGCGGCGCATAATAAAGGGCTTAAATAGTTCCACGGCCATTCTTCGCGGCAGGCCGCACTGATTTAGCTTTAGTTCTGGCCCGACGACGATAACCGAACGTCCGCTGTAGTCCACCCGCTTACCCAGCAGGTTCTGGCGGAAGCGCCCCTGTTTACCCCGCAGCATGTCGGAGAGCGACTTTAGCTTGTGATTACCGCTCACTGAGATAGCCCGCCCCCGTCGGCCGTTATCAATCAGGGAATCAACCGCTTCCTGGAGCATCCGCTTCTCGTTGCGGATGATAACCGCCGGTGCCTCTATCTCCAGCAGGTGGCGCAGACGGTTGTTGCGGTTGATGACCCTCCTGTAAAGGTCGTTGAGGTCGCTGGTGGCGAAGCGGCCGCCGTCCAGCTGCACCATGGGCCTCAGGTCGGGGGGCAGCACGGGCAGTACGGTTAAAATCATCCACTCCGGTTTGTTGCCGCTACGGCGGAAGGCCTCCACCACCTGCAGCTGTTTGGCCGCCTTGCGGCGGCGCTGCCCCGAAGCGGAACGCGTCTCTATGAGCAGGTCTTTGCGCAGCTCGTTGAGGTTGATGTCCTTGAGTAATTGCAGGATGGCTTCGGCGCCCATATCAGCGCTAAAGACCGTCTCGAATTTTTGATTCAGGTCGAGGTACTGGCTTTCGGTGAGCAGGGAGTTCTGGCGCAGGTCTCTGAGCTGTTCGATATCAGCGGTGAGTTTCTCCTCCATCTGTGCCTTTTCCTCGGCCAGGCCCTGCCGCATCTTGGTGATGTCCTCTACGGTTGCTCCCGCCTTTTCCGCCTCGGTGATGGCGGCGTCGACCTCGTTCTGCTTGGCCTCTGCCTGCTCCAGGTAGTTCTCCTCCAGCTGCTTGATGGCTTCCTGGCGCGCCTCCTCGTCTACGGAGGTAATAATATAGTGCGAAAAGTAGAGGACGCGCTCTAGGCTGCGCGGCGAAAGGTCGAGCAGCAGCCCCAGTCGGCTGGGGATGCCCTTGGCGAACCAGATGTGGCTCACCGGGCAGGCCAGCTCGATGTGGCCCATACGCTCGCGCCTTACCTTGGCGCGGGCGACCTCAACACCGCACTTGTCGCAGATGACGCCCTTGTAGCGTATCCGCTTGTACTTGCCACAGTAGCATTCGAAGTCCTTGGTGGGGCCGAAGATGCGCTCGCAAAAGAGCCCGTCCCTCTCCGGTTTCAGGGTGCGGTAGTTGACCGTCTCGGGCTTGGTGACCTCGCCGTAAGACCAGCTACGAATCTGCTCTGGCGAAGCCAGCGAGATACGGATAGCGTCAAAATCGTTAACTTCCAGCATTTTATTCCTTTACCTCTGGCTCTTTTTTATCTTTAGCCTTGGTCTTCTTAGCCTTGGGTTTTCCTCCGCCGGCCTCAGCCTCCAGCTTGGCCTGGAGGTCCTCGGTATCCTCTTCGGTGGCCTTAGTCTCTAGCTCGGCTTTAGGGGCTTCCTCTTCGGCCTTGGCCTTTTTGGCTTTGGTCTTCGGTTTATCCTTGGCGGCCTCGGCCTCCAGCTTGGCTTTAAGAGCCTCGGTATCCTCTGGGGCCGCCTCGGCTTCAGGGGCTTCCTCTTTTTCGGCCTTGGCCTTGGCTTTCTTAGCCTTGGGTGCCTTGGGTTGTCCCGCCTCGGCCTCGGCCTCCAGCTTGGCTTTAAGGGCCTCGGTATCCTCTGGTTCGACCTCGGCTTCAGGGGCTTCCTCTTTTTCAGCCTTGGCCTTTTTAGACTTGGGGGCCTTGGGTTTTTCCACCTCGGCCTCCAGTTTGGCTTTAAGGGCTTCAACCTCTTCTTCGGTGGGCTCTACCTCGGCCTTGGGGGCTTCGGCTTCTTCTTTAGCGGCCTCAGGTTCCAGCTCAGCTTTAGGGGCTTCGCCTTCCTCTTCGGCCTTGGGGGCCTCGCCTTCTTCGGCAGTCCCCAGCGCCGCTTCCAGCTTAGGCATCTCGGCCTCTGCGCCTTCCGCTTCGCCTTCGGCGGCTTCCTTGGCTTCCTCAGCGCTGGCCCTCTCCTCTTCGTTGATGACCTCGATGGCCAGCCCCAGGCTCTGTAATTCCTTAACTAATACCTTAAACGATTCGGGCACGCCCGGCTGGAGGATATCCTCGTTCTTGACGATGGCTTCGTAGGTCTTGGCCCTACCGGTGACGTCGTCCGACTTGATGGTCAGGATTTCCTGCAGGTTGTGGGCGGCGCCGTAGGCCTCCAGCGCCCAGACCTCCATCTCACCGAAACGCTGCCCGCCGAACTGGGCCTTACCGCCCAGCGGCTGCTGCGTAATCAGTGAGTAGGGACCGGTGGAACGGGCGTGCACCTTGTCCTCGACCAGGTGGATGAGCTTCATCATGTAGATATTGCCCACCGTCACCGGCTGGTCGAAGGGCTGTCCGGTGCGCCCGTCGCGGAGGACGACCTTGCCCACGATGGGCGGCAGCAGGTTCTTTTCCGCTTTCACTTGGCTTATGGCCTCGGCCATCTTTTCCTCGTTAAGGTTCTTACTCTTTACGCCCATGTCTTCCAGCCAGAGGCGCAGGCAGGCGTCTTTAGCCTCTCCGAGGTGGTTATCGCTAAACACCTTGTCCCCGTCGTAGCCGTTCTTCTTCAGCCATTGAATGGCGATATCCAGCTCGGGGGTGGGTTGTTCGTTATCGGGCTTAAGGCTGACGGCGCCGCTCCTCATGGCAATCCAGGCTCGGGCTAGAGCGTCCTCGATAGCAGCGTCACTAGCGCCGTCGAAGACGGGGGTAACCGCCCTAAAGCCCAACAGTTGAGCCGCCCAGCCCAGGTGAGTCTCCAATACCTGCCCCAGGTTCATTCGCGAGGGGACGCCGATAGGATTAAGGATAATATCTACCGGGGTTCCGTCGGGAAGGAAGGGCATATCCTCGGCGGGGGCAATTATGGAGATGACCCCCTTGTTGCCGTGCCGCCCCGCCAGCTTATCGCCCACCGAAACGCGGCGCTTCTGGGCAATCCAGACCTGGACCCACTGGTTAACACCAGCGGGCAGGTCGTCACCCTGTTCGCGGGAAAAGATTCTGACGTTGATTACCTTACCCCATTCGCCGTGAGGCACGCGCAGCGAGGTGTCTTTGACCTCTCGGGCCTTCTCGCCGAAGATGGCCCGCAGTAGCTTCTCCTCTGCGGAGAGCTCGGTCTCGCCCTTGGGGGTAATCTTACCCACCAGTATATCGTCGGGTCCCACCTCCGCCCCCACCCGCACGATGCCTTCATCGTCCAGCTCGCGCAGGCTCTCCTCACCGACGTTGGGTATGTCGCGGGTAATCTCTTCGGGGCCCAGCTTGGTGTCGCGGGCCTCCACCTCGTGCTTCTCTATGTGTATCGAGGCGAACTTGTCCTGCTCCACCAGGCGGTTGCTGATGATAATGGCGTCCTCGAAGTTATAGCCTTCCCAGCTCATAAAGGCGCAGGTCACGTTCTGCCCCAGCGCCAACTCGCCGTACTCGGTGGCCGAGCTGTCGGCCAATACCTGTCCCGCCTCCACCCGGTCGCCCCGGTTCACCAGGGACTTCTGGTTGATGCAGGTGCCCTGGTTGGTGCGCACGAATTTCATCAGCGGGTAAACGTCGTTTTCGTTGTTATCGTTGGTGACCACAATCTGGGAACTGGTCACCGAGCTGACTACGCCCGCCCTCTGGGCGAAGAGCACCTGGCCGCTGTGCTTGGCCACCTCTATCTCCATGCCCGTCGAGACCACGGGTGCCTCGGGGCGGAGCAGGGGCACCGCCTGCCGTTGCATGTTGGAGCCCATCAGGGCGCGGTTGGCGTCGTTATGCTCCAGGAAGGGTATCAGGGCGGTGGCCACGCTGACAATCTGTTTGGGCGAGACGTCGATGTACTCTATCTTATCGGGGGTTTCCAGCATATAATGGTCGCCCAACCTGGCTTCAATCCGCTCGTCGACGAACTGGTTCTTCTCGTCGAGGCGGGCGTTGGCCTGGGCGATGATATACTCGTCCTCTTTATCGGCGGTCATGTAGCTGACCTCGTCGGAGACAAAGGGGACGACCTTAACCTGACACTTGGGCAGCTTGGCCAGCTTGGCGGCTATGGCATCGGTAATGACCGTCCGCGCCTTGACCACGGTGGTGCTCTTGCCTTTGACTACGGCCTCGCGGGTCGTCTTGCCCACCAGCTCTGGCGAATCGTTGTCCAGCTCGCTGATGGCCTTGCGGTAGGGCGTCTCGATAAAGCCGTACTGGTTGATGCGCCCGTAGGTAGCCAGGCTACCGATAAGCCCGATGTTGGGCCCCTCCGGTGTCTCGATGGGGCAGATTCGACCGTAGTGGGAAAAATGCACGTCGCGGACCTCAAAGCCGGCGCGCTCCCGGGATAGGCCGCCCGGCCCCATGGCCGAAAGGCGGCGCTTGTGGGTAAGCTCGGCCAGCGGGTTGGTCTGGTCCATAAACTGCGATAGCTGCGAGCCACCGAAGAACTCCCTCACCGCCGCCACTACGGGCCTGATGTTGACCAGGACGCTGGGGCTGGCGGCCTCGGTGCCGATGATGCTCATCCTCTCCCTGACCACCCGCTGTAGTCTCAGCAGTCCGATGCGGAACTGGTTCTGAATCAGCTCGCCGACGGTGCGCACCCGTCGGTTGCCCAGGTGGTCGATGTCATCGGGGTTATCGAAGCCATTGTTAATCATAATGATGCGCCTAACAATCTCGACGATGTCTTCCTTGGTTAGGGCGCGGGTGTCTTCGGCAATCTCCAGCTTTAACCTCTTGTTGAGCTTATAGCGCCCCACCTCCCCCAAATCGTAGCGCAGGGGGTCGAAGAAGAGGTTCTTTATCAGCTTTTTGGCGTTATCGATGTTGGGCGGGTCGCCCGGGCGCAGCTTGCGGTAGATATCGAGCAGGGCTTCGGGCTCGTCCTTAACCGAAGGCTCGCGGTCCACGGTCGCCTTGATGAACTGGTGGTCGGGGACGCTGTCCTCGGAGGCGAACATGTCGAGCAGCTTGTCCTCGTCGCTGTAGCCGATGGCCCGCATCAGGGTGGTGATGGGAATCTTGCGCTTGCCGTTAATCTTAGCCGAGATGACGTCGCGGTTGCTCGTTTCGAACTCCAGCCAGGCGCCGCGGGAAGGAATGAGCTTGGCGTGGCAGAGGGCGCGGCCACTGGTGGCGTCCTCTTCCAGGGTGAAATAGACGCCCGGTGAGCGCAGCAACTGGCTTACGGCCACCCTCTCGGCGCCGCTGGTAATGAAGGTTCCCTTGGCCGTCATCAGGGGGATATCACCGAAGAAGAGGTCCTGCTCCTTAATTTCGCCCGTTTCCTTGACCAGCAGCTGCGTCCTGACGTAGAGCGGAGCCGAATAGGTCAGGTCTTTCTGGCGGCACTCCGCCTCGGTATAATGGGGCTCGCGGAACTCGTAGTCGACGAAGCTCAGCGCCAGGCGGTTACCGGTGAAGTCTTCAATAGGGGAGATTTCCTCCAGCGACTGACGCAGTCCCTTCTCTTGGAACCAGCGGAAGGAATCGGTCTGGACTTGGATTAAATTTGGTACCTCTAGAATCTGGGGCAGGCTGGCGTAGGACTTCCTGGGAACGGGAGGCACCCTCTGCTCAATGTTATCTATTGGCATATACTTCGTTTTGCTCTGCTTAAACGCCTAAAAAGCGGTTATATTCTTGATGATGTAGTTCGACCAAAAGTTATACTTGTGGTTAGCCAAAGGCTCAAGGTGAAAATTTGAGAGGCATAATAACAACCTACCATGATACCATTATTGTGGACATTTGTCAAGTACCTGTGGGACGAGTTTCCAAAAATTGGTGGGGACTGCCTCGTCTAGTCCTGATTGGGGATGAGGCAGATGAAGCGGAGCACGTGGCTGCCGATGTTGAGGAAGCAGTGCGGCTCATCGGGAGCGATAAAGACGACGCTGCCTTTGTTGATGGTGGTCTCGCCCTCTTTTCCCCTCACCACCCCTTCACCAGAGAGGATAAAGACCTCGTGCTCCCAGGGATGGGAGTGATCGGGGGTGGCGCTGCCCGGCTCGACCTCGAAGACACGCATACAGAAGTTGGGGGCGCCGTCGCCGGCGGTGATAACCTCCCGCTTCAATACCCCGGGCATTTCTTCGGTGGGCTGGCTATCGAAGTATCGGCTCACTTTCATGGCTCTATCTCCTCTATATCGGTTTGAAGCTCAAAGGAAGCGCTCGAAGCGCTCTTTTTTGGCCTTGCATATCGGGCATACCTCCGGCGGTTCTTCCCGAGCGCACAGGTAGCCGCAGACCCTGCAGCGCCAGACGGGCAGGGCCGGCGACAGAGCCGATTTCTGGGGGGCTTTAGGCTTCATTTCCCCCCTTTTTTCGGGAGGGGGTCTCCGCTCCGGGATGGAGCCTACCCCTTTTTCTCCCTCAACCACCGCCCGGGATACGTAAAGCCCGCAATAGCAGCTGTCGTAATTGCTCAGGTCAGGGTCGCGGTAATCGCAGGGGCAGATTATGTCGAGGTCGGCCTCCTTCCTGCCCGAGGCCAGGCGGCAGGGGCAGGCCCGGTAGCCGTACCTCTTTTCATTGACAAGCAGCCCCTTAGCCAGCTCTTTGGCGAAGTCGACATCGGGATTGAGGTTGTAGCCGGCCGACTCCGCCTCTTTCTTCAGCCGTTCGTACAGGCGGTCAACGTTAGCGGGGGCTATTTCTACCGACTCGCTCACTATCCGAGAGCCTCGCGTATCTCTTCTTCGTTAAAGCCGACGATGGCCTTATTATCGTCTATCACCAGGGTAGGAAAGGAACGGGACGGATTGTGCTTCTTTACCGTCTCCATAACCTCCTCCTCCTCCCCGCCCAGCAGGTCGACGTCGGTATAGTCGTACTCCACGCCCAGCTCGTTGAGCAGCTTTTTGGTTTTATTACACCATACGCAGGTGCTCAGCGCGTAAAGCATCACCTTGCCCGCTTTTCTGCCGGCGACGTGTTTCTTGACCATGGTAACCCCCGGATTTTACTTCCGGCCTCAGCTGCTGGCCTCGTAGTCCTTAATCGCGGCTTCGGCCACCTCCTGGAAGCGCTTATTATGGGCGTCGCGGCCCTCAAGGTAATCTTTGGGCACCCACTCCATCTCCTCTAGGTTGGCCATAATCATGGGCAGCAAATCATAGGGGATAGTCAGCACTATCAGCCCCTTGGGCAGCACCTGCCTTGAGTTCCAGCCCGAGCTCAGGTTGCTCACGGTAAAGTTCAGCTCGCCAGTGAGGTAGGGCTGGATGAAAAGCCAGGCGCAGCCGATAACAGTCGAGCCCTGGGCCTTCCAGGTCTTGCCGGTGGTATAGCTGTGCGCCCGCAGCAGTATTTCGGCCTGGGTGGGGTCGGCGGTAAAGACGAGCACGTCGGGCTCGAAGGACAGCTTATCCAGCGGAGCGAAGACGACGTAGCGACAGGTGCCCCTCTCCAGGCGGGGGACGGGTGGGTAGATGCGGCGGTTGGCGCGCGCCTCCTTGAAGAGCCCCAGCGGGCCGCCCAGCTGCCCGCTTTCGAAGACGGGGTTGGGCTCCTCCATGCCCAGCACCAGCGGCCCCACGCACTCGAAGTCCTCCTTGGTGGCGTAGAAGGGGGTGCCTTTGTGGGCTTCGGGCAGCATCTCACAGAAGGCCAAAGTCTTAACCAGCTTGGCGATGCCCTTGGGTTTATTGAGCAGGTACTTGATGGCTACGGGTGGCCTCTCGAAATTGAACTTCTTAAATACGGCTAGCTTACTCATGGCTCTCCTTTTAACTGGGGAAGGGGGGATTTGAACCCCCACGCCTTGCGGCACATGATCCTAAATCATGCTCGTCTGCCAATTCCGACACTTCCCCATAAAAGTCAGTAATAGTTTAGCACATTGCCCGACACTATTGTAGCTTCTTGACACCCGTCGGCCAATAAGCATATCATCATACTAATGAGGTGAAAGCTATGTGGCAGAGATTAATCGGGAGATGGCGGAAGCTATCCAAGGAAGGCAAGGCCCTGGTTATCGTTGTGGCCGTGGTGGTGGTGGCTATACTCGTTTTCTGCTTCGTGCCTATCATGCAAGTCCCTTACCAGGTTGAAGAGAGTTACCTGACGACGGAGACCTACTACGAGCTGCAAAGCTATACCGTGGAGGGACCTCATACCGTTCTTGAGCCCTATACTGCCATCGATGTCTACTGTGAAGAGGAGCCCTGTGAGAGATATATGGCCATTGACTATTCCGTAATCGGTGGACAGGGTTACAATTATATTGAGTCTGATGGCAGTCCAGCCTGCAGCGTTGAGTTGGATATCCAGAACACAGACGTAGTAGGCGGCACCTTTAACGTGGAGTTCCTGATAACTTTACGTGGCGACCTGACCACCACCATATTTGGGTCGAAAGATATAGAAGCTGGTATGACGGGGAAGGTCATAGCCTATTATTTTGAGGAATCTTTAGAGACCCTTTATTCCTTCAGCTATTCCGTTGTGGCTCCCCAAAAGCTCAATCCGACATATGTAGAAGAAGAGGTTACCAGATATCGAGAGGTAATAGAGTACGGCGAGGTCACTGAGTTCGAATATATCCCCGTGGAGCTGACGGTCTTAAAGACGGAAATGGTAACCCATTACAAGCGGGTTTCCGTGCTGAGCTATTTGAAGGACTACTAAGCCCTGTTTAAAAAGGGCTGGCCGCTATATTAGTCATTCCCGCTGTCAGTACGCCGACAGTGGGATTGTTTGGGCTTAACTACCGACCGCATTCGGGAAGGAACGGACGTTGATAGCGAAACGGCTTTTAGGTGCTATCGGTCGCGGCGAGCAGGGTTTCACCCTGCTCGAAATACTGGTGGTGATAGCTATTCTGGGGATAATGACGCTCATCGTCATGCCCAACTTTGGCTGGTTTATCGGAAGCGGTCAGGAAGAGGCGTGCCAGATGGAAGCACGGCTATTGAGGTCGGCCACGATGGCTTATGCCAACTCTTTCCAGGTTTGCCCCACCAGCCTTGAAGACCTGGAGCTTTACCTAATTGACCTTGAAGATATCATGGGCAGCTACACTTTCGAGGGTAGTTTCCCTGACTGCTCAGTGACGCAGGAATCGTGCCCAGACTAAAGTTCCACCACCCCCCGGTCGGTGAGCCTGATTTCGGGTATCACCGGCAGCGCCAGGAAGGATAGGGCGGCGAAGGGCGAAGGCAACTTTGACCCCATCTCGGCGGCGGTTTTCTCTAATTTCTCTAGTTTGCCTACCACCGTCTCCAGCGGCTCGTCAGAGAGCAGCCCCGCCACAGGCAGGGCTAAAGAGGCCAGGACTTTACCACCGCTAGCCGCCACCAGCCCGCCGCGCAATCTTTCGACCTCTTTAATGGCAGCGAATATATCCTCGTCATTGGCGCCGACGGCGATGATATTGTGAGAATCGTGGGCGACGGACGAAGCCAGCGCCCCCCGTTTCAGCCCAAAGCCCTTGGCTGGCCCCACCCCGATGTTCCCCGTGGCTTTGTGCCTCTCCACCACCACCAGCTTCAAGATGTCTTTATCTAAATCGGGGATAGACGTTAGCTTCTCAACTCGTTTTTTGGTGATTATCTGCCCGGGGACGACCTCGATGACGGGCTCGGCTTTCCCGGAAGGCTTCAGCCTCAACGCTTCTATACCAAAGGGCTTGATACGCACGCTATCAGCTAAACCTTTATCAGGTGTTGGGGGAGTGGGGAAAAGGGGCTGGCCCTCTTCAGCTACCTTTTGGCCCTGGTAAAAGACCATGTCAATCTTTAGTTTATTCAGGTCGTCGAGCACGATGAGGTCAGCGAAATAACCGGGGGCGATGCCCCCCAGCCCCTCCCGCCGGAAATAGCCCGCCGTATTTATCGTCGCCAGCTGGATGGCGCGCACCGGGTTGAGCCCCAATTCTATGGCTTTCCGCACCACAGCGTCGATGTCGCCGTCTTTGAGCAGGTCGGCGGCGCTGCGGTCGTCGACGACGAACATACAGCGCGGCCAGGTCTGGTCATTGACCAGGGGCAGCAGGGTCTCCAGGTTCTTCTCCGAGGAGCCTTCCCGAATCATTATATACATGCCCCGCGCCAGCTTCTCTTTGGCCTCTTCGAGAGAGACGCACTCATGGTCGGAATGAATACCGGCGGCGATATAGGCGCTTAAGGCTTTACCACTAAGTCCGGGGGCGTGCCCGTCGATGACCTTGCCACGGGCGTATTCGATTTTCTTTAAGACCGCCTCGTCACCGCCAATGACCCCAGGAAAATTCATTACCTCCCCCAGCCCCAGGCACTCCTTCCAGCCCAGAATCTCCTTAATCTCCTCAGGGCCGAGCCTGGCCCCGGAGCTTTCCCGGTCGGTGGCGGGCACGCAGGAAGGCGCCATTAGAAAGAGGTTGAAGGGCAGGCGGCGGGCTCTTTCCAGCACGTATTTTATCCCCGCCACCCCGCCCACGTTGGCAATCTCGTGGAGGTCGGTAATCAACGAGGTGGTGCCGTGGGGCACCACAGCACGGGCGTACTGCCCGATATCCAGCATAGAGCTTTCGGGGTGGATGTGCCCGTTGATGAGACCGGGGGCGATGTGTCTCCCTCCTACGTCCACCACCTCTTTGGCCTCGTAGTCGCCGATGCCGGCAATTCTGTCTCCGTAGAGGGCGATGTTACCCTCCTCGATTTTACCGGTGAAGACGTTGATTACTTTAGCGTTGGCCAAGAGCAGGTCGGCGGGTGAATCCCCTTTGGCCACCGAAATCAGGCGGGCCAGCGTCATGCCTCGTCCTCGATAGCGTAAATGTCGGGTAGGTGACGGAAGCGCTCGTCCCAGTCGATGCCGTAGCCGACGATGAACTTGTCGGGGACGGTCATCCCCAGGTAGTCGATTTTAATCTCGACCTGCGTCCGTGCCGGCTTGTCGGTAAGCGAG
The DNA here is from genome assembly GCA_964408935.1 of uncultured Dehalococcoidales bacterium. GTDB lineage: Bacteria > Chloroflexota > Dehalococcoidia > Dehalococcoidales > BS750m-G39 > E44-bin88. Next base: position 1,259 of record CAYPBF010000011.1, on the reverse strand, counting down.
CAGAGCTTCACTGAGGCGGGCTGCTTGGCTCTTAAATACTCCAGTAGAAACTGGGCGGTAAGACCGGTGTCGATGATGTCCTCGACCACCAATACGTGTCGCCCCTTGATGTCAGTTTCGACGTCCTTGACCACCCTGATTTCTCCCGCGCTCTCACGGCCGCTGCCGTAGCTGGAAAGCTGGGCAAACTCTATCTGCAGGGGGAAGTTCAGCTCCCGCACCAGGTCGGCCAGAAAGACGAAGGAGCCTTTGAGGACGCCGACCAGGACGGGGTTCTTATCGTGGTAGTCCTGCCTGATTTCCGCCGCCAGACGCCTGACGGTGGCGGCAATCTGCTTGGCGGTGAAGAGGACGCTGAGCCTGACCTCGGCACTCATAGCTACAGGGGATTATAGCCTTTAGTTTGGCTTCTGTCTATGGCGGTCGGTTGGCCTTCACCCGGGGCATGACCACGATGTGGGGTGTCCCCGTCAGCGGGTGCGTTTCCACCCTCACCGATGCCGCGAAGACCTCATTTATCCCCGTCTCGGTCAAGACCTCCAACGGCGTGCCGTCGCCCCAGACCCGCCCCTCTTTGAGCAGGACTAACCGGTCGAAATAGAGCGCCGCCAGGTTTAGGTCGTGCATGGCGGCGACGACGGTAATCCCCCGTTCCATGTTCAGCCCTCGCACCAGCTCTACTATCTCCATCTGGTGGGCGATGTCCAGGTGCACCGTGGGCTCGTCGAGCAAAAGCAGCTTGGGTTGCTGTGCCAGCGCCATAGCCAATATGACCTTTTGCCTCTCCCCGCCGCTCAGCTCGTCGAAGCGGCGCTTGGCCAGTTCCTCAATGCCCACCAGTTCCAGGGCGTTATCGACCACTTGGCGGTCGTCTTCGTTTTCATCGGAGAGGGCCTTGAAGAAGGGCGTCCGCCCCAGCATGACCACCTCGCCCACGGTGAAGGCGAAGGGCATGTGGAAGCGCTGCGGCACCACGGCTACGTGGCTGGCGATGAACCTTCGGCTTAAGTCGTCTATGCGGTCTCCGTCGAGCCTGATTTCACCGCGCTTGGGTGTGATGATGCCGCTGACCAGCTTAATCAGCGTGGTCTTGCCCGAGCCGTTGGGCCCCAAAAGCCCCACCATCTCCCCGGCTTTGACGGAGAGATTGATGTCCTCCAGTACCAGCCCGTCGAAGTAGGAAAAATCGACTTCCTTAATCTCTAGTCCAATCATCAGAAAGCGTACTCCTTTCTGGTGCGCCGCAGCAGGTAGAGGAA
>CAYPBF010000010.1:0-36532 GCA_964408935.1 uncultured Dehalococcoidales bacterium | reverse complement strand
GGTGGTGGGCGGTACAGGACTTGAACCTGTGACCTCTTGCGTGTGAAGCAAGCGCTCTAACCACTGAGCTAACCGCCCCGAACCTGTCTATTTTAACCTCAAAAATCAGCTTTGTAAACTTAATACTTTAGCGCACGTGAACGGTCAATTTCTCCTCACGGTAGTCGGGGTGGCTAACGGTAATCTCATAGCTACCGGCCCAGCCGCTAAATGTCGCCTCACCCGCGGCATCCGTAGTCACTGTTCCCCGCGAAAACAGGGAAAGCCAGAGCTGCCTCATCGCCTCGTAAACAAGCCGTTCCTCGCCAGGTATAATCTCGTTGTTCTCATCACGATATCCGGTGGTAAAACCGGTAGTTAGCCTAACCTGAAAGTCCTGGCCACCCACACCGGGCTCGACGAAATCGAGCAGGTCCCAGTGGGCGCCGCTGATGTGGGGATTAGAAATAATGTAGTCCATCAGCGCCAGGCTCTGCTCCCGCTGCCACTCCGGGGAATGCCCCTCCGGATTAGGGTAATAGGGAAAACCGCCCTCGCCGTTGATATTATTCGGGTTGGGTTCCAGCGCCTCCGGCACCACCGGCTCCTCGGCCAGAAAGCCTATCCAGCCGATGTAGATATCCCTATCGAAGCGCTCCAGCGATTCCAGAAAATCGCGGGCGTCTTCCCAATCGCCCTGAGAAAACCAGCCGAAGGGCTGTATGATGACGGCGATGATATCATAGTCAATCCGTTCCGCCCTATCCAGGAACTCCGTCACCGGCAGCTGGTATCTGTCCTGAGCCACCAGCTCCGGGTTAATCTCCCGGCCCCAGTCCATGAAAGGGCTCAAGTCCTGAGCGGCGATGGTAATCGCGATGCGGGCGTCGCCGTCGGCGGCCTTGATTACGCTGGTCAGCTGCTCCAACCAGTCGATTATCTCCTCGTTGGTCATGCCGGTGTTAGGCCCCAGGGAATTGATTTCCAGCTCAATCATGTAGAAATCGGGGCGGAACTTGAGGTACCCCAAAAGCGCGGCGACAAACTCCAGGTATTCGCTCTTGACCTGTTCCAGGTTATTCTGGTCAATCCATCCGGGATAGCCTGTTTCGGCGAAGGTATCCATCTCCTCCCCGACAACAGAGGCGCAGGTAGAGATTACCCCCAGCCTCAGGAAAACGTGCTCGGCATCCGTCCGCATCTCTCCGTCGGAGTTTAGTTCCCCGGTCATCTCAAGACCGTCCCAGTCATAGACGTCGTCCTGCGGCTCCAGTAACCACCACTCATGGTCCAGATAGATACCGGCGGTGTTGCTGCCCGCTTCCAGGCTCCCCGGGTCCCAGTACTCCCCCACGTTGTACATGAAGTCCTGGCTTATCTGCTCGTAGGCGACCTCCGCCCCCTCCAGTGGCAAACCACTGTCATCGCTGACCGTCACCGCCACCGCCACCTCCCGTCCCCCCTCCACCCCCTCAAAGGAAACGTCCACCGCCAGCTGAGGCCCACCAGCACAGGCCGGCAGGAGCAGGCTGCCTAGTATCAGGCAGGTCAAAATAATTAAGGCTGATTTCATAATGCCCCATTATACACTATAAACGTCGCCAGACAACCGCCTTACACCCCCCAATCCGTGCTACTTCTTTTTCAAACGCCTATTTAATGCATAGCTATTGCATATTTAATACATTGATGCTATAATACCACAAAACTTGAAGATGAACGGAAACCTACAGCAAATCAGAAGAAGTCGGGTCCTCTCCCGCAAGGAGCTGGCGCGGCAGTCCGACGTCGACGAAAGCACCATCTACCGGGCGGAGCATGGTCAGACCAGACTCAGACCAAGCACGGCCAGGAAACTGGCCCGGGCGCTCGACGTGCCCCCCGACCAATTAATCAGCGAACAAGGGAGGTTCAACCTGTGACCACTACCTCGGAGGTAAGAAAAGCCACCCAACCCCCCAAGACAGCCGCGGCCAAGCTCTGTGTCATCTTCCCCGCCCGCAACGAGGCCGAAACCGTCGCCTGTTGCATCGAAACCGCCCGAAAAAGCCAGTACCAACCAGAAATACTGGTCATCGACGGCCACTCCTCGGATAAGACCGGGGACGAGGCCAAGAGTGCTGGTGCCACCGTGGTCAGACAGAGCCGCGCCCTCTTCCCCGCCAAAGGCGTGGCCATGAAGGATGGCGTCAGGGAAGCGCTGAATCGAGGGGCTGACTACATCATGTTCCTCGACGCTGACATCACCAACCTCACGCCCCAGTGGATTGACCTCTTGGCCAAACCAGTGATGACCAAAGCCTGCGCTATGTCCCGCGGCCACTACGAGCGTGCTAACTACGACGGTGCCGTCACCAAGCTGGTGGCCAAACCGCTTTCCCGGGCCTTCTTCCCCGAAATCGCCCACTTCAACCAGCCTCTCTCCGGTGAAATCTGTGCCCTTGCCGGGCTCTTCCGCAAGCTCTGCACCAAACCCGACTGGCCCGACGGGTGGGGGGTGGATATCTGGCTGCTCATCGAAGCCGCCATGAAAGACTACATTATTACTGAGGTCGACCTGGGCAGCAAGATACACACCTCCCGCAACGATTACCAGGACGATGTTATTCACTTGAGCAAGATGGCGGAACAGGTCTCGCTGACCATCTTCAGGGAAGCCATGAAATTCAAGCGGGTTGATGGCCTGAAAGGTGTTCAACTCTAGCCGCTGGTCAATACCCCCCAAACAGGCGATTGACAGCCTGTATAAGCGGAGCCTATTATAGAAAAATAAACCCTGGGCAGTAAGCCCGGTCACTAAAAAATGAAAGTTAGCAAAATCGCCCGCATCCTGGCCTTAAGCGTTCTGCTCGCTCTGTTCATACCCCTCCTCCCTACCCCCGTCCACGCCTCCGTCGAAACCATTTTCGTAGTCCCCTACGAAATCGGAATCGGCGAATACTTTGAAATCGACGGTACTAGCTTCAGAGACAACGACATCGTCTTCATCTATCTCTCCAGCCAGGAAGCCGCCATAGGCGATAAAATCGATGAAGACGTCACTGCCTACGAGCAGATGTTCGTCGTCCCCATTGATTCTAACAGCTCCTTCCAACGCACCTACATTTCCATTATACCCGACGCCCTCACCGACGGCGCCGTCGTGGAAGACGTCCATGACGGCCTATATTACTTCTACGCCGTTTACGCCCGCGAGTACGAAATAGTTGCTATTGACACCATTAGCATAGTCAACGGCGAAATCAGCCTGGACATTGAGGAAGCTACCGTCGGCACCGAGGTCGAAATCAGCGGTTTAGGGCTCCGCCCCAACCAGACCATCACCATCCAATACGACGAGTACTTTACCGAAATAGTCAGCGGCGACACCCAGAGCAACGAAGACGGTGATTTTAGCTGCACCATTATCATTCCCGAAAGCACGGCGGGCAGCCACATCATAACCGCCATCGACGAGTCGGGCGACACCCCCGAGACTTCCCTCAAGGTACTACCCATGATAACCAGAAACCCCGCTGAACAGTTCACCGGCGGTGAGGTACAGGTCAGCGGCACGGGCTTCGCCGCCAGGGGGAACATAACCATCACCCTCGGTGGCAATAAGGTGACCACCACCCCCTCCCCTCTGGTCGCCGATCACTTCGGCAGCTTTGAGGGCAGCTTCATCGTGCCCGCCAGCGGCAGCTATGGAGACATTATGCTAGAAGTCAAGGACAATAGCGGTAACGAAGCCGAGACGCAGCTGGCTATTCGGGGCGGCATAATGTTAATCCCCACCACCAGTCCCCTCTTACCTGGCCACGCGGGCATGGAGCTTGTCGTCCTCGGCACTGGTTTCAGTAGCGGGGCTACGGCCACCATAACCTATAGCGACGACGGCCAATATATTCCGGTAGCCACCGCCGAAGTCAAAGAGGGCGCCTTCCGTGCCGAATTCATCGTACCTGAAAGCATGGCCGGCAGCCACGATGTAACTGCCGACGATGGCACCAGCACCGCCACCGCTACCTTTATTATGGAAGCACAAGCCCCTCCCACCCCCACCCTGCTGTCTCCGGAGGTCGCTGGCAACACGGGGGCAAGGGCGCACTTCGACTGGCTCGAAGTTAGCGACGACAGTGGTATCAGCTACACTCTCCAGGTTGGTGTCGACTCCGACTTCAACGTCGTTCTGCTCAACAAGACCGGTCTGGAAGATTCGGAATACACGCTCAGCCAGGAAGAAAGGCTGGAACCAGTCCAGGAGGACACCCCCTTCTACTGGCGGGTAAAAGCGGTCGACGGCGCCCTTAACGAGAGCGGCTGGGCAAATCCTCGGCTATTCTATATCGGCTTTTCCTGGTCTTCGCTGCCGACCTGGGCCTGGTATTCCCTCGGCATCGTCGCCGTCACCGTGCTGGCTATAGTCGGCTACTGGCTGTGGAAAAAGGTGACCAAAGGCAAAGCCCGGACCATCTGAAACAAGTATTCAGCTTGTTTTTAAGCTGACCTCAATATTGCTGCCTTTTGGCACTACTCCTCCCACAGCCGGAATTTTCTTAAGGATATCAAGCAAGGGTAGAGGTTCTTCGACAGAGATGAGTATCCGGCTGCCCTCAGCCACCGCCCCACTCATCACCACCACTCGTAGGTCTGAAACCTTCAATAAAGCCCCTTTAAAACTATCCAGCTGCGTCAGGTCTATCGGAGGCATTATGTTCAGCGTTACCATCCCCTGGAAAAGCTCGACGCCCTCCGCCGCCTTCTTCGGTTTCTCCTTGGGAGGCTCGGCTTTCTTAGTCTTCTCTTTGGCTGGCTTAACCTTCTTGGCCTTCTTTGTAGCCTCTTTGGCTTCCTTAGCTTCTTGAGCTTCTCGCTTTGCCTTTTCCTTGGCCTCTTTAGCTTTACGCTTCTCTCGCTCTTTAGCCTTTTGAGCTTTTAGTTTCTCTTTAGCTTCCTTGGCTTCCCGCTTCGCCTTCTTCTTGGCTTCTTTGGCTTCCCGTTTGGCTTTCTCTTTAGCCTCTTTAGCCTCGCGCTTCTCCCTCTCTTTGGCCTCCTTACCCCCCCTGACCTTCCGCTTTGCCATCTTCTTATCCTCCCTGGCCTGCTTCCCCACCCCAGCCTCGACCAGCGCGCCGACACCTCAGTATAGGAGACAGTTTAACCCTTGTCAATCACAATCACGTAGGACTTTTTTCCTATGACTATTCACTCCCCGAATTAACCCATTTGGGTGATTGTGGAATGTGGTAAGATAAGATATAGTAGTTGGTGTAAGGTTAAGGTAGTCTGAGAGAGGAGGAGAACATAACCTTAGGGAGGAGGAGAAATTATGGCTAACTCTAGACGAATGGAACCTATGCTGACGACAAGTGACGTTGCTCGTCTGCTCAACGTACACATCAACACCGTGAGACGCTGGAGCAACCAGGGAACGCTCAAGACCTACCGCATCGGAGCCAGGGGTGACCGCCGGTTCCGTCGGGAGGATATTGCCAGCTTTCTCTCACCAGAAGCGAGCGCGGCTGGAAGCAATGGGGAGAATAACGCCAGCGAAGAAGAGAGCCCCATAAACGGCAACAAGGTACTGGCCAACTACTAAATATGGCTTAAGAAGAGGAGGCGAGCGAGTGGATAAAACCAAGGTAATGGTCATTGACGAGCAAGAATTCTTTCGGGCTGGCGTGCGTCAGCTACTTTCCCAGCAACCCGACCTGGATGTAGTCGAATACGACCCATCCAAAGACCCGTTCGAGGCGGTCGAAGCCAACCTACCTGATGTCGCCCTACTGGGCTCCGACCTGGCCACATTAAGCGGTCTGGAACTGGGGCGAAAAATCACGCGGCTCTACCCCAACACCAAGGTAATAATGTTAAGCCCCAATCCCAATGATGAGGAACTTTTCGAGATTATTAAAACCGCTGCCGTGGCCTGCCTCAACAAAAAGGCTTCCGCCGAAGAACTGGTGGGCACGATACGTCGCGCCAAGAACGGCGAATACCCTATTAATGAAAGCCTGGGCCGGCCCACCGTGGCCAAACAGGTACTAAAACAATTCCAGGATATAGCCTCGATAGGCAAAGCCATGGAAGCTGTTGCTGCTCCTCTCACCAAAAGGGAGGCGCAAATTCTCAACTATATCGCCCAGGGCAACTCTAACAAGCAAATCGCCTACATACTCGACATCAGCGAGCAGACCATAAAGAACCACGTCAGCTCCATACTGCGCAAACTAAACGCCAACGACAGAGCCCACGCGGTTGCCCTGGCCATGCGCAACGGCTGGCTCATGGCCGAGGACAAGTCCTAGCGCCCAGCCGTTCCTTTAAGTCAAGGGGGACCGAAATGCGCCAAGCAACTATCAGCCCAACACTAAAGTCCCAGCTAAAAGCCTATCTGGCCAAGCGGGGATTCGAGCTAAGCGAAGAAACCAAACTCCCGGGGAAATCGGGGGTAATTCACTCCTTCGATATACTGGCCTATAACGAAGTCGATGGGGCCAGGCGCTCGCTGGGCATAGACTTTATGAGCGGTGAAAAAAGTATAAGCCTGGAACAGGTCGTTGTCTTCGACAGCAAGGCCTACGAAACCGGCATCGACGACAAGGTCATCGTGGTCTCGCCCGGAGTCAGCACCAAGGCGCAAGAATTCGCCCAGAAGCAGGGGATAAAGGTCCTCGACGGTACCACCCAGGACTCCTTCAAAGATATCTTAACCAAAGAAGCGCCCAAGGCCACCAAAGCCAGGCCCGATGCCCAACCGCTTAGCCGGACCATCCAACCCGAAGCTATGAAGTTGATACCCGAGGTTATGGCCCGAAGGTACAACGCCATACCCATATCGGTATCGGGCAACACGCTGGAAATAGCCATGGCCGACCCCACCGATATCTTTGCTCTCGAAGCCTTCACCACCCTCTGCAAGATGAGGATTAAACCCGTAGCCGCCGACGCCACCGAAATCAGAGAGGCTATCGACTTCAACTACAAAGGCTACGGCGAGATTGAAAAACAGATTTCCCTGGTCACCATCCCCAGTGAGGCTACCGAGGAAAGGCTGGCCATCACCGCCGATACCGACGCCCCTTTAGCTCAAGCCCTCAACCTTATCGTCGAAGAGGCGGTCAAGGCCCGCGCCTCCGATATTCACATAGAACCCGAAGAAGACAGATTAAGGGTGCGCTACCGCATCGACGGCACCCTTCAAGATATGATGTCCCTACCACTTAATATACACCTGGCCCTCGTTTCCCGTATTAAAATCCTTTCCGAGCTGAACATCGCCGACCGCCACCGCCCCCAAGACGGACAGTTCACCGCCAAGGCCAAGGGGCGGGGGATAGACATCAGGGTAGCCACCGCGCCCACCGTTCACGGCGAGATGGCCGAGCTGCGACTCCTCGATAAATCGGTAGCCACGCTGCAGCTAGCCGAGCTCGGCATGTTGCCCGATAGCCTGGAAAAGTACGAGAATATGCTCAAGGTTCCCTACGGCATGATTCTTACCAGCGGCCCCACGGGCGCTGGTAAGACCACCACCCTCTACGCCTCAATCAACTCTCTCGACTGCCTGGAAAGGAACATTATTACTATCGAAGACCCCGCGGAATACCGCTTTAAAGATATCAATCAGATTCAGGTCAATCCGCAGGCTGGCATCACCTTCGCCACGGGCCTGCGGAGCATACTCCGCCTCGACCCCGACGTAATCATGGTCGGTGAGATACGCGACGGCGAAACCGCTGACATAGCGGTGCAGGCCGCCCTGACTGGGCACTTGATGCTATCCTCCGTCCATGCCAGTGATTCCACCGGTGTTCTCTCCCGACTCACCGACCTGGGCATAGAACCCTTCCTGATTGCCTCCGCCGTTATTGGCGTCGTGGCCCAGCGTATGGTGCGTCGCATCTGCCCCGACTGCGCCCACAAAATCGAGGCTCCGGTGGTGGAACAGATAGCCTATGAAAAAGAAACCGGTGAGAAACAGACCGAATTCCTCTACGGCACAGGCTGCAAGTCCTGTGCCTATACCGGTTATCGGGGCCGAATCGGCATCTTTGAGATTCTTACCATGAGCGACGCCATCAGGACGATGATCGTCCAACGCCTCAGCAGCACCGAGATTCGGAATCAGGCGCTTAAGGAAGGCATGGTAACCATGATGAACGACGGCATGCGCAAGGTCAAGGAGGGAATTACCACTCCCTCCGAGGTGCTGCGCAATGCCTATTCTACTGGCTAGCAGGGAGTGCAAAAATGGAGTTCCAATATGTAGCCTATACCGAAGATAAAAAGCTTGTCAAAGGCAAGCTTTCGGCTACTAACGAAGAGGCCGCACTCAACCTGCTCAGCTACGGCGGCTACCAGACGGTCAGCCTCAAGGAAGTAGTCCCTTTCTTTAACCTGCAAAAGCTAACGGCCCGCTTCAGCCGGGTAAAGCCGAGAGAGATAATAATGTTCTCCCGGCAGCTGGCCCTGCTTCTGGAATCGGGCACAGATATCGTTACCTCCCTGGAACTCCTGCAAAGCCAGGTAACCAACCATACCCTGCGGACGGTGCTCGGTGAAGTTGCCTCCGATATCCGCGGGGGCAGCTCGCTATCGGCCGCCTTAATCAAACATCCGCGGGCATTCCCTGAGTTGTATGCCCGCACTCTGGCCGCGGGTGAACAGGCAGGTAACCTAGAGGAAGTACTGCGGCAGATGGCCGATTACATAGAGAGAAGCGCGACGACGGAGAGGAAGATTAAAAACGCGCTGACCTACCCTGTTATTGTAGCTATTGTCGCCTTTATCGTCCTTGCCGTACTCATCACCTTTGTCCTCCCCGCCTTCACTGACCTCTACCGTGCCCTCGGCGCCGACCTGCCGGGAGTAACGCACCTGCTCATCAGCGTATCGGACTGGCTTATCGACTATGGCGTCTTCCTCTTGCTGGGGATAGTAGCCGTGGCCATCATCGGCTACATATACATAAGAACACCCACTGGCAGATTCCAGTTCGATAAGCTCATGCTCACCATGCCTATCATCGGGCGGATTAACCTCTTAAGCCAGCTCGCCCGCTGTTGCCGCACCATAGCCCTGCTCTTCAAGGTTGGCCTACCCCTACCCGAGGTAATGGCGCAGGCTATCCACGGCACTAACAATAAGGTCGTCGGTAAGGCCCTCACCGAGGTCCAACAGGAGCTTATCCGAGGCGAAGGCCTATCCAAACCGATGGCCAAGAGAGACGTATTCCTACCCCTCATGGTACAGATGACCAGCGTCGGCGAAGAAACCGGACACCTTGATAACACGCTATCCACAGTCGCCATGACCTATGAAGTCGAAGCCGACGACAGAACCAGTTCGGCGGTGGGGCTTATCCAGCCCGCCATTACCGTTATCATCGGCCTCGTCATCGGCTTCATCGCCATATCGTTGGTCTCAGCCATGTACTCCATCTACGGGCAGGTAGGTGCCTAGATGAAAATATTGAGAAAACTAAAAAGGGGCCAGAGAGGCTTCGGCCTGGTCGAGGTAATAATAGCCTTAGCGCTGCTGGGCATAATCGGCGTCTCCTTCCTGGGCACGCTGGCTAATGCCTCCAACGCCATCATTCTTTCCGATGGCCGGACCACCGCCGAAAGCCTGGCCAGGAGCGAAATGGAATACGTCAAAAGCCAGGAATATATAGATTACTCCGTGGCCGACCATGCCGTCTATGATAGCTTGGGCGCCCCCGCCGATTATATCCTGGAAACCACAGTGGCGCCCTTCGACCCCTACTCAACGGCGGAAGAGCTGGAAGATAAGCTCTATGATGAGACCGGGGGCGTCTATTCACAAGATGGCGGTATACAGGCCATATTCATAACCGTAACCTTCTTCACCAACGAAGACCCTGAGCAACAGAGCCAATTCGAACTAGTAGGCTACAAGACCCAAGCGGGATAACGATGCAACGGCTAAAAACAATAATCAAAAAACAGGTAGGGCTCACCTTTATCGAGCTGATTATAGCGCTGGCTATCACCGGCATCATCACGGCCAGCACTACCATGATTACCTTCCATGTTTTTGATGGAGAAGCCCGCGCCAACAACCATCTCGATGCCATCAGCCACGTGCAAAACGCGGGGCGTGAGATCAGCCGTGACGCCAGCATGGCTCAGGCCGTCATTCTGCCCGAAGAAGGCGATGCCGACGGTCTGCCCCTCACCATGGTCTGGAACGAGTGGGACAGCAACGCAGAGCATCAGGCTGAATACTTCATAGAAGATAATGTACTCAAGCGAAAGCATTACCTGAACGGCAACGAAACGGAAACCTACACCTTCGAATACATCATCAGCATCGACCCCGACACCGAAGAGCTGGTAACTTTCTTTGACGACGATACCTTTACTTTCACGATTACCGCCTCCGTCGGAATCGGCTCCCAGCGGATAAGCACAACCAGAGAATACAGGACAGTACCCAGGTCCAACCTGTAACGGATAAAGTAAGATGATAAAGCGACTACTAAAAAGACTGATAAGAATCGAGAAGGGGCAGGCGTTGCCCCTGGTACTCATCCTGATGGCGGTGGGCGGTTTCATCATTGCCCCCCTCCTCTCCTATACCAGCTCGGGGCTTAAGACGGCCATGACCTACGAACGGATAACCGACGAATTCTATGCCGCCGACGCTGGCATTGAAGACGGCCTGTGGCAGATAAACAACGACCACCTGGACGATATTTTCACCTCTCCCGCCTACGAGAAATATAACTACAGTACCACATACCAATATCCCTTAAGCTATGACGTGGAAGTAAATGATATTGACGCAACCGTCCAGATAGAAAATATCTGGATTCCCATGGGCATCGACGCCCCCACCAACGAGGAAGCCGAGGAGATAATCCAGGCAACAACAGAAGACGGAATACCAAGGCTGATAATTACCGGTAATATCCCCCAGGAGAATACCTATCAGGTCAAGATATCCTATGGCAAAGAGACTAGCGACGGCGACCTCCTTATCAACACAATCGGCGTATGGCTGCCGCCCGGCGTCAGCTATAACGACGAGGGCGTGTGTGAGCTGGAGACCTTCCTCATTGGAAACAGCATTGCCTACAGTCGGAATATCGACCCTCATAAAGGTGGCGAAGCTGTCGTCTGGACCATCATTGACTCCCTCCCCTTTACCGACCTCCCCGAGGTCAACGAGGGGGACCAACCGATGATATACGCCTTTGATTTTGAATTCGAGCTCGATGACGACGAATCGGAGCGGACTCCCGAATTGGTCTCCTGGATAACCACCAGCGGCGTCGCCGGCCTCGAATTTACCTGGGATGCCGATGTCAGGGTGTTTCACATTAACTCCCAGGCCGAAGGCACTACCATCGACGCCTACGCCGTCAAAAGCGAGATGCGGGAACTAGGCTCCTGTATAAACGGAGACTACCGCGCCATCGGCAGCACCCTTATGCTAGACCTTAACCCCGATTGGGGCGGGCCTATGCTGGATTACCTGCTTCCCGAAAGCGATGCCACCGTGAACGATATCCCCGCTAACGCCCAGGTGAAACGCGCCACCCTCTACTGGTCGGCCTGGGTACAACCTGGCGAACAGGTGGATACGCTATTCCTTGATAACGGCAATAACATCTATGAATACTGGTATCCTGGCAGCGATTGGGGCGAATACGGCTGGGGATGGGATAATTATTACGGAGCGCATCATTCTTATTATCATGGAGACGCTGACCGGGAACTGGAAATGAAAGATCCGCTGCCGTTAAGTATCTACTCACCGGGATCGGTCACCCTCTCCTTCGATTACTGGGAGGGGGGCAGGCTTGAAGGCAGTGACTGCCTTAAGTATGCCTTATATGATGGTAGCAACTGGGGTTGGTACCCCGTCTTTTGCGACGACACTTATGGAGGCACCGCCAATGTGGTCATCCCCGAGCAGTACCTGACGGCTGATTTCAAGCTAAAGTTCCGGATAGAGGGTTTCGATGGCTCAGGGTGGGGCGGAACTGAGACCTGCTATATCGACAACATAGAAATCACCGCCGAGTCGTCTACGGAGTCGATAGCCGATACCGAAGTCACCTTCAAGATAGACGGCCACCAGTTCTACTTCGCCGACGATGAATACGGCAACCCCAACGTGGTGCCGACGGAAGGCGAAGGAGACCTACTTGCCAAATACGTGCGGGTTCTGGAAAATCAACCCGATGAATATTCCTATGCCTGCCAGAGAGACGTGACCGAGCTGGTACAATTAGCGGAGGATTCAGGGTATGCCAGCCAGGGTAATGCCACCTACACCGTTGGTGACGTCGATGCCGACACCGACGACGAATGGTCATACGCCGCCTGGTCGCTGATAATCATCTACTCCAGCCCCGAGACGCAGAGACACCAGCTATATATATTCGACGACGAATTTATTTATGTTGACAATAACGGGATACTGGAATATCCCCTCAGCGGCTTCCTCGTCCCTGACCCGATTTTAGGTGAGGCAAACGCCGCCAAGATTACCTGCTTTGTCGGTGAGGGTGACGACTATTATGAAGATGATTACATAGCCCTTAACCCCCCGACCTTTCCTGGTGCACCCAATAGCTACAAGCTCTGGGACGGCACCCTGTCCACAGAGCACCCTGGCTCCAATACCGCAAGTTACCCCAATAATGTCTGGAACAGTAAGTCTATCGGCCTTGAGGAAACCGGTATAGATATTGATACCTTCTATGTCACCTGGGAAAGCGGGCTTTTAGAGCCTGGAGATACTTCGGCCCTGGTGGCACTGGAGACTGGTGTCGACTCCTGGAACCTGGTATATATCATTATCGCCTTCCGCAGTGAGACGGTCAGCGGGGGCACCATTACCTATCTTATAGACAACTAGGAGTAGAAACATCCGAGCAATACTTTAACGGAGTTAATAAAATGAAATTAAGCAAAACAGCTTGGTGGATTTTAGGGATCGGCTTCTTCATTCTGGCGGCGATCATCCTGGTGGTGCTCCATTCCGGCCAGTCGAGCGACGTCGAGCAGATAGAAGAAAACCTGGGGGTGACTCAGGCCCTGCTCAACAAGCTTACCTCAGACAGGGAAGCTCTCGACAGCCAGCTTGCCCAGCTGGAAAACGAGCTGGAAGAAGCCTACCTAGCCTACACACAGAGCAAGGCCAACTTCCCCAAGGCGGTAGAGAGCATCGAATACGATGAGGAACTGTTCTTCATCGCCGAAGACTACAACCTGGAGATGATGAGCCTCATCGCCACGGAGCCCGGCCAAGATGTGATAGAAGAAATCCCCTTCACTAGAACCGTCTTCGAGGCGGATGTCCGCGGCCAGGTAGCCGACATACTATCATTCATCAACAACGTGGCCACCGGTGGGTACTTTGACTCCGCCGTTGTGGAACTGGTGGACATGGAAGTGCCCGAACCCGATGCAGATGAAGAACCCACGGCGCTTATTAAAATATCAGTCTATAGTTACGAGGGTGATTAGCCATGGCAAAAAAAGTTACCACCATATTCATTAGAGACGACTCGATAAACCTGCTGTTGATGCACGGCGAGCGGGTAGAAAAATGGGCGACTATGCCCCTAGAAGCGGGGCTGGTCAGCCAAGGCCTTATCGTTGACGAAGCCCAGGTAGTGGAAAAGATTAAAGAACTTTTCAAGGTAGAGAAAGTGGGCATGGGCAAGGTCATCGCCGGCATAAGCGGCCATAACTCGGTATACCGCATCATAACCCTCCCCGAACTCCCCGAGGCGGTACTCCCCGAGGCGATAAAGCGCGAAGCGAAAAGGGTGATACCGGTACCCCTGGAGGAGGTCTACCTCTCCTACCAGCCCATCACCATCAACCCCGGGGAGACCAATGTCTTCCTGGCCGCCTTCCCCCGCAACATCACCGACACCCTCCACAAGACGCTACAGAAGGCGGGTCTCCAGCCCTATATGATGGACCTGGCGCCGCTAGCGCTATGCCGCGCCGCCAACCAACCCCGTTCCATTATAGTCAATGACCGGGGCGACCACCTCGATATAATGGTGATAGTCGAACGCATCCCCCAGCTGATTCGCCGGCTATCCCTGCCCAGCGAAACGGCCTCGTTAGACGAAAGGCTGACCACCATCACCGAAGAGGTCGATAGGACCATCGCCTTCTACAACTCCAGCCACCAGGAAGAGCCCCTGGATTCGTCAGTGCCCATGCTCCTCTGCGGCGAGCTGGCCCGGACGGAGACAGACTTGAAGGCCCTGGCCGATAAATCGCCCAACCCGGTATCGGTAATGCCCTCCCCGGTGGAAACACCCGAAGGCTTCGACGCCAACGAATTCATGGTCAACATCGGGCTTGGCCTTAAGGAAACGCTACCCGAAAAAGGAGATAACAACTTCTCCCTGATAAACATCAACACCCTGCCCGAAGTCTACCTGCCCAAAGCGGTGAAGCTACCCAACATGATCGCCCCCGTCGCCATCGTCATCGGGCTGGGCGTACTCGTCTACCTGGGAGTCATGGTAGCCAACAAGTCCAACCAAAGCAGCGTATTACACGCTGAGCTAATCCCCTTAGAAGACCAGGTTGCTGCCGAAAACCAGCAGATAGGGGCGCTGGAGAGCGAGATTGAGCTGATAGCTCCCCAGATTACCGGTCTAGAAGCGGCTGCTGCTATCTTTGACAACACCTTTAGCGACCTGACGGAGACCCGTATCAAGGTCAACGACGATATGAGCCAGATTGTATCTTTAGCACCAGCCGGCATAGACCTGACCGAGGTCAACCACCTGGGTGACATGGTAGTGGTCAGCGGACTCGGCACGCAGGAGAGTAACATCTTTAGCTACGCCCGAGCGCTGAGAAATGGCGGCAGGTTCTCCTCGGTGATTATCACGTCTATAGAAGCCGTAGAGGAGGATGAGACTATAGTAAGCTTTAACTTCGAGTTTTTACTCAACTAAAAGGGTAAGTTATGGATATTCTAGCATTACTACGCACCGCGAAAGATAAGGCGGCCTCAGATGTTCACCTGGTCGCCTCCAGTCCGCCGCTGCTACGCATCGACGGCTCGCTGCAGGCGGTCAACGGTACCTCGCCGCTGACGGGTGAAGATATAAAACAGGCTTTCAACAAGCTCACCTCCGCTGAGCAACAGGCCGAGTTCGAAAAAAACATGGAGCTCGACTTCGGCTACAGCATGCCTGATGTCGGTCACCTTCGCGGTAATGCCGCCCAGCAACGCGGGGCTATCAGCCTGGCCATAAGGCTATTACCACCCAACATCCCCACCATAGACGAGCTCGAGCTGCCCGATATATGCAAACAGCTGGCCTTAAGGCCCCGGGGTCTGATAATCGTCACCGGCCCTACGGGAAGCGGTAAAAGCACCACCTTGGCGGCTATGATTCACCACCTCAACACCAACGAAAGTCGCCACGTGGTCACTATAGAAGACCCCATCGAATACGTCCACCCCAGCATAAAATGCGCCATAACCCAGCGTCAGCTGGGCAGCGATACCGTGTCCTTTGCTGCCGCCCTCAAACACGTCCTGAGGCAAGACCCCGACGTCATCCTGGTAGGCGAGATGCGGGATATAGACACGGCGTCAGCAGTGCTCACCATAGCCGAAACCGGCCACCTCGTCTTGAGCACCGGTCACGCCCCCAGCGCCACCCAAGCCATGGAAAGAATCATAGACCTCTTCCCCCCCGAGGAACGCCACCTCGCCCAGGCGCGACTGGCCTCGCTGCTGGTCGGTGTACTCTGCCAGGTGCTCGTTCCTCGCGCCGATGGCACGGGCCGTGTGGCCGCCGTCGAGATTATGCTGGCCAACCCACCGGTGAAGAACCTCATTCGCGAAGGTAAGATATACCAGCTACCCAACGTAATCCGCACTCACCGCGAAATCGGCATGATATCGCTGGACGAATCCCTGGTCAGCCTCTACCTCAATCAGGCTATCACCGGTGAGACCCTGCTCTCTTTCTGCAACGACCGCCAGGAAGTAGAAAAGCTCATTGGCAAGGTAAACACCGTCAACAACACCTAATCCTCCCGCCCCAGGTCTTTTTCCCACCCACCACCCTATTGTGCGCACGTAATATATTCCCACCCTGCCCACCCAACAGAAGTCCTTCAAAAGGGGGCTTCGCCCCCTTTTAAACCCCCCAATTTTTAGTGGGGTGGAGTGGTCGTTACCCAGAAGGAATTCTAGAGGGAGAATACCCTCTAAGGGTGGGCAGGGCGGGTCACAACTACGTTCGCGAAACAAGGTGGGGTGAGTGGGAAGAGATATAAAGGGGGGTGGGGGTAAAGAGATTCTCCCCCACCCCTACCTTTGCTCCTAGCACCCTAACGCAATACATAAAGAAAGAAGCCTACCGGTAAGTTAGCTCACCGGTAAGCCCCTTTCTCGTGCTTCGCTTCGCGTCTGGGCTTCTATATCAATAGATAAGAAACTAACAGTCGGTTTGGGTTACTGTGCAGTTCGGGTAAGTGCCGCCAAAGGTGTAGGTACCTTGGATGGTAGTCGGGTCCTCGAAGTAAGCATCCAGGTCACCGATGGCGGTGGGGCATGCTCCGGTATCCGCAGCGAAAGCTATGGTAACGGTGGTCACCATTCGCTCTTCAATGTTACATGCCTCTTCCTGACCTTCGCCGAAGAAGTTACCGAAGTTAGGTACCACGATAGCAGCAATGATACCCAGGATGGCAATCACTACCAGCAGTTCAATGAGAGTGAAGCCCTTCTCGCCCTTGCGAAAGCCCCTGACTAGTCTCCTCATCGTTTCACCTCCTTTTTGTTATCTGGACTAAACTTAACCTAACTATTGTTAAGTATAATCATGATACTATCCGTGCCTGTGAGGGTCAATAGTCCATTGGTAATGATTAGCAATAGTAACGTGTAGTAATATGGGGCTAGTTATAGATGGGTTTGGCGCACCGATAGGCCATTAGTAGGGGTTTTCAGGCGTGAAAAGTGGTGAGGAAAAGAGAGCTTTTTTGAGCCGAAAAGGGCTACCGGGGGGTTAGAGCTTAGCCGCCTCGAAGACCTTGATTCGCTGCCGCTGGGCAAATTGGCGGGCCTCTTTAGCCAGCGTGGGGACAGCGATGAAGACCTTGTCCAGAATGCCGATATCGTAGGCCTTATTATCGAAGGCAAACAGCCTGTCCAGCCCCACTGGTTCCTTCCCCACCTCCACCCCAATAGCGATATCGTGAACGACGATGCCATCGTCCTTGGTAGCCAGTATATCTATCTTGTGAGTAGCGCCCGAGCGTCCCTCGACATCAGTGTTTTCCCGCACCTGGTAGCCCAGTTTCTTCAGGTAATCGATAAGCTGCGAGCGGGACTTAAACTCAAAAGGCTGGCCACTCACCCCGGCAGCGGGGGCGGTGGCGCCTTTGGCCAGCACCGTCTCCAGACCCTTGGCCTTGAGCACTCTTATCCGCTGCTGGGTGGCGAACTTCTCGGCCTCCGGGCGCAGCCCGGGCTGCACCACCAGCACCTTATCGTGGATGCCGCTGTCGTAGGCCTTGTCGTCGAAGTCGCATACCTCCCCCAACCCAATCTGCCCCCCAGCTACTTTGATACCGATAGCGATATCATGGACAACGATACCGTCGTCCTTAGTGGCCAGTATGTCTATCTTATGCTCCGCCCCCGACCTCCCCTTGACCAAAGCGTCCTCGGCTACCTGGTAGCCGAGGGTCTTCAAAAACTCAAGCAGCTGCGTCTTGGGCTTTACCTCGAACTCCAGCCAATCTCGCCTGGCTTCGTTGAAACGGTAAGAATAGACATCTACCTCGTCAATGCTTTCCTGGGGCGTCAACACCCCGCACTGTAGGCAACGCCACTGTATCTCCGGCTGAGCGAATATCTCGTAGCAATCCTGGCACTTACTCATGAGGCCCAGGCTCTGGTAATCGCCGCCGCTGATGCGCAGCTCTGCGCCGCACTTGGGACAGATGTAGTTGTTTTTATTAACGAACTCGTCCTCCAGTCCCACAAAACGGCAGGAGATATGCTCTAGGACCCGCCCCCGCACCAGGTTGCGGGAACCGCACTTGGGACAGCAGTTAGATGGTCTTAGGCTCACCGAGTGGCAGTGGGGACAGCGCAGGATGCGGTCGAAGAACTCCCGCACCAAGGCCCCCTTCTCCACCAGGGACTCCAGAATGGCCAACGCCTCCTCTCCCCCCACCCCCAAAAGCTTCTCCGCTTCGGGATAGCTAAAACCCAGCCCGCGGCTAAAATCGAGCTCGGGCTTGATAAGCAACATCTTGCCCGCCAGCATCTCCGCCACCAGTCGGGACATCTTCTCGCTATTCGCCGCGCTGGCCGGCTTGTTCGCCGCTTTGGGAGCATTAGTTGGAGTCTTTTTCTCTGGCGTCATATCTTTCCTCTGCGCTAGCTAACAGATACGCCAAGTATAGTCGGCTAGGCACGAGAAGTCAACATATACCACGCTGTTTTGACCCCCGCCAGTACGAATTGACCACCAAGCCGAAATGGTTATTGACTTTATCTTTATAAGCAGACAAAATAGAGGGTAATGGAAGCTATCCTTATCATTATCTTTTGCCTCCTCGGCATGACCATCGCCAGCTTCCTTAATGTCTGTATCGACCGTCTCCCCGCCCGCCAGTCGCTTATCTCACCCCCCTCCCACTGCCCCGCCTGTAACCGCCGTCTCGCCTTTAAAGACCTCATACCCATCTTCAGCTACCTCTGGCTACGCGGCCGCTGCCGCTACTGCGGGGCGCCCATACCGCGACGTATACTCTGGGTGGAACTGGGCACCGCCCTCCTCTTCGGCCTGCTTACCTGGCAGTACGGGGTGAGCATCGAGCTGGCCGTCGCCCTCTTCTATAGCTGTATCTTTATCGTGATTATGGTCATCGACTGGGAGAAGGGGCTTATCCTCAACAAGATAGTCTTCCCCGCCATAGTCGCGGCGCTGGTTATCAGCGCCGCTTTTAGCATCCTCCTGCCCGACGTGGAGATTGTCCCCTTCATCGGTCGGGCGGCGGTGGGCGGCGGCATCGGGCTGGGCATATTCTTCCTCATAGTTATCGTCACGAGGGGGGGCATGGGCTGGGGCGATGTCAAGCTGGCGCTCCTCATCGGCCTGATTTGCGGCTTCCCCCTCGTTTTCGTCGCTCTGCTCATCGGGGTGATTCTGGGCGGGGTGGTAGCGGTGCTGCTGCTCGGCCTTAAGATAAAGAAGCGCCAGGAGGCCATACCCTTCGGCCCCTTCCTGGCCCTGGCCGCCATAGTCACTTTGCTCTGGGGAAATGGTATCTTAGACTGGTATCAGGGGTTGTTCTAGTCCGTATTATGTCACCCTCTTGACAACCCCCCTTGACGTAGGATAGGATATAGCCCTATAGTACTAGTTAGCAGGCACCAATGAAGCTAGAACGACGCAGATCAAGCATTGAAGTAATCGCCGATATGTTGCGGCTTGGTGAAGCTGGCAAGACCGAGATAATGTACAGCGTCAACATGAGCTATCACCAGCTGCAAAAATACCTCACCTTCATGTTGCAACTGGGGCTTATCACCAAGGTAACGGTGGGCAACCCCGTGGTCACTTATAGGGTAACCAGAAAGGGCCTCAGGTTGCTGCGCAGTATTGAGAGCGTTTTGGAAGTACTGGAGCTCAATGGAGAGGAATGACGGCAAGGGAGAAAGGTATGGCTGAGAAAAGAATGCTGATAATGCCCGCTGACATCATCAAGAAGATTGATGAGAACCGAGGCGACCTGAGCCAGGCTGACTTCATCAACTTCCTCATTGACAATCAGCTCAAAACCGAAGTCACCGAGAAACAGGCGGCCAGCCGGGAAGAGATTCTGACCCTCATCGACAGTCAGCTAAAAGAGATAGCCAAGAAGCAGAACTACGCCACCCGTGAAGAGATTCAGGCCTTCGAGCAGGATATAAAGGTCCTGCTTAAGAGCTGCCTCGACTTCTTCGTCAGCTACGGGCTCGAGCTGGGCAAGCATTCACCCCAGGAGGAATTCGAAGAGCTGAGCAACAAGCTCTCCGAGCTGGAAAACCACCTCAATTCCGAGGGTGAAAGCAAAGAAGCCCGCATCAAGTGGAAATAGACGACCGGTCTTAAGACTGAGGTTGTCCCCTTCTCACCTGGAGAAGGGGTCTTTTTTTATTCCCCCACCCCACTAGAACATTGTTCTAGAATAATATACCTTCCCTTCGCCAGCGCCATATGCCATAGTCAGAGTGACTAAATCGTCATCTGACGAAATCAGCAAAAGGCAAGCGCAGGCATGATTTATATAGTTCTAGGCGGTCTTGGTTTCCTGGTCATCCACCTCCTCGACCTCGCCTCTATAAAAAGGATACCCAGGGTAAAACCCCTCACCATGCTTATCGGCAACGGGCTGGTGGTCTTGGCCATGATAATGGTGTGCCTGTCCCCGGATAAGCTGGCGCTGCCCGCCTGGACGACCGGGCTGGGCTGGGGGCTACTGCCCATCTCCCTGTTCCTGCTGGTTTATTCCCTATTTATCAACCTCCCCTTCGGTAAGACCTATGTCGCCAGCGGCGTCGGTGACAAGCTTATCACCAGCGGGCTCTACGCCCTTGTCCGCCACCCCTGGGTATACGGCCTCACCCTGCTCCTGCTGTCGCTGATTCTGGTCTCCAAGGCCAGCCTGATGCTCATCGCTGCCCCGATATGGCTCTGCCTAGATATCGTGCTGGTGGCCATTCAGGACAGGTTCTTCCTGAGCAGGATGTTTGCCGAATACGACGACTACAGGCGACGGACTCCGATGCTAATCCCCAACCGTCGGAGCCTGAACGCCTTCATTAATTCACTAAAGCAAAGCGGGGCTTAAAAAGCCCTTTAGGAGGGACAAAATGACTACAGAAGCCGAATTACTCGTTCAGGGTAGAAACTCAGAGCTATGGCAAAGGTGCTGCAGCTTTATCGACCTGAGTTTGAAAGACTGCATGAAAATCCAGCGGCGGCTGCTCCGTGAGCAGCTGGAACTGCTCAAAAGGTGCAAGCTGGGCAAGAGCATAATGAAAGGCGCCGAGCCGGAGACGGTGGAAGAATTCCGCCGGATGGTACCGCTGACCACCTACGCCGACTACGAGCCGTTCCTGCTCACCAAGAACGAGCGCGCCCTGCCCCAAAAACCGCTGTTCTGGCAGCACACCTCGGGCCGCTCGGGCGAATACCCCTTCAAGTGGGTGCCGGTTACCAATCGGCAGTTTGCCGAACTGCGCTCACTGCTCTTCGCCTGTTTGACCTTCGCCTGCTGCGGGGAAAAGGGCGAAATCGCCTACAAGAGAAAGGACAAATTCCTCTACGCCCTAGCCCCTCCACCCTATACCACGGGCGCCCTCATCCACGCCTCCCCACACGAGCTTTTCGAGTTCCTGCCACCGGTAAAGGCGGCTGAGGAAATGCCCTTCGAGGAAAGGGTACAGCTCGGTTTTAAGATGGCCATGTCCGAAGGGTTGGACCTATTCTTCGCCCTCTCCAGCATACTGGTCGCCATCGGTGACCGCTTTGGCCAGAACAACCAGAAGATAGAGCTCAAACCGCTGCTGGGCAAGCCCAAGGCCCTGGCCCGCCTGCTCAAAGGGGTACTCAAGAGCAAGCTGGCCCGTCGCCCTCTCATGCCCAAGGACATCTGGACGCTCAAAGGGCTGGTCTCCACCGGTTCCGACGGCTCGGTATTCAGGGAGAAGGTCAAGGAGATGTGGGGAAGGTATCCCCTCGATGTCTACGGCGGCACCGAGGGCATAATCATCGCCACCCAGACCTGGGACTACCAGGGCATGACCTTTATTCCCCACCTCAACTTTCTGGAGTTCATCCCCGAGGAGGAAAGCCTGAAATCCAGGGACGACCCTTTGTACCAGCCCAAAACCCTGCTACTCGACGAGATTAAGCTGGGAGAAAGGTACGAGCTGGCCATCACCAACTTCTACGGAGGGCCGCTCATGCGCTATAAGCTGGGCGACATGATTAAAATAACCGCCCTGCACAACAAAAAGTTGGGCATAGACATCCCCCAGATGGCCTTCCACGCCCGCGTCGATGATATGATTGACATTGCCGGCTTCACCCGACTCACGGAAAAGGTTATCTGGCAGGCTATAGAAAATTCAGGGGTAACCTACAAGGAATGGACGGTACGCAAGGAGCTTAAGGAAAGCCCCATACTCCACCTCTACATGGAGCTCGGCGAAAACGGGCACGTCACCGAGGAGCAGATAGCCAGATCGGTGCACCACGAACTAAAGAGGCTGGATGCTCCCTACGCTGACCTGGAGGCATTCCTGGGCCTGAGGCCCTTAGAGGTCACCATACTCCCCGAAAACGCCTTCCAGGATTATAAGGAAAGGCAACAGGCGGCTGGCGCCGACCTGGCCCATCTCAAGCCGCCCCACATCAACCCCTCCGACGGTGTCATCAACTGCCTGGTCAATGGCGATGACGAGGTAGTAGCCGTTAAGAAAGAAGAAAAGGAAGCGGAGAGCGTCTTACAGTAGGAAAATGACGAACGGCATAAATAATAATGGTAATAACGGCCACAACGGCTGTCGGGTAGTCGTCACCGGTATGGGGGCTATCAGTCCCGTCGGGCTTAATACACCCGATATGTGGGAGGCACTGATTGCCGGCAAATCGGGGGTCGACTATATCTCGGGCTTCGACCCCAAGGCTCTCGAAACCAAGTTCGCTGCCGAAGCCAGGGACTTCGACCCCATGATGTATGTCGGTCGCAAAGAGGCCCACCGCATGGACCGCTTCACCCAGTTCGCCGTAGCCGCCAGCCTCCAGGCGGTAGAATCATCGAACTTAAAGATAAATAACGGCAACACCGAGGATACCGGTGTTATTATCGGCAGCAGCGTGGGCGGGCTGCTCTCCATCTCGGAACAGCTCAATGTATTGAATGAAGCTGGCCCTAAACGGATAAGCCCCATCCTGGCACCGACCATGACCGGTGATGCCCCCTCGGTGCAGGTTTCGCTGGTACTGGGCACCAAGGGCCTGAGCTACTCGCCTTCCTCGGCCTGTTCCAGCGGCAGCGACGCCATCGGCCAGGCCTACCAGGCGATTAGGGCCGGCGACGCCAAGGTGATGATAGCTGGCGGTGCCGAAGCGCCCGTTGTCCCCCTCATCGTGGCCGCCTTTAACTCCCTACGCGCCCTGTCCACCAGCAACAATGGCTTGAAGGCGGCCTGTCGCCCCTTCGACGCCAAGCGCGACGGCTTTGTCCTGGGTGAAGGCGCCGCCATCATGATCCTCGAAGAGGCCGAACACGCGTTAAAGCGCGGCGCCCCCATACTGGCCGAGCTCGCCAGCTACAGCGCTACCAGCGATTCTTTCCACCTCACCCAGCCCTCCCCCGAAGGCGAAGGTGCCGCCCGCGCCCTGAGGCTGGCGCTGGAAAAGGCTGACCTCACCCCCAGCGATATCGACTACATAAACGCCCACGGCACGGCCACCCTGCTCAACGACCGCACTGAAACACGGGCCATCAAGAGCGTTTTCCACGTCAACGGCCATGACGCCTATAATATCCCCATCTCCGCCACCAAATCCATGACGGGACACCTTATCGGGGCGGCGGGCAGCCTGGAGGCGATAATAGCCGTCCTGGCCTTAAATCACGACGTCGTACCTCCCACCATAAACCTCACCAACCCCGACCCTGAGTGCGACTTGGACTACGTGCCCAATAAGGCACGCACGGTTAAGGTAAAGACGGCCATGTCCAACTCCTTCGGCTTCGGCGGTCATAACTCGGTGCTCATCTTCCGCCAGTACTCCCCGTAGCTGTCCCCCACCCCTCCCCCATAGCTAGACCCCCCAATATTCCTATTGACAAGCCTGTAGCCATAAGACATAATGACTATAATTGACTATACTAACAGGCAGTAGTCACGGCTGCTGGCCATAGGGGTTGTTTGCTTAATGAACTTATGGGCAATAATACCGCTCGTTAGTTTTATAACCTTTGCTGCCCTGGCGGTGCTGGTCTTACAACAGACCCGCCGCAGGGTAGATAAGGTGTTCACGCTATTCCTGGCTGCCTCCGCCCTCTGGAGCTTCACTTCCTTCATGCTGGTCTATAACCCCTCCTCCAGCCACCTGCTCTTCTGGAACGCGATGGTCTTCGTCGCCATCCCCTGGGCGACCGTTGGCTACTACCATTTCGTCAGGGTTTACAACAACAAACCGGCAGGGCCGTTCGTATACGTCGGCTATGCTTTGGTGCTGGTAGTACTGGGGTTCGCTCTCAGCGGCAACATCGTCAAGGAGGCCTATTTTGTTAACGGTTTCCTCCACCACGATATCGGCTACTGGCCCTATATTATCGGTGTTATCCTGGCCCCTTTCCTATTTGCCGCCACGATAATGCTGATACAGCGGTACCGCCACTCTACCGACCCCGTGGACCGTAATAGAACGCTTTATCTCATCACTGGCTCGGGTATAGCCATGGCGGTAACCTATATTAACCCCTTTACCCCAGCTCTGGCCGGCCTACCCACCGACCACCTGGGCACCCTGGCCAACGCCCTGATTATCGCCTACGCCATCCAGAGGTACCAGCTGCTCAACATCAGGCTGGTAGCGCGCCGGGGCCTAAGCTACATACTGGTAATAAGCTGCCTGGTGGGCGTCGGTAGCGTTGCCGTATTCGTGGGGCAACGCTACCTCCTCGACCAGCCGAGGGTCCTACCCATAGCCCTGGCTTCAGCTATGATGCTGCTGGTGGTGCTTTTGGCCAGACCCCTGAGGCGCCTCGTTCAAGAGCTGATAGACCGCATATTTTACGGGCAAACCTATAAATACCGCCAGGCGCTGCTCACCTTCAGCAAGAAGATGGGCAATATCATCAACCTGGGCGAACTGGCCAGCGAAATGCTCCCCGCCGTAACCAAGGCGCTAAATATATCCCAGGCTACGCTGCTCTTCGAAGACGCCAACAGCGGCGATTTTACCACCCAGTTCACCTACCCCGAAGCCGAAAAAGAAACCACCAACGACGGGCTCAGGCTTAACGCCGATAACCCGATAATCACCTGGCTGGAGAAAGAGAGCGAACCACTCGACCTAGGCAAGATTGACAGCCTCCCCCAACTCAAAGGATTATGGCAGGCCGAGAAGGAAAACCTGGCCGATACGGAAATCCTCTGCCCGATTAAAACCGGGGGCAGGCTCATCGGCATCCTGGCTCTGGGCAAAAAACAGCAGGGTAAGCTCTACTCCCACGAGGATATAGAGCTGGTGGTGGGCATGGCCAACCAGGCCAGCATACTGATTGAAAACGCCCGTCTCTACGCCCAGGCCACGATAAGGGCCAACACCGACGGGCTGACCGGTCTCTATAATCACCGCCACTTCCACGAACGCCTGGAGCAGGAAATCGCCCGTGGTTCCCGCTTTGGCAGCATGTTCTCCCTGATAATGCTGGATATAGACCTTTTCAAGGCCTACAACGACATCTACGGGCATCTGGCCGGTGATGAAGTGCTGCGCAAAATCGGGCGCTACATAGAGGGCTCAATCCGCAACATAGACCTTTCCTTCCGCTACGGCGGCGAGGAATTCGCCATCATCCTGCCCGAGACGCGTATAGACGCTGCGGCCAAGGTAGCCGAGCGTATGCGCAAAATGATAGAGTCGAAAACAAGCTCCCGCACCATGCCCATAACGGTCAGCATCGGCATCGCCAGCTGGCCCACCGACGGCGTGATGAAGGAAGAAATAATCGCCCGCGCTGATGCCGCCCTCTATCGGGCCAAACAGGCGGGCCGAAACCGCACCTGTCTCTCCTCGGAACTGGACAAGCCGGAAACGCCCAAAATCAGCTCCGAGCTCGAGACCAGGCCCAGGGCTTTGAGCATCATCTACGCCCTGGCGGCCACGGTGGACGCCAAAGACCACTATACCTATGGCCACTCACGGAAGGTCAGCGACTACTCGGTAGCCATAGCTGAGGCGCTCAACCTGCCCCAGGATAGAATCGCCACCATTCGCGCCGCCAGCCTGCTGCACGATATCGGCAAGGTCGGCATCCCCGATTCTATACTGAGTAAGGAAGGGCCGCTGACCGATGAAGAGTGGGAACCGGTAAGAATCCACCCCAAGCTTGGCGTGGAGATACTCAGGCATATTATCGACCTGGTCAACTGCCTCCCCGCTATACTTCACCACCACGAGCACTACGATGGACGTGGCTACCCCTCCGGGCTAAAAGGGGACTCTATACCCTTGGAAGGCAGAATACTGGCCATAGCCGACGCCTACGACGCCATGACCTCCCCCCGCCCCTACCGCGAGCAGCTATCCTCCCAGAGCGCGCTCGAAGAGCTACGGCGCTGCGCCGGTAGCCAGTTCGACCCCGAGCTGGTCGAGCTCTTCTGCACTCTTATCGAATCGGCCACATCGAGCCGCCTCGAAATCAAGTAGCCCCTCAGGACTTAATCTTGTAAGGACAGGTCTTATTAAGGCTGCAACGCTTGCAGACCTCGGCCTGCGTCCAGCGCGTCATCTTGGGCCCGATGCCGATAACCATAGAGATCGACTTACGGGGAATAAGCAATCCCGAAGAAGAGAGGCTGACGCCAATTTCTTCGGCTGGCGCTAGCTTAAGCAGGTTCCATTGCTCAGTCATGGGGAAACCGGGCATGCCCGGGTTAACCGGGCTGCTTATCTCGTAGCCACGCTCGGCAACCTCGGCGGCGATAAGCCCCATGGCTTTAGGAATCAGACTGTCCACGGCGGCGGTGCCGATGCCGTCCAGCACCATACCGCGCAGGGCGCCACCGCCCTTAGAATATTCGGTCACCCGCTCTTCCAGCTTAGGCCCGATGGTGGCGATGAGAACGATAAGCTCCTTAGCCTCGGGGAGGATGGCGGGTAAGGCGGGGCCCTCTATCGCCCCACCCCCCTCCAAGAATATGCGGTCAGGCTCCATGACGGTTATGGGGTAGATTTCGTAGGCGACCGCCGTCTCCAACAGGCCCTTTTTTTCGACCTCAGCCAGCAGCTCGGTGATTACCTTCTTTATCTCGGGCCTGACTTTGCCAGGCTCTCCCAGCCCCTGACGGCGCAGCAACTCGTCATTATAGTCCAGTTTCAGGGGGATATCGCGGATTACGGGCATTTTCGTCTCCTCAGAGCTTTGGCTACACGAAAGTCTACCAAAAAAGCAACCCCGAGGCAAAGTTGCCCCGGGGTTTCACTCTCAGTCATTTGCGACGTTTATTTGTAGACTTTGCTGCCGTACTCCAAGGCAGCGTCGACCATAGCGTGGACATTTTCCGCCTTAGCCTGGTCGAAGAAGGCTCCGTTACTCACGATATAACCGCCGCCCGGCGCACAGGTATCAATGAGCTGCTTGACGTTGTCCTTCACCTCCTGGGGCGTGCCCAGGACCAACAAATCGGACTGCACGTTGCCGAACAGGCAGGCGACCTTACCCAAGGTTTTCTTGGCTTTAGCTATATCGCTATTGTCTATCATCCACAGGGTCTTGCCCTTGGGTAAATCGCTCATAACCTCCAGACGGGTGGTCCAGCTGCCTTCCGCCGCCGGCATTGGTACCACCCCCTCTTCGATTAAGCCCACCAAGACCTTCCTGAAGGTAGGCCAGTAGAACTTTTTGAACTGCTCATCGGAGAGGAAGCCGTCAGCGCCTTTATGCAGGGGTATAAATATTATGGGGTGCCCGTTCATCATGGCCGTGCCCACCCCCATCTTAATCATAATCGGGACCAGCCTTTCCATAGCCTCATGGAGCTTATCGGGGCAGCGGTACATATCCAGCATTACCCCTCGGGTGCCCCTGAGGGTATCGCCGACGAAATCGAAGGGTGCCTTGGTAAAGCCAGAGGCTATCAGCGGGAATCCGGCGGTGTTTACCTCGGCACCAAAGGCACCCATGGCCATCCCCCATTTCAGGGCTTCGGCGCCGGCCTCAAAGAGGGCCTGATAGGTAGCCTGAACGGGAGGCAGACCGAAGGGGACGAAGTTACCGGCCACGCCATACATTTCAATTATGCTGGTTAGGGTCGGGAGCATCTGGAAACCATCTAATTTGCCGAAGACACGCGGCAGGTAGCTGTGGGTGAAGTAATTAGAGGGGTCCTCAATGAAAGCGTCATACTCATCGACCGTCATGTACTCGCCTTCGTTGGCCTGGTATGACTGTTCCTTGGCCACACCATGGCCCGGCCAGGAATATAACTTGTAATCGAGGATTTCAAAGAACCTGCCAGGTCCGGGCACAGCCGCGCCCAGGTTTCCATCCGGTTTAAAGTCAAAGACGAATTTCTTGAATGCCATGTTGCATTTTTCGTAGTCATACATGGCTTCATAAGGAGTTATGCCGGCATAATAAGCGGGGTAGAAGCTGGGACAGACAAAAACCGGCACTCTGTCTGGCAACTTTTTCATCTGGAGAGCGTCTTTTATCAGTGTTATTCTATATTTATAATCTTTCTCGGCCTGGGGACTCTGAAATTTCAGGTCATTCCCCTGGGGGTCCTTCGGTGCCATCCAACGGGCAATCAGCACTTCCTGCTTCTCATCCGATGTCATATCAACCCATTCTTTTGCCATTTTATTACCTCCTGACCTTCTGTTAGAGGTTTTTTTAACCGGCTTTTATCCATTTCTGGGCCAGGGTTACGCCGGCCATGGCGTCTTTACCGAAGGCGTCAGCACCGGTATACTTCCTCACCTCTTCGCTCATCTGGCCGCCGCCAATCATAACCTTAACCTTATCCCTCAGACCAGCGCTCTTCATGGCGTCTATAGTCTCTTTCATGGAATCAAAGGCCAGGGTAAGAAAGCCGCTCAAGCCGACGACGGGTGCCCCCGTCTCCTTAATCTTGTCAACGAACTTCTGCACGGGTACGTCGACGCCCAGGTCGAAGACCTCAAAGCCGTTAACATCGAGCATGAAGACGACGATATCCTTACCGATGTCGTGGATATCGCCGGCCACGGTGCCGAAGACCACCTTACCAATCTTCTTCGTCCCCGCCGCCTGGGTCAGCTTGGGCTTAACCAGCTCGCTTACCGCTTTCAAGATTTCTCCCGAATAGACCAGGTCGGGAATAAAATACTGGCTTGAGGCAAAGCGCTTGCCCACGATTTCCATGCCGGCGCGGGCGTCATCCAGTATCTTCATAGCATCCTCCCCCTTCCCCAACCTATCCTTAACAACCTTAATAGCCTCTTGCTCCTTCAAATCAGCCAATAGATTAACCAAATCGGCCATTTCCCTTTTACCTCCTTAGAATATTACTTGAGCTCTTCCGCCGAAGAGTCTCAATGTATTAACTCCATTGGCACCTCCCTCAGTTTACCTTGGTCACAGAAGTTATATGCCCTGGCTGAACTAGCTCAGGGCATCTAACGGTTCTCAGGAAGTATATCAGATTTTCTTAAGGTGCCTGTGAACTAGATTTGTTAGGAAAATACCCCCTTACTTTTTAAACCTCTAGCGGGTATAGTATACACAAAGAAATAACAATTCCACCACCCCACCACCTATCTAAAACTCAGACCTAAAGCCCCAGATAGGCCTTCTTGACCATCTCCTCCTCGAGAAGATGCTCGCAATCTCCCTCCAGGGTAATACGCCCGTTCTCAAGCACGTAAGCCCGGTCAGCTATCTCCAGGGTGCGCGGAACGTTCTGCTCGATAAGCAGTATGGTAATTCCCTGCTCGCGCAGTTCCTTGATAACATCGAAAACCTCGTTCATTACCAAAGGCGCCAGACCAAATGACGGCTCATCAAACATGCAAAGCTTGGGCTTGGGCATCAGACCCCTGCCCATAGCCAGCATCTGCTGCTCGCCGCCGCTCAACGTCCGGGCCATCTGCTTTGCCCTCTCCTTCAGTATGGGGAAAGACTCGTAGACTTCCTCAAATGTTTTACCGCGGTTCTTCCAGGCTCTGGAGGAATACGCTCCCATCTCCAGGTTCTCATGCACCGACATCTCGGTAAAGAGCCTTCTCCCCTCGGGTACGTGAGATATACCCAGTTCCACGATTTTATAAGGCGCCAAGCCATCTATCCTCTGGCCATCGAACTCTATAGTACCCGAAGCTGGCTGTATCAGACCTGATATGGTATTAAGCAACGTGGTCTTACCGGCACCGTTAGCCCCGACCAGGGCCACTATCTCAGCATCTTCGATAACTATAGAGATATCCCACAAGGCCTGTATCTTGCCGTAAAAGGTATTCACCTTATCGACTTTCAGCATAACCCTACTCTCCCAAATATACCTCGACGACCTTTTTACTAGAGGCGATTTCCTGGGGCGTTCCCTCGGCAATCTTCTCACCGTGATGAAGCACCATAATTCGGTCACAAACGCCCATAATCGCCTTCATAACATGCTCAATCATAAAGACGGTAACCCCCCGGTCCTGAATCTTTTCCACCAGCGCCATAGCCTCGGCGGTCTCGGTGGGCGTTAAGCCCGCCATCAACTCATCAAGCAACAACATTTCCGCGTCAGAAGCCAAAGCCCGGGCTACCTCAACCCGTTTCTGGTTAACCAGGGTCAAACCCCCGGCCGGGATAGTCTTGGGCACCGAAAAGCCGACGAAGTCCATCAACTCCTCAGCCTCCCTAGTTGCCTCCGCCACCGACACGCTCTTCGCCTTCCCGAAAAGCGCGCCCAACATCACGTTCTGTATAGCCGGCACACCACCAAAAATCTTAACCTCCTGAAAGGTGCGGGCCATACCCATCTGGCATATCTTATGCGGCTTTAGGCCGCTAATCTTCTTACCCTTAAATTTTATAACCCCTGGTTTAGGGACAAAAGCCCCCGATAACAGGTTAAACAGCGTTGTCTTACCCGCGCCGTTAGGCCCAATCAGGCCGAAAACCTCGCCCTGCTCAACACTAAAGTCTACCCCCGAAACCGCCTTCAGGCCGCCAAAATACTTGGTAACTTTTTCAGCCTCAAGTATCTGCATTATTTACCGCCGAACCTCCTCTCCTCAACTTTCGTCTCGCCCAATCAAACACGCTTACCAGTCCATTGGGCATGAATAACACAGTGGCTACTAAAACAAAACCGAAGATGAGCATATACAACTCCGGGAACTTGGTTTGCAGCGTTTCTTGCAGGTAGGCAAAAACAGCCGCACCTATTATCGGGCCGTAAACTTGCCCAATGCCGCCGAAGATAGCCATCAAGACCGGCAAAAAGGAGAAGAGTACACTAAAGGCGACATATGGGTCGATATATGTCAATCTTGTGGACCAGATTGCCCCGGCCATTCCGGCAAAAACGGCGCTTAAGGCAAAGGTGAGAACCTTCACCATGGTTACATTAACACCACTGTGAGCCGCCGCTTCCTCATTCTGACCGATACCCTGCAGGGCCAAGCCAAACTTAGAGCGTCGGAGAAAGAAGAAGGTGAGCATCGTGACCACAAAAATACCCAGCATTACGTAAAAAATAGTGTCGTTAGTCACCAGCATAACGAATCTACCACGTATATGGGATACAGTATGCTCCCACCAGCTGAGAACCTCCTGGATAAGTATGACGAGTCCGAAAGTGAAGATAGCAAAATATATGCCCCTCAGCCTCAGTGTCAGAGCGCCGACGCCAAGGGCGACCAAGCCGCTGATAACGCCGCCCAGGATAACTGCCACCAAAAGAGGTACCGCCTGCCCCGTGTTGGGCAGCAATACGGCACCAACATAGATACCGACCCCGAAGAATGCCGCTGTCGCCAGTGAGAGGTAGCCGGTAGGACCGGAAAACATTACCCAGCTCACCGTAAGGATGGCATACATCAGGATAGTGGCTAGCAACACGACAACGTAACCACCACCTAGATAAATAGGTAAAGTAGCCAACAGGATTAATACGACGATACCCACTATCGCTGGTATGAATGAGTCTTTGTATTTAAATCTGGAAATATCCATACATCTACTTCCCGAAAATACCTTTCGGCCTTATCAATAGCACAACCATAAAGATGAAATAATAGGCAGCTACGGTTAAGCTCGGTTCAAAATGAGTTACCACTTCGCCGATAATACCCAGCATAAAACCGCCGATAAAACTGCCCGGAATACTGCCCAGCCCGCCTATGACGATAATGATAATGGCGATGAAGGTATAATTCATGCCCATAGTCGGACTGAGGGGAACCCGCATGCTTATGAGTACGCCGGCAATAGCGGCCATCATCGCACCAAGGCCAAAGCATACAGCCAGCACCCGGTTGATGTTTACCCCCATGAGGCTGGCCGTTTGTGGGTCTTGAGCGGCTGAACGGATGGCTTTGCCAATGCGGGAACGGGCCAGAAATATATAGAAGGCCACACCTATACCAACGGCAAAACCGAGGATTACCAGCTTGTTGATAGGAAATATCGCTCCCCCAATACTGACCCCTTCGTTTAAGTATTGGTACGCCCTATAGTCGGCGCCCCACCCTAGCAAAGCCAAATTCTGAACGATGAAAAGCAGGCCAAAAGAAGCCAACATAGAACTGGCCGCAAAGGCATCAGCATTCGGCGCCTTGAGGCTAAGTTGGTGGAACAGAGTCCGATGGAGCAGAAAACCGATTATTAACGTAATAGGACCGATGATGACCAGACAAAGAAGCGGGTTGATGCCAAATACGGTGTAAAGCGAGAAGGTGCCGAAGGCCGCGATCATTATGAATTCGCCGTGAGCGATGTTCAGCACGCGGGCAACGCCGTACTGCAGGCTCATGCCCATGGCAATCAGGGCATAGATACCGCCCAGCAGCAAACCGCCAATCGCTATATTAAGGATGGTTACAACGCTTTCAGGCATAATGATAAACTTCTATCTTTAACGCTAACACTCACGGGTGCAGGCTGCCCGAGCGGTGCAGGATAAATTCCCCCACCCCCCAGACAGCCTGCGCCCTATTACCGCTAAACTTAAAATTCTAAATCAAAATGTCTTATTCTGGTGGTGCTGGCCAAGGTGGCTTGGGATAAATCCAGTCCGACGTGAGTACCGTGG
Source organism: uncultured Dehalococcoidales bacterium (assembly GCA_964408935.1). Classification (GTDB taxonomy): domain Bacteria; phylum Chloroflexota; class Dehalococcoidia; order Dehalococcoidales; family BS750m-G39; genus E44-bin88. Next base: position 3,502 of record CAYPBF010000010.1, on the reverse strand, counting down.
CCGGCCAATCGCCGCCGCCCACGATTTCCACTATGCCACCCTGCCACTGACCAATCTCACCGGCATGGCATTCCATAGCCATAAGCCCACCACCGTCACCGTACATATTGTAATAGCAATCGGGTATAAGTTTAGTCACGAAGTGGTGCGTGGCTATGTAATCCCTTATGGTGTCTTGGTCAAGGGTCCCAGTCGCCTCGATAGCCTGCTCCCAGATGTCACAGGTAGGCTCGTATAACGGAGTTCCCCACCAATCCAGGTTGGGCCAGCCAACCAACGCCTCGAGTTCACTGAAGTGTCTTTCATGTTCGGCGCTTGTCTTGCTGTTAGCCACGGCAAAACAGGTTACACCCTCTACTACCGCGGGGTCACCGCCAAACGATACTCCGTAAAAGCCAAAGTTGGCTCCAGGGCCCATGATAACGGCCGGCGGGTTAAAGCCAATGGCCATCATCTCACCGGTAACCGGCAGGACTATAGGCGGATAGGCAAAAACGCAAAATACGTCGGGGTTAGCCGCCTGGGCGTCCTTAACCAAGAGCGAGAAATCCGTTTGGGTTATGGGAACGCTCTTATTGGCCAGTACGTCAATTCCAACCCTGTTGAATTCCTGAGTGGCCACACCGCCGTACTCCACACCGTGGAGGTCGGCAATGGTGATCATATAGGCCGTCTCAGCTCCAGCGGCGGCACACATGTCGGCAAAAACCGGCAACTGATAGTGATCCGAGAAAGACAGGGAAACAAACACGTAGGGTAGGCCGGGAAGCGCTTCCTTCATAATGGTGGCGCCGCCCTCAGCCGTGAGCAGCACCATCCCGTACTTGTTGGCTATAGGGGCTTGAGCCGAAATGAAAGCGGTGCCGCAGGAGGAAAACAGGACGTCAATCTCGTCCTCCAGGATCAGTTTTTCCGTATTCCTCACCATGGTGCCCACATCACTGGCATCATCGTATATGATGTACTCTACGGGCAGGTCCTTGCCGTATTCGGCAACGTAGATGCCACCGTCGGCATTGATCTTCTCCTCCCACAACTGCATCATTGGCCCCATTGCCGCGTCGCCGATGGCCTGGTTGGCGCCAGTGAGAGGCCTGGAGGCGCCGATGACAATGCTGTCTTTGGTGACCGGGGGAGGTCCGCCATTGCCATCAACCGGGGGTTCTTCCTCTTCCTCGCAAGCAATGAACAAACCACCCATAAGCAATGCAATTACCGTGAAAATAATCAGTATTTTCTTGCTCACTTGTCTCTCCTTTCTTGAGTTTCAAGAATGGCGTTAAATAACGCGTCGAAGAATCTCACATAGGCTCACCCCCTGTTTTTTGATAAATGTTATCGGCTTTGGTACCCTGGAAAGATTTCGAATACAGTGCCTTGGCCATTTTCAGGCAAATCGACCTTGCCAGAATGATACACCCCGATATAGCAGTTGTCAATGCACTTAGCCTCTTATGAATATCTTCGACGCGCTCGAAAGGACTCGCTCTGCCTGCTTAAGGCAGCCTCAACGATATTAGGAGCACTCAACAACTTTCGGCTACTGTGAGAGTATAAATAACTCCCACCACTTTGTCAAGATGTTCACCTATGTTTAATCCACGTCTTCGGTGGGGCAGTGGGAATAAGGGTAGATAACGAGGCCTGTAGTGGTGGGCGATACTGGACTCGACCATCGGGAGGTGTGGTGGGTGAAAGGGGTAGATGTGCGAGTCCGGGGAGGATGTTGGGTGGTGGGCGGTACCGGGCTCGAACCAGTGACCTCTGCGATGTCAACGCAGTGCTCTAACCAACTGAGCTAACCGCCCACAAAGGCAAAGGGTATTCTACTAGATACCCCGACTGCGGTCAAGGCTACTACCCCTCACCCGGTTATCGATAAAGCTCACCAGGAAGAGTAGCACCCCGCTGGCCAGGAGCCCCCCCAAATCGAGATATTTTATCTCGAAAATCTTGCTCACCAGCGCCATTCCCCCACCCCCGATAATCGCTGCCAGCGCCCCCAGGGAAGTGAGCTTTAGCTTATCCCGATAAAAGCCAGCCAGTACCGGTAAAATCACGCCAGCGGTATAGACGGAATAGGCGAAGAGCAGCGAGCTTATCACCCCTTTCAGCGCCAGCGCCACCAGCAGCGAGATAACCCCCAGCAGCACTATCCCCCAGCGGGAAAGCTTGAGTAGTTTATCCTGACTCAGCGAGGGCTTAAAGCGCCCGATGACATCCACGGAGAGGATGGTGCTCGCCGTCAGCAGGCAGGTGTCGGCAGAAGACATCACCGCCCCCAGCAGCGCCGCCAACACGATGTAACCCAGCACTGGCGGTAAGACCTCGGTTATAACCGTGGGGAAGGCCTGCTCCGCAGCGATTTCGGGGAACAGAGACGAAGCCCCCATGCCGATTAGGGTAATGCCCAGGGCGATGGGAACAATCAGCCCCGCCGCCCAGAAGACCGACCTGCGGGCGGTCTTGGCATCCCTGGCACAAAAGAGGCGGGAATACATATCGGGCCCCACCACGTAGGTCAGCCCCACCAGTAGGAGTAAGGAGACCAGCTCGTAGCCGCCGAAAGACTCGCTGACGGGAAAGTCGAAGCTCCCCGCGGGCAGCGCTTGCTCCAGTCCTCCCCACCCCCCGACTCGGCTCATCACCAGCGCCAGCCCGCCGAAGATACCGACGAAGATTATCCCCACCTGGATAATATCGGTTCGGATAACGGAAAACTGCCCGCCCAGGACGGTGTAGGCGATAAAGACGACGCTGAAGATAATCATCCACATCGTCGGGTCGCCCATCCCCAGCACGCTCAAAATTTTGCCCGAAGCCACAATCTGGGCAGCGATAACCCCCACCCAGGAAACAACGATGAGGATGGAAGCCGCCAGCCCGATACGCCTGTCGTACTGTTTTTCTACCAGTTCGGGTAGTGTGTAAAGCCCGAATTGTCGCACCTTCTTAGCCAGGAAAATCCCCAGCGCTATCAGTCCCGCCGTCCCCACCAGCAGCCACCACATTCCAGTAAGCCCTTGTGAAAAGCCCAACCCCGCCATACCCACCGTAGCCGAGCCGCCGATGATAGTCGCCAGCAGCGAACCGGTAATAAATAGGGAAGAGCCACCCCTCCCCGCCACAAAGAAATTGTCCGCCCCCCTCGCCCGACGACGACTCCACAGCCCGATGGCAATCATGGCCGCAAAATAAACGATGACGATTATCAGTCCCGTCATTACCCTATACCTATTCTTCTCCTTAGAAAACGTTCGAACTGATTGCGAGCCGAGGGCACAGTGGCTCTATAATTATAGTAAGGAAGCTGACTCGGACCTATCGCTCAGGGTTAGCCGCCTGGCTTGGCGCTGCCGATAAGGGCAATCTCTATGTTCTTACCGCAATGGGGACAGACAACATTAAGAACCACGGGCTGCAACATTATGCGTTCGGCAACGGCAGTAACCATCGAGTCGATACTATCCAGGCGGTTATCCAGCATGTCCAGGCGCCGCTT
>CAYPBF010000009.1:0-36925 GCA_964408935.1 uncultured Dehalococcoidales bacterium | reverse complement strand
GAACTGACGACCGACGGTTTACGAAACCGTTGCTCTACCACTGAGCTACGCTGGCCCACCGCTAAGTATAGCACAAACAGTTTTGTTTGACCCCCAAATAGCGTTATGCTACTATAATTAGCTATGAAACTAGAGGCGGAACTGGCTGAATTCACCCCCAAAAAGGGCACGCTTTTGACCGTTGGCGTCTTCGACGGCGTCCATCTCGGCCATCGGCATCTGATGACCAAATTGACCGAGCTTGCCCGAAAGCAGGGCTGCTTAAGCGGCGTCATAACCTTCAGCCAGAACCCTAAAGAAGTGCTGGCACCCAAAGCCAGCCTGCCCTTCCTCACCAGCGTCGAGCGGAGGATAGAGCTAATCAAAGAGACAGGCGTCGACGAGGTTATCCTCCTCCCCTTCACCCCCGAACTGGCGGCTCTAAGCCCAAAACAGTTTTTGGAGCTATTGAAGAAACATTTAAGAATGAAAGGGCTAGTCGTCGGCCCTGACTTCGCTCTGGGCAAAGACCGCCAGGGCGATATAGGCGTTTTGCGGAAACTGGGCGAGGAGATGGACTTCAACGTCACTGTGGTACCACCGCTGAAGATAGACAATGAGGTGGTCAGCAGTACCGCCATCCGAAAGGCTTTGGCCGAAGGCGACATGAAGCAGGCCCAAAAGTTTTTAGGCCGCCCTTTCAGCCTTCACGGGCGGGTGGTTACGGGAGACAAACGCGGTGCTGAATTAGGCTTTCCCACCGCCAACCTGGAAACCGATGCCGAGCAGGCATTGCCCGCCGACGGCGTCTATACCAGCCGCGCCTTTGTTGACAATCAAGCTCACCCCGCCATGACCAACATCGGCCTCAACCCCACCTTCGGCGTCGACAAGCACATGGTCGAGGTCTACATCATGGACTACAAGGGCGACCTCTACGGTAGGGACTTAACCATCGAGATTATCGAGCGCCTGCGCGATGAGATAAAGTTCGACAGCCCTGAGGAGTTGCGTAAGCAAATTGCCAAGGATGTAGAAAGGGGCAAAGCCACCCTGGAAATAAGAGGTGCCGGTTAGAAAATGGAAGAAGCCGAGCTTAAATATCTACTAAAGCGGGGAGTCGCCGAAATCATCGTCGAGGACGAGCTGGCGCAATTACTGCGCGCTGGCAAGAAGCTGCGACTCAAGGAGGGTTTTGACCCCTCCTTCCCCGATATCCATCTGGGGCACATGGTGGCCTTAAGAAAGCTGCGCCAGTTCCAGGAGCGCGGCCACCAGATTGTACTCATCGTGGCCGACTGGACGGCTCAAATCGGTGACCCCAGTGGCATGTCGGTCACCCGCCCTATGCTGACTATAGAGAAGGTCAGAGAAAACGCCGAGACCTACATGCAGCAGTTCTTTACCATAGTGGACAAGGCAAAGACGGAGATACGCTGGCAGAGCGAGTGGTTCGGCAAGTTCGATTTGAGCGACATCATCAAGCTCACCAGCAAGTTCACCGTGGCCCAGTTCCTGGCTAGGGACGATTTCAACGCCCGCTACAAGGCGGAAAAGCCCATAGCGCTCACCGAGCTGCTCTATCCGCTTTTGCAGGCGTACGACTCGGTGGCTATTGAGGCCGACGTCGAGTTTGGCGGCACCGACCAGAAGTTTAACTTCCTGGTGGGCCGTGAGCTACAATCGATGATGGGCCAGCGCCCCCAGCAGTGCTTTATGGTCCCCCTGCTGGTGGGCACCGACGGCAGCCAGAAGATGAGCAAGAGCCTGGGAAACTATATTGGCGTCGCCGAGTCGCCAGAGCAGATATACGGCAAGGTGATGTCCGTACCCGACGCCCTGGTGCTCAACTACTTCGAGCTTCTGACCGACGTCCCCGATAAGGAGCTAAAGGAGTTTAAAGAAGGGCTAGAAAAGCAAGAGGTCAACCCGATGGTGCTCAAGAAACGTTTAGCGCGTGAAATCATTATCCAGCTCTATAATAATAAGGCAGCTGGTGAGGCTGAAGCTCACTTTGAGAAGACGGTTCAGCAGAAGGAGACACCCGACGACATACAGGTTATTATTACTAGCAGAGTATTAAATAGAATTCGCCAAATGTCTGACCTATCACCCAAACAACTCAAGGACTCATGTGTTGATATTAGCAAATTACTTACAGTAGCCGAAATGGTCAAAAGTCGTAGTGAGGCCATCCGTCTCATTGCACAAGGGGCGATTAGTATTGACGGCAAGAAGGTAACCGATAGAATAATCCCTATTCAGAGTGGCTGTATAATAAAGTTAGGCAAACGTCGCTTTGCCAGGATAATCGACAAGGACTAGAATAAGGAGAAAGCCATGGATAATCTACGTATCCCCGGACCCACCCCCCTCCCCGATGAGGTACTCAAGGCGATGGCTCGCCAGATGATAAATCACCGCGGCCCCGAGTTCAAAAAGATTCAGGACAACGTGCTTGCCGACCTGAAAAAGCTCTTTATGACCAAGAATGACGTCTTCCTGCTCACCGGTTCCGGTACTGGTGGCTTAGAGGCAGGCGTGGTCAACACCATGTCGCCCGGTGATAAGGTGCTTTCGGTCTCCATCGGTGTTTTCGGTGACCGCTTCGCTGCCATCGCCAAGCACTTCGGTGCTGACGTCACCAACCTTAATTTTGAGTGGGGGCAGGCCGCTGACCCCGACGCCATACGCAAGGCGCTTAATGACGACCCCAAGATAAAGACGGTGCTGGTGACGCATAACGAGACCTCCACCGGTGTCACCAACGACCTCAAGGCGATAAGCGCCGTAGTCAAGGAGTTCGACAAGCTCTTAATCGTCGACGCCATCAGCTCATTAGGCTCCATCGAGATGCCCGTCGACGACTGGAACATTGATGTCGCCATCACCGGTTCCCAGAAGGGCTGGATGGTGCCCCCCGGACTGGCCATGGTCAGCGTCAGCGAGAAGGGCTGGAAGGCACACGCCGAGTCCAAGATACCCAGCTTCTACTGGGACTTCGGCAAGGCCAAGGACTACCTGGCCAAAGGCGAGACGCCCTGGACGCCCGCCGTCAGCGTTATCTTCGGCATGGACGTATCGCTCAAGATGATGCTCAAAGAGGGCCTGCCCAATATCTTCGCCCGCCACGCCCGCATCGCCCAGACCGTACGCGACGGTGTCAAAGCGCTGGGCCTCTCCCTTTTTGCCGACCCCAAACACGCCTCCAACACCGTTACCTCGGTAGCCAAGACCAACGGTCTGGACACCAAGCTGCTGGTCAAGCTCATGCGAGAGCAGGAAAACGTGGTGCTGGCCGGCGGCCAGCGCACGCTGGACGGCAAGATATTCCGCATCGGCCACCTGGGCTGGGTAAGCGATGACGATATACAGAGAATGCTGGCCTCGCTGAAGAAAGTACTGCCTCAGGCTGGATTTACTGGTTAGGAGAGCCAAATGAAGGTCTTAGTTGCTGATAAGCTCGCTGAGGAAGGCATTGAGATTCTGCGCCCTCACGCTGAGGTGGAGGTCAAGACCGGGCTCAAACCCGAGGAACTGATTTCGATTATAGGTGACTACGATGCCTTATTAGTGCGCAGCCAGACCAAGGTTACCGCTGACGTCATCAAGGCGGGTAAGAAGCTGCAGGTCATCGCCCGCGCCGGCGTCGGCGTGGATAATGTCGACCTCGACGAAGCCACACAGCACGGTATTATCGTGGTCAACGCCCCCACGGGCAATACCATCTCCGCCGCCGAGCATACCATCGCCCTCATGTTGGCCCTGGCGCGCAATATCCCTCAAGCGCACACCGTGCTCAGAGGAGGAGAGTGGAAGCGTTCTGATTTTATGGGCACCGAGGTCAGGAACAAGACTTTGGGCATACTGGGCTTGGGCAACGTCGGCTCCGAGGTGGCCAAGCGCGCCCGCGGCCTGCAGATGAAGCTCATCGGCCACGACCCCTTCATCTCCAACGAACACGCCAAACGCCTCCAGGTGGAGCTAGTGCCTATCAAGCAGTTGCTCAAGGAAGCCGATTTTATCACCCTCCACATGCCTCTGAATGATTCCACCCGGGGCATGATTGGGACTAAAGAGCTAGCTACGGTCAAGCCCACGGTAAGGATTATCAACACCGCCCGCGGCGGGCTCATTGATGACGAGGCGCTGGCCAAGGCGATTAGAGAAAAGCGGGTGGCGGGGGCCGCCATTGATGTTTTCCCCACCGAGCCCTGCACCCAGAGCATCCTTTTCGAGGATGAAAGTATCATCGTCACCCCCCACCTGGGCGCCTCTACCACCGAGGCCCAGGCTATAGCCGCCACCGACGTTGCCGAGCAGGTAGTGGACATCCTGAAGGGCAAACCACCCCGCTACCCCGTCAACGCCCCCTTCATACCCTCCGAAACGCTCTCGGCGCTGGCGCCCTTTGTCAAGGTGGCCACGACGCTGGGCCATCTGGTCGGCCAGCTTGCTGAGGGACAGACCAACTCGGTGCAGATTAGATACGAGGGCGAAATTTCCGACTACGACACCAACTCACTCAAGGCCGCCGTCCTGGGCGGGCTTTTGGAAGGCATCAGCGATGAACGGGTCAACATCGTCAACGCTGACATAGTGGCCTCCCGCCGCGGCCTGACCGTCGTCGAGCAGAAGGACAAGCACTGCGATAACTACGCCAGCCTCATCACCGTCGAGGTCACCACCAGCGACGGTGCCATCATCGGCGCCGGCACGGTGATACACGGGGAATCGCATATCGTGCGGGTCAACAACTTCTGGATGGATATCGTGCCCACCGGCGGCTATTTCCTCTTCTGCAACCACAAGGACCGGCCCGGTCTTATCGGCGCCGCGGGCAACATCACCGGTGAAGCCGACATCAACATCAGCGCCATGCACCTCTCGCGCTTGAAGCCACGTGGCGACGCCCTGATGATACTGGCCCTGGACGAGCCCCTCCCTGAGGAAAAGCAGCAGCAGATAGCCTCGCTGACTGATGTCTACTCAGTGAAACAGGCCAAGCTCTAGTCGAGCCGATGAAGGACCAATCCCGCGGGAGCCTTGGGGTAGAAGTAGGTCGCCTTTCTCGACATCTTGTCACCCGCGTCGGCGATAGCCTTGACCGCCTCCGCCTGTACCGGGCTTAAAAGAAAGACCAACTGGTATTCCTGTTGTAGGACTCGTTCGACAGCGTCCTGCCCGTCGTAGCTGTAGGTGATGACCTCGCCACCCCCCGCCAGGTCCCGCGGTATGACGCTATCGACGATATCGACGTCCAGCCTTTTGTAAAGCTCGGAGTGGAAGTGGGGCATCATCTGGTCAGCGGCACTGGTATCACGCAGCTTGAGGCGAAGCAGTTTTCCCTCGACCAAGCCGAGCAGGGCTAATCTGACCTCGTCTCTGTTCCCCTCCGAAAGCAAACCGTCTATTTGCTTCCAGACGTCGCTCTTACCGATGGGCACTGCCTCCACCGCGAAGAACGATTTCAGGCGTTCCGCCAGCTCGCTTAAAGCCGCCTTGGACATGCCCCGCACCAGCCTGTGGGCGGGCAGGATTACCAGACCAGGGTCGTTGAAGGCCACCAGTTCCATCATGACGAAGTTGAAGGCCTCGTCACCCGAAACCGATACGGAGGCGGCGCGCCTCCCTCGCTGGTAGCTGAGGGCACTCTCGTAGCGGTGGTGCCCGTCAGCGATGTAGAAGGGCTGGGCGGCCAGACTGGAGCCTATTTGCTTAATAGCCTCAGGCTCGTTTATCACCCAGAGGTCATGCTTTTCACCACCGACTTGACTGGAGGTAAGTAGGGGTGAAGCTTTTTCCTTTTCCGACAGCAGTGGTGAGAGCTTTCCTCTATCCTCAAAGAGAGCCAGTACGGGACTGGTGTTGGCCTGGCATAGCCAGAGCAGGCTCAAGCGGTCGCTGGTGTGCTCGGCTAACGTGCCTTCGTGGGGACGAACGACGTTATCCGCCCACTCTTGAAGCCGCACGCCAGCGATGATGCCGCGCCGTTTGTATTCTTTCCCGCCGCGCTCAAAATAGTGGTCGTGGAGGTAGAGCGAGGGCTTCTCGTCAGCAACAAGGACTTTTTGCTCCAACCACCGTTCCAGAACCGCTGCGGCGCGGGTATACCTGTTATCCTTGGTCGTATCTTGGGGTAGCTCGCGGTTGTGCTCCAAACGGACGAAGTTGTAGTCACTGCGCTGGTAAAGCTCCTGCTGCATGTAGGGGGAAATAACGTCGTAGGGGGGACAGATAACCTCGGCCAGGTCCTTTATCTTCCCCTGGTTGTAGTGCACCCCCCGGAAGGGATGAATCTCAGCCATAGCCCTCTCTTTCCAAGGTCGGGAATGCTAATCTAGTTTACCCCATAGCTCGGCAGGGGCACAAGTTAGCTACCAGATGACCAGTACATCCAGAATCAGGTCGTTCCAGGAGGGTATTATATAGCCGTTCAACTGAGAATAGCGCTTGCCGATTTCCAGCGTCACCTCGTCGTCAAACTGGGGCTCGAAATAGACCAGCCCCCGGTCGATGGTGTCAAAGGCGACTATGGCATGCCCCGAATCCGGGTAGCGCACGTCTACGAAGGCGCAACGCCAACCCTCCGCCTCGGCGTTATTACAAACATCCCGCGCATAGTGGCTGCAAACGTAGCTATCTTCGTCGTATGTGTTCCAGTCGGTGTGGTCTCGGCTTAGAAAGTCCACCGCCTGGGCATAGGTAGGATCGGCCAGGCAATAGCCATGCCCGGTGCCGTCATCCAGTCCCTCGGCATAGCCGACGTCATAGCCCGCCGAGTAGCCAGCTGTCTCACCTTCGCTATAACCCTCGTCCTGGCCCAGACTGTAGCCGTCGGTGTAGCCTTCCTGGTTGCCCTCGGTATAGCCTACCTGCTGCCCTGCATGATATCCCTTATCATAGCCAGCGTTGTCACCCGCGACGTAAGCCACGTTATAGAGGACAAAACCACCCCCAACTACCACCCCCAGAATAATGATTACTGCTAAAACTCTTTTCAGCCACATTTTAACGCCCCCCTTAACCATAATTATAACCCTTTCCCTTTTGCCCAGCCACTAGCTCTGCTATACTTAAACACAACGAGGTGCTTAGTGTGAATAAGAAAATAGTCATTATCGGTGGTACTGCCTGCGGCCCTAAAGCCGCCGCCCGCGCCCGTCGCTGCGACCAGCAGGCCCAGATAATCCTAATCGAGCAGCAGGCCGAGCTCTCGGTGGCCACCTGCGGTTTACCCTACTACGTTTCGGGGGTTATCCAGAGCCGCCTGGAGCTGGTGCAGCGCGGCTCCGATTTCTTTAAAAATGTCATGGATATAGAGGTGCTCACCCGCACCCGGGCGGTGGGCATAGACCGCAAAACCAAACGGATTGAGATTCTTAACCTGGCCAAGAACCGCACCTCGACCATTGAGTATGATAAGCTGGTGCTGGCCACGGGCAGCACGCCGACTATGCCCGACTGGCCAGGCAAGGAACTGAAGGGCATCTTCACCCTCTCACGCATCGAGGAAGCTGAAGGTATACGCCAGCTCGTCTCGCCGCGCAAGGTCAAAAAGGCGGTTATTATCGGCGCCGGTCTCATCGGACTGGAGATGGCGGAAGCACTCGTCTCCCAGGGGGTCAAGGTCAGCGTGGTCGAAGCGCTGGACTGGGCGCTGCCCACTCTCTTTGATTTTGAAGTTGCCGCCTACCTAGGCAAACACCTGCAGGAAAAAGGGGTGAAGCTGCTCTTCGGCCAGCGCGTCATCGGTTTCGAGGGCGACGAAAAGGGCAGGCTGAGCCGGGCATTAACCGAGGACAAGGCGCTTGAGGCCGATTTGGCGCTGGTGGCTATCGGCGTCAGGCCTAACGTCAGCCTGGCTAAAGACGCTGGCCTCAGCATCGGCGCCAGCGATGGCATCGTCGTCAACAACTACCTCCAGACCAGCGACCCCGATATCTATGCTGGTGGCGACTGTGTGGAAAACGTTAACCTGATTACGGGAGAGAAGATGCTGGCGCCCCTCGGCTCAACGGCCAACAAACACGGCCGCGTCATCGGCACCAACATCACCGGTGGCGATGAAAGTTTCCCCGGAGTGGTCGGTACTTCCATCGCCAAGGTTTTTGATTACAACGTGGGCCGCGTGGGCTTGAGCCAGTCGCAGGCCCAAGCAGCTGGCTACGAGGTCATCACCGCCCTCGTCCCTGGCTACGAGCACGCAACTTACTATCCCAAAGGCAAGGAAATCCTGGTCAAGCTGGTGGCGGAAAAGGCCAACGGCAGATTACTGGGCGGTCAGGTAGTGGGGCCGGGAGATGCCGCCAAGCGCATCGACGTTCTGGCCACGGCCCTAACCTTTGGCACCAGTGTCGATGACCTGGCTAACACCGACCTGGCCTACGCCCCGCCCTACAACAGCGCCCTAGACCCGCTGCACAACGCGGCCAACGTCATCCGCAACAAGCAGGAGAGCCTGGCCCGCACCCTGACCCCGATGGAGGTGATGGCCAGGATTGAAAACAACGACGCCTTTATCTTCCTCGACGTGCGCTCGCCCGCCGAGTGGGAGACCTTTCGCATCGAGGCGCCTCAGTCCAAGCTTTTACCTCTAAGGGAGCTTCGGTCCAAACTCGATGAACTACCCAAGGACGCCGAGATTATCATCGTCTGCCACACTAGCGTCCGTGCCTATCAGGCGCAACGCATACTCGATGGCGCTGGTTTCAAGAACGTGAAGTTCCTCGATGGCAGCATCGCCGCCTGGCCCTACGAAATCTCGTTCCAGAGGCCGAGTGGTAGTTAGCTGCCGTCTAATGTACTATAATAAACCTGTATTATGGAAGCAGCCGAAGCCGAACAGCGGATAGAGAAGCTAAGGTCGGAAATCAACCACCACAACTACCGATACTACGTGCTCGACAGCCCCGAGATTGCCGACGCTGACTATGACGAGCTGATGCGGGAGCTTCAGGAACTGGAGGCGGAGTTCCCCCAGTTTTTGACCCCCGATTCCCCCACTCAGCGCATCGGTGCCGCCCCCGTCGAGGCCTTTGGCGTCGTGGCCCACCCCCTCCCCCTGCTTTCGCTGGGCAACGCCTTCTCCAAAGAGGAGCTGGACGCCTGGTACAAGCGCACCATTAAACTAGTCGGTAATGAGCCGCTTGACTTTGTCGTTGAGCACAAGATGGACGGCCTGGCCGTGGCCCTGACCTACGTTAACGGCAGGCTCACCACGGGGGCCACCCGCGGCGACGGCCTGCGCGGCGAAGACATCACCCAGAACCTTAAAACAGTCAGAAGTATACCCTTATCGGTGATGGGCGACTTCCCGCCCCGATTCGAGGTGCGCGGCGAGGTCTTTCTACCCAAGGCGGGCTTCGAGAAGCTGAACCGAGAAAGAGCCCAGGAAGGCCTGCCCCTTTTCGCTAATCCGAGAAACGCTGCTGCCGGCTCGGTGCGACAGCTCGACCCCCGCATCACCGCCAAACGCCCCCTCAATATTTATGTTTACATGCTCGGCTATGCCGAGGGCAAGGCCACCCCAACCACCCACTGGGAGACGATGGAGTACCTGAAATCTTTGGGCTTCAAGATAAATCCCAACAATCAGCTGCTCAAGTCCATTGATGAGGTCGAAGCCTATTATGATAAGTGGGTGGAGAAACGAGATAGCCTCCCCTACGAAGCCGACGGCGTCGTTGTGAAAATAAACCAGATTGCTCTGCAGGAGCGCCTGGGCGATGTCGGCCGCGAGCCGAGGTGGGCGGTAGCCTACAAGTTCCCCGCCGTCCAGGGCAACACTGTTCTGAAGAGCATTGAAATCAGCGTGGGGCGGACGGGCACGCTCAACCCCTACGCCGTTCTGGAACCGATAGCGGTGGGGGGCGTCACCATCAAGCAGGCCGCCCTGCACAATGAGGACGACATTAGGCGCAAGGACATCCGCGTCGGTGATACCGTTATTATCCAGCGCGCTGGCGAGGTCATCCCCCAGGTGGTCGGCCCCGTGGCCAGCAAGCGTACGGGAAAAGAAAAAGAATTCAGTCTATTGAAGAAGCTGCCCAAAGACGCTAAAGGCCATCCCCTCTGCCCCGCCTGCGGCAAGGACAGTATCGTCAGGCCCGAGGGCGAGGTGATGTATTATTGCAGCAACGCCGCCTGCCCCGCCCAGGCGCAACAGCGCATCGAGCATTTTGCCTCGCGGGGAGCTATGGATATCGAGGGCATCGGCGAGGCCCAGAGCGTCATCCTCTACGACAAGGGCCTGGTCAAGAACGTTGCCGACCTCTATAAGCTCAAGGATAAGCGGGAAGAGCTGTTGAAGCTGGAAAACACGGGCGAAAAGAGCGTGGCTAACCTGCTCAAAGCCATCGAGGCGAGCAAAGAAAGGCCGCTGGCCAGATTAATCTTTGCTTTAGGCATACGCCACATAGGCAGCGAGACCGCCGAGATTTTAGCCAGACGCTTCCGGAGCATCGAGACCTTATCCGAGGCACCGAAGAACGAGCTGATGCAAATCGAAGCCATCGGCCCCAAGATCGCCGACAGCATCCTCGCCTTTTTTGCCCAAGAGGATAACAAGCAGATAATTCAGGGCTTGAAAGAAGCGGGCGTTAAAATGGCCGAAGCGGCCAAGACCAAAGCCCTGCCCCTGGACGATCAGGAGTTCGTTATTACGGGGCGACTTGAGTCTTTCTCAAGGCAGGAGGCCGAGGAGAAGATAAAAGCGCTGGGCGGCACGGCCAAGGACAACGTCACCAAGAAAACAAACTACCTCGTCGTCGGCGCCGACCCTGGCGGCACCAAACTGGCCAAAGCCCAGGAGCTGGGCACTGAGCAGATTGACGAAAAGAGGCTCTTGAGCATCCTAGAAGGGAAAACTTAATGAAGCTAATCGTCGGATTAGGTAATCCGGGGCGCTCTTACGCCCGTAACCGCCATAACATCGGCTTTATTGCCTTAAGCCGCTTCGCCCGCGCCGAGGGTATCAAATTCGCCCATAAAAAGAGCCAGGCCCGCATCGGCACCGGCAAGGTGGACGATACCGAGGTGCTCTTAGCCAGGCCCCAGACCTTCATGAACAACAGCGGCTATTCCGTGAGTCGTTTGGTCAAAAAGTTCAAGGTAGGCCCCAAAGACCTCATCGTCATCCACGACGACCTCGACCTGCCCCTGGCCAAAATCCGTATAAGCTTTGGCAGCAGTTCCGGTGGGCATAAGGGCATCAATTCGATTATTCAAGAACTGGGTAGTCAGGACTTCATCCGCCTCCGCATTGGCATCGGTCGCCCCGATAACCCCCAAATCAGCGAGGACGATATCATTGACTACGTTTTAAGCGACTTCACCGCTAAGGAAAAACGCGCCATCGAAAAAATTATCCCCACCGTCAACGAAGCCCTCCTTTGTCTCCTTACCGACGGAATTACTGTGGCGATGAACCAGTTCAATTAGGGAAAATGATTAAACCATGATAGGCCTACTCTTGGTAATAGGTGCCTCGATTAGGGAACTGGTCAGACTCATAGCCAGAGCCGTCAAAAGACGCTCTTAACCACCCCACCAGCTGTTTTTACCCACACCAACCCACCCTATAAACGTTTTTCTAAGGGGGCCACGCCCCCTTAAAATCCCCCCAAATATGAATGAGCCCGACGTCCCTTACAGGGGGTTGTTAAGGGGGACAAAGTCCCCCTTCAAAAGACTTCTGTTGGGTGGGCAGGGTGGGAAAGAAAGACGTACGCTAACAGAGAGGGGCAGTGGGAAGAAAAACACCCCATATCCCTTCCCTAATTCAGACTCTGGTGCTATAATCCATATACGCATGACCAAAAACCAACCCATCATCGCCGTTATCGGCGGCGGTAGCTGCAGCCGGGAAGAAGCCAAAATGGCCGAGCAAGTCGGGCGCGAGCTGGCTAAGCGTGGCGCCGCCCTGGTGTGCGGGGGGCTGGGTGGCATCATGGAGGCCGCCTGCAAAGGCGCCAGCGCCGAGGGTGGTACCACCATCGGCATCCTCCCCGGTGACGACAGAAACTCGGCCAACCCCTATGTAGAAATCCCCATCGTCACCAACCTGGGCTACGCCCGCAACGTGGCTGTGGTCAAGTCGAGCCAGGCGGTCATCGCTGTCGGCGGCAACTACGGCACCCTCTCCGAGATAAGCCACGCCCTGCAGAGCGGCATCACTGTCATCGGTTTGAACACCTGGACAATATCCCGCAATGGCAAAGAGGATAAAGCCATTATTAGAGCCAAAGACCCCGCCGAGGCGGTAGAGAAGGCGCTCAAGGCAGCCAAAGGAATCGAATGACCAAGATTGACAGCGTCAGAGCCAGAGAGATTTTGGACTCACGGGGTAATCCCACCCTTGAGGTCGAGGTAACCCTCGACGACGGTATTGCGGGTGTGGCCGCGGTGCCTTCGGGTGCCAGCACCGGTCAGCACGAAGCTGTTGAGCTCAGAGACGGTGATAAGTCCCGCTACGGCGGCAAGGGCGTGCTCAAGGCGGTAGCCAACGTTCATAAGGAAATCGCCCCCGCTATAAAGGGCCTTGATGCCACTGACCAGCCCGCTCTGGACAAAAAGCTCATCGACTTAGACGGCACGCCTAACAAATCGCGCCTGGGGGCCAATGCTATCTTGGGGGTGTCTCTGGCCACAGCCAAAGCCGTAGCCAAGTCCGCCGAGATGCCCTTGTATCTATATCTGGGACAAGAAGATATCTATACTCTGCCCGTGCCCATGCTCAATATCTTAAACGGCGGCAAGCACGCCGCCGATTCCACCGACTTTCAGGAGTTCATGGTGGTGCCTGTTGGCGCCGATAGCTTCGGTAGAGCTTTGCAGATGGCCACCGAAGTTTATCAAGTACTTAAGAAAGTGCTCAAAGATAGAAATCTGAACACCAACGTCGGTGACGAGGGCGGCTTTGCCCCCTCCCTCCCCTCCAACAAGGACGCTATCGAGGCCATCCTGGCCGCCATGGAAAAGGCTGGCTACAAGCCCGGCCGAGACTGTTATATCGCTCTGGACCCCGCCGCCAGCGAGTTCTACCAAGACGGCAAATACGCCCTGGCCAAAGAGGGCGTTTCTTTGAGCAGTGAAGAGATGGTTGACTATTATGTTAAATGGGCAGACGCCTACCCTATCATCAGCATCGAGGACGGCCTGGCCGAGGACGACTGGTCAGGCTGGCAACTGCTAACCGAGAAACTGGGCGAAAAAGTGCAGCTTGTTGGCGACGACCTTTATGTGACTAATGTTGAGCGCTTGACTAAAGGCATTGAGACGAAAGCCTCGAATTCCATTCTCATCAAGCTCAACCAGATAGGCACCCTCACCGAGACCATCGCCGCCATCAAGATGGCCCAGGCTGCGGGCTGGACGGCGGTGGTCAGCCACCGCTCCGGGGAGACCGAAGACACCACCATCGCCGACCTGGCAGTGGGCTTAAACACAGGCCTAATCAAGGCGGGCGCCCCCTGCCGTTCCGAGCGCACCGCCAAGTATAACCGCCTCCTCCGCATTGAGGAGGAGCTAAAGAGCAACGGCAGCTTTGCCGGCATGGGCGCCTTCTACAATCTAAGACAATGAACAAGCTGGAACTAGCCGAGCCGAGCCTGAAGCCCATCAGGAAGTGGGCCTGTCACAAGCTGGAGTGCTTCGGTGACTACATTGAGGCCTACACCAGTGCTTTGGGCAAGGGCAACTACGGCTACCTGGAGCTATACGCCAGCGGCGGCAAGTGCCTCTGCAAAGGCACGGACTGCGTCATCGAGGACTCAGCGCTGCGGGCGCTGTCGACAACGAGACCGTTCGACCATTACATTCTTATTACCAAAGACCCCGACGATGCCCAGAGCCTTGCGCATTTAACCGCGTCCTATGATTCTGACGTCAGCATAGTCACTGGTAACCCCGTCAGCGAAAAGGTGCTCAAAGAAGCTTTCGACCTCATCCCCCGCTCGGCCTCAGCCTTCGCCCTCATCGACCCGCCTGGTTATCGGCAGTTGCGCTGGTCGACCATCAGAAAGCTGGCTACCCACGGCCACGACTGGAAGGGCCACAAGGTAGAGCTTTTAATCCTCTTCCCGCTGGAGATGGCTCTCCTGCGTAACCTGACCCGCCCCGACTGTGAGGCTTCGATAAACAGGCTCTACGGCCACCGCGACTGGCAGGAAATAAGCCAGAAAAGACTGGCGGGCAAGATGAGCCTGGAGAAGATGAGAAAAAAGCTGGTCAGGCTCTTCATGGCAGGGCTAAAGGGGCTGGGCTATAAGTATGTAGAAGACTTCACCCCCGCCTCCCCTTCCTCCCACCCCCTCTACCACGTCATCTCGGCTAATGACAGCGGGCATCGAGATAAAATGATAACCGAAGCCTGGGGCAAGGCGCGCTACCTGCCCTGCGAGCTGCTCTACGATAAGAAAAACAAATGAAAAAAATCGGCATTACCACCACCGTCCCCATAGAGATACTACTGGCCGCTGGCTGCCAGCCCGTCGACCTCAATAACATCTTTATTGCCGACGCCAACCCGGAAAGGCTGGTATCTATTGCTGAAAGAACGGGGTTCCCTCTAAATTGTTGTAGTTGGATTAAGGGCATCTACGGCGCCGTTATGGAGCAGAAGATTGACACCGTCCTCTGCGTCACCACGGGCGACTGCTCCAACACCGTAATGCTCATGGAGGTCTTAAAGCTCAAAGGCGTAAAGACCATACCCTTCGCCTACCCTCCTAATCCCGACCCCACCCTGATGCAAAAGGCGCTAGAGGAACTGGCCAACGTCTTGGGCACAACTTTGGACGCCGCCGACAGGGTCGGGGAGGAGCTAAAGCCCTGCCGCGACCTGGCCTTGAAGCTGGACGAACTTACCTGGAAAGAGGGCAAGGTCAGCGGCTACGAGAACCACCTCTGGCTGGTCTCCGCCTCGGATTTCAATCGGGACTACGGCACCTATCAGCGGGAGCTGGAGCCACTAATGAAGGAATGCGTCGATCGTAAGCCCTACCCCGCCGACTATTTAAGAATCGCCTATCTCGGCGTACCCTCGGTCTACGGCAAAGATTTATACAATTATATAGAAGCTAATGAGGCCAGGGTGGTCTTCAACGAAATCCAGCGCCAGTTCGCCATGCCCCAGCCGGGCAGCTCTTTAGCCGAGCAGTATTCCAATTATACCTACCCCTACTCCATCTACGACCGTCTCAAGGATATCGAAACCGAGCTTAAGAAACGGCGGGTGGACGGCGTAATTCACTACGTCCAGGCCTTTTGCCACCGCGGCATCGGCGATATCATCTTTCGAGACACTATAAAATTACCCATGCTCACCCTGGAAGGTAACGACGAATTCCTCTTGAGCCAACACCTCAAGACCAGGGTGGAGGCCTTTATCGATATGCTGCAGCGCCGTCGGCGCCAGACCAAAATGCTTAAGGAGGTACCATCATGACACGCATTGGCATCAACGGCTTCGGTAGAGTCGGCAGACTGACCTTAAGAGGCATTAACCAGCGACACAAGGGCAAGCTGGAGGTAGTGGCCGTTAATGACCTGACCGATGCCAGAACCAACGCCCACCTGCTGAAATGGGACAGCACCTACGGCCCCTACGCTGGTGAGGTAGAGGCCACCGAAGATAGTATCGTCGTCGACGGCAAAAAGATAAGGGTCTTCGCTGAGCATGAACCAGCCAAGATACCCTGGCGCGACCTAGGTGTTGATATCGTCATCGAGTCCACCGGGCTCTTCACCGACGCCACCAAGGCGGCGGCACACCTCGAGAGTGGCGTTAAGAAGGTCATTATCTCAGCGCCCGCCAAAAACGAGGATATCACCATCGTCCTCGGCGTTAACGAAGAGATGTACCAGCCCGATAAGCATAAGATTATCTCCAACGCCTCCTGCACTACCAACTGCGTGGCCCCCGTGGTCAAGGTCTTGCACCAGAGCTTCGGTGTCACCAAGGGTCTGATGACCACCATCCACGCCTACACTAGCGACCAGCGCCTGCTCGATACCTTCCACAAAGACCTGCGGCGGGCGCGAGCCGCCGCCCTTAACATCGTGCCCACTACCACCGGTGCCGCCCGCGCCGTGACCCAGGTCATCCCCGAACTCGAAGGCAGGTTGCACGGATTAGCGCTCAGAGTGCCCACGGCCACCGTCTCGCTGGTCGACCTGGTCGCTGACCTGGATAAGGAAGCCACCGTGGAGGAGGTAAACAAGGCATTGGAGAAAGCGGCCAACGGCAGCTTAAAGGGCCTACTGGAGTACTGCACCGAGCCGCTGGTCAGCGTGGATTTCAAGGGCAACCCCGCCAGTTCCATCGTCGACGCCCCTACTACTATGGCCATCGGTGGCAACATGGTCAAGGTACTGGCCTGGTACGACAACGAGTGGGGCTACAGCTGCCGTTTAGGCGACTTGGCTATATATATAGCCAACAAAAGTCTCTAGACAGTACCCCCTCTATCGTCAGGGTTGACATTGGCGAGAAACTGTGCTTATATAGACACAATAGTCTTAACTAGTGAGGTGATAAAATGAAATTGGTGGTTGTAGGTCTTGGACAGTGTGGTGGTAGGCTTGCTGATGAGTTTGCCCGCATGAACAGAAGAGCGCGTGCCCATCGCGGTATGGAAATAGTCACTGGTGCTTTCGCGGTAAACACGGATGCGGCTGACTTAAGCGGTTTGAAAACCATCAGGGCTGATTACCAGCACAGAATTCTGGTCGGTGGTCGGCGGACGGGCGGACATGGCGTAGGTAAAATCAACGAGCTGGGGGCGGAGGTAGCCAGGGAAGATGGCGATAAGGTCGTCGATGCCCTGCGCACCGCCCACCGCTTCTTTGAAACCGACGCCTTCCTACTCATCGCTGGCGTTGCCGGCGGCACTGGTTCGGGCGCACTGCCCATCATCACTCAGATGATGAAAGACCGCTATATCGACAAGCCCGTTTACACCCTGGCCGTTCTCCCCTTCGCCCACGAAGAGGAGACCGAGGAAAGGACAATTTACAACGCGGCTACCTGCCTCAAATCCCTCTACACCACAGCCGACGCCGTATTCCTGGCCGATAACCAGCGCTTCGTCAGGAAGGACTTCTCGCTGAGGAACAACCTCGACCAGATTAACACCCTCATGGTCGAACCCTTCTTCAACCTGCTCTGCGCTGGCGAAGAGACCAGGCGCCGCCACATCGGCGCCCGCATGGTCGATGCTGGTGACATCATCCAGAGCCTGGTCGGCTGGACGGTAATCGGCTACGGCAAATCGCTGTTGCCCACCTGGAGTTTCTTCTCCTGGGGCCGCAACTTCCGCAAGAAGAGCACCGAGACCCACCGCGGCATTCAGGCCATGGACGAGGCTTTGAGCGAACTCTCCGTCAAGTGTAACCCCGCCGAATCAGGCCGTGCTCTGTATCTGGTTTCGGCGCCGCACAAAGAGATGAACATGGACTTGGTAAAAGACCTGGGCGAGTACCTCAGGGATATGGCCCCCGAGGCCGTCATCAGGAACGGCGATTACCCCCGCAATAAGAGCGTCATCGACGTTACCCTGGTTCTCTCCGAGCTGGGCTCCGTGGATAAGATTAAGGGCTACTACGAAACCGCCACCCAGTTTATCCACGCCTCCAAGGGCCGAGAGAAACAGGCCGAGGGTAAGCTCAAGGAGATAGAGGAAGCCTCCAAGGACATACCCACATTACTATAAAGCTAACGCCCTAACTCCCAGCCAGCCTTACCAGTGGCAAAGAGATAGCAGAACTGGTAAGGCTGGCTTTTGTTTAAAACAAACGCCTCAGCTATGAAATCTACTTTGGAAACCAGCCGATTTAGGGTATAATAGAGGACGATGGCATCTCAAGTCTTTTATCGCAAGTGGCGCCCTCAGGTCTTGGCCGATGTCGTCGGTCAGGAAGCGGTAACCCAGACTCTAAGCAATGCCCTCAAGAACGGGCGCGTCTCCCACGCTTATCTCTTCTACGGCCCCCGCGGCACGGGCAAGACCTCCACCGCCCGCATCCTGGCCAAAGCGGTCAACTGCCTCAGCACCGATAAGGAAAAACCCTGCAACGAGTGCGAGATGTGCCAGGCCATCACCGAGGGCAGCGCCATGGACGTTATCGAAATCGATGCCGCCAGCAACACCGGTGTCGACGATATCCGCAGCCTGCGCGAGAGGGTAAACTACGCCCCCGGACAGGCAAAATACAAGGTCTATATAATCGACGAAGTCCATATGCTCAGCAACAGCGCCTCCAACGCCCTGCTCAAGACGCTGGAAGAGCCTCCGTCTCAGGTCATCTTCGTATTGGCCACCACCGAGATACACAAGGTATTGCCCACCATCATGTCCCGCTGCCAGCGCTTCGACTTCAGGCGCATCTCCCAATCCGACGTGATAGCGAAACTGGAAAGCATCTGTCAGGCCGAAGGCATCAAGATAGAGGCCGAGGGTTTGAGGCTCATTGCCCGCAGCGCCACTGGCAGCCTGCGCGACGCTGAAAACCTAATGGAACAGCTTACCACTTATTACGGCAAGGAAATCAGCCTGGCTCAGGTGCAATCCATCCTGGGCATCACCGGTGACGAGCGGGCTAAAGAGCTGGTCAAGCACATCGTCAACAACGACGTTTCGTCGGGCGTGGCTACCATAAACGGCGTCGACAGCGACGGCCTGGACTTAAGGCAGTTCAACCGCGAGTTGGTGGCCTACCTCAGACAGTTGTTATTGGTAAAAACAGGCTCCGAGGAAGCGGTTGACCTCACCGCCGAGGATATCGATGAGCTCAAAGAGCTGGCGGGCAAGACCACGTTGGCCCAAATCCTGCGGGCCATCAAGCTCTTCGGTCAGCTTGAAATCGGCTTCGATAACTACTCCACCCTACCCCTGGAGCTGGCTTTGGTCGATTCCACCCAACCCCCCACCCAGGCTGTCACTAACACCCCACCACCCCAACAAGAAGCCCCACCAGTGAAAGCGGCGCCCAAGAAAACGGCTAAGCCCACCGAGACCAAGGATACAGCCGAGCCGAAGGCCACCGAGAAACCGAAGGCGAAGGCCGCTGAGACTAAGGACGTGCCGGAGACCAAGGCTACCGACCAACCAAAGGCTATCGAAGCACCGAAGGCCAAAGCCGCTGAAACCGAGAGCAAGGCCACCTCACCCGAGCCCAACAGCGACATCGAACGCCTGAGAACGAACTGGCGGCAGGTCATCGACCAGGCCCCCGACGAGCTTAAAAGAACGCCCGCCGTGGCCATCTTAAGGAGCGCGGGCGTCAAACCGGTAGCCATTGAAGACGATACCGTGGTCCTGGCCTTCAAATATCCCATCCACAAGGAAAGACTGGAGACTGCTGAAAACCAACAGGTGACCCGCACCATCATCAGCAAATACTTGGGGCGCGACTATCAGGTGCGCTGCGTCCACGAGCCCGAGGACAACCACCTGGTGGACGCCGTCAAGAAGATGGGCGCTAAAGTTATCAATACGGAGGAACTGTGAACAAACGCATGATGCAACAGGCCCAGGAGCTTCAGGCCCGGCTGGCCAAGGCCCAGGAGAAGCTGGCCGAAGCCACCGTCGAAGCCACGGCGGGCGGAGGCGCCGTCACCGTTACCGTCACCGGTCAGCAGCAGGTGAAATCTATAAAGATAGCCCCCGAGGCTATCAACCCCGATGATGCCGAGATGCTGGAAGACCTAGTGCTGGCGGCGGTCAACGAAGCCATGGCCAAGTCCCAAGAACTCGCTGCCGAGAGTATGCGCCAGGCAACCGGCGGCCTGAACATCCCTGGCCTCACCTAAAACGAATCTCAAGGTGGGGTGGGGCCGTACCCCCAAAAGGTGGAGGTGGGGCGAGAAATCTATAAAGGTTACACCTTTGTAGGGTGGGCATTGGGTGGGAAAATCATACGTACGCTAACAAAGTGGGGTGGTGGGAGAAAGCGGTTGAAAAATCTATAGTAAGGAGAACCAGTTGACCCAAGATATTCCGCCCGCCGCCGGTGCGGTGGATAGACTCGTCCAGGAACTGAACAAGCTGCCCGGTGTCGGCCCCAAAAGCGCCCAGCGCCTTGCCTTTCACCTCCTCCGCGCCTCCGACGAACAGACCAAAATGCTGGCCGAGGCCATCCTCTCCGTGAAGCAGAAGACCAAGCTCTGCTCTACCTGCTTCAACATCACCGACACCGACCCCTGCCCCATCTGCCGCAACCCCCAGCGCACCCGCAGCCAGGTCTGTATCGTGGAACAGCCGCAGGATATCCTGGCCTTGGAGCACACCAAGACCTACAACGGACTCTATCACGTCCTCCACGGCGCTATCTCCCCCACCGAGGGCGTCGGCACGGGCGACATCAGAATCAACGAGCTTATGGAAAGGCTCAAAGGAGGCTCGGTCACCGAGGTCATCCTGGCCACCAACCCCACCCTGGAGGGGGAGCAGACCGCCATGTACTTAAATAAGATCATCACCCCCCTCGGCATCAAAGTCACCCGCCTAGCTAGAGGACTACCTTTCGGCACTGAGCTTGAATATGCCGACGACGTAACCCTGACCCGCGCTATAGAAGGCAGGCAGGAGTTTTAAAGGAGGGAAACATGGAACACCGCCGACTCGGCAAGAGCGAACTCAACGTATCGGTAGTCGGACTGGGAACATGGGCTATCGGCGGTAAATTCTGGGGGCACACCGATGAAGCCGCCGCCATCGCTGCCATCCAGAAGGCCATTGATAGTGGTGTAAACCTGATTGACACCGCCCCTATTTATGGCGAAGGCCATTCAGAGGAGGTGGTGGGTAAGGCCATAAAAGGCCGCCGCCACCAGGTCATCCTCGCCACCAAGTGCGGCGCTGGCTTTAAAGGGAACGACCTCTTCCACGACCTCACCCCCAAATCCATCCGCAAGGAGCTCGAGGTCTCGCTGAAGCTACTGGGCACGGATGTCATCGACCTCTATCAGTGCCATTTCCCCGACCCCGACACCCCCATCGAGGACACCATGGAAGAGCTGGCCAGGATGAAGGCCGAGGGCAAAATCAGGGCCATTGGCGTCTCTAACTTCGACGTCGCCCTGCTCACCAAGGCCAAGAAGGTGGCCCAGATAGCCTCCAACCAGGTCGCCTACTCGCTGCTCAACCGCGAAATCGAAAACGAGCTTATCCCCTTCTGCCTGGAGCAGGATATCGGCATACTGGCCTACGGCCCCATGGGCGGCGGCATCCTCACTGGTAAATACAAACAGAAGCCGAAATTCGAACCGGGCGACGCCCGCACCTGGTTCTATAACTTCTACGATGAGCCGCTCTGGAGCAAGGTACATGCCCTGCTCAAAGAGCTGGAGCCGATTGCGGCGCGCCACGGCAAGCCCGTCGGCCACGTCGCCATCAACTGGGTGTGCCAGCAGGCGGGTATCACCAGCGCCCTGGTCGGCGCCCGCAGCCCCGAGCAGGCCGAGGCCAACGCCACCGCCGGCGGCTGGAAGCTGTCCACCGAAGACCTGTCTAACGTTAACAAGGCCGTCAGTCAGACCCTTGGCTGACAAATAGAACCTAGAGGAGTAATACTATGTTCAAATCGGCATTTATTATTATGGCGCCCGACGGCGACCCCGCCAAGCACCACGCCACCGTTACGACCGAGAAGGCGGAAACGACGGTGGCTTTTATTGAGATGGGCAACTTCGACCAGGCCGTTGAGGTGGCCAAAGACTTCGTACAAAACAAGGGCGTCCAGTCCATCTACCTCTGCCCTGGCTTTACCCACCAGGCGGTGGCCCGCATCGCCACCGCTGTCGGCGGGAGGGCGGCGGTAAATGTGGCCAGGGGAGATGGCCCCAGCACAGCGATGGTCGTTGACATCCTGACCAAAGAAGGGTGGTTCAACGAGTAGGGGCGAAAACCATGCCCAAACCTAGAACCTATCAGACCGAAGCCATCGTCATCAAAAAGACCAAGCTGGGTGAAGCCGATACCATCCTTACCCTCTATACCCCCAACCTGGGCAAAATCCAGGGCTTCGCCAAGAGCCTGCGCAAGACCAAGAGCAAGATGGCGGGGCATTTGGAGCTTTTGACCCACAGCCGCATATCACTGGCGCGCGGGCGCAACATAGACACCATCACCGGCGCCCAGACCATCGATAGCTTCCTCCCCTTAAAAAGCGACCTGGAGCTCACCTCCTGCGCCCTCTACGCCACCGAGCTGGTCAATCAGTTCGCCGCCGCCGACGCCGAGGACGAGCCTGTTTTTAAGCTACTGCTGGAGACTTTGCAGCGATTGGCTCAGGGCGATAACAGCGATTTGGTATTGCGCTACTTTGAGATGCAACTGCTCGGCGAGGTCGGCTTTCGCCCCCAGCTGGAACAGTGCGTCGCCTGCCACAAACCATTAAAGGAAACCAGCAACGCCTTCTCCCCCGGGGCGGGGGGCATGGTCTGCGCCTCCTGCCGCCCCACCCAACCCTTCTCCTATCCCCTATCGTGGGAGGCACAAAAGGTATTGCGTTTATTGCAGAATAGCGACTACGCAAGCATCAGCGGGATGACGATGGGTTCCGAGCTATCCCACCAGCTTGAGGTGGTCATCCGCAACTACATCCGCTATCTCTTGGAGAGGGACGTCAAGTCCGCCGCCTGGCTGGACAACCTCAAGGCGCAGAGCGGGACGAGCTAGTATCAAAAAGCCCAAAGATTTAGGGCGGGGAGCTTGGCACTCTCCGCCTTTTGCTATATACTATGGGCAACATGTCGTCCCGATTAGACAGAATAGCCCAACAACGCCGAGAAAAGCTGAAGCGTATACGGGAACGCGGCATCGAGCCCTACCCCTACGGCTATAAGCGCACTCACACCACCGAGCAGGCCATTGAGCTTTTGGAGAAACAGGAAGCCAAGGGTACCGCCAAGGCCAAGGCGGTCAGCGTGGCGGGGCGGATTACCGCCATCAGGCGCATGGGCAAGAGCGCCTTCGCCGACCTGCGCGACGGCGCGGGCAAGATTCAGCTCTTCTTTCAGGATATGCACAAGTTCGGCGAAGACCAAGCCCAGCTTTTCAGCGAGCTGGACATCGGTGACATCGTAGGCGTCAAAGGCAACCTTCTGCGTACCAAGAGCGGCGAGCCTACTGTTGGCGTAAGTGATTTCACCCTGCTGGCCAAGTCGTTGCAGCCCCTCCCCGAAAAGTGGCACGGCCTGGCCGACGTTGATAAGCGCTACCGCCAGCGCTACCTAGACCTCATCGCCAATGTGGAGACGAAGGAGACCTTCAGGGCCCGCAGCCGCATCATCGCCGCCATGCGCCAGTTCCTCAACGGGCGCGGCTTTATCGAGGTGGAAACGCCAATGCTGCAGCCCTCGGCGGGCGGAGCCTTAGCCAACCCCTTCACCACCCACCACCAGGCTTTAGACCAGGATTTTTATCTGCGCATAGCCCTGGAGTTGCACCTGAAAAGGCTGCTCGTCGGCGGCTTCGACAAGGTCTACGAAATCGGGCGCACCTTCCGCAACGAGGGCGTCTCCACCCAGCACAACCCCGAGTTCACCATGCTCGAAAGCTATGAGGCTTATGTCAACTATATAGGCGTCATGGAGATGCTGGAGACGATGACAGCTCATGTCGCCAAAGAGGTCTTAGGCACGACCAAGGCTAAGTTCGGTGACGATACCATAGACTTCAAACCGCCCTGGAAGCGCCTCACCCTGCGCGACGCCGTCAAGAAGCACGGTGGCATTGATTTCGTCAAATACCCTACCGCCGACGGGCTGCGCGACCGCATGCGCACTTTAAAGATGGAGCCCGACCCCCAGAAGAACTGGGCCAAGCTCGTTGACGAGATTATTAAGGACTACGTCAGGCCAAAGCTTATTCAGCCGACCATCATTTACGACTACCCCGTCTCCATGTCCCCCCTGGCCAAGACCAAGCCCAGCGAGGAACGCGTCGCCGAGCGCTTTCAGGCTATAGCTGGCGGCCTGGAGATTGCCAACGCCTACAGCGAGCTCAACGACCCCATCGAGCAGCGCGAGCGCTTCGAGGAGCAGCAGAAGGAGAGAGTGGGCGCCGACGAGGAGCGCTGGACCATCGACGAAGACTACCTGCTGGCTCTGGAGTACGGCATGCCCCCCGCCGGTGGCCTAGGCGTGGGCATTGACCGCCTGGTGATGCTCTTAACCAACCAGCCCTCGATTCGAGAGGTAATCCTCTTCCCCCAGATGAGGGAGAAATGACTAAAGCCATAGACCTCAAGTGGTACAAAGAGCTTTTTGAGGAAATGGGGCTTGAATACGAAGACTATCCCTTCACCCAGAACACCGAAAACGAGGTTAATTGGATGGTCAAAGAGTATCTCCCCAATCCCGAAATGAAAATCCTCGACGTTGGTTGCGGGACGGGGCGGCACGCCATTAACCTGGCCACTAAAGGCTATAAAAACATAATCGGCATAGACCTGTCACCTAGTATGATTAGAGCGGCGCGAGAGGTCGCCAAAGAGAAAAACGTGTCGATTGATTTTAGAGTTTGTGATGCCAGAGAACTGCCCTATGAAAATGAATTTGACGCCGCCCTGTGCCTCTGTGAAGGCGCTTTCGGACTGCTGGAGAATGATGCCGAGAACTACAAGGTATTGAGGGCCGTACACAAAGCCCTGAAAAAGCACGGGGTATTCATCCTCACCACCCTGAATCTCTTTCGAGATGCTGAATTTGACCCCATGACCTGCCGTGTGAGCCTGGAAATGGAAATCGCCCGAAAAGACGGCTCCAAAAAGACTATCAACTGCAGCGACCGCAGTTATACATTTCCGGAGTTGAAATGGGTGCTGGAACAGCTCGGTTTTGAGGTGATATTAGGCGCCGATCCCTTCACCAAAGAGCCCATAAAGTACGGAAACATGGAGTTTATGGTCGTAAGCCGAAAGCTAAGCTAAGGAGTAATATGTCGCTGGTACCCGCCTTTGAACCAGGTCTCTGGAACGCCTGGATTTTTATGAGCGTTTTCATCCTGCAAATGCTGGCGGTATTTCTGTTGAGCAAGCGGGTCTGGCAAAGGAGCGGACACCCCGCCGACGTCAAAAAGAGCAATAGCGAAAAGCGGGCGGGCATAATCGGCAACTCAATCTGGGGGTTGGCCACGTTATATTCCGTCTTCCTACCTCTCAAGCTGGGGACGCTCTGGTTCTACATCGGTTTCCCCGTCTTCTTTTTAGGCGTGATGCTGCTGGCCGTGGCCACCGCTGATTTCGCCGTTACCCCCTCGGAGGAACCCGCCACCCAAGGCACCTATGCCTTCTCCCGCCACCCCCTCTACCTCTCCAGCTTTATTATCTATATAGGCACTGGTATCGCCACCGCCTCCTGGCTTTTCCTGCTTTTGGGGCTGGCTAACATCTTCTGGGTGCGCCTTGAGGTACGCGTCGAGGAAAGATTCTGCCTGGAAAAATACGGTGATGCCTACCGCCGTTATATGAACAGGACGCCGAGATGGCTGGGAATACCGAGGACGGGATAGGAGGAGCTAAATATGGCTGAAGACAGGGATAAAATCACCTATTGCGGCATCTACTGCGGCGAATGCTTTATCGGTCAGGGCAAAGCCGCCGACCTGGCCCGCGACCTGAGAAAGGAGCTGCGGGCCTTCCGCTTCGATAAGCTGGCCGAAGCCTTCTCCGATGTGCCCTACTTCGCCGCCTTTAAAGACTACCCGCAGTGCTATGATGTACTCGGGGCGCTGGTAAAGCTGCGCTGCCGTAAAACCTGCCGCGAGGGAGGCGGGCCTCCCTTCTGCGAGATAAGGAAGTGCTGCCAGAAAAAGGGCATTGAGGGCTGCTGGCAGTGTGAAGATTTCGAGACCTGCTCCAAATTCGATTTTTTGAAAGTCCACCACGGCGAGGCCAACGCCAAGAACCTGAGGAAGCTCAAGAAAGCGGGCGTCGAAGGCTTCCTGAAAGGCAAAAAATACTGGTATACTGCCCCTGCAAGGAAGAAAGATGCTTGACCTTAAATTCATCAGAGACAACCCCGATGCTGTACGCAAGGCGATAGCCGACCGTCAGGACAGCGCCCCCCTCGATGAACTCCTGAAGCTGGACGGCGAGCGCCGCCAGAAACTCTTGGAGCTTGAAGAGCTTAGGCACCAGCGCAAAGAGCTGGCCAAGCAGAAGGGCGGCGACGCTGAGAAGGGACGCGCCCTCCGTGCCGAGATACAAAGCCTGGAGGAAGCGGTCCGCGGCCTGGACGAGCGCATCGAGGACCTGCTTTTGCAGCTGCCAAACATCCCCAACCCCACCACCCCTGTCGGCAAAAGCGAAGACGACAACCCCGTTATCCGTTCCTGGGGAGAGCCCAAGAAGTTCGATTTTAAGCCCGCCCCACACTGGAAGCTGGGTGAAGACCTGGACATCATTGACTTCGAGCGTGGCGTCAAGCTTTCGGGAAGCCGCTTTTACGTGCTCAAAGGGTTAGGCGCACGCCTGCAAAGAGCGCTCATCGCCTTCATGCTCGATTTGCATACTAAGGAGCATGGCTACACCGAGATGTACCCGCCCTTTATGGTCAAACGAGAGTGCATGGTCGGCTCGGCGCAGTTGCCCAAGTTCGCCGACAACATCTACCACGATGAAGAGGACGATTTCTGGTTCATCGGCACTGCCGAGATACCCCTGACCAACCTCCACCGCGGTGAGATTATCCCCCCCGCCACCCTGCCCCTCAGCTACGTCGCCTACACCGCCTGTTTTCGGCGGGAGAAGATGTCGGCGGGCAAGGACACACGGGGCATTAAGCGCGGCCACCAGTTCGACAAGGTGGAGCTTTACAAGTTCACCGAGCCGGAGACCTCCGATGAAGAATTGAACAAGCTTCTGGCCGACGCCGAGGACGTTTGCCAAAAACTCAAACTCCCCTACCGCGTCAAGCAGCTATGTACCGCCGATATTGGCTTTGCCTCGCAAAAGTCTTTTGATATTGAGATGTGGGCGCCTGGCTGTGAGGAGTGGCTGGAGGTAAGCTCTTGCTCCGACTGCGGCGACTTCCAGGCGCGAAGGGCCGACATTCGTTACCGCCCCGCCCCCGAAGAAAAACCCCGCTTCGTCCATACTTTGAACGGCTCCGGGCTGGCCCTCCCCCGCGTTTTAATCGCCATTATGGAGAACTACCAGCAGCCCGATGGCTCGATTTTGGTGCCTGAGGTTTTGCAGGGGTTTATGGGGGAGAAGGTTATCAAATAATAGATTCTACTGTACGGCAGCTCACATTTTCGTTCCCCCTATTGACACCTGTCCTTTTAGCTGTATAATCCACGCTAGAAGGGGGCGTGCTATGCAACAAATACCGTGCGAAGCCTTTAGAAAAAACCCAGACGGCTCTTGGACTTGTATTAAGCCCGTTACTATTTCTGGCCCTAACGGCACAGTAAAATTGGGGGCAGGTATGACCTTCAGTCCAGGCGTAGCCTTTATGGGCGTGGACTTGGCGAAGCTACTTGAGGAACACTGCACTTAACTTCACGATTCCCCCTTTGAAAAAAGGATAGTATAGCATATGCATCCCCTCGATGGTTCGTTTCTCAAGCTCAACAGAGCAAAACACCATTTCAAGGCTGCTGATGAATTGATGCAGGGGTTCAATAATCGAAAGCCCTATGAAATCGTCACCAGTTTTGAGGGAAAGGGACAGGCAAGAGAGTGCTTCCTCAGGCTCAAGGAGGTGGAAGCCATCCCCATAGACCTTTCGTTGCTCATCGGCGACATCTGCAACAACCTCCGTTCTGCCCTTGACCATTTGCTTTGGCAGCTCTGGCTTCTCATTGACCCCACATTCGATGGGAATGTCTATTTCCCAATTTGTGATAGTCCAAGCACCTTCAACACAAATTCCCCAAGAGACATCGGTGGATTGCCCGACACTCAAAAAACAGTCATCGGGGGCTTGCAACCTTACAGGACAAAAAATCCTGCGTTGTCTATTCTCCGAGATGTTAATAACTGTGACAAACATCGTCTTATTCAAATTATCGGTCTTATGGTTGATATTAACAGGCTTATAGTGACTCCTGCCCCAATTACAGCCAAGCTCAAAATCCCTATGCCTCCTAGAATCCCCATTGAGATACTGAGTAAGTCTGTCAAAGTAGAAAATGGCGCAACAATTGCTCGGATACCCCTTGATAGCAGCCGTCTTGGTACGGAGGTGCGTGTGCAATCTACAACCAATATCAAGTTTGTCTTTAGCGGAAGCAAAACTGCCGATGGGAAACATATTAGACCGACTCTGGGTGGAATAATTCTTGAGGTCGCTCGAATCCTCGAACTGTTTGAGTCCGAATTCGCCCAGTTCGGAGTCTCTGAATTCAAATAACTTATTCAATTATCCCCCTATACAGTAAAGGCATACTCGCCTTTGAAAAGGGGGATTTCCGCTATCGGGCAGGACGGGGTGGCCGTAACCCAATAAGAGATATATAAGGGTCTAACCCTTATAGGGTGGGTATTGGGTGGGAAAATCACACGTACGCTAACAAAGTGGGGTGGTAAGTGGTGGCACCCCCCTAAACCACAAACAAATCCAAGCCCCCCATCATATTCATCACCGACCCCGTCATATACTTCGCCTCGTCCGAAGCCAGGTAAGCCACAGCGTCGGCAATCTCTGAGGGTTCGGCGGCCCGCCGCCAGAGTAGTCTTTTGCCCATCACATCAGCGGGCTCCCCCGGAAAAGGGGCATCGGTCTTGGCTACGCCCACGATGACGGCGTTGCCGGTGATATTGAACCTGGCCCCCTCGATGGCTACCGTCTTGGCCAGGGCAATCAGCCCCGCCTTGGAGGAGCCGTAGCTGGCCTGCCCGGCGCCACCCAGCACCCCCGCCACCGAGGAGATATTTATCACCCGCCCCCAGTTGTTTTCACACATATCGCCCCAGACCGCCTTGATGCAGTAGAAAGCCGAGTTCAGGCAGATTTTGACCTCGTTATCGAACTCCTCAGGTGTTGCCTTATAGATAGGCACGAAATGCCCCATCTGGGCGGCGTTGTTAACCAGTATATTGACCGCCCCCAGCTCGGCCTTGACCTTGTCCAGGCCCTCTTGTACCTGTTTGGCTTCGCGGACGTCTATCTTGACGGCGGTTGACTTACGGCCCAGCTTCTTTATCTCCTCAGCTACGGCCTGCGCCCCTTCGAAGTGCCCGAAGCCGTGAACGGCCACGTCGGCGCCGTCCCGCGCCAGGGCCAGGGCGATGGCCCGCCCGATGCCGTGCGGCTGCGAAGAACCGCTGACAAAAGCTACCTTACCTTCCAGTGGCATTCCTTGCCTCCTTTTCGTATTTGACCCCTTGCCATTGATTATCTATACTAAACGACACGGAGGGGTGTCCGAGAGGCTTATGGTGACGGTCTTGAAAACCGTTGTCCTTCAACAGAAGGACCGTGGGTTCGAATCCCACCCCCTCCGCCAATCTCCCCGTATTTTACCATACCCGCCATAGCGCTGACCGCCCTTTCGGGAAGGGGGAATACGGGCACACCGGCGCTTTCCAGAGCATCAATTTCGGCATAGGCTGTGCCCCGGGGCGAGTCCAGACAGACTACTATGGGCTTCTGGGCATCTTGAGCGATATCGACAACCGCCCGCATCAGCTCCATGTTGGAGCTGTAGAAGACGGCGGCCACGATTATGGCATCGACGCCCTCGTCGGCCAGGACGATTTTAAGCATCTGGCGGCTGGCTTCAAAGTCATCCGAGGTCCAGGCAACATCGACGGGGTTGGACACCGAGTTCAGCGATGACGACAGCTTTTTCAGCTTGCGCTGCGTCGTCGGTGAAAACTCAGCCAGTTGCAGGCCAAGCTCCTGGCACTTATCGGCCATGATGATACCCGGCCCCGCCTGCACCGAGAAAAGAGCGATGCGCTTGCCCGCCGCCCCCTGAAAAGCCAGTGCCTTGGCCTTGTCGGCCATTTCGGTAATGCTATCGACGACGAGCATACCCGCCTGCCTGAAGGCGGCCTTATAGTGCTGGTAGTTACCGGCCAGAGCGCCGGTGTGGGAAAGGGTGCTCTTAGCCACCCCTTCTCCCCGCCCCGCCTTATAGACGATAATGGGCTTACGTTTGACGACCTTGCGAGCGACATCTAGGAGCTTTCGCGGTTCTTCCAGGCCCTCGATATAGAGGCAAATGACCTCGGTTTCATCATCTTGACCGAAGTAACCCACCACCTCGTCAAAATCCAGGTTACAGCGGTTGCCCAGCCCCACCGCCTTGCTGATGCCCACGTTACTATTAGTTAAAGCGTGCGCGATGTAGATGGTAGCGCCGCCGCTCTGTGCCGCCACAGCCACATTGCCCGCTCGGCTCAAGGACAGCGTGTACTGGAAGGAGGCGTTGAGCCTAGCCCTGGGATTGACGAAGCCCAGTGTGTTGGGCCCGATGAGCTTGATGCCGCTATTGTCGGCGATTTCTTTAAGCTTTTTTTGTAAGCGAGCGCCCACTTTGGTACCCACCTCTTTAAAGCCCCCGCTAACCAGTATTACCCCCTTCACCCCCTTGGCGGCGCAATCCTCGACGGCGGCTAAGGTCAACTCAGCGGGAATGACCACCACGGCCAAATCCACCTCCCCGGGAATGGCGCTCACCGAGGGGTAGGCCTTGAGACCGAAAAGCTGCGCCAGCCCCGGGTTGACGGGATATACTTTGCCCCTATAACCCAGCTCCAGCAGGTTACCCAGGCACATATAGCCCACCTTATCCGGGCTGGCCGAGGCGCCGACCACGGCCACGCTGCGCGGGTTGAAGATACGCTCCAGCTGCTTGGGTGAATTCATCGTATATTAACTAAAGGTTAGTGGGGCGCCACCGAGACCTCGTTGAGCATGGCGAACCCCAGCAGGTTCAGGTTATAGCCGCTGATGTAGGGCTTGACCAGCACGTAGTTCACCCCGAAAGACAACGGCAGGCAGGCGGCATCGTCCACCGCTATCTGCTCGGCCTGCTGGTAGAGCGCCAGGCTGGCGTCATAGTCCGTCTCCGCAGCCGCCGCCTCCAGCAGGGTGTCGAAATCAGGGTTGCTGTAACCGCCGTAGTTATATTCGGAACCGCTGCCGAACAAGACCTCCAGGAAGTCCTGCGGGTGCGGGTAGTCGGCAATCCAGCCAGTATAGAACATCTGGTCCTTCTCCTCCTTGAGGTTATAGAGGAAGGCGTCCGGTTCCAGCTGCCTTACGGTAACCTCCACCCCCAGGTTCTCCCGCCACTGGTAGACCAGGGACTCCAGCTCCGAGGAAATCAATCCCCCCCACCCCGACGTGGTCAGCGTAATCGGTGGCAGATTGGCGACATCGCCATAGCTGGAGTTAGCGATTAAGTCCCTGGCCGCCTCAATGTCGTACTCCAGCCCCGCCAGCGCCTCGTTATAGCCTGGTATGCCCGGGGGCAGTATGCCGTAGGCAGGCTCCATAACGCCAGCGAAGACCAGCGAAATCAGTTTCTCTTTATCGACAGCCAGCGAGAAGGCGCGACGGATATCGGGGTCGTCGAAGGGTGGCTCTTCGGTGTTGAAGCCGACGTAGAAAAAGCTCAGCTCAGGCGTTATCGTCAGTTCGTCGTAGAAAGGCCCGTTCTCGTCGGTGGCCCGGTAGCTGTAGGCGATGCCGACGCCAGTGACGTCTATCTCATTCATCTCGTACATGCTCATGGGCACCCCACCCCACAGCCGAAAGACGACGGAGTCCACCTTGGCCTTCTCCCCGTAGTAGGACTCATTCCTCCCCAGCAACAGGACATCGCTCTCCGTCCATTGGTCGATGGTGAAGGGCCCCGTGCCGTTAGGCTGGCGCCACCACTCTGTCCCCGATTCCACATTGTCTCTGTCAACGACAAAGGCAGTGGGATAGGTGAGCTTGGACAGGAAGTAGGACTTGGGCGAGTCTATGGTCACTTCGAGAACGAAATCGCCGAGCACTTGCACCCCGCTTATTTCAGTGGCGGCGCCCGATAGCACCTCGTCGGCACCGACGATATCGCCCAGGTAAGTGGCGGCGGTACGTGAGCCCGTTTGGGGTAGGCAAGCCCTCTCCCATGAATACTTGATGTCGTCGGCGGTTGCCGGCTGTCCGTCATGAAAGAAGACGTCCTCACGCAAGTAGAAGGTATAGGTCGTCCCGTCGGCGCTTAGTTCCCACCGCTCGGCGATGTCGGGCACTGGTTCCAGGTTATCCCCCAACCGAACCAGCCCGCTGAAGAGCTGCACGGCAAACTGATGAGAGTTGGCATCACTGATAAGTGCCGGGTCGAGCGTCCAGGGGTCGGTGCCGTAGAGGGTCAGCACCGATGTCTCATCCTGAGGCGGATTACCCCCATCGCACTGCCACCCGCCGAGCAGGCTGCAAACCAACAGCAACGTAAAAACTATTAGAAAGACCCTTTTCATCCTAGATAATCCCCCAGTCCTTACAGCCCTGCTCAATCACCGCCAGGTATTCCTTTGAAGGCGGCGCCGCGTCGGCCCTTCCGGCGCGGATATAGCTAACGGCGTCAATGCGCCGCCCCAAATCGTCGTTCAGGATTACGTTAATACGGTTATAGGTTCCGGGGCAGTCTTCGTATTTGTCCAGCTTTTTCATGTCCTCCTCGGTGACTTCGTAAACGGCCCCGATTACCTTCTCCCCTCTAAAGGGCTGGATATTGGCGTAGCCACCCCGCCATTTCCGCGACCACCCCACGAAAACCAGGCGATAGTGGCTCAAAGTCGCTACCGAGACCGGTTTGGCATTGGGGCAGCGCTCCCGCATCTGCTTTTTGTTTAGATTAGAGGCGTAGGCGAAGTAATGCATTAAAAAAGCCCCTCTCTTTTCAGGCTCAAGAATTCCTTGTCACCGACGATAATATGGTCTAAGACGTCTATGCCCACTAAATCGCCCGTCTCGGCTAATCGTTTGGTCAGTTTTACGTCGTCGGGCGAAGCCTGGGCGTCCCCCGAGGGGTGGTTATGGGCCAGGATAACGGCGGCAGCGCTGGCCGAGATGGCCTCTTTGAAGACCTCCCTGGGATGGACGATGCTGGTATCCAGGCTGCCTACCGAGATTTCGGCTACCTTTATCAGTTGATTACGCGTATCGAGTAGGAGTGCCAGAAAGTATTCTTTCTTTTTGCCTCGCAGTCGATTCCCCACCACCCCGATTACATCTTCGGGGGTCTTGACCACTGTTCTGGTGCCGCTCTGGGCGTAGCCGTTGAGGCGGCTGGCCAGCTCGAAGGCGGCCTTAATCTGGGTCGCTTTGGCCATACCCACGCCGCGCAGCTGCGAAAGCTCCTCAACCGAGGCCTCAGCAATGCCCTTCAGGTTCTCGAACTTAGACAAGAGCCTCTGGGCAGTTACCATCACCGACTCCCCCGACCCACCCCGACCCAGTATCACCGCTAGTATCTCTTGCGCCGAAAGGGCCTCCGCTCCCAGCTTTTGCAGCCTCTCACGGGGCCGCTCGGAAGGTGGTAAATCGTGTATGGTAAAGGATTTCGGCATTTTACTCCCCACGGTTAGTATTGCTCACTGATGTATTCCCGCCACAAGCTGTCCAGCGTATCCATGTCGAAGCCGTAGACCGCCTCCAGGGCCTCGTCGTAGCCGATACCTCCTGCGAATGTATTCAACAGGTCGAGCATCTTGGGCTGCCCGTAGCTGCTGATAAGATATTCCACCAGGCTGCGGCTCTGAGCGTAACCGAGCGTGGCCTCACCGCTATAGGCGGAAAAGGGGCTGCAAAGGCTCTGCACCGAGATAAGGCTGTCGTTATTCACGGCCGACTCCAGGCTGAAAGCGAATTCGTCCTGTATCTCCCCCTCGTTGTACACGGCCAGTCCTTCCTCCAGCCAGGTGGGCAGCTCGTTATAGGGGTTAAGCGTAATCTGGTCCACGACCAGGTGCGTCAGTTCGTGGGCGATGGCCCGCTTGCCCCAACTCATATTAGGTGGCGCGATGCCGATGGCGATAATGCCGTGCCGCGTATAGGCCACTCCCCCCGTCCACTCCTCCGGGTGAATCATCGCCCCCTGCAGGTCCAGGGAGTTGGCGTATATATATAACCGGACTGGTCTCTCCAGCTCGGCACCCGTATCCTCGGCCAGCCGCGCCAGCGCGCTTTGAGCGGAATCCATCAGCTCGTTGACGAAGTCCTCGTCGTCCTGGTAGCAGTAGAGCGTTATCTGTCCCTCGGTCAGGCTGGTCCACTCGTAGCGGGTGTCTTCGAAGCGAGCGCTGGTCGGCTCCGTTTCCAGGCTAGCGCCGTCGGCATCCTCTATCTTCCACCAGAAGTTAATGACGGCACCGGGTGGCAGCCCGCCCAGCCTCACCATCTCCAGATTCCAGCTGACGTCTACGGTAGTGTCCGGAACGAAGTCAACCTCGGCCTCGGTGAAGACGTCGGCAAAGCTGGTACGCTCGACGGAGTAGCAAATCCGAATATCGGTAATCTCGACGTTGCTCCGCGCCGAGAGGCTAAAGGTCATCAGTAAAGGAAAATCGGCCTCGGCGCTGCTAGCGACTATGCTAAGTTCGCCCTG
Source organism: uncultured Dehalococcoidales bacterium (assembly GCA_964408935.1). Classification (GTDB taxonomy): domain Bacteria; phylum Chloroflexota; class Dehalococcoidia; order Dehalococcoidales; family BS750m-G39; genus E44-bin88. The sequence goes on along the minus strand of CAYPBF010000009.1, from coordinate 2,387 downwards.
CGCCTGGGCCAGTGCCGGGCTTAAAACCGCCACCACCAGGCAGAGGGCCAAAGCTATTATGACGAGTCTCTTTCTCATCCTTCCTCCCCCAGTATAGACCGCAAATAAGCGGAAATAAAGCTGTCCAGCTCCCCGTCGAGCACGGCCTCGGTGTCACCACTCTGGTAATCAGTGCGGTGGTCTTTGACCATCTTATATGGGTGGAGGACATAGCTCCTTATCTGGTTGCCCCACCCCGCCTCAATCCGCTCCCCTTTTAGCTTGGCCCTCTCCGCGGCACGTTTTTCTAGTTCCACTTCGAGGATACGGGAGAGCAGTATCTTCATGGCAATCTCTTTATTCTGGTGCTGGGAGCGCTCACTTTGGCAGGAAACGGTAATGCCCGTGGGCAGGTGGGTCAGCCTCACCGCGCTGCTTGTCTTCTGCATATGCTGCCCTCCCGGCCCGCTGGAACGGAAGGTTTCCACCTTTAAGTCATCGGGCACTATCTTGACGTCGACGTCGGCCTCGGCTTCGGGCATCACTTCGACTAAAGCGAAGGAGGTATGACGGGCGTGGTCAGCGTCGAAGGGGGAGAGCCTGACCAGTCTGTGCACGCCGTGCTCGGATTTCAGGTATCCGGTGGCGTAATCACCGCTGACGTCGATAACGGCGCTCTTGATTCCCGCCTCCTCCCCCGGTGAAACGTCGAGCACCTCAGCCGTGTAGCCGCGGCGTTCCGCCCAGCGTAGGTACATCCGCATCAACATCTGCGCCCAGTCCTGTGATTCGGTGCCGCCCGCCCCAGCGTGGATGGAGAGAATGGCGTTGCGCTGGTCGTAGCCGCTGCTGAAGGCCCGTTCCAGCTCCATGGCGTCGAGCCGTGCCGACAGACTGTTGACCTCGGCTTCGATTTCAGCCGAAAGCGACTCGTCGTTAAGAGCGACCATCTCAGCAGCGTCGGCGGCCTCCTTTTCCACCCCCCGCCACCTTTCCACCACCTTCTTCCGCTCGGCAAGCTGGCGCATAACCTCCTGCGCTTTCGCCTGGTCCGACCAGAAGTCGGGGGCAGCCGACTGTTTTTCCAGTTCTACAATCTCTTTCTCTCTGGCGGCGATGTCAAAGATGCACCATGGCCATAGAGATTCGAGCCTGCAAGTCCTTGAGCTTATCCCTTATTTCCTGCATCTATAAAAGCCTCCGCTGTAGTCCCGCGGTCATATTATCCTTTAGATTACCCCCCGCCGCCAAGTGGGCCAGGCGGGTAGGCTCGGGCAATCGGTAGCCCCGACAGCACTTTAGCGTCCAGTAAATCGCCGTTTCCAAGTCGACCTTTTGCCCGATAGAGACGTATATCGGATTTACTTTCATCTTGGTGCGCAGGACAGCGCCGATAACCTCGTCGTTATCCATTAGCTCAGCGTAGCTGCCTGGCTTGTCAGCGACCGTGCCGTGATTCCCACACAGCCTCGATTTGGCGCAGCCGATAGTCGGCCTGCCTAAAAAAAGCCCCAAGTGCGAGGCCAGCCCCAACCGCCTGGGGTGGGCGATACCCTGCCCGTCCACCAAAAAGAGGTCGGGGGTTATTTCCAGCTTTTCGCAGGCAGCCAGAGTTAATGGCGCTTCCCTAAAGGACAATAGGCCTGGTACGTAGGGGAAATCTATACTGTCCTCTACGGTCTGGACTTCGGCTATTTCCAGTTCGGGGTAGCTCAAGACCACCACCGCCCCCCTCCCCGTCCCCCGCGCTCTGTCCACTGATATATCCAGGCCGGCGATATATCGGGGGTTTCCCACCTCGTTGGTGCGACGCACCTCTGACGCCAGCTTAAACTGTATCTCTAGAGCCTGGGCGGTGGTCACCCGCCAGCTATGCAAGCCGCCTATTTTCACAACCCGATTATAAGCGACGGGATAGCGTGATGACAACCGTAAATCCCACCGCCATTGACAGTAAGCGTAGAATAACGCATAATAGGGCGTAAAACTTAATAGAGGATGAGGAACAAGACTTGGTAAAAATCAGACTACGACGCACTGGAGCCAAAAAGCAACCCAGCTATCGACTGGTGGTAGCCGATTCTCGCTCTCCCCGCGACGGAGCGTTCATCGCCGTCATCGGCCACTATAATCCCCTGACCGACCCCGAGACCCTGGTTGTTGATGAGGAGAAGGCATCGGCCTGGCTGAAACAGGGCGCTCAGCCCACCGATACCGCCGCCAGACTACTGGCCAAGGCCGGCATCATCGAGGAACCCGCCGACAGGAAAGAGAAGATGAAGGCCGGCACCCCCGGAAAACCGAAAGCGAGCAAGAAGAAGGCTAAGGCTGCTGCTGCCAAGGCCGAGGAAGCACCGAAGGCTGAAACTGAGGCTGAGGCGCCTGCGGAAGCGGAAGCACCCGCGGAA
>CAYPBF010000008.1:0-38202 GCA_964408935.1 uncultured Dehalococcoidales bacterium | reverse complement strand
TCATCAGCGCCCTTGCCGATTTTCTCGGCGGCTATCTTAACCCCGTCGGCTAATATGTCCCCGAAACCTTCCCTCCTGGCCAGCTTCTCCGTCATGGCGACGATGGCTTTATCGTTCCCCCAGCTCATCTCGATACCATCAGTGTCCTTTTTATTAATGAGCCCCTTCTCATAGCATTCCATGGCGAAGGCAATGATGGCGCCGGCGGAGATGGTATCAATCCCGTAGCGATTACAGATATCGTTGGCCCTGATTATCGATTCAACATTTTTGTTGAGACAATCGCTGCCAAACATAGCCGATGTCTCATATTCGGGCCGGTGGCAGCCCGCCTGATATTTATATTCTCCCGTCCCTTCTTTCATGAGCGCTTCACAGCCGACAGGACACAGATAGCAGCTAGCCCTCTTCAACCAGTGGGCTCTCACGGCCTTGTCTCCGATGGGTTTAGCATCGGGAAAATCAACTACGGCTACCCCTCCCCAGTTTTTCACTGGCGAGTCCCCGCTCTCTATACAGGAAATAGTAACGAATGTCGTCCCGTACTTGCTCAGCTGGTCAAGAGGCCCCCTAAGGTCAGCCAGGTACTTTTTTCTTAATTCCTTGACCCTTTTCTCATCGGCAACGGGCACCTTCATTGTGCCTTTCACCGCCACCGCCTTGAGCTTTTTCGAGCCCATAACGGCGCCCAAACCCGAGCGAGCCGCCGCATGACCGTGGTCGTGTATGATACTGGCGATTCGGGATAGTTTCTCTCCCGACGGGCCGATGCAGGCCACGGCCACATCGCTGCCCAACTCAGACTTCAGTGCGTCTTCGGTATAGTAGGTATCCTTACCCCAGAGATGAGCGGCATCCCTGAGCTCGGCTTTACCGTTATCGATGAAGAGGTAAACCGGCTTTTCCGATATGCCGGTGAAGAACACCGCATCGTAACCGGCGAATTTCAGGTAGGCACCGAAATAACCGCCGCAATTAGCATCACCCCAGCCCCCGGTTAAGGGCGATTTCCCGACCACAGTAAACCTCGTACCCGAAATGGCCCGGGTGCCGGTAAAGGGGCCGGTTAGAATGCCGAAGATATTATCCGGCCCTAAAGGGTCGACGCCGGCCTTCTGCTCGCTGAAGATAACCCTGGCGCCAATGCCATAACCGCCGATGAACTGACGCGCCAGTTTTTCATCTAATGGCTCATCCCTAAGCTCATTCCTGGATAAGTCCACCTTCAGCATCCTGCCCATATAACCGTTAGGCATACCTTCCTCCGTAAGATGGCTGTTTAAAACAAGTATTGCGCTTTCTAGGGTACTTGGCTATTGGGGTGAGATAGTATAACATATAAACTGACCAAATTGATATAGAGAATACTCTAAGGAGGCATAAGGTGCTACTCAGTGACAGGGTTGCCATTATTACCGGTGGTGCCGTGGGCATCGGCAAGGGTATATCCCTCAAATTCGCCGCAGAAGGTTGCGCGGTCGTTATCGCTGATGTTGACGAGAGGGAGGGGAAGAAAACAGCCGATGAAGTCTCGAAAAAAGGTGGGGAGGGGCTCTTTGTATCATGCGATGTCACCGTTGGCCGTCAGGTCAAGGCCATGGTGGACAAGGCCATCAGCAGATTCGGGAAAATCGATATTCTGGTCAATAATGCCGGAGGCGTTCCCGACCCTAAAGGCTCCCTCGACGAGGTGACTGAAGAGCAGTGGGATAGGTCTTTAGACCTGAACCTGAAGAGCGTCTTTTTGTGCTGTCAGGCGGTTGTACCCCACATGAAAAAAAACAAATACGGCAAGATTGTAAACATCTCTTCTTTAGGTGCCGTCCACCCCGCCGTTTCCGTGGTCCATTATCATTCGGCTAAGGCTGGGGTCTTGGGGTTAACCTACAACCTGGCCTTTGAATTAGCCCCCCTAAATATCTCGGTAAACGCTATTCTACCCGGGCCCATCCGCACGCCGTTCTGGGAGCCCGTAACCAAGGACGTACCCGATAAAGATGCCTATTTTGCCGAGATTGCCCGAAAAGAGGTTCCCATGCAGAGAGTAGGTACTCCGGAGGATATCGCTGGAGCCGCCTTGTTCCTGGCATCAGAGCTTTCGGCGTACGTTACCGGTGAAACCATAAACGTTGCCGGCGGCATACCCCAGTTGCCCCATAGCGCTACCATTGGCGGTTAGGGATACTGAGGCCGCACTAGCACCAAAGAAAGGCGACAACGGTGGGTAAAGAATATTCACCAGAAGGAGGATGCACCAATGAGTACATGGCATGGTTATTTTAAGGAGCAAGGTCACGCACCAGATTGGCCGTATCCTGTCCGCTTTGACCAGGAACAAGAAATCGATGCCGATGTCCTGGTGATTGGCGGTGGTATCGCTGGTTGCTGGGCGGCCATCAGTGCCGCTCGACAGGGGTTAAACGTGGTTATGGTGGAAAAAGGTGATACCATCAGGAGTGGGGCTGGAGGCCCAGGCTGCGACCACTGGTGCGATGTGCCCGCCAATCCTGTATCCAACGTGGACCCGGACGAATGGGCGGAGCACATGGCCGAGCGGCCCTACTGCAACGGCATCGGCATCCAGATACAGTGCCGCGAAAACTATGACACCCTGCTCGAGCTGGAAGAGATGGGCGGCAAAATCAGGGATACTGGTGATGAATACGTGGGTGCCCAGGGCCGGGATGAGAAGACCAAATTCATGATTTCCCCGCGCTATGGTCGGATACATAGTTATCTTCCCGTGGACGAAACAACAGAGGGTAAAACCTTCGCCAGTAATCCGGACCGGAAAAGGAACAACGTCGTGATACGGGTCTGGGGTTCCACTTTTAAACCCGCCTTAAAAAAGGAATGTAAGCGCTTAGGGGTAGAAATCTTTGACCGCGTGATGACGACCAGCCTGCTGACCGAGAACGGAGTCCAGGGCGCCCGGGTAGTCGGGGCCACTGGCCTTAACAGCCGCACTGGTGAATTCATGATTTTTAAATCGAAAGCGGCTATCCTGGCCACTTCTGGAGCCGGGTCGATATGGCTGATAAGCACGGAATTAGGCGGATATTGCAACATGATGTCCCGAACAATTGCCGGTGACGGCACCGCCATGGCCTGGAAAGCCGGGGCGGCACTGACCACGATGGAGAGTACCGGAATCATGCGCATTGCTACCGGTTATAAGCATAAGTGGTATACCGGAGGAGGCGACGCCAGTTATGAGAATGTCCCCATCGTAGATGCCAATGGCAAAAGAGTGCCTTTCCCGATACAGGGCTGGGTCGACGCCGGGTATATGGTCCCCACCCCCCAGGTTGAGCAAGCCGTCCGGGAGGGGGTACTTAAAGGTGAATACGCGCTACCGTTCTACGGTGATTTCCCGGCCATGCCGGAGGTAGAAAGGAATGTTACCTGGAAACTGATGCTGGGAGAAGAATCTACCACGAAGATTATTACCAAGACTTTCAACGATGCTGGCTATGACCCCAGCCGGGACCTGCTTCAGAATTACCACTTTATTGAAGGCAACAGTTTATCGCAATGGCGGGAGGCCGGTTACGGTGGCGGCCTGTTGGTTGACTGGGACCTGAAAACCACTCTGGAGGGGCTTTACGCCGCCGGAACGCAGATGTTCGCCCCCGAGGACCATAGTTATGCAGCCGCTACCGGCAGGTATGCCGGCCGCAAAGCCGCCGCCTATGTCCAGCAGGTCGGTGAGCCCAAAATATCACGGGAACAGGTTGCCCTTGAGAAGGCCCGGGTTTATGCTCCAATTAAGCGCACTAGTGGCATGGATTGGAAAGAGCTGCACGCTGGTATTGCCCGAGCCATGCAATATTACTGCAGTGAGTTTAAAACCGAGAGTCTGCTGAATATGGGTCTGGGTACCCTGCGCAGAATTGAAGAGGAAGCGGTGCCCTTACTGTTGGCTCTGGACCCGCATAAGCTGATGCGCAGCCTGGAAGACCTCAGTCTTCTAACCTACGCCCAAATCATCGTCCACGCTTCGCTAGCGCGTAAGGCCAGCAGTATCCCGCTGAATTTCCGGAGAATAGACTACCCGACTCTAGACCCGCCGGAGTGGAATAAGTATATCACGCTTAAACTGGAGAACGGCAAGGTAGAAATTGGGGAACTGCCGCTGGCCTTTTGGGGTAACATGAAAGGGCAGTATGAAGCCCGTAATAAAGACTATACCGGTGTACATAAGGGAAAATGAGAGTCTTGAAATCGAAACTATACCTTTTAAACGAGCCGGTTTTTGGAGGGAAAGATGTCTGAGCCTAAACTAAGTGCCGTGCCCAATGTGGTCACACCGAACGCACCGGTGCTCTTCAATCCCGATATCTGCAACGGCTGCAACCATTGTGTAGAAGTCTGCCAGATAGACGTTTTTATACCCAATCCCGAGAAAGGCAAACCACCTATCATATTGCATCCTGATGAGTGCTGGTATTGCGGCTGCTGTGTTGATGATTGTCCCCGTCCCGGGGCTGTCACCTTCAACTGGCCACTGCAACAACGAGGGTACTGGAAGAGCAAGACCACCGGGGAAATCCATCAAATCTAACCGCTGCCAAGCTTTTTACCTGATTTCTACCAGAGAAGGCCTAACACAGCCCCTGAAAGACCAAAGCCCCGTATTGTCCACGGGGCTTTGGACGGTGTTTAACTCCTTTTAAGCTAACGTTTCCCTAATCGATAAAAATCTCTACCCTGGCCGTGCCGGCAAGCTGCTTAAGTTCGTTGGTGAAAGCGGCCCAATCGAAGCCCGACTGCCGCCGATACTGATAGTGCAGCCCCACCTGGTCGTCCAGCGTGGACATCGTCTCCAGGTTCAGGCCCCGCAGCCTTTCCTTGAGGAACGAGGTCAGCTTACGCTCCAGTGTGGGGTAGGACGCCTGGTCGACGGAAATCATGAGGTGTCCCCGCCCGAACAGACTCATTCGGTTGCGCGTCAGCCACTGTATTCCAAGGGCGATGAAGATCACTACATAGAGCAGGCCGGTTATAAGGAAGTTGCTGGTTGCCGCTCCGATTGACGAAGCGATTAAGAGCAGCAGGAAGCCGATTTCGGCAGGGTCTTTCACCGGTGTTCGGAAGCGGACAAAGGAAAGCGCTCCCAGCAGCCCCAGCGACAGCGGTATCGAGGTCTGGATGCCCAGAAAGAGCATGGTGATAGCCGGCCCCCCGATAATGAAGGTACGGTGCACGCCGGCGCCGATGTGCCGTGAGCCGTAGAACAACTGGTACATCAGATAGGCGACTATGGCCGCCACTAATGAAAATCCGATGGCGACAAGCGCCTCCCAGATTCCCACCGGAGATTCCCAAAGGGTAGTCAGTTCTTCTAACAATTTAGTTTCTCCTTTCTTTGTATCTAGAGTATTCGCCCCGATGGCGAAAGGCGCCCCACCCCGCCCAACCTCTCACCGTGCGAATCTATGCAGAATGAATACTTGGAAAATCGACTCCAGTCTAAATCCATTATCTTCATCTGCCGCAGCGTTACCGGCAGCTCGAACTTGGGCCCCTTGACCTCGATAACACCACCCGCCAGCCCCAGCCCACGCTCGCCGTAGCCGAGCTCGCGGGCGGTCATGGTGGAGCTTATTCGGCAGTCCAACGCCACACTCACCCCAGTCAGCATCTCGGTGAAGCGGTAGCGCCAGTAAGATATTTTTATGATGGGGCGGAGGGGTTGGGCGGGGAAATGGCCGAAAGACGACAGGGTATCCGCCAGCGTCGATTTGGGCACTATACCCTCAGCCAGAGCCGAGGTCTCTAGTCTTTCCGCCGGCACGACCAACTGACGCCGCTGCTTGCTGCTGGCAAAGCCCTCCCTTGATTTGAGCTCAATGAATATCGGCGTCTCGGGCCCGAGTTCTTCGTCCTTACCGTACCAGCGTATCCGTACCTTGTCCTTACGGAACTCGCCCGCCAGCGAGCGGTTGTGCTGCTCAAGGTCGGGGGTATCGAAGTAGAGGCTGTTGACCTGCTCCTCAGGATACTGCCTGGCTTTATGGCAGAACTGGCGCAGCAGGCGGTAAGCCAGGCCGATATTACGCGGCAGGATAAAGAATTTGCGCTCAATCCTGGGCACTAACTGAGCCCGCTCTACCTTGTGTAACTTTATGTCAACTGAATTCATAGCATAGTTCCTCTTGACGTTAACGGGGAGCAAGGCCGCCTCCCCCACCGCCACCCATCATGCCCTGGCCACCGTTACCGCTGCCGTCGCCCGAAGAGCTGGGCAACTCGCCATTAAGCTGCTGCCTTATCGACGCCACCCGCTCGGCGACAAAGGTTTTAAGCCCGAAGGGGGTCATGCCCATGCCTCCCCGCCCGTCTCTGACCAAGTCCTGTCCCAAAGCCCTCTCGAACTCAGCGGTGGTATAGAACTTGAGCTCGTCGGCCTCCACATAGGGGCGTATCAGCTCGGCAAGCTCATCGATGCGGGCGTTCATCGTCTCTGGTGAGAAGGGGCCTTCTATAATCTCCTCCAGGTAGGCGTGATAGCGTTCGAGGTATGGTTGGTAAGACAATAAGCGGACTAACGGGTAATTGGCCACCGGCCCGGACGTCGGCTCGTCAATGTAGAAATTGATGAGGCCGTCGCGGTCGAGCCCGGAACTGAAGGTGCCGAAGACCATATTCAGGTCCCAGGGGATGATGGTAAATACACCATCCTCCTCATAGAGGTAATAGTTATGGCCCATGCCTATGTAGTTATCCAGATGGACAATGGCGGCCGACACCGCCAGGAAACGGAGTACCTGGTCTACATCCAGCACCTTTTCAATCTCTTGGGCAAATGTCTCGTCGGGCTCGTTGTTGAGGACATCGAGCAGCCTCAAAAGCGCCGAGTGGTCGGGGCTATTCTCGTTGGTCTTTAAGCCCATCTGCTCCAGCAGGCTACCCCGCCCGGCACCACCACCAGCACCACCTCCGGGCATGCCACCTCCCGGCATCCCGCCGGCTGGCCTATCTCCCGGTGGCATGTCACCAGGCTCAAAACCCTCGGGGAGGCCTCCCTGGGGTAAGCCGCCTTCAGGTGGGTTACCACCGAAGGGCATATTCCCCGCGGGACCCAAGGGGCCCTGGGGGGCGGCAGGCTCTTCTTCATCTGCTTCTTCGTCGGTTCCTCCTAGACCTAGAGCTTCCAATATCTCTCTCAGCTTGCCGCCCCCCAGGTTGACGTCGTCAGCGCTCAATTCGTCCGTTGAATCCGTTAGGTCGGCCTCCGTCCAGTTAAGGGTAGCCGCCGTTGCCTCCGGTTTGTAGAGGTTGCCGCTGTTATCTTCAAAATGATTACTCAAAAAGGTCTTGTCTATCTGCTCGACCATGGTGTAAAGGCCAAGGTGGGTGTCGTTCACCCAGAGGTCGACGAAGGCGGTGCGGGGGGTGGGGAGGCCCATCTCCTCGAAAATCTCATAGGCCAAGACCTCGCGTATAAACGTTGGGTCGCTGAAGCCGTTGTTGAAGTTGAGCTTCTTGACGCCGTCCAGGTTACGCGCCGCGTTAAAGAAATTAAGGTCAACCTTGAGGCTGAAGCGTGAGGTGCCGCTTTGGACCGCGGACATCAAAGAAGAGTTACCCTTGGGCCTGACCCCAACGTCGGGTATCAGCTCTCCGTCGTACCAGAGGTCGGCTTTGGCGTATTGCTCCTCGATGGCGTTCTGCTGCATGTATTCCCAATCGTCTTCGTCCATCACCAGACGCACGGTGACGACTCGGTCAGTATAAAAGGGAGCTGAGCCATCGCCTTCCACCTGCGCCGATGCCTGCCCACAACCAGGCAGAGCGACTAATACCATACTGAGTAGCACGACTATAAACAACGCTTTCTTCATATACCAGATGCCTCCGTCTCTTGGATTGACGGCAGTTTAGCATTAGCTTAGCCTAAGCTAACGCTGCCGAACAGCGCCTATAGTCATCGTACGGGGCTTTTGGCTATGATTTTCTTAATTAGCTAAGGTGACAGCCGTCACCCATGGCGCTAATAATACATGACTCAAACTACATGAAATAAACAGGCGTATGGACTATAATAGCCGTGTGGAAAGAACAACGCCTCATTCGGACGCGATACGCCTGATTCGCTTTGCCGCCATTCTCTGGCTCGGCTATCTAAGCGTGCTCGCCCTAATCAGCCTGTCTTTCCGGGCCCCACCAAACCCCAACCTACTCTATTATTACGCCTCACTGGGGGGCATCGCCCTTCTCTGCCTCGGCCTAGCTTACTGGCGGTGGCTGCAGGCCCGCCTCAGGCGAATGTTCATCCCGACGATAGTGGCTATCATCACCGTTACGCCGCTTCTCGCCAATTACCTGGTGGGACTCCTCTCCCCGCTGGGCCCCCGCTTCACCACCCCCGAAAGCGCGATACTGGCGGTGTTCCCCTTCCTTTTCATCGGCCTGCTGCTGGTGGCCTGGCAGTACAAGTGGCCCTACATACTCCTCGTTATCCTGGGGATTACGGGGGTAAACCTAGGCGTAGTGTGGTCTTCGGCACCACCGGGCAGTCCTCCCTTCTGGGGATGGACGGTGGTAACTTTGATTCAGACCGTTATTTTCCTGGCGGTGGGCTTTTCCATCAGCTATCTTATGAGCCGTTTGCGACGCCAGCAGCAATCGCTGGAGGAGGCTAATATCCGCCTCAGCCACTACGCCAGCACGCTGGAGCAACTGGCCACCACCCGAGAGCGCAACCGACTGGCGCGGGAGTTGCACGATACCCTGGCCCATACCTTGAGTGGGCTCTCCGTACAGATGGAAACGTTGAAGGCCTACTGGGATGTAGACCCGAAGGCGGCGCGTGCCCTGTTGGACGAATCTTTGGCCGCTGCTCGCTCCGGGCTCAAAGAGACCCGTCGGGCGTTGCAGTCATTACGCGCCAGCCCGCTGGACGATTTGGGGCTGACGCTGGCCATAACGACTATGGCTAAGGACGCTGCCGAACGCGCCAACTTGGCTCTAGAGCTGTCGCTGGCGGATGATATACCCGCCTTATCCCCCGACGTTGAGCAGTGTGTCTATCGGGTGACGCAGGAGTCAATCGCCAACGTGGTGAACCACGCCAATGCCAAAAAGCTAAAGGTCAAGCTGGAATTCACCAAAGGCAAGCTAACGCTCATCATGGAGGACAACGGCGCTGGCTTCGATACGGCTAAGGTCGATAAAGCCAACCATTTCGGACTAACCGGAATGCGGGAACACGCCCAGCTTATCGGGGGCAAACTTAATATAAAAACTAAACCCGGGGCTGGCACGACCGTCCGCTTGACGGTATAATCGAGAATGAAAATGAAAGTTATTATCTGCGACGACCAGGCCATCGTCCGTGACGGCCTGGAGATGCTGCTCAAGCTGGAGGCGGACATCGATGTCGTCGGCACCGCTGAAGATGGTGCTGAGGCGGTCGAGATGGTGGCCAAAGAGAGCCCTGACCTGGTCTTAATGGACCTCAAGATGCCGGTGATGAACGGCGTCGAAGCCACCCGCCAGATAAGAGCCAAATACCCTGAAGTCAAGGTATTGGTGCTCACCACCTATGATGACGACGAGTGGGTCTTTGACGCCATAAATGCCGGAGCCTCGGGCTACCTGCTTAAAGATACGCCCCGCGACGAAGTGGTCAAAGTCATCAGGGGAACGGTAAGCGGCAAGGTCTATCTGGACCCCTCAGTGGCCGGTAAAGTGATAGAACAGGTCTCCAATCAGTCCACCCAACCCCTCACCATGATTACCGATAAGCTGACGGAAAGGGAAATCGAGGTACTGCGCCTGCTGGCTAAAGGTTTAAACAACAAGGATATCGCCGAGCGTTTGTTTCTGTCCGAAGGCACGGTGCGCAATCACGTCAGCACCATACTCTCCAAGCTGGGGGTATCCGACCGCACCCAGGCCGCCGTCATCGCCCTGCAACACGGGCTGAAGTAGGCTTAGGCTGCTAGGTATTGACAGCCAACTGCCGTAGCTATATCATCAACAATGAACGCCGGGATACCTTTGGCTTGGCGAATCCAATTCTTAGAAAGGAGCACCCCATGAAAGAGAAATTCAGTCAAGAGGAGTGGGAACTGCTGAAACTTTTACCTTTTCAGGTCTTTTACTTGGTGGCCGGTGCCGATGGCAAGATTGACCAGGAGGAAATCGGCCAGCTGCAGAAAGACCTCCGCGACGCTCCCTTTTACAAAGACGAGTTGCACAAGGAGCTTACCATTGACATCTTATCTTCGGATATCAAAGCTCTCATTAAAGAAGCCGGGAAAATTGATAAGTTAGCCGAACGAACACGCCAAATAAAAGAATGCCTCAAGGAAAAGCTGACAATTAAGGAATATCAGAAATTCCTGGGCAGCATATTTATGAATGGCGTCAAGGTGGCGCGTGCCTCCGGGGGAGGGGTTCTGGGACTGGGCGAAAAGGTCAGCGCCGAAGAAAAGCGCGCCTTGGGTGCCTTTGCCGCCATCTTTGAGCTTGATTTAGCCAATCTATCCAAGCTCTTCGAGGAGTAGCGCGGCTGAAGTAGGCTCATGCTGCCTTGGCGAAAAGATGCCTAGTCTAGTATTCTGAAGGTTCCTAGTACGTGTTCAAAGTCCGCATTAGTTTGTTCGTAAGAACCAACGTCCGTATATAAAGATATTTGCCACATCATGCCTTGATAATCGAAGAACAAGTCCCTGCTGATAATATGTTCGGGATCACGGGGTAAACCAGCATCATCTCCTGGTGGAGGAAAAGGTTTTTCCTCAAAAGAAGCAACTAACTCCCACCCTTCTATACCTGCGATAATAATCCTAACTTGTTCTCTTATTTGTACATTCGTCTCCCGTTTAATTTGGGCAATGCGCTCTTTCATTGCAGTCTCTGCATCGGGGAAACCACCGCCGGTATAATGTATATGTATATCAATATCTTTAACACTACCCTCATAAAATTCTTCAATAGGGACGCTATGCAAACCGGCGTTAGTACTCGGAACACCTGGCATGGACTGATAGCCCACTGCGTAATATGAAGGGTATTCAAAAGAGAAGTGTGGGATACCTTCATCTGCAACGAATGTCTCGTAGTCGTTACCACCGAAGTTGTCAATGGGAGAATAGATTTTCACCTCATTCCCACCACAGGAGAATGTTGCGGCCAGCATCAATATCGCTATAACCAATAGCAGAATCAGGCCCAAAGTATAAAAGCGTTTATCCATCATGCCTCTGACACTAAGGCAAAAAATACCACCCTTTTTGTCACCTGTCAATGCTCTGCGGATAACAACGACAGCTACAAAACAAAGCCTCCCTAAATAGGGAGGCTTCTTGTTTTCTCATTCGCGGTTAGAGAAGGCTTTTACTCCTCATCGTGCCCCGACGACCGGGTGTAAAGGGCGCCGTTGCCGCCCGTGAAAAAGAAAACGGGGCTATCGATTCTGTGGAAGAGGAGGGGCAGGTGTTGCATGCCGCGGGGCACAAAGATAAGGCTGGCTTCAGTGATTATATATTTTTCGTCCTCAAGCCAGAGCTCGATTTCGGCGTTCAAAGCGCGCGGATTCTCCCGGTTACAGCCCACGAAGCCCAAAATTTCGTCGAAATCGTGGGTATGGGCTATCTCCATCTCCACCGCTTCCGAACCGTGCTTATCCCAGAGCCAGACGCAATCGAAGTAAAAGGAGCCCTTGAGTACACTCTCGTCCAGCGATAACATACGGGTGGCCTCTAAGTAGTTACCCGCCTTCCTCTGCTCCTCAAACCTTCTCAGCATTCCCGCCGGGGGTGGCTGGGAAAAACACTCGGTTATGATATATTTGTCATGCTTCCTTGGGGCCATTTCTTATTTCCTCCTTTTTTCTATCCCGATAAGCCCTTTAGTTCTGCCCTATCAGCTCGACAAAAGTGTCTGAGCGTTGGTATCTTTCCGCCTCTACCCCCCTATCTTGGCAGCGGTACGCCCTGCTCGGCTAAAGACTTCTGCAGGGCGGCATGGTCTACATCTCTGGGTCTGATGCCCTGCTTTACCGCCATGGCCGCCGCCGTGCCCGCCGCCTGCCCGACAGCGATGCAGTGCGGAATGAGATTGAAGTCCTCCTGGACAATGTCTTCGGCGGAGTAGATACGCCCCGCCACCAGCAGTCCCTCCACCTTTTTGGGTACAAGGGAACGGTATGGAATATGTACGTGGGGGTGTCCCGCTGATACGTTGTAGTTGAGGTCGGGACAAACGGCTATGGTGTCCTCGAAGACCCGACCCGAGCGCATGTCCGCCTCGGTGATCATGTATTCGCCTGCCACCCTTCGGCTGCCCCGCGTGCCGAGCTGGGGGGCAGTGTTTAGGATAAAGCTCTTCTCGAAGCCGGGCACGTGCTTCTTGAAAAAGTCGTAGGTTAATAACATCTTCTTGCGAACGTTTACCTCTATCCAGGTGAGGTCTTCGACATTGAGGATGTCCCGCCCTGGAATCCAGTTGTTCATCCAGACGACGTCATCCCGTGCCGTGGGCTGCCACACCGGAAATCCGCCCGCCTCCCTCAGCTCCTCCATCATCTGGCTGAAACCCTTCTGGTCGGCGCACCGGAAGTCGCGTGCCTTCTTGGTGTCGACGTTGCCCAGCAGAAAGACCACGGCGGCAGTGGAGATTCTGAGCTTGGGGCCGATGCTCCTATCGAAGTCGGCCCCCGCCGAGGGCAAAAGGTCGCCATCGCCCGTAGCGTCGATGATAACCTTGCCGGCTATAGCCTGCCGCCCCTCCTTACTCTCGAAGATGACGCCTTTCACGGTATCATTATCGGTGACGGCTCTGGCCGCCCAGCAGTGGAGCAGTAGCTTTACCCCCACCTCCTCCACCATGTCGTTTAGGACGCACTTAAGTATCTCGGTATCGACGTTGGCGCTTAATCTTACCCTACCCTGCCGTACGAACATGGGTGAGTAGTCGAACCAGCGCTTAACCGTCTTTTTATCATCCGAACCTAGCTCTTCCCTTTTGGGCATAACGACAGCGTCCCTGACCGCCAGTCGGTCGAGCCACTCCTGGCAGAGTCCCGCTATCTGTTGCTCGTTGGTACCGTCGCTCATGTGCGGTATGAGCAGCACCAGCCCCCCGCTAGCCATACCGCCCAGGTGCCCGTACCTCTCGACGAGGATAACGTCGGCTCCGTTACGGGCGGCGGCTACGGCGGCGCTGTGACCCCCGGGGCCACCCCCTACCACCACCACCTCGGCCTCACGGTAGATTTTTACTTCCTGGGCTGGTTCCCTGATCGTCTTGGGTGATGAAGCGCCTGCCATGAGCCACCTCCTTTTTTTCTGTGGTTACCACGGTGGATTTGTCGTTATCTCAGGTAGTTTCAATGCTACACGCCTAATCGATGGTTGTCAAAGATTCCGTTGTCATTTTGTTGCATTTACCTGCTATTGGCTTTACTATTGGCCTTGCTATTGCTATAGTCGTTTCAGCAATCAGTAGTTCCTAGACTTCCGTGAAAGGAGTGAAAAATGTTACTTTCGGACCGGGTAGCGATTATAACTGGAGGTGCCATAGGGATAGGGAGAAGTACGGCCCTCTTATTTGCCGATGAGGGGTGTTCCGTTGTTATCGCTGATATTCTCACCAAAGAAGGAGAGAAAACGGCAGAGGAAGTGTCCGCAAAGGGAAGGGACGGCGTTTTTATAAACTGTGATATCACTGATACCCATCAAGTACAGAATATGGTGGCTCAGACCATCAGCCAGTTTGGAAAGGTGGATATCCTGGTCAATAATGCGGGAGGCGTCCCCAAAGACCTAAAAAGCGGTGGTGCGGGTATTGTCACTTTAACCGAAGAGCAGTGGGATAAGATTTTTGCCCTGAACCTGAAAGGTTATGTCTTTTGTTGCCAGGCAGTCGTGCCCTATATGAAAGAAAAAAATTACGGTAAGATTATCAGCGTCTCTTCCATGGGTGTGTTTGCCCCACCTGGTCCTTCGATTGATTATCATTCCGCCAAAGCCGGAGTCCTGGGGATGACATATAACCTGGCTTTCGAATTGGCCCCCTTTAACATAAATGTTAACGCCATTTTGCCCGGGCCGGTACGGACAGCATTCTGGGACCCTGTTACCAGGGGAGTGGCCGATAAAGATGCCTTCTTTGCCGAGTTAAGCAAAATAAAGGTGCCCTTGCAGAGAATAGGTAAACCGGAGGATATAGCCGGGGCCGCTTTATTCTTGGCGTCGGAGCTTTCGTCATTTATTACCGGTGCTGCCATACCGGTTGCCGGGGGAATACCCTTGTCGCCATATCATGAAATGCAATAAGGCGGTGAAACTGAGTTCATTCACTAGTGATGGGATGTTTGTAGTGATAGGGCACATGGTACCCCGATGGATAGGGGTGGAAGGCGGTGGGTGGCGCATCTGGCTTTACCGTAGGATGATAGTTCATCTGGCCCATTAGCGGGAGATTTAACCACCCATACTCAAACGGACTGCAGAAGGTGTTATTCCAATGCAATTTGGAGAAGAGCCATCTCCCGTTTTCTTTAACGTATTTGTTTTCATAGTATCCATGTAGCCACTCCTGCCTGGGGTATGCCCCAAACGGTTTGGCCTCACACAACCAGGTCTGCCATCGGCCCCAGGCAGTCTTGCCATCGGGGGCGACATTAACCACCCCGCCAATCTGCATAATGATGAACTGCACCCATGGTTCAAAGGACGCCTTACCCTCCTGGCCTATCCAGTCCCAGTACATTTTTTTGACGCCCTCTTTACCCTTGAACAAACCGTGGTCAACTATTTCTACAGACTCGGCATTGTCCGAGAAAAGGTCTAAAATATCCTGCCACCTCTGCAGGTCAAAGTAATAAGCATAAATCCTTTGCAGATTTTCTATTTCCTGGATATCCTCCATTAAGGTTACCTGCTTTTCCAGTTCTTCCAGATTCATTTCTCGCCTCCCTTTCTTCACAGGGTGTTTTATTTACCGGTAATGGGATGCTTGTAATGAGGTTGTAGGTGCATTCCTGATGGGTAAGGATAATAGAAGGTAGGTGGCGCATCCGGCGGCACTTCAGTACTGGGCCCATTCTGACCGACTACGGGGATCTTTAACCAACCCTCTTCATAGGGAGTACGGAAATTAAGGAAGAAGAAGACTTTCTTAAACAGCCATTTCCCGTTTTCTTTAACATACTCATTCTCATAGATACCATTGCCCCAGAGCTGTCTAAGTTCACCATCATGCAGGGAGAACGTCGGTTTGGCCTCAATCATCATGCAATACCACCTGCCCCTGGCGGTCTTACCACCAGGGTCTACATCTACTACACCCTGCATTATCATACCTATGGACAGCTCACCTACTCTGGGCGGCTTGCCCCCCAAAAGCTCCAGGTAGAACCTCTTCACCCCTTGTTTGCCCTTGTAGACTCCATAATCGGCTATTTCTACCGAATCAGCACTATCCGAGAACAGGTCTACCACCTTCTGGTATTCGTTGTAATCCAGATAATAGCCGTATATTCTCTGTAGCTTCTCTATCTGCTTTATATCATCCAGACGAGTAATTCTGGCTTGTAATTCCTCCAGTGTCGCCATTTGCTTCCTCCCTTTCTTTCTTATTTCAATTCTCTGTCTTATAGTTATAGATGTGGCGGTCTGCGTTTGAATGGATTCTCAGGCCAGCCCCAGCTCTTTGAGCTTGGCTGGCGTAGGGTTGCCGTTTTTATCCCAGCCCCGCGCCTCATAGTACTCGTCGAGCATGGTGTCAAGGTCTTGCTGGCTGATAAGCTGCCCCGCCGATTCCCCCGCCTTAATCGCCTCGGTCATGATACGCTTGGGGAAGGTGTCGTCCTTGCGGCTGAAGCCCTCCCGTCCGTTGAAAAGTCGGGCCACGTTGTTTATCCTCTCCCCGATTCTCTGGATTTCATCGGCGCTAAAGCGCATCCCCGTGGCACCATTGACCAGGTCGGCGGTGTTCTGACAGGCGATATCGGGCACGGCCATATCGAGGATAAAGGCGCACATGGTGGCGCAATCACAGGTAACGCAGCGGACGTCCTGGTTCCACTTGGTCAGCCGTCCCTTGCCCTCCAGGGCAAACCTGTCTACTTCCTCAGGAAAGGGTATGCCGAAAATCTCCTGATAGGCGTAGCCCCGGTTGTGGTCGGCCCCCGTGTAAGAGGTGGCGTAGTTCAGGCCGTGGGCCTTAGCCCCCCTGACATCGTAAGCGGGTAGTTCCAGGCCCTTTATATTCATGGCGTAATCCGCCGAGCCCTTGCCTATCTTCTCGGCCACCTTTTTGGTACCCTGCCCCAACAGCGCCCCCAGTCCCTCCTGGTAGGCGATATGCCGCAGCATCTCAATCATGGCCTGATGGTTGCCGAACTTGAGGTCGAGCCCGTCGGTATCCTTCTTGGTCAGCAGGCCCTTCTCGTAAAGCTCCATGGCAAAGCCGATGGTGACCCCCGCCGACATGGTATCGATGCCGTACTCGTCGCAGAGACGGTCAGCGGCGATGATGGCGGGCAGGTAGGCCACACCGACGGTGCTGCCCAGGGAATAGGTAGTCTCGAACTCAGGGCCTTCGCTTAAGTAACCAGCATAGGGGCCCTCTTTGACCAGCTTGACCTGGGTGCAGCCCACCGGGCAGTCGGCGCAGTGCGCGCTGGTGACTATCATGGCGTGCTGGGCGTCGCGGCCCTGCTCCTTGACCAGGTCGATTTCACCGGTGGCCGACCAGTTCTTAGTAGAATATATGCCCTTTTCGGTCATGTCGTCGATAATCATGGGGGTGCCGTCTTTGGCGAAATGGGGATAGAGCACCTCGCTGTCCCTCATCGCCTTGTTAAAGGCCTGGCGCGCCTTTTTGAACTTGTCGGCGTCGGCAATGGCTGGCCTATGGTGGCCGCGGATGGCGATAGCCTTCAGGTTCTTGGAGCCCATCACCGCCCCCAGTCCCTTTCGGCCCGCCGCCCGCCTTTCGTTGACGATACAGGCCAGGGGCACCAGCTTCTCCCCGGCGGGGCCGATGCAGGCCACGCGGTAGTTATGGTCGCCAAGCTCTTCCTTGATGAAAAGCTGGGTGTCGGTGGTGAGCATGCCCTGCAGCTTTTCTGCGGAACGGAAGCGCACCTCCCCTTCTTTGATGGCCAGGTAGGTAGGCTTGGCCGCCTTGCCCTCAATGATTATCATGTCGTAGCCCGCCCGCTTCATCTCGGCGGGGAAATGACCCCCCGCCAGGGCCATGCCGATGGCACCGGTCAGCGGTGACTTGGCCACCACGGCCATGCGGCTGCTGCAGGGGGCGCCGGTGGCGGTTAAAGGCCCCACGGCAAAGAGCAGCTTATTTTCCTTAGCCAAGGGTGGCGTCCCCGCTTTAACCTCATCGTAGAGGTATTTTATGGCGAAACCGGTCCCGCCCAGATAGTTCCTGGCCAGCTCTTCGGATACCTTTTCCTCCTTGGCAGACTGGTTGGTTAAGTCTATCCGCAATATCTTGCCTGTATAGCCGCCTTTATACATGATGTTACCCCCGATAAAATTTTTCCAGTGCTAGTTTATTAGAAAAGCCCGCTGTTATCAATCACGTTCCACCATTATAGCACGCTCTGTCGAAAGAAAGGCATCAAAAAAGCGCCCGACCCGGAGCCCTCTGATTGGCTCCTTGTCGGGCGTATGAGAAAAAACGATTATCTATCGGCTAATTAAGCGGCTTACTTCACCAGTTCCTTGAGTTTGGCCGTCAAGGTTGGCAGGACCTCTTTATAGTCGGCGACGATGCCGAAGTGGGCCACGTTGAAGATGTTGGCCTCTTTATCCTTGTTTATGGCCACAATGTATTTTGAGCCCAGACAGCCACCGATGTGCTGTATGGCACCGGAGAGGGCCACGGCTATATAGAGTTTGGGGCTGACCACCTTGCCCGTCTGGCCTATCTGCAGCGTCATCGGCGCCCAACCCTCGTCACAGGCGGGTCGGGTGGCGCCCACGGCGCCGCCCAGGACGTTGGCCAGTTCCTTTATCATCTCGAAGTTCTGAGCGCTGCCCATGCCTCGTCCGCCACTGACCACCACCTCGGCGTCTTCAAGTTTAACCCCCTCCACCTCCTCTTTTATGCGCTCGACCACCTTGACCTTAACCGCCGCCGCGTCGAGCTTGCCCTCTGCAGGGACAACCTCGCCTTTTCGGGCGTCGTCGCGTTTGGGCGGCGGCACCGTTTTGGCTCTTACGGTAGCCATCTGGGGCCGCGCCGATTTGGCCACTACCTCGGCGTGGGCGTTGCCGCCGAAGACGGGTCGGGTCGCCACCAGCAGTTTCGATGCGTCGAGGGCTAAGGCTAGGCAGTCCATAGCCAGCCCGCCTCCCAACCGCCCATTCAATCGCGGCGCCAAATCGATGCCGATATCGGTATGCCCCAGAAGCACGATGGCAGGCAGCGCCTTCTGACAATGGTCAGCGGCCACCTGAGTGTAGGCATCGGAGTTATACTCATCGAGGAGACTGTCCTCGGCCACGTAGACCTTATCCGCCCCGTAGGCGATGGCATCCTTAGCCAGGCCGCCGGCTTTGCTGCCCAGTAAAAGGGCGCTTAGTTCTTCGCCCAGGTCGTCGGCCAGCTTTCGGCCCGCACCCAGCAGCTCTATAGTAACGGGGGCCAGCTTGCCTTCAGTGATTTCACCTATAACCAGAACACCTTTATTATCCATTTTCACACCCTCCGTTTATTCCATGCTTATAGCAGCTCGGCCAGCTTGGCCGCCAGGTTTTCCGCCGCCTTTTCAGGGCTATCCCCGGGAATCATCTCGCACTCGGTCTTGCGGCTCGGCACCGAGAGCTTGGTAATCTCGACGTGGGCCTTGGCCTTGTCCAGCTCCGAGGCCTCGGCGCCGATATCGGCCGCCTTCCAGACGGAAATCTGCTTGCGGGCGGCAATCATGATGCGCATACCCGCGGGCAGGCGGGGCAGGCCCAGCTCACTGCTCACCGTGACCAGGCTGGGCAGGGGCGCCTCTACTATTTCATAGCCGTCCTTGAGCACCCTCTTTATTTTGAGCGTCTTGTCGGCAGCCTCGATATCACAGGCGAGGGTAACTACGGGTATGCCCAGCACCTCGGCCAGAATCGAGCCGACCTGACCGCTTCCCCAGTCGGCGGACTGCCGTCCGCATAAGACCAGGTCGTAGGCGCCGATTTTGGCGATGGCCTTGCTCAGGACGTAGGCGATACCGAAGCTATCCAGCCCCTCGAAAGCAGCGTCACTGAGGACGTAACCTTCGTCGGCCCCCATAGCCACGGTGTGCTTCACCACCTCGGCCGCCTTCTCCGACCCCAGGCTGAGCACGTTTATGGTGCCGCCGTGCTTGTCCTTGAGGCGGCAGGCAGCCTCGACGGCCCGCTCGTCGAAAACGCTTATCACCGGGGGCACGCCGGGAGGAGGCACCACCTCTTTCTTATCGGGGTCAATCTTGAACTTGGCCGGCGGTATCTCCGGGTCGACCACCTGTTTGACACAAACGATAATATTCATGAATCCCCTCCTAAACTCAAGACTGCTTCATGGCGGCGTCAACGATTTCGGCGAGGTCTTTCGCCTTCAGCGAGTCCTTAATCTCTTTATGCTCGATGCTCTCCTCGAACATCTGCAAACAGTACGGGCAGGCCGTGACCACGGTATCGGCCCCCGTCTTGAGCACGTCCTCGACGCGCATATGGTTGACCTTGGTCGTGCCGGGCTGTTCCTCTATCCACATCAGCCCCCCGCCCCCGCCGCAGCAAAAGCTCTTCTTTTTGGAGCGCTCCATCTCTTTTAAGTCGGCCTGGGGGACGGACTGTAGCACCCGGCGCGGCTCCTGATAGACGCTGTTATAGCGGCCCAGATAGCAGGGGTCGTGATAGGTGAGTTTAGAGCCAAGCTCCTGGTCGAGCTTCAGCTTGCCCTGCTTGATTAGGTCGGCAATAAGCTGGCTGTAGTGAACCACCTTGAACTTACCGCCGTAGCCGGGGTATTCGTTCTTAAGGGTATTATAGCAGTGGGGACAGGTGGTAACAATCTCCTTGATGCCGTGCTTTTTGAAGGTCTCGATGTTCTGCTCGGCCATAATCTGGAACTGGAACTCATAGCCCGCCCTCCGGGCCGGGTCGCCGCAGCAGGTCTCGGCGTCGCCCAGCACGGCGAAATCGACCCCCGCCGCCCTTAATATCCTGGTCATGGCCAGGGTGGCCTCGACGTTACGCTCCACCAGAGCCCCGGTGCAGCCCACCCAAAAGAGGGTTTTGGCCTTATCACCCTCGGCCAAGACTTTGATATCCAGGTCGCTCGTCCAATCCCCCCTCAACCTCAGCGATTGCACCCCCGCCCAAGGGTGTCCCCTTGACTGCATATTGCTCAGCATGAGCTGGGCGCTCTCGGGCATCTTGCCCTGCGTCAGCACCAGGTTGCGCCTCATATCGATTATCTTGCGTATGTGCTCGATGCCCACCGGACATTCCTCTTGGCAGGCGCCGCAGGTAGTACAGGCCCAAATCTCCTCCTCGGTGACCACCTCTCCTATCATTTTGACCTTATCCTCAGTCTTGCCCGCCAATAGCTCAGGCCCTGTCTCCAGCAGGTGCTCTTTCAGGTTGAGCACCACCTCTCTTGGCGAAAGGGTCTTACCGCTGAGCTGGGCGGGGCAGTTGGCGTGGCAGCGCCCGCAGACGGCGCAGGAGTAGAGGTCGAGCAGGTCCTTCCACTTGAAATCCTCAATCTTGGCGGCGCCGAAGGACTCCGCCTCTTCAAGTGGGATAGCCTCCAGCTCAACTTTAGGCCCCAGCGGCTTGAATAAGGCGTTGAACGGGGAGGTGAGTATATGGAGGTGCTTGGAACGGGGGATATAGACCATAAAGCCGATAATGACGATGTAGTGCAGCCACCACAACCCCTGAAAGACCCCTTCCAGAGTGCCCTGGGCGATACCCGTGCCGCTCAGGTAACCGGCCAGGGCCGAACCCAGCGGCGGCCAGGAGGCGCTAATATCCTGGGAGGCATAGCCGAAGCCGACGACGGCCACGTTGGCCAGCATCAGGAAGAAAACGAGGGCGAGGATGATGGCGGCCTCACCGGAAGGCTCCAGTCTTTGCGGCCTGATGATGTAGCGCCGGATTACCGCCATTATGATGGCCAGGACGACCATTATGCCGGCGATATCCAAAATGGAGAAAAAGACGACCTCGAAGGTGGTCTGCTCGATAACCGAGGCCAGGCCTAACCCTCCGGCCAGACCGATAAAGACGATGTAGCTTAAAAGGAAAAGGCTAAAGCCCCAGAACATCAGGGTATGCCCTATCCCCGCGATGTCCTTGCGGGTGACCGTTTTCAGGTTGCACCACTGGGGGACGACCTCGACCAGCATGTTCTTAATTCTCTTCCCCATGTGGTCGAAGCGGTTTTGCGGCTTGCCCAGCCGCATGAGGCGAAAGAGAAAACGAAGCCGCCAGGCGAACAGGCCGAAGGCGACGGCGAACAGGACCCAGAAAATGGCATAACCCGGAATACCCCAATAGCTTGCGCTGACCGGTGACACGTTCACCTCCTATAGTGGACCCGAATATATTATGGCTTTATTCTTCTTTGCCCTTTCTGGCTATAGCCCGCGCCTCCTCGGGGATTGGAAGCGGAACCGGTTCCTCAGCCGAAAGCTTGGTCACGGCGGCAAAGCGGTCAGGACAGACGTCAAGGCAGGTGCCGCACTTGATGCACTT
Organism: uncultured Dehalococcoidales bacterium; assembly: GCA_964408935.1. Classification (GTDB taxonomy): domain Bacteria; phylum Chloroflexota; class Dehalococcoidia; order Dehalococcoidales; family BS750m-G39; genus E44-bin88. Next base: position 16,486 of record CAYPBF010000008.1, on the reverse strand, counting down.
TTCCTGGTCGATGATGTGAACCAGGCCCTTGCCGCCGTCAATGGCCTCCACGGGACAGCTGCGCGCACAAATCATGCAGGCCTGGCACTTCTTCGGGTCGATATAGTAAGAGGGTGCCTCATTCAGTAGTTTTTCCACATCGTCGGCGGTGAAAAGCGTATCGTACTCTTCTTCGGTGGGCAGGCGTGACGCCAGCTTGTCCTTCTCTACCAGCTTGATGTAGGGCACCATTCTCTTTACTTCTTCCAGTCGGGACTGCAGTTCCTTGAGGTCGGTGCCCTCACTTGAGCCCAGAGGCCCCAGGTCTTTAATCTGTTTGGCGAAGTCGGTCATAATCTCGGCATACTGGATGCCTTCCCCGGCGGATACCCATTCAATTCTCAATCTATCGGGGTTTATGCCGACGTGCTCCAGCAGCTTCTTGGCCAGCTTGGTCATGCTCAGGGCGTCGAAGTTTCCGTGAGTATTATAGTGGCAGTCATTAAGGTGACAACCGCCGATAAAGACCCCGTCCGTCCCGTTGGAGAAGGCCCTGAGCACGAAGGAAAGGTCTACCCGCCCTGAGCACATTACCCTGATGACCCTGATGTAGGGGGGGAACTGGTAGCGGGAAACCCCCGCCAGATCAGCCCCGCCGTAACAGCACCAGTTACACAGGAAACCGATAATATTGGGGTTAAACTCAGTTACGGCACTCATTATCTAACCCTTTTAGCTGGCAACCCCGGCCTTTTCCTTTTCTTCTATAGGAGCCGCGGCATCGACCTGGCTTATTATCTCCTCATCAGTATAGTGCTTAAGCGAAATAGCCCCGGTGGGACACTTGGAGTTACAGAGGCCGTCCCCCTTACAGAGGACGGGAATAACCGAGGCCTTCTTGCCCTGTTTCGTCTCCTTGAACTCGACGGCGCCGTAGGTGCAGGCCGAGATACAGGCCCCGCAGCCGATACACTTCTTCTCATCCACCACGCAGACAGAGCCCGAGGCGGTAACGGTATCGTTGGCCAGCAGGGTTAAGGCTCTACCCGCCGCCCCGTAGGCCTGGCTAATGGTTTCCGACATCAGCTTGGGGTAGTGAGCGATTCCGCACAGGTAAACGCCCTCGGCGGCAAAGTCAACGGGGCGCAGCTTGACGTGCGCCTCCTGCAAAAAACCGTCGGGGCTCAAGGTAACCTTGAAGAGGCGGGCTACGTCCTGACTGTCGGCGGTGGGGATAACGGCGGCGGCCAGGGCCAGAGCGTCGGCATCGATGGAAATCTTCTTGCCCAGGATGAAATCGGTGGTGGTAATCCTGAGCACGCTCTGGCCCCCCTCCTCCACCGCCTCCACCACGGGCTTATCCTCGGGCTCGTAGCGGATGAACTTGACCTCTTTGTCGGCGGCCTGGCGGTAGTAGTCCTCGTTGAAGCCGTAGGTCCTCATATCCCGATAGAGGATGTAGATATCTATATCCGGATTTAGCTCTTTCAGTTTCAGGGCGTTCTTGACCGACTCCTGGCAGCAGATGCGGCTGCAGTAATCTCTTTCTTCGTTGCGGCAGCCCACGCACTGTATCATCACCAGCGTCTTGGCGCCGAGCACCTTCTCGTCTTTTTGGGTGATTTTCTCCTCTAATTCCAGGTGGGTCATTACCCGCTCGTCTTTACCGTAAAGATATTCGTTGGGCTGGTAGACGTCGGCGCCGATGGCGATGACGGTGGCGCCGTGCTTTATCTCCCTGACCCTGCCCTCGGACTCCACCTTGGTCTCGAAGTTGCCCACGTAACCGGTAGCCTCAGGAATGGTGGCGCTGGTATAGACGTGCACCAACGGGTGCTGGTAGACCTGGCGGATAAGGTTATCCAGGTACTCCTGAACATCCAGCCCCTCTATGGTATAGTGAAGCTTACGGGCGGTGCCCCCCAGCTCCTTCTCCTTTTCCACGAGGTGGACCTCATGCCCCTGGTTGGCGATGCTTAAAGCGCTGGTCATACCAGCCACACCGCCCCCCACCACCAGCGCCCGCTTATCGACGGGCAGGTCGAACTCCTGTAACGGTTCCAGCAGGGAAGCGCGGGCCACCGACATACGGATTAGGTCCTTGGCCTTGCGGGTGGCTTCTTCCTTCTCTTTGGAATGAACCCAGGAGCAGTGCTCCCTTATATTGGCGAAATCAAAGTAATACTGATTGATGCCCGCCTCTCGCAGCGTGTCGCGGAACAGTGGCTCGTGCGTCCTCGGCGTGCAGGCGGCCACAACCACGCGGTTGAGCCCTTTTTCGTTTATGGCGTCCACTATCTGCTGGGCGGCATCGGTGGAGCAGGAGAAGAGGTCTTCTTGAGCGTGGACAACATTGGGCAGCGTCAGAGCGTACTCAACCGAAGAGGGCACGTCCACCACCCGGCCGATATTGGCCCCGCAGTGACAGACGAAGACGCCCACCTTGGGTTCCTCCTGAGAGACATCCCTTTCCAGCGGATAGACCCTCGTCTTGGACAACTTGCCGCGCCGGTAACCGAGCAGCTCGCCACACTGGGAACCGGAGCCACTGGCGGTCACCACCGACTCGGGGATATCCATCGGCCCCTGGAAGGCTCCGCTGACAAAGATTCCGAGGCGGGAGGTCTTCATCGGGTTAACCCGACTGCCCTGACAGTAGCCGTGGGGCTCAAGCTCGACGCCGAAGGTCTTGGCCAGCTCTTCATAACCGACCGGAGGGTTCAGGCCCACGGATAAGACCACCATGTCGAACTCTTCTTCTTTGACCCCTTCGGGGGTGGTGTACTTTATGGTTACGTTCTTGGTTTCCGGTATCTCTCGGCCGATGGATACGTAGCTCCTGATGAAACGGACGTCGGCTAGGTTCTGGGTCCTTTCGTAGAATCGCTCGAAGTCCTTGCCGAAGGAACGGATATCGTTATGGAATATGGTGCACTTGGCGTTGGCGTCGTGGTCTTTGGTCAGGATTACCTGTTTCTGGGTATAGGTGCAGCATACGGCCGAGCAATAGCTGTTGCCGCCAGGCCTGACCTGACGGGAGCCGACACACTGAATCCAGGCGATGTTGTGGGGGTGCTTCCCGTCGGAAGCGCGCAGTATCTCGCCCTCGTAGGGACCGGTGGCGCAGAGCAGCCTTTCGTAGTCCAGGCTGGTGACCACGTTCTGGAACTTGCCGTAGCCATAATCTTCCCTGAGCTGAGGGTCAAAGGCTTCGTATCCGGGAGAGAGAATGATGGCCCCCACCCCTACCTCCACCTTTTCCGGTTTCTGGTGCAGGTCGATGGCCTTATTCTTACAGACCCCCACGCAAATCTGGCACTTCCCCTCTTTAAGGAAGAGGCAGCTGTCGTCGATATAGGTGACCAGGGGAATGGCCTGAGCGAAGTAGATGTGGGTGGCCTTGTTGTTCGATATCTCCTGGTTAAACTTGTCGGGGTATTTGACCGGGCAGTATTCCACGCAGGTGGTACAGCCCGTGCACTTATCTTCATCAATGTAGCGGGGCTTCTTCACCAGGGTTACCTTAAAGTCCCCTGCCTCCCCCTCCACCTTCTCCACCTCGGTATAGGTCAGGATTTCTATATTGGGGTGTCGGCTGCACTCCACGAACTTAGGCGACTCGATACACATGGAGCAGTCGTTGGTGGGAAAGGTCTTATCGAGCTGGGCCATGTGGCCGCCGATGGTCGGTGATTTCTCCACCAGGTAGACCTTAAAACCGGCCGTGGCCAGGTCGAGGGAGGCCTGAATACCGCTGATACCCCCGCCGACGACCATGATGTCGCCGATGTTATTCTCGGCAGGTTCACTGTCGAGCTTGGCTTCGCCCGGCTCTTCGGGATTATTAACTTCGGGATTGCTAACGGGCTGGGCTTCGACTGGTTCTTTCTCTTCCACTATTCTCCGTCCTTATCGGGCTTTTCGGGTTCCCCCATCGCCTCCTGGATAATCTCGGTGATGTCCTTAACCTCGATGACCTCGCTATTCTCCAGAGTCAGTTGGCTGTCCTTGAAGTTGATGATGCAATAGGGGCAGGCGGTAACCAGTACCTCGGCACCGACATCGATGGCCTGCTGCAATCTGATGTCAGTGAGCCTTTCTTCCTTTTTGGTCTCCATCCAGATTCGGCCCCCACCCCCACCGCAGCAGAGGGCATTTTCCCTTTCTTCGGGCAGCTCAATTAGTTCCAGGCCGGGCACCTGCTTCAAGACCTCTCTGGGTTCGTCGTAGATGCCGTTATGCCGCCCCAGGTAACAGGGGTCGTGGTAGGCGACTTTCTTCTTGTATTCTTTGGTGAGCTTGAGCTTACCGGTACTAAGCAGTTCGGCCAGGTATTGGGTGGAGTGGACAACCTCAAAGTTGGCCATAAACTCGCTGTATTCATTCTTGAAGGCGTGGTAGCAGTGGGGCGAAGAGACCAGGATTTTCTTGACACCGCTATCGATAAAGGTCTTGATGTTGTCCTTGGCCAGGCGCTTGAACAGGTCTTCATTACCCGCCTTGCGCACGCTCTCCCCACAGCAGACCTCTTTGGCGCCCAGAATGCCGTAGTCCACCCCGACTTGGTTCAGAATCTTGGCCGTGGCCTGGGCTACGCCCTGGACCTTCGGGTCGTAGGCGGGAGTGCAGCACGAGAAGTAGAGCAGCTCGGTGCCCTCGCTGAACTCCTTGACCCCCAGACCCTCGGCCCACTTGGCCCTGTCCTCTGTTTCCTGCTGCCAGGGGTTACCGGTGCTGGCGATGCTGGTCATTACCGTCCGCAGGTTGGGGATGCTGGCGGGAACGACTCCGTCGGGCACCAGCAGGCGGCGCATGGCCCTCATCACGTCAATGATGGCCACCCCCCGTGGGCAGCGCTCGACGCAGGCGCCGCAGGTAGCGCAGAGCCAGAGGTCCTCCGAGCCGAAATCGGCCACGCCCAATTGGGCCTGATGGACAAGGCCGCGCACAAAGAAGTCCCTCACCCGGTTCCAGGGACAGGCCGTCTCGCACAGGCCGCACTGATAGCAAAGCTTGAAGGCCTCGCCGCCGGTCTCTTTTATGCCGTCGACGACGTCTTTAAAGGGGGCTAGGGGTATTGTCTCCATTGTCATTTTTAATCCTCTTCCTTAAAGCCCTCAGTGTTTATTCCTTGGCCAATCGGCTGACGGCATCCTGTACCGCCTTGGCTCCGTGCTTCTCGATTAATGATTCCAGCCCCACTTCCATCTCCCCCGGCTTGGGCTCTTCCTCCTCTTCCTCTTCCCTTTCCTCGTAGGTCAGGGCGTCGTTTAAGCACCACTGGACGCACATCGGCTCCTCCAGCGGCGGCTCTTCCTCACACATATCGCACTTCAGGGGGAGGTCGGAGTCGGGGTCCTTGAAAAGCTTCCGCGACGGACAGGAAGCCCGACAGAAGCTGCACTCGTCGTAGGCCTTGCCGTTTATGGTGTAGAGGTCCCGACCGTTACATTCGGCCTCGGTATACTCGCCAGCCATTACCGGAACGTAGATGTCACGCAGCGGGTCGAAAAAGACCCGAATCCGCGACTTCTCGGGATTAGTGCTGCTGTACTTGGGCTCGGCGTGAAAGGCGGAGCAGATGGCCTCACAGGCCCGACAGCCGTTGCACTTATCGACGTCTATCTTGATTACCTTAACTTTTTTCATTTTTTATCCTTTTTCGTTCTGGGTTTAGGCTGGGTTTTGGCACTTTTAGGAGCGCTCTTGGCTTTCGGCTCGCCCGCCTCTTTGGGGGCGGCCGCCGCCGCTACCTTGACCTTTTCCTTATAGACCCCTCGCTGCTCCAGGTCCTGGCCAACGTAATCCAGGCCGAGCTCTTCCAGCGTCTCCTTGGTAGGGATACCGTTGTTATTCCATCCCTTGTATTTGTAGTATTCGTCGAGCAGTTTGGACTCAATGTCGGGGAATCGGCGCCGCCAGTGGTCCTCGGGGGGCTTTTCATCAACCCGCCTCATGCCCCTCCTGATATTGATGGCCCTGATTAGGTTTCGGTTCCTCTTGGCTATTTGCCACAGCTTGGCTTCGTCAATATCCAGCCCGGTGGCCGCCGAGAGTACCTTGGGCAGGTTGTGGATATGATAGGGTGGTTTAATGGGGAACGACGATAGGCCAGCGCATATGCCGGTGGCGTCGTCAACGTAGTGCATGGTCTCCTGCCACTCCACCAGTTCACAGGCGGCTTCCGGCGTCGGGAAATTAGGGAACGCCGTGCCCGGTTCCCCCCATTGCAGGACAAAGTCCTTGTATTTATCGTTAGGCACCTGAATCCAGTCCTTGACAAACTCTTCCCTGTCCTCTTTGGTGGGGAAAGGCGCCTGCGGTATCTGCCCTTCGATTTGAGTGATATTGATTTTCTCACCCGTCGACCACATCAGATAGTAGATGGGGTTCATCGTCCCCAGTTTGATGGGAATCTGCTCGTGTTTCTTGATGGTGTTGTGGTCGTAGGCCTCGGCCCCCTTGCCGATTTTTCGGGCCGCCCAGTAGACACCTTCGGCCAGAATGTCACCGATGCCTTCCCGGCGCACGATTTTTTCGAGTAGATAGAAGAACCTCTTCTCGTTATCGGTGGGGAAGTCGGGCAGGTCTTTATCGGTCAGGATGCCGTTCTCGTAAAGCTCGACGGCGAAGGCCATGACCTGCGGCGTGGTGTAGCCGTCCACCCCATATTCCTGGGCCAAGCCGGCGATTTTAAAGCCGAAGTCCAGGTCGGACATAGCCGCCATGGTGTAGGTGAGCTTGGAGTAGCACTTCATCATGTATCTTTCCAGCTTGGGGTGCTTGATTATGCCCCCACACTCCATGGGACAGTTATAGCAGCTGATAAGCCTTTCCACCGTCTCGTCCTGAATCCCTTTCCACTTCTTAGCGACCTTATCGTTCCAGAAATCCCTTCGCCTCTCGCGGGCGTTGCCCCAGGCGAAACTAGCGGTGTGCCACTGCTCGTCGTGCAAAAACATCTCCTGCGGCGAGCCCAGCCCAGCCAGAATGGGCGGCACCCCCTTGACGGGATTCTCTTTACGGAACTGTATGTATTTGAGCACGTCGCTACAGAGCTCGAAAAGCTCTTCAGGCTTGGCCACCTGAACGTCCTTGGTGCCGCGGACGGCTATCGCCTTCAGGTTCTTATCGCCCATCACGGCACCGATGCCGCCCCGGCTGGCGCTGGACCGTCCCTGCTCAATAGAGGCAAAGAAGACCCGATTTTCACCAGCCAGGCCGATAGTGGCCACCTGGGCCTTGGGCTCTTCCAGCTCCTCTTTAATCAGCTTTTCGGTTTCCAGGCAGCCTTTGCCCTTAAGGTGAGTGGCGTCGCGTATCTCTATCTTGTCGCTGTTTATCCAGAGATAGACCAGCTTGGGTGACTTACCCCTGATGATTACCTTGTCGTAGCCAGCAAATTTCAGCTCGGGCGCCCAGAAGCCGCCCATTATGGAGTAAGCCATCAGCTTGGTCTGGGGGGAGAAGGTAGAGATAATGGTGCGGTTGGCCCCCGTAGCCGGCGTACCGGCTAAGAGCCCCGCCGCGAATATCAAAAGATTATCTGGGGAAAAGGGGTCTACGTCGGGAGGAACCCTATCCCAGAGTATCTTGGCGTTAGTCCCCAACCCACCCAGGTGAAGCTCGGTCAGGTTCGGGTCAGTGCCTTCCCGCTCAATGCTGCCTCGGGATAGGTCTATCTCTAGGTTAACCCCTGTCTCTGCGTACCTCATTTTTTACCCCCCAGGTTATTAACACTTCCAGTAACGATGTTAAACCCTAGTTTACCTTAGTCAGTGCTCGCTGGTTATTCAGTTCCAGCCCTCCTTGAGCCTCGTAGTTCTCGGAAACCGAGTCGAAGTATTCATCGGCCTTCTCGGTAAGTAAGCCGCGGTATTCTTTGAATAGCGCCGCCGCTTCGGGCCGCAGCCAGTTAGCGGGCAGTAGCTCCAGCGGCAGGTCGGGGTCGAAGAAGGGCAGCTTGCGGTATTCATGGATAAGGTTGAAGCGGGCGACGAAACACTCGCTGGGCTCGATGGTTTCCCCCGCCTCCAGCCGCTTCCGGTGCTCTTTCAGCTTGGGGCGATAGTTGTTTAGGAAATCGGTATACTTCTGGTGTATCTTGTCCAGGTCCCAGCAGCGGGAGACGATTTTCTTAGGGTCGATACCGCCCTGCTGTTGGGCGCTGAAGATGTTCACATACTCCTCGATATCGAACTTGCGCAGCAGCTTCTTCACCTCTCTGGTGCGGTCGTGGGGCGAAATCCAGGTGGCCTCACCCAGGGGCCCGTAGCCCAGCCAGCCCAGCTCGATGCGTAATCGGTCTCTTGAGCGCCGCAGGCTTTCAGGTATGGAGTAGGTGACAATGCTCCAGTTGCCGTCCCAGTGGGCCGTCTTGCGCTGGAAGATGCGCTGAGCCCCCTCGGTGAGCAGATTATGCCCCTCACTGGTCAGCGAATAGTAGCTTTTACGGTTGCCCCGCTTCGCCCTGAGCAGACCGGAACGGCACATCCGGGAAACCGCCGAGCGGATAGCCTGTTCTGACAGGCCGAAATTACTCAGCAGCGTGACCAGGCTGCCGATACCGATCTTCCCATTCCTGGGGAGAACGTAATCGCCATACAGGGTCAGCGTAGCCGCTCTAGGACCGAACATCAGTATGTCTCCTATTTAGTATAGCGTTATTTTCACGCTATATTGATATTATCTCACATGCCCCCTACCCCGTCAAGCCCCCAAAGCCCCGAATTAAAGCTAGCCAATCGGCTCTAAAGCTGTTATATTTAGGGGAAGCGGGGTCGTAAGGGCTGATAATGAACCAGAAGGAAGAGAAGATGGAGGATGAACTAGAGAGATTCCCCGTATTACGCTTTAATAAGGAGGAGAAGAGCCAAGCCGAACTGGCTGTTGCCAAGGAATTTCTCTTCACCATCTTCCTTAACGACCAGGAGTTGGCCACCCTGCTCTGCTCCCCGGGGAATCTGCGCTATCTGGCGGTTGGCTTTCTAGCCTCTGAAGGCCTGCTGCAAAGCAAAGATGCCATCAAAAAGATGGAGATTGATGATTGGTTGGGTACGGCGCATATCGAGATTGAAGGCTTTGACAAAACTGACAATAGCTTTTTTACCAAGCGGCTAATAGCCTCGGGGTGTGGAGGCGATGCTACCTTTTTCAGTGCCGCTGACGCCGCCACCCCGAAGGTAGAATCGGCCGTGAAAATCTCCCCTGATGAGGTTTTCTCCCTGGCTAACAGATTCCAACACAGCTCTCAGCTCTATCTGGCCACTCACGGCGTCCACAGTGCTGCCCTGGCCGATAGGAAAGAGATTTTAGTGTTAAGTGAGGATATAGGCCGACATAACGCCATTGACAAAATCTTCGGCAAATGCCTTTTGGAGGACATTCCCACCGACGACCGCATAATAATATCCAGCGGCAGGATTTCTTCTGAGATAGCGCACAAGGTAGCCAAAAGAGGTATCCCCATAATCTTGGCCATATCCGCACCGACCAGCCTGGGCTTAAAGACCGCCGACAAACTGGGCATCACCCTAATCGGCTCGGTAAGGGGCCAGAAGATGAATGTTTACACCCATCCCCAGAGAGTAGTTTAGGAACCACGCCAGGTAGGACCTGTTTGACAATGCCCAAAGTTTAGGCTATCTTTAGTTACTCTTTACCCGACTTCGGGAAGGCTTTAAAGATGAAGCCCGTGGAAACCGGTGGGCAAACCAAGCCAGACCAGCCTGATGAGGGCGAACGCTATCAAGAGCTACTGGCTCTGAGCCGAGTCTCCGCCGCCATCAGTGGCCTGTGGGACCTGGACGCCGTCCTCAAGGTAGCCCTGGATAACGTCCTAAAAATCATGAAGGGCACCATCGGTGGCATCCTCCTCGTCGACGAGCGGACGCAAAGGCTGTCCTATCATATCCATCAGGGCTTAAGCGACGGTTATGTAGAGAAGATGAACCTCGGCCTGGGTGAAGGCATTGCCGGCCGGGTAGCCCAAAACGGCAAGGCGATTCTACTGGAGGATATCTCTACCGACTCCCGCGTGGGCCACCCCGACCTAGTCAGCGCTGAGGGCCTGAAGGCCTTTATCTGCGTCCCCATCCGGGCCAAGGATGACGTGCTGGGCGTGATTAACGTGGCCAGCCGTCGCGCCCACCGCTTCAGCCGCCATGATTTACACCTCTTGCACTCCATTGGCGACCAGCTCGGCGTCGCCATCCAGCAGGCAAAGTTGTACGAAAGACTGCGTAAGGCGCGGGAGAGGTACCGCAAGCTCACCCGCCAGATTCTGGTCGCCCAGGAAGACGAGCGCAAGCGGCTGGCCATCGAGCTGCATGATGAAACCAGCCAGACGCTCTCCGGGCTTACTTTGCAGCTGCAGGCGCTGGCGGACATGGCCGAAAAGTCGAGCGGTGATACCGAGCTGATAACCCGACTAAAGAAGGTGCAATCCCTGGCCGTCCAGGTACACACCGAGATACGAAGGCTGATGACCGACCTGCGCCCTTCCCTGCTGGATACGTTAGGGCTGGTCCCCGCCATTCGGCAGCTGGCCGACACTAGGCTGCGCCCCCTTAACATCAACGTAACGGTGGAGGTTAAGGGCAAAGAAAGGCGCCTGCCCCCGGAGGTCGAAACCGGGCTCTTCCGGGTGGCCCAGGGCTCCATCGGCAATATCATCGAGCATTCCAAGGCCAAGGACGTCACCATCGTCCTGGAATACCGGGATAGCGAGCTGCTGCTGCGCATCACCGATGACGGGCAGGGCTTTGACGTCGCCGACCTCACCGATGTCGAGGAGAGCGGGCGCGGGCGGGGCCTATTCAGCATGAGGGAGAGGATTATGCTCCTGGACGGCACGGCTCACGTGGAATCGAAAGTCGGTGAAGGAACAACCGTACGGGCCATGGTACCCATAGACCACGGTGAGGGAAATGGATAAGATAAGGATACTCGTTGTTGACGATCACCCCATCGTCAGGGAGGGGCTTTGCGCTCTGCTGGCCGTCGTCGGTGATATGGAGGTGGTGGGCGAGGCAGCCAACGGCAGCGAAGCCATTGATATGGCCCGGAAGCTAAAGCCGGACGTTGTGCTTATGGATATCGCCATGCCCATCATGGGCGGCCTGGAAGCCACCCGCCGCATCTGCCGCGAGTTTCCCAAAATAAAGGTGCTCGTCCTGACCCAATACGACGATAAGGAATACGTGCTTCCCGTTATCGAAGCGGGCGCTTCGGGCTTCATCAGCAAGGCCGCTGCCTCCTCCGAGCTTATTATCGGTATCCGTGCCGTCTACGGCGGCGATTCCTACCTGTCGCCACCGGTGGCCAAGCTGCTCGTCGAAGGCTATCGCTTCAAGGCCAGCGGCAAAGCCGACCACGACCCCTACGAGCAACTGACCGACCGCGAACGGGACGTATTGAAGCTCATGGCCGAGGGGCACACCAACCAGGAAATTGCCGATATCCTGGTCATCAGCCGCAAGACCGTCGAGGGCCACAAGACGAACCTTATGGCCAAGCTCGATATCCACAACCGCACCGAGCTGGTCAAATACGCCCTGCGTAAGGGCATCATCACCGTCTGATACTAGAGCACCCCACCCATCCCCACCCCCTGCCACCGCATAAACAGGGAGAAATCCCGCCAAATTCAGGGGTTTTCAGACTCATTATCAGGAAAAAGGCCTCTTCTCTTTCCGCCGCCTCTGGTTTATGGTTTAGGGTATCAAGCGAACTCCGACCCTAAACATAGACTTACCGACGGGTGAGGAAGGAGGCTGCCATGGAGGAATACAAGCACCGAATACTCATTGTTGATGACGAACCCGAATTCACCCAGGCCCTGCAGAAAGCCCTGGAGAAAAAAGCCTACTCGGTGGTCTGCGCCTCGGAACGGCGCCAGGCCGAGGATATGGTGCGCTCCCACGAGCCCGAGCTGATTGTACTGGGGGCCATTATGCCCCGCGGCGACGCCTTCCTCTTTCACCAGTGGCTGAAAAAGTCGCTCGGCTTCAGCAACCTGCCCATCATCGTGGTTAACGCCTCACCCGAGAAGGCCCATCTCAAGGGGTGGCGGCGGGAGGAAGGCATGCAGTGCGATGCCGAGGACTTCCTGGCCCGCCCTATCAAGCTGACCATGCTGGTGCCCCGTATCGAGAAGCTGCTGGACAGGGTGACCAAAAAGATTCGGGTGCTGGTGGTCGACGACCACGCCGTGGTCAGGGACGGCATCCGTGCCGTGCTCGCCCTGCAGCGCGACATGCAGGTGGTGGGCGAGGCCGTGGACGGCCAGGAGGCGGTGGATAAGACGGCCAAGCTCCTGCCCGATGTGGTGCTCATGGACATCGTCATGCCCGGGATGAACGGCCTGGATGCGGCCAAGGAGATATGCCGCCACTACCAGCAGGCCAAGGTCCTGATGCTGACCCAGTACGACGACGAGGAAAACGTGCGCGCCAGCCAGGAGCTAGGCGCCCTGGGCTTCATCCCCAAGACGGTGGTCAGCTCTCAATTACTCAACGGCATACGCTCGGTCTACGAAGGCAAGAAGTTCATCTACACCTTCGACCAGAGCCAGAACTAACTGACCGAAAAGGAGCCATTTGGAAGCAATCACCATAACGCTCGACGGTGTCGAGGTAAGCGGCTCGGCCGGGATGACCATCCTGGACCTGGCCCGTGAGTCGGGGGTGAACATCCCCACCATCTGCCACGACCCCTATCTTACTCCCACCGGTGCCTGCCGCCTCTGCCTCGTCGAAGACGAGAGCTCGGGAAACTTACTCGCCTCCTGCGTCTCCCCCATAAGGGCGGGGATGGTAATCAACACCCACTCCCCGCGGGTAATAGAGCGCCGCAAGATGCTCATCCAGCTCATGCTCGCCAGCCACCCCGACTCCTGCCTGGTCTGTGACAAGGGCAACCAGTGTCAGCTCAGAAAGCTGGGCGCTGAGTTGGGCATCGGCCTGGTGGAGCTAACGAGAATCCCCCAGCTTGCCGTCACCCAAGAGGTGAACCCCTTCATCGAAAGGGAGCTTTCAAAGTGCATCCTCTGCGCCAAGTGTATTCGGGCCGACCAGGAGCTTGTCGTCCAGGGCGCTATTGATTATATAGGGCGCGGCTTTGACACCAAACCAGCCACCTTAAATGATATGCCGCTGGAGAACTCTGAGTGCACCTTCTGCGGCACCTGCGTCGCCCACTGCCCCACCGGGGCCCTCATGGAAAAGACGAGGTCTTACCGCGGCACGAGCACCAAAACTATTGATACTGTCTGTCCCTTCTGCGGCTGCGGCTGCACCCTTCACCTTGAGGTAAAGGACAACCAGATAGTACGCGTCAAACCCGGTGAAAGCCCGGTCAATCACGGCACGCTCTGCGTCCGAGGCTCTTACGGCTGCGACTTTATCCAGAGCCCGGATAGGCTGACCAGCCCCCTGGTCAAGGCCGAGGGTGAATTAAAAGAGGCCTCCTGGGAAGAGGCCCTGGAACGGGTGGCCGTTGAATTGGGAGGCCTAAAAGAGAAGTATGGCGCCGACAGCCTGGCCGTGCTCGGCTCCTCCAAATGCACTAATGAAGAGAACTACCTGCTGCAAAGACTGGCCCGGGCGACCCTGGGCACCAACAACGTTGATAACGGCAACCGTTTGTACGGCTCGGCCAGCCGCGTCGGTCTGGGACAGTCCATCGGCTTTCCGGGTACGACCAATTCCCTGGAAGAGCTGGAAAAGTCACAGCTAATAATGGTCATCGGGGCCAACCCCGTCGTCTCGGCACCAGCGGTGGGCTACGCCATAAAACGCGCCGTCAAATATAAAGGCGCTAAGCTGCTGTTGGTTGACGTGCGCCCCACCCAGCTGACCCCCTTCGCCCATATCTGGCTGAAACCAAAGGTGGGCACTGATGTCGCCCTGCTCAACGGAATGGCCAAGGTTATCATTGAGGAAAGGCTCTTCGACGATGAGTTCATCGCCCGCAAGACGGACAACTTTGAAGAGCTTGCCGAGAGCCTGAAGTCTTACCCCCTAGAAAAGGTGGCCAAGATAACCGGTATCCCCAAATCGGATATTCAGCGGGCGGCGCGCAACCTGGCCGAGGCGGAGTGGGCCTCTATTGTCTATGGAAACGGCCTTACCCAGCACGCTAACGGGGTGGACAGCGTTATGGCGGTGGCTAATCTGGCCATGCTCACGGGTAACATCGAGCGGCGGGGAGGCGGCATCTTCGCCCTGCAGCAGGAAAACAACGCCCAGGGGGCCGGCGACATGGGCAGTCTGCCCGATTTCCTACCCGGCTATAAGAGCCTGGACGACAAACAAGCCAAGAGCGAATTCGAAAAGCGCTGGGGTAGCCGTTTGCCCAATAACGGCGGGCTGTCAGCCCTGGAGATGATGGAACAGGCCCGAAAGGGTAAGCTCAAGGGTATGCTAATTGTCGGTGAAAACCCCGCCGCCAACTTTCCCCGCCCCTCTTTGATTAGAAAAGCGCTGGAGTCTCTGGAGTTTCTGGTGGTGGCCGATATGTTCCTCAGCGAAACGGCCCAATTGGCCGACGTAGTTTTGCCCTCGGCCAGCTTTGCCGAAAAGGAGGGCACCTTCACCAACTTCGAAGGCCGGACTCAGCCGGTGAGAAAGGCCATCGAACCGATGGGCGAGTCCTGGCCGGACTGGAAGATAGTCCTTCAGCTTTCCCAGAAGATGGGGCAGCCGATGCCCTACGCCTCCCCCCAGGAAATAAGGAACGAGATTGAAGAGCTGGTCCCTTTCTATCAGCCCCCCGCCTCCACCGACCTGGATAAAGAGGACGTGGACTGGGCCGAGCTGGAGAGCGACAGCGTGCGCACAAAGCGCCTTTACAAGGGCCTTTTCCCCAGCGGCTTCGGGCGCCTCTCCCCCGCCGAATACACCCCACCTCCCAAGCCCTCCCCTAACGGCTACCCGCTGACATTACTCACGGGCTCGGTACTGCACCAGTTCGGCAGCGGTGCCCGGACGCTAAGGTCATCGCGACTGAAAAGGTTCTCGCCCAACTCCTGGCTGGAAATAAGCCCGGCTGACGCCAAACGCTTGGGCGTGGGCGAGGGCGAAAAGGTCAAGCTGGTCTCAGCGGTTGGCGAGCTGACGACCAAGGTAAGGCTGACCGATTCGCTGCCCACTGGTCTGCTTTTCATGCCCGTCTCGTTTCCGGAGAGCCCGACCCGAGAGCTCTTCGACACAGAGATAGACCCCCGTTCCAAGGCCCCCTCCCTCAAGAGCTGCGCCGTAAGGCTGGAAAGGATTAAGTAATGGCCAGAGCCAAGAAAGTGACCAAGGCCGACCTCAAGAAAATCGATGATATCATCGGCAGCTATCGGGAGCAGCGATGGGGGCTGATTCCCCTGCTCCATGACGTCCAGGAAGCGGTGGGCTACATCCCCCCCGAGACCATACCGCGCATCGCTGACGGCCTGAGGCTCTTCCCCAGCCAGGTACAGGGCGTAATCTCATTCTACACCCAGTTTTACACCGAGCCGCGGGGCAAGAACGTGGTCAGGGTATGTCGGGGCACGGCCTGCCACGTTCGGGGCGGTAAGACGATACTGAAGCTGGTCAAGCAGGAGCTGGGTCTGGAGGAAGGCGAGACCTCACCGGACCTGGAGTACACCCTGGAAACAGTCGCCTGCATCGGTGTCTGCGCCCTGGCCCCCAACATAGTCATCAACCAGGAAACCCACGGCAATCTTAACCCTAAAAAAGTAACCAGACTGTTCCAAGGGAAGAAGAAAAAATGAAGGGAAACGGACACAAAAAGCGCACCGTCTTTGTCTGCCGCGGTACGGGCTGTGTTTCTGGCGGGGGCGACGCCGTCCTTAAGGCGCTCAAAAAGGAGCTGACCAAACAAGGCGTCAAAAACGCCGAGATTGACTTCACCGGCTGCCACGGCTTCTGCCAGCAGGGGCCCAACGTCGTCGTCGAGCCCGACGGAATATTTTATACCCACGTCGAGCCCGAGGACGCCGCCGAGATTGTAGCCTCGCATCTACGGGACGGCAAACCCGTAGAACGCCTCTTCTACCGCGACCCCGTCAACGGTAAGGCCATACCCCGCTACGGCGATATTAAATTCTACAAGGAGCAGAGGCGGGTCGTTCTGCGCAACTGCGGCCACATCAACCCGGAACGGATTGACGACTATATTGACCGCGGCGGCTACCAATCATTGCGCAAGGTGCTCTTCCAGATGACGCCCGAAGAGGTTATTGCCGAGGTCAAGAGCTCAGGGCTGAGGGGACGCGGTGGGGCCGGTTTTCCCACCGGAATGAAGTGGGAGTTCTGCCGTAATGCCCAGGGCTCGCCGAAGTATATGATATGCAACGCCGACGAGGGAGACCCCGGTGCCTTCATGGATCGCTCTATACTGGAGGCCGACCCTCACGCTGTTATCGAGGGGTTGACCATCGGGGCCTACGCCATCGGTGCCAGCGAGGGCTATGTCTACGTCCGCGCCGAATATCCACTGGCGGTAAGCCGGC
>CAYPBF010000007.1:0-39506 GCA_964408935.1 uncultured Dehalococcoidales bacterium | reverse complement strand
GGATAAGTGAGCTGTTAAGACCCCAAAGGTAAGCAATTCCCCCAAAGCCCACCAGAGCCATACCGAGGCCGATTGGCATTCCAGCAAAAAGCAGGACAAACAGTATGAGCAGCCCTAGGATTCCGACTATCTCCGGGCTCATCTGTTCATATCCCCTGACATGCTATGTTCCACTAAAGGCCTCCTCTCGCTGGGGAGGAGGCAGCTAGCACGCAACAACATCGATATTCGGCCTACCTTCTTCTCACTTATTACCATGTACACTTCAATAGCAAATGTAGGTCTGTTAATCCACCCGACTAAGGCGAGCTATGGAATGCAAAAAAGTTGCAAAGAGTTCCAGGCACAGGAGCAGACTACCCGCAGCGGCCAGCCATATAAAGGGTAAGTGTGGGATCTGGAGTGTCTGCGTACTCGGGCCTGAAAGAGGTTCCTGGATAATATTCCAGGCCCGAGCAAACAGTCTCCATGTAATAAGGGCGACAATGAATGTACTGGCAGCAAAGGTAAAGATATCCAGACCTGTCTGGACACGTTTGGGCAACCGGGCATGAACCACGTCCACACGGACGTTGCCTTCTAAAGCGGCACAGTATCCCAAACCGCAAAAAACAATGATAACCATCATCAGTTCGACAAAGTCAAGGGAGCCAGTAAGTGGCTTCCCAAACAGATAGTGCCCACCAACGTCAACGGTAACTACCAGCACCATAACAATCAGGAAACCCATGGCGGCCCAGTTGAGGGTTCTGCTCACGGTGTGCAGCCACTTTTCCGCTTTCTGACCAAATCGAACTAACTGCATCATGTACTTCTGCCGTCAGTGTAATAGTAGTCTTACCACGGCATCATTTCTGAGCCCCAATATGAATACGTTATTGTGTATATCGGGCGATAATAGCCCTTGCCATGTCCAGCACTTCTGTGCCGGGCAGTCCCTCAGCGTCCAGTCCTGCGGCCCAATCATCAGCAACGCCCGCGCAGGCTGCTCTCCAGCGTGCATACTCCGTAGCACCAATGGTGTATAGCTCCACACCCTCAGCTTCGCATTGCGCCCAATACCCTGCTTCCTCCTCCGCCTGTCCCCTCAGGAAGTAGTCATAAGTCTCCAGATTGAGCTGCTCTATTATCAACTGGATATCGCATGGGAGGCTGTTCCAGGTGTCCAAGTTCATTATCATAAAGAACACCCCGCCAAATATCGGTGCGTCCTTTATCCCGTACTCGCACACTTCATAGAACTTACGACCAATAACATTGTCGATACCGGTAAACGCCCCCTCTACCTGCCCTGTTTGAAGAGCCATATAGGTTTCTGAACCGGACAAGGCCTTGGCGGTTGCCCCCAACGCCTCCACCGTCGCTGAGAAGATGGGACCACCGGGAGGTCTCATTACCATACCCTCAAAGTCTTCTAGCGTGGTAACCTTCGTCTCCTTAAAGAAGGGGTACATAATTACCGTGGGCTTTAAGTAGAGAAGCTTGAATTCCTCCATTCCTGGAAAATATCCCATACGGCACATCTCGTCAATTGTGGCAGCTAACACCTGCCAGTTAGGATATTCAAAGGGGAGCATGTTCACCGCGAACACGGGGAATTGGTCGGGCGCCCAAGCATCGCCCATCGACATCACGTCAATGACACCCTCTTTTATCATGTCGTAGAATTCCGGTGGCGAGCCCAGCGTACCTTCGTATATTTCACACGTAACCCTGCCGTCCGTGCGCTCCTCCAGCTCTGTTGCCCAGTATATCAAATCCCGGTTCCCCGCGTGTCCCTCAGGCAAGCCGGAGACTACCGTCAGGTTAAAGGTCTCAGGTTCTTCTTCCCCATTTCCGGCTGGTGGTGTTACATCCCCATCTCCGGCTGGTGGTGTTACCTCTTCCTCACAGGCAGCAACTAGAGGTAATGCTACCAATATTAGTGCCAAACAGATGGTACTAACTAGCATTAGTAAATTTTTTCTTTTCATTGGATAAGAACTCCTCTATTTAGATTTTGCCTGCTAAGATTACTCTATTAGTCCATCTCTCACCCCCTCTTTCCTTTTATCAGTTTTCTCAATCAGTACCTATTCATTGTTAAACAAGCCAGAAGAATCTTATCATCGAGTGAAGAATGTGTCAAGCGCAACTGTTGCTTATGAGAATACTTTTGCGGTATCATGTGGTATAATATAACAATTAAGGCACAAAGACTGTAAGCAATAGGAGTATTCCGTGAGTACTGAGAAACTCAAAGACAAGCAAAGTCTTCTAGAATCTTTAGCTGACAAGATTAGGGCCCAAGCTTCAGATTTGAGGGGTGAACTTATACTGTCGATTTTATACACTGGCATTGTATTCAATAGGTATCTAGAAATAGAAACAGCTAAACGGGAGTCGAACCCAACACTTTTTGGTATTTTGCATAACTTAGTCACGCATGGTGGCGTCATGACACCAACGAATCTAGGCAAAAGGGTATTCAAATCCAAGCACACGGTTTCGAGAGCAGTCGATGTCCTTGAGAAAGACGGCTTGGTGAGAAGGCAACCAGTAAGAGGCGACCGTAGGCTCAGAAGGATTTCTATAACACGAAAAGGACTAGACTTCGTTAAAGACAATTTGGCCGAGATGCGAATTGTTAGCCATAAGGTTTTCTCCTGCTTGGATACTAGGCAGGCGGAGGAATTACGCATCATTTTGCGACAACTAAGGAAGCATTTGCTCGAACTAATTGACAGTTCCGTTGCCAAAAGCAATGACTAGCTTAGGGGGACAGAACTTATCTCCACATTCACTTACTTTTAATCAGCCGGTTGGAGGTGGGAGCCCACCACGGCTCACTTCAAAGACGAATTAACCTTCTCGTGCCCGAGAAAACCAAGGCAAATCCAACAGGGTTTGCCTTTATTTTTGCTTAACGCACACATAATATGCTATAAATACGGGAACGCGTCCTTTAAGATATTGCTCATTGTTTTAAGTCCCTTGGTTAATCGACTAGAGAACTGGAGCGTGCATGGAGATACGGCGACAAATTGAATATGAGCCTGCCCGGGTAGTGGGAGGCTATACCGACCGCATACTCAGGGTGGATTTGAGCACCGGGGCGATTGCCGTCCAAGAACTACCCCCCGATTTCAAGGACAAATATATCGGCGGCCGTGGCTACGCTCTTAAACTCATCTGGGACAACACGACCCCTGAGACCAGCTACGATAGCCCCGATAATATTCTGGTGATGGCCAGTGGGCCGCTGGGCAACGAGCCCGCCTTTCCCGGGACAGGTAAGTTCATCGTGGGCACCATTTCCCCCCTGACCGACACCTTTATTGATTCCAACGTCGGCGGTCATTTCGGGCCGCTTTTGAAGTTGGCTGGTTTTGACGCCCTGGCTGTTTCGGGAATATCCGAAGAAGAGGTGGTTATCTTGGTCGACGGCGACAAGCAGACTATCGCTATCGCTAAAGCACCGACCTATCCCAGGGAAATCGATGAGGGTGCGCTTTCCTTCGGCCAGCGACTGCTCAAAGACCTTAACGGCGGCGAATACAGCGACTGTCTGGCGGCGGTGACGGCGGGTATAGGTGCCTGCCACGCCCGTTTCGGGGTGACTCACAGCCTCTACTATGACCGCAGGCGGCAGCGCATCCGCTCCAAACAGGCGGGGCGGGGCGGCACAGGAACTGTCATGCGGGCCAAGGGGCTGCGGGGCATCGTGGTGCGCTCCAGCCTGTCCCGAGTGAACGGCAACAACGCTGTGGATAAGAAGGGGGTGCGGGAGGCAGGGCGCCAGCTCAAGGAGGTTATCTCTAAAGCCGACCCCAAACAGCTATACCTATCGGCCTGGGGGACCTCTATTCTCTCCGAGTACATGGATAAATTCCACGTCTTCCCTATCAACAACTACCAGTACGGGCACAGCCCTAAAGCGGTCGGCCTCTTCGGCCATGTCTTCCTTGAGCGCTACTTCACCCGAAAGATACCCGACGGTTGCTACTACGGATGCAACCTGGCCTGCGCCAAGGGCGCCGAGGATGTCGAGCTGACGCGTGGCCCCAGGGCGGGACAGCGGGTCGGCATTGACGGGCCTGAATACGAAACCGTGGGCGCCGTGAGCTGCCTGGGTATCTTCGACACCCACTTCGCCATGGAATACAACTGGTACTGCGACGAGTACGGCATTGACACCATCTCTACAGCAGTGACCATCGGCTTCTTCATGGAGTGCTTCCAGCGGGGCTATCTGACTGTCGAGGATGTTGGTTACGAGCTGACCTTCGGCAACATTGAGGCCGCGGACAGGGCGCTGCACGAAACAGGCGGTGGTAAGGGCTTCGGCAAGGTCATCGGCCAGGGTGTGGCCAGGGGTAAGGAATGGGTCGCTGAGAGGCATGCCGCCCGCAATGACACGCCCAAAGAAGTGGTCATGGCCGAGCTGAACAAATTCGGCATGGAGGTCAAGGGGCTTGAGTTCTCCATGTACATCAGCAAAGAGTCGCTGGCCCAGCAGGGCGGCTACGGCTTCGCCCTCAAAGGCCCGCAGCACGATGAGGCCTGGCTCATTTTCATCGACCAGGTCTATCAGGAATTGCCGACCCTGGAGGACAAGGCGGCGGCGCTCAAATGGTTCCCGCTGATTCGCACCTGGTTCAACGCCACCGGACTATGCAAGCTCCACTGGATTGATGTGCGCAACCCCGAGGCGGCCAATACCGCAGAGCCCTCCAAGAACCTGCCCACGCTGGCCCACTACACCCATTATCTCAACGCGACCACGGGGAGCCGTAAGACTCTTCAGGATATTATTGATGATTCGGAGAGGCTGTACATACTACAAAAGCTAATAAACGTGTGCCGCGGCAAAGGCAGGCGGGCCGACGACCAAATCCCCTTGAGGGCGATGGGCCCCGCCTTCTTTAACGAATACCAGGCGCGGGCCGAATACTACGACGAATGGTTGCGTAAAAACCTGGGGGATGGTAAGCTACCAGCTAGCCCTGAACAGCGGCACCGGCTCCTTATCGAGAAAAGGAGCCAGGCTTACCAACAGCTCTGCGATGCCGTCTACGAAAAGAAGGGCTTTACTAAAGAAGGGATACCCAGGCGTGAAACCGTGGAGAAGTTCGCCCTCATGGACGAACTGGCGAGGCAGCTGTTCGACGGACTGGGTATGTGATTAAGCAAGAATGATAGTTTCTATAGAGTTCCTGGGAATGCAACGCGCTTTAACCAAAACCAATAGCCTGGATATGCCCATTTCCACAGAGACGCGGGTAAACGATGCCCTGGAATACGTCCGGCAAAGGTACCCAGAGCTTCATCTGGATGAAGGGCTGAGCCTCATCACCGTCAACCACGAGATAGCGCCTCTGGACAGGGTCCTGAAGGCTAACGATACCGTCTCCTTCCTGCCCTTTATCGGCGGAGGCTGATATGAGTTTAGGGGCTGATATCGCCTTAATTATGGGCGCTTACCTGCTCGGCTCAGCGCCCCATTTGTTGCTGCTGGCCAAACTGCGTCACGTAGACCTGGACGGAGATTTCCACCAGAGCCTGTGGTACCGAGGAGGACGAGTCATTGCCGCTATCGGCATACTCGGTGAGTTTGCCAAAGGGGTCATACCCATACTGGTGGGCAAGTGGCTTGAGTTCGATATACTCGTAGTGGCGCTGGCTGGTCTGGCCGCCGTCTGCGGTCAGATGTGGCCCGTATTCGCCCGATTTGACGGGGAAAAGGGCAATAGCGTGTCCTTCCCGATGGTCATATCCCTAACCCCCAAGCCAGCCCTGATAGCGGTGATTCCGGTTATCATCTCGCTCATAATCAGGACAGTCCCGCGCTTAATGCGTTCCTCAAAATCGGCTAACGATTCCATTTTCGGTGGTACCTACAGCCGAAGCCTACCCCTGGGCATGGCCATCGCCTTCTTCATATTACCGCTGGTGAGCTGGTACCTGGGGGAGCCGCTGGAAATCGTCCTGTGTTACGCGGCCCTCTTTTTACTGATGATAGGCGTAAGAAGAATAACCGCTGGGCTCAAGCATGACCTCAGTGGAAGCCGTGACGCAAGAGGCGTTATCATGAGGCGCTTCCTGTACGACCGCGCCACTAAGTCATGGCGTAAATAAAACGAAAGGGAAGCCCCAATAATCAGTCGGTTGCAGATTAGATTCCTCCGCGGCCCACTCCTTGAACCATACCCTGGGGGGGTATATTGACACGATATGATATAATAGCTATGTGCTTAACAATGAAACACACTTCCTCCACCGCAACCTAGCCTCGGCTCCAAGCCGAACTTCGTTCAGCACTGCTAAAATTCACGACTATTCAAGCAACGGGGTATTAGCCTGGTGACTTACGTCCCGGGTTATTATCAAGCCACTGAAGCTGCGCCTATTTTTTTCTCGCTTTCCCACAACTGTTCCCGCCAAGAGCCTTCATTAAACACCTACCCCAAAGCCATTATTAGCCCATCAGTCATGCCCTCAAAGCGAACGAATACGTTATCTGCCTGTGGAGAAACCATGTACCCGAATACAATCATTACTGGGACACTTCCCAGTCAAAGGAGGTGATTAATTAAAACAAGGTGAAATTAAAGAAACGGTTATTTGTAATCCATCAAGGAGGTAAAAATCCAACCATGAAAAAAGCAATAATTTTGCTCGTTGTCCTGGCTCTCATCGTGATGCCGGGCGGTCTTTTCGCCGCTTGTGGGGAAGAGGGCCCTGCGGAACCCGTGGTTTTGAAGATGGCTAGCGCCGCCCTGTTCCAGTACGCTGATCCGGAACAAGCATTCGCTGATGCCTTTAACGCCCGCTGCGGCCCCGACTATACTATCGAGTATTACCCCGCTGAACAAATGGTCTCATTTGCTGAGCTTATGGATGCTGTGAGGACAGGAGCCGCCGAAATGGGGGCCATCACCCCCAGCGCCCACTCCGCCGATGACGCTAGGCTAGGAGCGACCGAATTACCCTTTTTGTTCAACAACATTGACGCCCATATCGCGGCCATGCCAGAGCTAACGGAGCTATACGCTGATGTATTAGAGGAAAACTTTAACCAGAAGCTGCTATGTCTCCACAACTATTCCGCGGTCGAACTCTTCTCCGTCGAGCCGGTTCATACTCTGGAGGACTGGGATGGTCTGCTGGTGCAGTCTATCTCACCCACAACTTCGGCTCTGGTAGAAGCGTTTGGCGGTTCCGCCGTTTTCCTTGATTATACAGAAGCCTACGGGGCACTGGAGAAGGGAACGGTAGAAGCGGTAATAACGGCGCCAGCCGCCGGGGCCATCTTCGGATTACCCGAAGTCTCTCCCTATCTATGTTCTTGCTATATGGTCGCGGCCATACACGGATTCTCCATCAACCTGGACGTTTGGAATGACCTTCCCGGCGACATCCAGGACATACTGCTTGAGGAAGCACAGGCTGCCTCAGATGCCATCGATCTCTTTGTTAAGTCAGAATGGGAAGCCGATTTCGATAATCTAGCATCTCTCGGAGTAGAAATCTATTTCGTGCCCCAGTCGGAGATAGACAGGTGGATAGACGCAGCCAGTCCAGTTATTGACTCAATGCTGGCGACACTGGGTGATTTTGGCGAGGACGTGCTGGAGATTGCCGAGGACGCCAACGCCCAATATCCTCGATAGAAGCAGGGTAATATAACGGCATGCCCGCGACTCTAGAGTCGCGGCGATTTAACCGATAGCTAGAAGCGCTAATTCCGAGCGGGAGCAAGACAAATTGTTCATGCGAGTGATACGGAAACTGGACAAAGGAATAGGCCGTATCAGCCAGTGGCTCATGCTATTGAGTGGGATTCTGATACTGCTCATGGCCTGGATAGAAAGCTACGGCGTGGTCAAACGGTACATTTTCCATAATCCCGACCCCGCTGCCTACGAGCTTAGCACCATGTTCCTCTTGTTCTGTGGTGTGCTGGCCGTAGCCGGAGTGGAAAGGCTGGACCGCCACGTCAGGAACGACCTCATTGCCTCTCGCTTCCCCGAGCGCTTCAAGCTTGTTGTCCTACAGACTATCTTCCCGCTCATGGCGCTTATCTTCTGCGCCGTACTAACCTGGAAGAGTCTGGACAATGCGTTATACGCGCTGGACATCGGCCAGACCACCAAAACGTCGTGGGCACTGCCGTTAGCCCCCATTAAATTTGTTATACCCTTTGGCTACACCCTGCTTTGTCTCGTTCTCGTGAGCAAGCTTTGCCGGGGCATCAACAATACAGTCAACATGATAAAGGGCAACAAAACCCGTGCCCAGACCCGAACCGAAGAACAAAAAGAGCCGGGCTTCTAGTGACTGCATTTTAACGAAATGAGGTAGTTATGGACTTTACCACAGCGGCGGCGGTGGTCGTGGCGGGCATGCTGTTTTTGATGCTGATGGGCATGCCCGTTATCTACGCCCTGGGCTTTATGGCTATAACCGTTGCTTTCTTCGCCTTCGGTGCTCCCAGTCTGGAAAAAGTGGGCTGGACCACCTTCAGTACCCTCTATAACATAAACTGGACGCCGCTGCCTCTCTTCGTTCTTATCGCCTGCCTTATTGCCGAAACCAAGATAGGTGAAGACATATACGCCGCCGCCCGCAGTTGGCTCTCCCGCGTCCCCGGCGGCTTAATCGTTACCAGTATCTGGGGCGAAGCCGCCATGGCCGCCGCCATCGGCACCAGCACGGCTACTATCCTGGCCGTGGGTAAGGTGGCCGAACCCGAGTTTAAAAGGTACGGCTACGATAAGGGACTGGCTATGGGTGGGCTCTGCTGCGGTGGCGTATTGGGCCCCCTAATCCCCCCCAGCGCTGGCATGATTATCTACGGCGTCCTCTCAAAGACGTCCATAGGCCACCTCTTCATCGCTGGTATGATACCCGGTCTGCTCCTGGCCTTCATGCTGGCGGCGGTAGCCATCATAATCTGCTGGCGTAAGCCAGAGCTCGGTCCCGCCCTGGGCCCTGTCAGCTGGGGAAAGAGGTTCTCCTCGCTGAAACGGGTCTGGCCCATAGTGGTGATAATGGGTTCCATTCTGGGCACTATTTATTTCGGCATCGCCTCCCCCACCGAGGCCGCCGGCGTCGGCTGCGTCGTGGTACTCATTATCGCCGTCACCGTCTTCGGTCTGCGCTGGCAGGGCCTGAAACGGGCGCTGACCGAAACGGCCATCATAAACGGCATGATTCTTTTTATGATGGTCGGCGCCTGGCTCTTCTCCTACGTCATCGGCAGCTCCGGCGTGGCCGATACCATCACCAGCTTCGTCACCTCCGCCAATTTCTCCCCCTGGCTGGTGATTATCAGCATCAACGTATTGCTTTTGATTCTGGGCTGCTTTATCGACGCCATAACCATCATGCTGCTCACCGTGCCCCTCTTCGTCCCTGTCATCCAGGCACTGGGCTTTGACCCGATATGGTTCGGCGTCCTCTACGTGGTCAATATGCAGATAGGGCTGATAACCCCACCCATGGGACTGGAGCTGTTCTTAATGAGGACCGCTTTCGACATACCGGTGGACAAACTGCTTAAGGGGGTACTGCCCTTCTTGATTGCCCTCTTTATCTTCTTAGCTATTCTGATAGCCTTCCCTGAGATAAGTCTCTGGCTACCCGGTATGATGACATCCACCTGATCAAACGTGGATAAAATGTTACCCCCGAACAAGGAGGTGTGAATATGCCAGCTAAATTAGACTACTCAATATTCAAAAAGTTCAATTTCGAGATACCCCCCGTCGCCGTCAAGTTCCTGCTCAACAAGCCCAAGGGCTTAAGGAAGCTGGACAAGGAGACGGCCTTCTGTGAGATGCTCGGTGAGGCGCAAAAGAGCCCGCCCTTCTACGCCGAGCGGGATAACTTCAACTGCATGGGGCCCGTGGTGCTGGGCATGGAAGAGGCCGACCCCATCTTCGCCAGCGGGCAGGTCGGCCCCAAGGACGGAATATACAAGGAGCCCCGCGCCAACCGCCGTATCTATAACTACATCGCCAAGATGGCCAAGGGCACCGTCAGGTACGTCGCTTTTTCCACGCTGGACAAGCTGAATTTCGAGCCAGACCTGTTGATTATCGCCGCCACCCCACCCCAGGCCGAGGTATTGCTTCGGGCCTACTGCTACACCAGCGGCCAGATGATAACCACCAAGAGCACACCGGTGCTGCTTTGCGCCTGGCTCTACATCTATCCCTTCGTCAGCGGCGAACTAAACTACACCGTAACCGGGCTCGGCTTCGGTATGAAGGCACGTAAGGTGCTACCCGAAGGCCTAATCCTCTTCTCCTTCCCCTACGACACGCTGCCTATGCTCATCGAGAACCTTAAGGACATGGAGTGGGTACCGCCGCTGCACCGAATGAGCGAAGAGGAGAAGAAGGAGCAGTTCCAGCGGACGGTCGAAGATCTGAGAAAGGAATACGAGGGCTAGCCGCCTTTAAACTTTTTAATCTCTTCGGGCGAATATTTCTCGCGGGGGTGTGAAGGATGTTGCGAAACGTCGCCTACCGTCATGTCGTATTTAGGCGTAAAGAGAACATGCATCCACTGAAAAGGTTTATTCACTTTGGTGATGGCAATGGGACCGTGTATTAACCCTTTCGGCATAAAGACAATAGAGGTGGAGTCAACTATATGTTTTTCTCCCTCCTCACCGAAATGTATCTCGATTTCGGCGTCGAAATCGTAGTAGTTCTTAGGGTTACTGCCGAAGATGAAAAAGATTTCGTCGGCGTCGTGGGCATGAGCGGGATGAGGAAATGCAATTGGTTCAGTGACGCAAAGCAGTTGGACTTCAACCGGAAAGTTACCAAACTGGGCGCCAACGCAGCCTGCTTCACCGCATATGTGCAGCATAGGCGCCATTCCTTTTTCCAGGGGTTCCCTGATGATGTACTTCCCGTACTTGCCTTCGGCCATTTTGATATCGCCTCCTTCTTTTTATGTTCTGAACGACCTAAAATATAACGATGAAACGGGACCGGGCTGTGGCTATAATAGTTTTTAAAGCCGACTTTGTCAACGCATTCTATAACTAGTTATTGACATTCAGACGATAACAGTAAATAATAAGCACTTGGTAGTCCCCCACCCTCACTCACATCAAATCGAGAGGAGGAAAAATGAGTCAGGATCTTAAAGCCGAAGTCGCCCAACTCAAAAAACAGGTCGCCGAACTATCCAAGACCAAGGATTACCTCGAAATCTGGAAACTCCAGTCTCGCTATGCCCACCTCTACTTCATGATGCGCAACTCGGAAATCCCCTCCCTCTTCGCCCAGAAGACGCCCGGTATCTCCATGGATATCGAGGATGCTGGCATCTACGAGGGCATGAAGGGAGTCAAGCGCTTCTGGAATACCGTATTGAGCGAAGAGCGCTACAAAGCCTCGCCAGGCTGGCTGGCAATACACATGACCTGCAACCCCATCATCGAGATAAACAAGGCTGGAACCAAAGCCCGCGGGCTATGGTTCTCGCACGGCAGCGTCAGCGGTTTGCGCAAGGGCAAACTGGACTGTATGTCATGCCTGGGCAAATATGATATGGACTACGTCAAGGAAGACGGAGAGTGGAAATTCTTCAGGCTAGCCTACCGCATCGTCTACATGTACCCCCTCGACTCGAACTGGGTGGAAGAGCCGATTACGGGTAGCATCGCTGGTCTGCTTGACAACACGCCCGACAAACCAGCCACCAACTACTTGCCCTACAGCCGCTACCGGATAAACATATTCCCCCCACCACCCCCCGAGCCCTATGACGGCTAGATAGACCTGGTAACAAGCCCAAGATGAGAGGAGACGCCAATGATTAAAGCCGAGAAGTTGACCAAGATAGTTGGTGCGGCCAACGTGAGCCAGAAGCCAGCGGTGCTAGAGGAATACGCCGCCGACATGAGCTTCGTCAACATGATAACGCCCGACTACGTGGTCAAGCCCAAAAACGGCGCTGATATCGCCAAGCTGGTCAAGCTGGCTAACGATACGCGGACGCCACTGGTGCCAGTAAGTTCCGGACCTCCCCACTTTCGGGGTGACACCGTCCCCGGCACGGGGGGTGCTGTTATCGTCGATTTGAGTCGGATGAAAAAGATTATCCGCGTCGACCGCTTCCACCGGGTGGCCATGGTCGAGCCCGGGGTGACCTTCGGAGAATTGATACCCGCCGTGGAAAAAGAGGGCCTAAGGCTCAACATGCCCCTGGCGCCGCGGAAGTCGAAGACCGTCGTCGGCAGTATGCTGGAGAGAGAGCCCGTGGTCATGCCCAAGTATCACTGGGATATCTCTGACCCACTGGCCTGCGTCGAGGTCGTCTTCGGTAACGGTGAGACCTTCCGCACGGGTCAGGCGGCTGGCCCGGGGACAATCGAGGAGCAGTGGGCAGCGGGCGGGGCGCAAAAGACGCCCTACGGGCCGGGCCCGGCGCAGTGGAACCGCATCGTCCAGGGGGCGCAGGGAACAATGGGCATCGTCACCTGGGCCTCGCTGCGCTGCGAGCTGAAGCCCAAGCTGGAAGAGCCCTTCCTGGTCGGCTCGGCTGACCTCGATAAGCTTTTCGAGCTGGTGCACTGGCTGGTAAGGCAGCGTCTGGTCAACGAGTGCCTGGTGCTGAACAATGTAGACCTGGCGGCGCTCGCCGCCAAGAAGTGGCCCGCCGATTACCTTGATATCAAAGACAGCCTGACCCCCTGGGTGCTCTTCTTCAACTTGGCCGGCTACGACTACTTCCCCGAAGAAAGAGTAAAGACTCAGCTCAAGGGCATCGCCGACCTGACCAACCGCATCGGGCTGGAAGCGGAAAGGGCGGTGGGACGGGTCTCCGCCATCGAGATGCTGAAGATAGCGCAGCGACCTTCCGCAGAGCCCTACTGGAAGCTACGCTATAAAGGGGCCTGCCAGGACATATTCTTTATCACCACCTACGATAAGCTCGAAGGCCAGATTGGCGTCATGCAGGAGTTGGCCAACGAGTTCGGCTACCCTGCCTCGGATATGGGCATCTACCTGCAGCCCATCGTGCAGGGGGCCAATTGCCACTGCGAGTTCAACCTCTTCTACGACCCCGAAAACCCCGCCGAGCTGGAGCGCATCGAGGAGCTATACCCCCTAGCTATCGACGCCCTGATGGCCACGGGCGCCTTCTTCTCCCGACCCTACGACAAGAGCGCCCGCATGATTGTCAACCGGGACGCGGCCTACGTCGAAGCTCTAACTAGGGTCAAGGAAATATTAGACCCGAACAAGGTTATGAACCCGGGGAAGCTCTGCTTTTAGAAAGAGACTCTTAATTAATAAAGTAAGGAAGGAGCGAAGATGGCTATAGAAGATTACCGCGGTGATGCCGAGATGTGCTGCCGATGCGGGGCCTGCAAACATATCCCGCTGCAAAAGGTAAAGGGAATAGACCACTCGTACACCTGCCCCAGCATATCCAGATACAACTTCCACGCCTACTCGGGCAGCGGGCGGCTGCTTATCGCCAAGGAGATGCTGACCAACGGCTTCAACTATACCGATAAGCTCTTGGATATCGTCTATAACTGCCAGATGTGCGGCGCCTGCGACATATCCTGCAAGTACGCCATGGACATGGAGGTGCTGCTGCCCATCAACGAGTTCCGCATCAGGTGCGTCGAGACGGGTCACACCCACCCTGCCCTGGATAAAGTCATTAATAGCTTGCGTAAGCAGGGCACCATGGTGCCAGGCGCCAGGGGCAAGCGCGCCGCCTGGGCGCAGGGGCTGGGAATCAAAGACGCCACCAAGGAAAAGGTGGACGTCTACTATCATGTCGGCTGCCTGACCAGCTACAACAAGGACTACCAGAAGCTGGCCAAGGCCACCGCTAAGATACTGAAGAAGGCTGGCGTCGACTTCGGCATCGGCTACGATAACGAGTCCTGCTGCGGCGGCCGCGCCTTCCAGATGGGCTATAAGGAAGACTTCCTCAAGCAAGCCAAGAAGAACATGGCCATGCTCAAAAAGGCAGGTGTGAAGACGCTGGTGACGGGCTGCGCTGACGGCTATCAGGCCTTCAAGGTACTCTACGACAGATACGAGCTCAAGGGCGACCTGGAGGTGCTGCACATCAGCGAATATATCGCCCGCCTAATTAAAGAGGGCCGGCTCAAGCTGACCAAGAAGGTGAACCTGACGGTCACCTACCACGACCCCTGCTACCTGGGGCGGCTGGGCGAGCCCTGGATACACTGGAAAGGTAAAAGGATACCGGGCTACAAGTTCGTCTTCGACCCGCCCAAGGAATACCGTCGCGGCAGCAACGGCGTTTACGAACCGCCGCGCGACGTATTAAAGGCTATTCCCGGGCTGAAGCTGGCCGAGATGGACCGGATTAAGGAATACGCCTGGTGTTGCGGGGCGGGGGGTGGCGTCAACGTCTCCAACCCCGAGTTTGCCATGTGGACGGCCCTGGAGAGAATCGAGGAGGCTGAGTCCACCGGGGCCGAGGCCATCGTCAGCGCCTGTCCCTGGTGCGAGCAGAATTTTGAGGCCGCCGTCAAGGAAAGCGGCGGCAGCTTAAAGGTATACGATATCGTGGAACTGGTCGAGAAGGCAATCTGAGAAAGGCGGTAATGAATCATGGCGATAAAGAAAGAAGTATATAAGGAATTCGAGGACGTGGTGGGGGCGGACAACATCTCCGACGACATAGCTATAAAACACGCCTACCGTTCGCCGTATCTAACCGTAATTCTCCCCGGGAACACGGAAGAGGTTGCCGCCGTCATCAGGCTCTGTAACAAGCACAAGATACCCTATAAAGCGCAGAGCACGGGCTGGTCATTCTACCCGCCCGAATTCGATTTCATCTTTTTAGACCTGCGAAGGATGAACCGCATTATCGAAATCAACGAGAAGAACATGTACGCCGTAGTCGAGCCTTTCGTCATCGCCGCCGAGCTTCAGGGCGAGCTCTTCAAGCGGGGCATGATTTGTAACGTCAAGGGGGCCGGCTCCACCTGCACCGCGCTGGCTATGTCGGGCCACGGCCACATGGGCCTGACCACCAGCACCGGTGACCGCAACGACCTGGCCACGGAATGGGTAACCGACGAAGGGGAGATAATCAGGCTGGGGACGCTGGGGGCTTCGGACGAGTGGTTCTGTGGCGACGGGCCGGGGCCATCGCTGAGGGGGATATTACGGGGCGGTGGTGTCATCACCAAACAGGCAACCAAGGTCTATCACTGGCCGGGGCCCTCGGAGTATCCGCTGGAGGGAACTTCACCGCGCTACAAGCTGGCCAAGAAACCGTCGGAGCTGAACATGATGGTGCGCTATTTCTCCTTCCCGTCGATAGAGAAGCTGGTCGAAGCCGAGCTCAAGATAGGCGAAGCTGAAATCGCCTTCGAGCTTATGGGCTTCAACCCCTCTATGGTATCCTCCAACATAACGACTAGTAACGAGGAGGATTTTGCCACACTGGACAAATTCACCAAAGAGGTACAGGGGCCAGGTTTCATGGTCATCATCGCCGGCAACTTCGACGAAGACTTTGAATACAAGAAGAAGGTGCTGGCGCAGATAATAAAGGAGACCGACGGCCAGTCCCTGAAGGCGGTGGAAGACCCCGAAGTTGAATCCACCCTGCTCTTCCAGTGCACGCGGGTCAGCGCCTCCATCAGGGAGACCTTCCGCGCCGGCGGTATGTTCTCCTCAATGATGGTGCAGGGTCAGCGCTACGATAACCACGTGAGGTGGCTGGAGGAAGCGGCGGTATGGAAGCGGGAGCTGATAAAGAAGGGACTGGTCATCGCCGACGACGGCCAACAGTTCGGTTGGGGCGAGGAGCAGGGGCACCTGGGGCACACCGAAATCTTCTGCCGCTTTAATCCGTACGACGAAAAATCGTCCAAAGCCGTTGAGGAATGGTTGACGAAGGTGGGCAAGCTGGCTCTGGACGGCTGCTTTGCCGTGCCGGCTATGGGCTTCCTGCCAGTTGACGTCATAGGAAAACGCGTATCCAACTACCACGTCTGGTTTGGCAAACTCAAGAAAGCGTTTGACCCCAACGGCGTCGGCGAGCAGACCGGATTTAGCTACGTGGGCGCCGACACGGCGGCGGTTCATACCTCGATATACCAGAAGCCCGAGAAAACAAAAAAGTAACCCGGAGAAAATATCCCCGGGCCACAACTGTAATATAGTCTCTGAAGAACCAGCGGCTACTTGTAGACACCGTACTCTTTGGTGAAGTCAATCATCATCTTCAGGTTTTCCGCCTTGACCTCGTCGGCGGCAACCCCGTTGGCTACGATATAACCGCCGCCCGGGGCACAGGTATCAATTAAGTTCTTGACGCATTCCTTCACCTGCTGGGGCGTGCCTACCGCCAGCAGGTCGGTGGGTACGTTACCGCCGATACAGGCGACTTTGCCCACCGTCTTTTTGGCTCTAGCCATGTCGGTGGTGTCGAAGGACCATATCGTCTTACCCTTGGGTATGTCCTGGATAACCTCCAGGCGCGAGTTATAACCACCCTCAACGAAGGAAAAGGGGACACAGCCCTCTTCGATCAGGCCGTCGAGCAGCCTCTTGAAGTGGGGCCAGTAGAATTTTTTGAACTGGGCGTCGGAGAGGAAGCCGTCGGCGCCCTTATGCAGTGGAATAAGCACCCCAGGCTTGCCGCTCATCTTTACCGCCGACACCCCCATCTCAATCATAATCGGCGTTATGACCTCCAGGGCTTCGAGGACTTTTTCGGGCTGGCGGTATATATCCACCATTATCCCCCGTGTTCCCCGCAGTGTATCGCCGATGACGTCGAAAGGCACCTTGGTAAATCCGCCGAAGATGCT
This sequence comes from uncultured Dehalococcoidales bacterium, assembly GCA_964408935.1. Classification (GTDB taxonomy): domain Bacteria; phylum Chloroflexota; class Dehalococcoidia; order Dehalococcoidales; family BS750m-G39; genus E44-bin88. The sequence goes on along the minus strand of CAYPBF010000007.1, from coordinate 22,678 downwards.
GGGGAAGCCCAGTGAGGTCAGCTCCTTATCGAAATCGGCTAAATAGCCCGCCCACTTAAGGGCTTCGGCACCGGCTTCGAAGAGGGTCTGGTAAGCGGCTTGAACCGGGGGCAGACCGAAGGGGATAACGTTAGGTCCCACGAAGACAATCTCTTGGAAATGGGTGAAATTGGGCAGCATCTGGAAGCCTTCCAGCTTACCGAATATGCGCGGGAAGTAGGTATTAGTAAAATAATGGGAAGGGTCACGAATCAGGTCGTCGTATTCGTCAGCCATCATGTATTCTTTTTCGAGACACTGGTAGGTGCTCTTGGGTGAGACACCGTGACCGGGCCAGGCGTACTGTTTGTAGTCGAGGATATCGAAGATTCGGGCCGCACCGCCGGTGCCGGCTCCAGTATTGGAGTCCGGGGCAAAGTCCAGGGTGAACTTCTTGAACGCCTGGACCATCTTGTCATAGTCATACATGACATCATAGGGTGTCATGCCGTTATAGAAGGCGGGGAAGAAACTGGTGATGGGCAGGACGGGCACACGGTCGGGCGTTTTCTTGAGCTGAATGGCGTCCTTAAGCCGAGTCAGCCTCTCCTTATACGCCTTCTCGGCGGCGTTATTGGCGAACTCAACCCCCTCAGCCGCCAGACACTTCTGAAACAGCGCCTCCTGCTTCTCGGCTGGGGTCATATCTGGCCATTGTTTCTCCATTACGATTACCTCCCGCAGTATTTTGGGCAAAATCTATGGGTGAGTATACTACCTGGTATTAAAGAGCGTCAATACCCGAAAATCTAGCTCTTGACCCGCTCTTGCAGCCAACCGACCCAGGCATCAATACCTTCGCCCGTAGTACAGGAGAGGGGGAAGACCTGCACCTTCTGGTTTATCCCTTTGATGGTCTTGGTGAAGGCATCGACGTCGAATTTGAGGTAGGGCAGCAGGTCGATTTTGTTGATGAGCACGGCGTCGGCTTCATGGAACATCAGCGGGTACTTGAAAGGCTTGTCGTCGCCCTCGGGAGTAGAGGCGATGAGGACTTTCAGGTTCTCGCCCAGCTTGAACTCGGCGGGGCAGACCAGGTTGCCCACGTTTTCTATAAGCAGCAGCTCGATATCTGCCAAAGGCAGGTCGCTCATGGCAATAGAGGTCATGCTGGCGTCGAGGTGGCACTCCCCGCCCGTATTGATTTGGACGACGGGGACACCCTCCTTGCCGATAGCCTCTGCGTCCAGGCTGGAGCTGATGTCGCCCTCGACCACGCCCACCTTGAGCTTGCCCTTCAGCCTTTTGATGGTCTCCAGAATAAGACTGGTCTTGCCCGCCCCCGGTGAGGCCATCACGTTAAGCACGAAGACCCTATTCTTGTCGAATAATTGGCGGTTCTTCTGCGCTATCTGGTCGTTAGCGCCCATGATGTCCTTGACTACTTTGATTTCCATCTAGTCTACCTCGATACTTTCTACGAAAAGCTCCTTGCCGCCGATAATCTCTATATTATTACTCTTACAGTGGGGACAAGTCCAGTCGAACTCCCCCAGCTCAAAGTCTTTGGCGCAGTTATGGCACCTGGCCGTGGTCGGTACCACCTTGAAGGATAGCGTCGCCCCCTCCGCCGCCGTCCCCTTGCTCAGGAAATCGAAATAGAACCGGACGGCCCTATCCACCACCCCCGTCATCTCCCCGATGACCAGGTTGATTTTTCCGACCTCTTTGGCACCGGCGTTCTCGGCCTGCTCCAATACTAGGTCGAGCATACTTTGAGTTATAGATAGTTCGTGCATATTTAGCAAATCCTCGGCAAAAGGTCGCCCACCAGCATATCGACGACGCGGTGCGAGCCCAGCACCGTCTTCATGGTTACCCTTCCTGGGTTCTCAGTCATTACCTCACCGATAATCTCAGCGTCTCTGCCGTATTTGTTCTTACGCATAGCTTTTAGGACGCTATCAGCATCCTCGGGAGCCACGATGGCAATCATCTTGCCCTCGTTGGCCACGTAGAGCGGGTCGAAGCCGAGCATCTCACAAGCAGCCAGCACTTCCTCTCGTACGGGAATCTTGGCTTCTTCGATTCTGATGCTAACCTTCGACTGTTTGGCCAACTCGTTCAAACTGGTGGCCAGCCCGCCCCTGGTCGGGTCGCGCAAAGCGTGTATATTTTGGCTGGCCTTAAGCATATCGGCGACTAAATCGCCCAAAGGAGCACAGTCGCTCTTTAGCTTGGTGGCGAAGCTCAATCCCTCGCGCTGACTGACCACAGCGATACCGTGGTCACCGATAGCCCCGTTTAAGAGCACCTTATCCCCGGGCTTGGCGTTGCTGCCGGAGATGCTGACGCCTTCAGGAATCAAGCCCACGCCAGCGGTATTGATAAAGAGCTTGTCGGCGCTGCCCCTGGTTACCACCTTGGTATCACCGGTGACGATGGTCACGCTGGCTTCATCAACCGCTCTTTGCACCGAGGCCACGATTCTCTCAAGCTCACTGACCAAAAGGCCTTCTTCGATGATGAAGGAAAGACTTAAATACAACGGCTTGGCGCCGCTTGTAGCCAGGTCGTTGACGGTGCCGCAGACGGCCAGCTTGCCGATGTCACCGCCGGGGAAAAAGATAGGGCTGACCACATAGCTGTCGGTAGTGAAAGCCAGCTTGCCGCTTACATCGAAGACGGCCGAGTCATCGAGCTTGTCCAGCAGCGGGTTGGCCAGCGCCTTGACGAAGCTCTTCTCCACCAAATCGTGGGCCATCTTGCCACCGCTGCCGTGCGCCAAAAGAATTTTATCGGCCACGCTCGCCTCCGTATAGATAATAGGCCGAGCAGCTGCCCTCGGCAGAGACCATGCAGGGCCCCACCGGGTTTTCCGGGGTGCAGGCCTGCCCGAAAAGTTTGCAGTCGGCAGGTGTCTTGACGCCGCGCAGTATTTCACCACAGAGGCAGCCCTTGTGCTCTATAGCGGGCTTAGTCTTTATATCGAAGGCTGTTTCAGCGTCGAAACGTCTATATTTAGCTCTAATCTTGAGTCCGCTGCCAGGAATCTCCCCCATTCCCCGCCAGCGGGCGCCAGAAGGCTCAAAGACGCGTTCCATCAGCTTTAAAGCTATCTGATTACCCTCAGGGCGCACCCCCCGCCTGTAGGCTATCTCAACGCCTGCTTCGCCTTTTTCCACCTGTTCCACCAGCATCTCCACGCACTGGAGTATATCGAGCGGCTCGAAGCCAGAGATGACGCAAGGAATGCCGTATTCCTTGGCGATAAACTCCCAGGGGTGGGAGCCAATGACGGCGCTGACGTGCCCCGGACAGACCAGTCCCCCAATCTCGACTTCGCCCGAATCGAGCAAGGCCCTGATTACAGGCGGGCATACTTTATGTAAAGAAAGCACGTAGTAGTTCTCTATACCCTTCTCCTCCGCCTGTAGTATGGAGGCGGCGATGGTGGGGGCAGTGGTCTCAAAACCGATGCCTAAGAAAACCACCGAGCTCTTGGGATTTGCCTCGGCTATTTCCAAAGCGTCCGTGGCCGAATAGACCGTCCGCACCTCGGCGCCCTCGGCCTTGGCCTTCTCCAGGCTGGAATAGCTCCCCGGGACTTTGAGCATATCGCCGAAGGTGGCGATGATTACCCCGGGCGTTTGTGATAAAGCCATCGCCCTGTCCAGGTCGGCGTTAGCGGTGACGCAGATGGGACAGCCCGGTCCGGAAACCATCTCGATTGTCGGCGGCAAAAGCTGGCGAATACCGTACCTGAAGATGGTCACGGTGTGTCCGCCGCAGAACTCCATGAAGCGTGCTTTCTTTTTGGAGCGAAGCTTAATCTGCGAGACAAGCCCCTCCCCCAGCTTTGAGCTGCGGAACTCGGTGATGTACTTCAATCCTCCACCCCCTCGGCTATCTCGCGCAGGATATCTAACGTTTCCTTAGCCTGCTCCTGATCGAGGACATTTATGGCGTAGCCCGTGTGCACCAGGACGTAGTCTCCCACTTTGGCTTCGGGGGTAAGATAGAGGCTGATGCGGCGACTGATGCCGCCGATTTCGACCTCGGCCTCCTTATCATTGATGGAGGTAATCAGGGCTGGTATCGCCAGACACATTTCTAGACCTTCTTAATCTCCCTGCCGATTTTAAAAGCGTCGGCAAAGGCCTCACCGATGGCATGGTAGTTAGGCAGGATGAAAGCAAACGGTTTTACCTTGTTTATATCGGGCTTGCCCTCGGTCAGGCAGTCCTCAGAGACATGCGTCTCCATCACCTCACCGATGACCAGTGTATGGCTGCCCATATAAAGCATGTGCCGCACCTCGCACTCCAGGTTGATGGGGCACTGCTCCAGCAGCGGTGCGTGGTGCGTCTTGCCGTAAAAGACCTTGAAGTTACAGTCGGCTACCTTATCGGTCTTGGCACCCGAGATAAGACCGCAGTAGTCGGTCTCTTTTACCATGTCGCGGGAAGGTATGTTTACCGAGAAGGTCTGGTTCTGCCTGATGCCCTTTAGGGAATAGCGGGGGTGCTGCAGGGCGATGCTAACCGCCGGTGGCGTGCTGGCGGCGACGCCCGTCCAGGCCACGGCGGCAAAGTCGGGCTTGCCGTCGACATCGGCCCCGACCAGGGTGGTGGGGTGAGGCCAGAGCATCGGCATAGGCCCCATCTTCATCTTTTTCATGATTTTGCCTCTCCTTCGTAGAAATTAGCAATCACCGCCTGGCCCAGTGATATACCGCCGTCGTTGGGCGGCACCAGACGGTGGGTAAGCACCTCAAAGCCTTCTCGCTGTAAAGCAGCCAGCGTCAGCTCGAGCAACAATCGGTTCTGAAAGACGCCACCACTAAGCGCTACTCGTTTTATACCAGCGTCTTTCGATATCAATCGGCACATTTTGGCGGCAATCTCGGCTATGGTATGGTGGAACTTGAGCGATATCAGGGACGGTGCTACCTTATCCTTAACATCGCTCACCAGAGCTGACCAAAGCTTACTCAACCCTACCAAACCTATCCCCTCCTCATCGTTTATGACAAAGGGGTAGACTTCGGCATTCATCGTCTCGCTGGCCAGCATCTCCAGCTCGATAGCCGCCTGCGCTTCGTAGTCTATCTCCCCCCTCACCCCCAACAGCGCCGAGACGGCGTCGAAGAGCCGCCCCGCGCTTGAGGTCGGCGGCGAGTTTATCTTCTTTTTTAGCTGTTGCTTTATTACCGAAAGCTCATCGGGGTTGACAGCGCTTAACGGCAGTCCGTCCAGACTAAAGTCCTCGCCTAAAAACGTGTAGAGACAGCTCAAGGCCATCCGGTAGGGCTTCTTTATGGCCGCCGCCCCACCCACCAGAGGCACATAGTCAAAGTGCCCTGCACGCTTAAAACCCTTCCAGTCGGCCAGCAGAAATTCACCGCCCCAGATGGTGCCGTCGGGGCCGTAGCCCGTCCCGTCGAAGGCGACACCGATAACGGGCTCGCTAACGTTATTCTCCACCATACAGCTCACGATGTGGGCGTGGTGGTGCTGGACGGGCACCAGCCTCAAGTCTTCTTTAGCACCCAGCTCAAGTGCATATTTAGTGGCTAAATATTCGGGGTGCATGTCGTAGGCGATAACCTCGGGTTTGACTCGAAAGAGCTTTTTGTAAAGCTCGATGGTATTTTCAAAGTGCTCTAAGGTCTCCGCGTTCTCCATGTCGCCAATATGCTGGCTTACGAAAGCGTGCTCGTCCTTGGTCAGGCAAAAGGTGTTTTTGTCCTCAGCGCCGCAGGCCAGTATCTGCTTCGCCTTGAAGGGGAGGAAAATGGGGTATGGTGCGTAGCCCCTTGCCCTTCTCAAGGCTTGTGGCACATCGTTCTCCACCATGTAAACGCTATCGTCGTAGCGGGCGTAGATATCGCGGTTATGCATTAGGAAATAGTCAGCGATACCATTAAGGCGCCTCAAAGCCTCGTCGTTATCTTTAGCAATCGGTTCTTCGCTTAGGTTCCCGCTGGTCATAACCAGAGGCCGCCCTACCTCTCGCATTAGCAGGTGATGCAACGGCGTATAAGGCAGCATTACTCCCAGGTATTTTAGCTTGGGAGCCACCGCCCTAGCGATATTAGAGCCCTCTTTCCAGTGCAAAAGCACTATGGGCGCCTGGGGCGATTCGAGTAATTCACGTTCTTCGGCGGAGACCAGGCAGTGTTTCTCAACATCTTCAATTGTGGCCATCATCACCGCCAAGGGCTTTGATGGGCGTCGCTTTCGTTCCCTAAGCAATCTGACGGCGCTATCGCTGGTGGCGTCGCAGGCCAGCTGAAAGCCTCCCAGTCCCTTAACCGCCAGTATTTTGCCCTCTCTGAACAATCGGCCAGCGGCTGAGATAACGTCTTCGCACTCGACCGTCTTGCCATTGCTATCGACCAGCTCCAGACTGGGCCCGCAGACGGGGCAGGCGTTGGGCTGGGCGTGAAAGCGTCTGTCTAAGGGATTATCGTATTCGCGCTGGCACTGCGGGCACATCTTAAAAGAGCGCATTGTCGTCTTGGGGCGGTCATAGGGTATGTCCTCGATAATGGTAAACCTAGGCCCACAGTTGGTGCAGTTGGTAAAGGCGTAGCCGTAACGGCGGTCTGTCGAGGAGAAAATCTCTTGCTTACAGTCGGGGCAGGTGGCGATATCGGGTGAGACCAGCTGGTAGTACCCTTCTCGGCTCAGGCTCTCCTTGATGGAAAAATCTTCGTAGCCTTGGGGTGGGTAAAAATCTACCTCGATAGCCTCGATGCGGGACATGGGTGGGGCCTGGCTCTCAAGATTTTTGAGGAAAAGATTTATCCTGGCCTCGTCACCCTCAACCTTAATCTCCACGTTCCCCGAGGTATTGCGCACCCAGCCTTTGAGGTCATGCTGCTGGGCTAAACGGTAGATAAAGGGCCTGAAGCCGACTCCCTGCACCACCCCACGCACGCTTATTCTCGCCAGTCTGCCTAGTTTGGTCAGCATCGTCCGCCTTTGGGGGGAGGACCGATTAACTCTTATCGTGGAGGGGACCCAGCGCTGTGACCTCGTCGACGAACTCGTTAATCTGGGTTTGGAACTTGGTGCCCTCGGAGGCGGAAATCCATTCCAGTCTTAGTCTTTCGGGTGCTATGCCAAGCTGGGAAAGCGTTCTCTTGAGCAGCAGCATGCGGCGTCTCGCCTTATAGTTACCACTGCTGTAGTGGCAGTCACCGGGGTGGCAGCCGGCAATCATCACTCCGTCGGCGCCCTTGGCGAAAGCATGGAAAACGAAGGCAGGCTCCACTCTGCCCGAGCACATGGTGCGGATGACCCTGAAGTTAGGGTTAATCTTGAGTCTGGAGGTACCCGCCAGGTCGGCGCCGGCGTAGGAACACCAGTTACAGCAGAAAACAATAATCTTGGGCTTAAACCCCGTTACCGCTTTTTTGGTAGGTTTTTCCTTCACAGCTTGTTCTGTCACAGCTTTTCCTCCCCTATTATTTGCTCTGTTATGAGTGGGACTTTCTCCCCCACCTCCTCGGTGCACTCCTCACCGAAGGAGACGTTATCCTTAACCTCCACGGCGTATATGCTTACCTGCTGGGGCATTTTGAAACCCAGCTTCTGCCCGAGCTCGAAGGCAGTGGCCACATCCACGCCGTGCAACGAAGTCAGGTGAGAGGTGGGCTTTAGCCCATCCATATCCAGCTTATACAGTTCTCCGGGCTCACCTGCTTCCGTTTTTACCGAATCGACGATGATGAGTTTGTCGTAGCCCACGATAAAGTCAAGGAGGGCTAGCCCCGCCTCGCTGGTTTCCACCACGTCCAGTTCGGGCTTCCTCTCCTTTAAGCCGCGGGCAATCTCGATACCAACCCCATCATCTTTGAGAATAGTGTTACCCATCCCCAGAACCAGCGTCTTCATATCTATTTAGTCTTATCCTCTTTAAAGGAATCCAGAAAAACCTCGGGTACCCTGGGCACCTGGTCGTTGGTCCAGGCCTCAAGGCAACTAAAAGAACAGAAGTTATAGTGCTCCGTCTCCCCTGGCCCCTCCCAGGAAGAAACGGTCAGCCACCCCTGCAGTGCCTCGCAGGGCGCCGCCCCGGGCGGACCCTCGGCAATCTTGCCGCAGGCGTGGCAGGAAAACTGCTTATCTGGCTTCCTCATTCGTCTCCCTCACGTCTATAGAGAACAGGAGCTACAGGAGTCGGCGCTACAAGTGCTGCAAGAGCTTCCGTTCCCTGAAGACTCCAGGCCGTCGGAGCTCCGGGCGAATGATGAAAGCGCTCGCTGAGCACTACTTCCGCATTTCGGACAGGGGGCATCCTCCCCCGATTGGCTCATGCTTCTGAGCAACTCGAACTTCGAGTGGCATTTATCACAAACGTATTCGTATATCGGCATTATCTGCCTCTAAGTCGTTTATACGGCAACGACTTCTTTGACTTCAGCAATCTGCTCTTTCAGTATGCGCTCGATGCCCTGCTTCAGGGTAACGCTGGCCACCGGGCAGCCGGCGCAGGCGCCCGTCAGCCTTACCTTAACCACCCCATCCTCCACATCCACCAGCTCGACGTCGCCGCCATCGGCCTGCAAGGCCGGTTTTATCTGAGCTAAAGCTTGTTCCACTTTTTCCTTCATAATCTACCTCCTCCTAGTTTACCAGTTTCTTCACCAGTTCGCCGTCAGCATCATAAACGCTGACCTCGAGCGGCGTCCTTCCCGGCAGGGAATGGGTGGCGCAGGCGTGGCATGGGTCGTAGGCCCTAAAAGCCATCTCTATCATGTTGAGTATGCCGTCGGGCACATCCCCGTTCTTTATCAGCGCCTTGGCCGCCTTCTCCACCGACATGTTGATGGCCGCTGAGTTGTTCTGAGTAGCTACAATCAGGTTGACCCCGGTCAGAATCCCCTTCTCGTCGGTCTGATAGTGGTGGATAAGCGTGCCCCTGGGGGCTTCCACCACCCCCATACCCTCCTTGGGGGCCTCGGTGGGCAGGTTGACGATATCGTCCGAGGTAATCTCGGGGTCTTTGGCCAGTTCCAGCACCCTTTCCGCAGCGTAGAGCGCCTCCACCAGGCGCGCCCAGTGGAAAGCCAGCGTGCTGTGTACGGGCTTGCCGCCCAGGACGGAGTACATCTTTTCGTAGGCCTCCTGGGCCAGCGGCGTGGCCATGCCGTCGGAGGCGTTTAGTCGGGCCAAGGGAGCCACGCGGTAAACGCCGCTCTCCTTGCCGTCGACGAAGCCCTTCCAGCCTATCTTTTTGAGGAAGGAGAATCTGACGTAGGTCCAGGGCTCAACATGCTCCTGGATGTGGTCGAGGTAGTTCTGGACTTTGAATTTGGCGAACTCCTTGCCCGCGGGGTCGACCACTCTTATCTGGCCGTCGTAGAAGTTGACCTTGTTCTTCTCGTCCACCAGCCCCATGTAATAGGTCTTATGGGCGTAGACTTCACCGGTGACCAGGTCAACGTATTCTTTATTTTTGAGCACCACGTCGTCGAAAAGACCGAGGGCGACCTTGCAAAACTCGACGCCGTATTCTCCGGCCTCAATGATGGTCTTGCGCTCATCCTCGGTAATCCGCTTGGATACGCCACCGGGCAGGCCACAGGTGGGCATGACCGGTTTGCCGCCGATTATACGCAGTACGTTGCGCATCCGTTTGCGCATCTCGATGACCTTGCCCCCCACCTCGAGCCCTACCTTGCCGATAACGCCCAAAACGTTCCTTTCGGCGGCGGGCGCCGCGGGGCCGACGACGAAGTCGGGGCCGCCCAGGAAGACGAAGTGCAGTATGTGGTCCTCGGCGGTGAAGGCGTTGTACATTAATTCCCTTATCTTCTTGGCCGCCGACGTCGGCTCGACCTTAAAGAGGTCGTCCAGCGTCTTGGTGGCTGCTATGTGGTGGGCGGTTGGGCAAACGCCGCAAATCATGGTGGTGATGCGGGGCATCTCTTCGGCGGCCCTACCCTCGGAGAACTTCTCGAAACCTCTCAGCTCGGGAATCTGCAGAGTAGCCCGTTCGCAGCTACCCTTATCATCTAGGAAAATCTCTATCTTGCCGTGTCCTTCAAGCCTGGTTATGGGGTCTATGGTTATCTTTTTCACTACGGCCTCCTATTCCATTCTCTTTCTTCTCAGCAAGGAAGCCGCCAGGCTGAAGCGATAGACCGTTCCCGCCGGGTCGGCAATGCTGTCAATTAGGTTTTTGACCTCCTCCTCACTCATATCCTGCTCCCCATCCAGCCCCAGTATGGAGGCGACCATGGAAAGGGCCTTGGCCCCCTGGTCGATTACCCCGTCTACGGGTCCGAAGCAGCCGCGGCAGGGCTGGTTGGCGCGGATGCAGGTCTCTCCGCAGCCCGTTCTGGTCGCTGGCCCCATGCAGATGATACCTTGGGCCAAGAAGCACAAATCGGGGTCCATCTTAATCTGCCAGGGTCGCTTGACCTCGCTGATGGCCAGCTTTTCGGGCTTACTCTCGGCTCTGGGGCAGGTGTCGCAAAGCGCCTTGTTGGGCGCCAGCACCGCCCCTTTGGCTGGTAACTCCCCTTTAAGTATGGCCGTCACCGCCGCCATTATCAGGTCGGGGGCGGGAGGACAACCGGGGAGGTAATAATCAACGTCAATGGTCTGATCCAGTGTCTGGACAGTGTCGAAGAACTCGGGTAGGGTAAGCTCGCCCTCTTTAACCTTGGTCTTCTGTTGAGGAACAGTTCCCTCGGGGTTATTCACGGTGGGAACTTCTTTGTATGCCCGATTAAAGATAGATTCCCGGTCATAGAAGTTGCCCAACCCCGGAATCCCGCCCAGGTGGGCGCAGGCGCCGAAGGCAACCACCAGACCGGACTTTTGCCTTAACAGCTCTACCATCTCTTTCTGCTCTTCCAACCTCACCGCCCCGTTGATAAAGCTCACCGCGATTTCGCCATCTTTCATGGCTTCGATGTCCTTGCGCTTGAAGTCCAGTGCCACCGGCCAGAGGACGATATCCACCGCATCCGCCACCTTCAGGATATCCTCGTTGAGGTCAACCACCGTCTCCTCACAGCCGCCACAGGACGCGCACCAGTAAAAAGCGACCTTAGGTTTAGCCATCTTTCCCCCTTTCCGCAATAGAAATTATAGCTAGCTATGGCTAATTTTGCAAATTTTATGCCTGGGAAATTACTTGGGTGACTATGCGCAGGGTGTTAAAGGGCGTTAACAGGAATTATACTTGAACTAGCCAGCTAAAGCAAACCCCCTATTCTAATAAACCTTGATTCTCCGCAGCTTTAGTATGAGAAAGACCTCTTTACCCACGGTCAGGTCCATATCTTCGAAGATATGGTGGGGCAGCTCGGCCAGAAGCCTGTGCTCATCCACTCTAACTTCCAGCCTGACGCCGTCGCCGAGCTGCTTAATGGCGGTGATGACACCCTGGTAGCGGTTGACCTCGGGGCCGGGGGGCTTGGTCTCGGAAACGTAGATATCGCGGGGGAAGAGGGCGATTCGTCGCACGGGGCTGCCGTCATCGGGGAGGATAATGTTCATCGTGCCGCAGCTGGCCTCCATCACTCCCTGTCCCAGGCTCTGGCAGCGGTCGCAGTGGAGAATATTGGGGGCACCGATAAAATCGGAGACGGCCTCGTTGGCGGGGGCGAAAAAGACCTCTTCGGGGCGGCCCAGCTGCTGCAATCGCCCTTCCTGGATGACAGCGATGCGGTCGGCCATCTCCTCAGCCTCAGCCAGGTCGTGGGTGACGTAGATGGTGGTGATGCCCAGCTTTCTCTGCAGCTGTTTAAGCTCCGTCCTCAGGTATTTGGCGGTCTGGGTATCGAGGCTGCTTAAGGGCTCGTCGAGGAGGAGTACGCGGGGAGAAAGGGCCAGGGCACGCGCCAGAGCGACCCGCTGTTTCTCCCCGCCGCTTAAGCCTTTGGGATAGCGCTCGGCAAGATGGCCTATCTTCATCAGTTGCAGCAGCTCGGCCACCCTCTCGTTGATTCTATCGTGGGGCTGCTTCCGCGCTTTCAGTCCGTAGGCGATATTGGCCGAGACATCAAGGTGGGGAAAAAGAAACAGGTCCTGGAAGAGATAGCCCACCCCCCGCTGGCTGGCGGGCAGCTTGTCCACCCGCTGGCCGTCAAAGAGCACCGAGCCTTCGTAGTCGGTTAATCCAGCGATAATGTTGAGCAGCGTGGTCTTGCCCGCCCCGCTCGGCCCCAGCAGCACCATCAGCTCGCGGTCGCCTATCTCCAGCTCGACGTTACGGCAGATATGCTTGCCGATGTTTTCCAGTCTTATCGAGGGCATGTCACCTCCACCGGGCCGTCATTTTATTCTCCAGGAACTCGAAGAACTTCTCGAAGGAAAGGCACATCACGGCCAGGACTATCAGGCAGACGATGATGATGTCGACGCGGACCAGACTCTGCGCCTTCAGCATCAGGGCGCCGATACCAGTGGGGATAGCCACCATCTCGGCGGCGATGATGACCCGCCAGGCCATCCCCGCCTCCAGCCGAAACCCGGTGAATATGTTGGGCAGGGCCAGGGGTATCACCACCGTGGTAAGTATCTTGATGTCGGAGGCCCCCAGCGTCCGCGCCACCCTGATATAGTCTTTATCCACATTCCTGATACCGGTGACGGTGTTATAGAGGACGGGGAAGAAGGAGCAGATAAAGATGATAGTGATGGGCAGCCACTCGTTGATGCCTATCCAGAGCATGAGCAGCGGCAGCCAGCCCAGGGCAGGGATGGGGTAAAGCAGGCTGATGATGGGGTGCAGCGCCTTGTCCAGTTTTTCCATCCAGCCCATGGCCGTGCCCACCACCAGCCCAGCAACAGAACCAGCGACAAAGCCGATGAGCACCCGGGAAAGGCTGGCCATGAAGTTGTCCCCCAGCACACCGTTGGCGACCAGGTTATAGAACTCTATCATCACCTCGGAAAAGGCGGGAAAGCTGAATTGCCCCGGGGTCAGGTTGAGCCTGGCGACCGCTTCCCAGAGCGCCAGAAAGACGAGTATGGGAACGATGCCCCACCCGGGCTTTAGCTTTTTCAGGCTATTCAGCATCTATAAACCTCAAGTCCAGTATTTCGCTGGCGTCGAAGCTCTCGGTGATATAGCCCAGCTCAAAAAGGTAGTCTATGGTCTGCTGGACGACATCGGGGTCGATACTTAAATCATAGTCCAGCCTTTGCATGGAGCGCAGCAGGGCCTCAGTGGTTATCTCGATGTTGCCGTCGCTATCGCCCAGCGCTCCCGGCAGTATGTCGTTGCCAGCGATTTGTAGCTGCCGCCGCATAACCTCAGCGGCTTCGGCCATATTGTCGTTGGCCCAGTCGGTGGCCCGCTGTGATACCATCACCAGCCTTTCCACGATTTCAGGGTGGTTATCGATCAGGTCCTGCTTGACCACGAGCACGCTGCCCTGCATATCTGGCCAGATATCCTGGCTCATGAGTAGCATCTCGAAGCCGTAGTCCTCGGCCATGGTCGCCCATTGCTCGGGGAGAAAGGCGGCGTCCAGCTGCCCCGTGCCGATGGAGAGGACTATCTGGGCCGGGTTCATGCGCTGGATATTATCTATTACGCTGCTTTCATTGAGGCCGTATTCATCCATCGTCTTATGCAGCAGCACATCCACGGCGCCGCCTTCCCTGACGCAGCCGATGCGGATTTCGGGGTTTTCCAAATCGGATACGGTTTGTATCTTATCGGGATTGACCACCAGCCCGTAGCCGTATTTATGCGTCCCCGCCACGATTTTTATGGGCACGCCCGCGTTGGCGTAGACGTTTATGGCTGGAATCAGGCAGATATAGGCGACGCCGACCTCGTCTCTTCCCAAAGCGGCGGCCAGGGCCATGCCGGTGACATAGCTGTCGTAGGCGGCCAGATTCAGACTCTCTTCCTCATACCACCCCATGTCCTGGGCGATGTAGGCGCAGGCGGCGTGGTCCATAAACTCCACGGCCATGCCGATAGGCGTCTCTTCCTGGTTATCGCACCCACCGACGGGGACGAGTAGCAATAGCCCAGCTAAGAGTATGAGAACCAGTTTTCGCATCTTCTTCGCTTCCCAGGTCGGGCTGGCTATATCGCTTAAGATATAGCGTCCGATAAAAAATCAAGCGACCTGCTCTATAAATTTCTCGAACTTGTCGTGCAGTGCCTTGTATTCTTTGACTACCTTACGCCCTTCGTCAGTCAGGCGGGCGTAGCCTCCCCCCACCCCACCAGCCGTCTTCTCCACCAGCGGCTTGGGCGCCAGTCGGTTGGCCGACTCAATCCAGAGCCAGGCATTACGGTAGCCCAGCTTCATGGAGCGGGCGGCGGCAGCGATAGAACCATACTTATCGATTCTCTCCAGGAGCATGGCCCTCCCCCACCCCATATAGAGCTCACCGTCGCGCTCAAACCATATCCGACCCCTTACCCTTTGTCCGGGGGCGGGGTGGCGGGAAAAGTGCTCCGTCTTCTTGGGCCTGAACCTCGGTACATCAGCCATCTTTTTCTCTCTCAACTGGCCTCTGTTATATTACAAGCGATATAACGCCTATGTCAAATCGTCTCTGAGATATTAGGTCGGTGGTGGCATCAGACGAGGTGGTATCTAACGGTGTCTAAAAACCAGTAGCCGTTCCTTTTTATGGTGCGGCTCTCGGTTATCTCTATCTTCCGCTTGAACAGAGGGCCATTGACCACCACAGTATGGTACTCCCCGCTCTCACCGCAGGGGTCGATAGCCTTCGACTTAAGGTAATCGATAAACTCACCATCCACCCGCCTGCCCAGCCACTCCTCGTCAATCAACTCCGCCTTGGCGCCGACGATAACGGCCTTAAAGCCCTCAGCGAGAAACTGGTTGATGACGTCATCAGTGCTCTTGCCCCAGAGCGGCTCGACGGCCTCGATACCCAGGTCGTCGCAGACCCCCTCCACCCAGGCCAGGTGCTGGTCGTTATAGATATCACCGAAGACCATCCCCTTTATGCCATTGGGCAGCAAGGCTCGAATGGCATCCTTGAAATCTTCCGTGTAGTTGCCGAAGGTGGTCTCTTTCTGAAAGACGGGGATGCCGATGGCCTGGCCCTGCAGTTGAACCAGCCGCTTTTCCGTGCCGTGAAAGTTGACCCGCTGGTATTCTTTGGCGACGCAGTTGACCAGACGGGAGACCTTGTAGCCCTGGGCCAGCGCCAGGTAACAGGCGAAGCAGCCGTCCTTGCCCCCACTCCAGGAGGCGAGGTAAGTCTTTTCAGGCACTTTTAACCCACTCCACGGCGTTTTTGAAGATGGTGAAGCCGTCGCCCCACTCCCGCGTCTTTTCCCTGAACCAGCGCGGGTGCTGCGTCCAGCGTAAAAACCTCTCGGGGTGGGGCATCAGGGCGAAGATGCGCCCAGAGCTGTCGCATATCCCCGCGATGCTGTCCGCTGAGCCGTTGGGATTATAAGGATAGTCGGCGCTGACCTTACCTTCTTTGTCGGCATAGCGGAGAACGACCTTTAGACCCTTCAACGCTTTCGGCTCGGCCATGACCTTGCCCTCACCGTGGGCGATGGGCAGGTAGAGGGAGTCTATACCCTTGGTGAAGACGCAGGGGCTTTGCTTATCGACGCTTAGGTAAACCCAGCGGCACTCGAAGCGGCTGGAGTCGTTGTTGGCCAACGTCAGCTCTTGATTAGTATCCTCGGGCTGGGGTAAAATACCCGCCTTGACCAGGACCTGGAAACCGTTGCAAATACCCAGTATCAAGCCCCCACCCCCCACGAATTTCTGGATGTCGTCGCCCAGCTTCAGCTTAAGCTCGTTGGCCAGTATTTTGCCCGCCGAGATATCGTCGCCGTAGGTAAAGCCGCCGGGGAAGACCAAAATCTGGTAGTCGGCAATGCGCTTTTCCTTCCTGACCAGCTCGTTGACGTGAGCCGAGCTGACCTCGGCCCCCGCCTGCTCGAAAGCGAAGGCGGTCTCGACGTCACAGTTCGTCCCTGGTGCTCTTAAGATTAGCGTTTTTACCTTAGCCATCTTTTCACCAACGCAGCGGCTTCTGCCAGACCTCCTTTAGTTCAGCTAGAGTAGTGGAAACTATCGTTTTCCCATCGATACCGTTTATTTGTAGGCTATCATCTTTGGTGAACTCACCGATATGAGCGCAGACACTATCGCCCATAGCTTCTTCGAAGCCTTTGGCATCTTCGGGCGCCACCTCCACCAAGAAGCGGGTGTTGGACTCGGAGAAGAGGATGGTATCATTTCGATTGATGTTCTCACCCAGTGGGACTTTCTTTAAATCGAGCGTTACTCCTATACCGCCGGCAAAGCCCATCTCCGCCGCCGCCACCCCGATTCCCCCCTCACTCAGGTCGTGGCAGGCTTTTACTAATCCTTTATCCATGGCACTACTTAGAGCGTCCATGAGCTTTTTGCCCCGCCTGGCGTTGACCTGGGGCACGCGGTTGCCCACGGCGCCGCGAATTGCGTAGTAGTGCGAGCCGCCCAGCTCGTTATAGGTCATACCTATTATATATAGTAGGTCACCCGCCTTCTTGGCGTCCATGGATACTGCCTTGCCCACGTCCGGCATTACCGCCATGGCCGAGATGAGCAGAGTCGGCGGTACGCAGATGCTCTCCGTTTCCGTCTCGTACTCGTTGTAGAGGCTGTCTTTCCCTGAGATAAAGGGCGCCCCGTAGTCCAAAGCGGCGCGGTAGCAGCCCTGTGCCGCCCGCACTAATCCCCCGAGGCGGTCGGGCTTTTCCGGGTTGCCCCAGTTGAAGTTGTCCAATAATGCCACCCGCTTCAGGTTCCCGCCGACGGCGATGACCTGCCTCAGGGCCTCGTCCACCGCCGAGGCCGCCATCCAGTAGGGGTCAATGTCTCCGTAGCGCGGGTTTATACCGTTGGCGATAATCACCCCCCTCTCCGAATCGAGCAGGGGGCGGATAATGGCCGCGTCACCGGGCCCGTCGTTCAGGTCGCCCACCAGCGGCTTGAGCACGCTGCCCCCCTGAACCTCGTGGTCGTACTGGCGTATGACCCACTCCTTGCTACAGACGTTCCAGGCTCTTAAGATTTTCTTGAGGTCTTCGTTTAAGTCGGGCGGGGAATCGAAATCGGGCTCGTCATAGCGTGGCAAATCCCACTCCGCCACTCTTTCCGACTGGGGCAGCCCATGATGCAAGAACTCCATATCCATATCGCCCACGGCATTATTATGGTAGAAAAGCCGCAGCTTTTTGTCGTCGGTGAACTCGCCGATGACGGTGGCCTCAACGTCCTCGCTGTTAAAGAGCCTGATTAATTCTTCCACGCACTCCGGTGGCACCGCCAGCAGCATCCTTTCCTGCGATTCGGAGAGCCATATCTCACGGTAGGATAGACCGGAGTATTTCAGCGGTACTTTTTCTAAATCGACGCGCACGCCCGTCTCCTCGGCCATCTCGCCTACTGCCGAGGAAAGCCCACCGCCACCGCAGTCGGTGATGCGGCGGTAAAGACCCTTGTCGCGGGCCACCAGCAAAACGTCAATCATCTTCTTCTCAGTGATGGGGTCGCCGATTTGCACCGAGCTGGCCGAGACCTCCTCCGACTCACCGGTCAAGAGTGCCGAGGCGAAGGTGACACCGTGAATACCGTCCCGCCCTGTCTTGCCTCCCACCACCACCACCTTGTCACCGGGATGCTGGCGCCCCATCTGGGCGGCGGCCTTGGGCATTAGCCCCACCGTGCCGCAGAGGACGATAGGGTTGCCCAGATAGCGCTCGTCGAAGAGTATGGCCCCGTTGAGGGTGGGTATGCCCAGGCGATTGCCGTAGTCGGCCACTCCAGCACGTACGCCCTTAAGAATACGACGGGGGTGCAGCACGCCCTCTGGCAGCTTTTCGTGGGGGAAATCGGGCGGGGCGAAACAAAAAACATCGGTGCTGGCGATGGGCTTCGAACCTAACCCCGTGCCCAGCGGGTCGCGAATAACACCACCCAACCCCGTCGAAGCCCCGCCGTAGGGTTCGATGGCGGAGGGGTGGTTATGCGTCTCGACCTTGAAGCAGAGGGCATAGCGCCCGTCGAAATCAATGACGCCGGAGTTATCCTTAAAAGTAGAGAGGCACCAAGGCTTGTCCAACTCGCGGGTCACCTTCATTATGGTGCTCTTTAAAAGGTTATCGATGACCTCTTCGCCCAGCCTGATGCGTGAGTTGAAGGTCTTGTGCTTGCAGTGCTCCGACCAGGTCTGCGAAAGCGTCTCCAGCTCGACGTCGGTGGGATTGCGCCCCAACTTCTTGAAGTAGCCCTGAATCTGCCGCATCTCCTCCAGGTTCAATTCGAGTTTTTCGCGCCCCAGCTTGGTCAGGCCGTCGTCATAGAGGCCGAGCAGCTCGACCTCTATCCTGGAGAACTGGTATTCGGCGGAGGGCAACGACGCCTTTTCGCCATCGGCTACCACGTGCTGAATGACGCTGTTGACCAGCAGCTTTGAGGAAATAAGCTCAATATCGCTATCGGAGAGCGTACCCCAGAGGTAATAGCGCTTGGCCGTTTTGACCGAATCGAGCGTGCTTATACCCAGGTCACTGATGCCCTTGCTCACGCTCTCTTCCACCGGGTCCATCACCCCGGGGTTGTAGGCCACTTCTACAGCGTGAGCCTTTTGGACGCTGACGGGGGAGTCACGGCCAATGGCGTAGGCTTCAACGATGGGGTCGGCCAGCAGTTGGGAGCAGATTAGCTCCAGTTCTTGGGGGGTTAGCTTCCCTTCCAGCAGATAGACGTCGCTGACCCTGACTTGCTGGACGCCACCGATACCGAGGTCGCGGATATCGGCTCTAAGCGCTTCCCCACGAGGGTCGGGAAGGTCAGGTTTTACTGAGACTTCAACCCGGAACAATAACCCCCCTTGACGGTCTTTAACCCCCCTTGACGGTCTTTCTAGCTATATTTTACTCTTGCCGCCCGATAATCACAAGTCTTTTTGGGCATGGGGAGGGGAGAATTTTCATCGTTTTTTAGGGGGTAAATAGGAGCGCTAACCTATTGACTTTTCGGTCAAATGTGTATAAATTAATGCCAGTAGTGCCCTGCTGGAGGCTGATGGTGGGATTGGTGGATACTTTTGTTGCTTTCGCGACGAGACCCCTGGCCAAAAGCCACGGCGTCTGTGCCTTCAAGGAATAGCCCAATGACAACAGACACACAACCAGCCGAAAAACTCACCACCGAACACGAAAGCCGCTTGCAAAGCATCGTCGACGACGTACTCAAAGGCATTGCTGAAGGCGCTAAGGAAGGGCTCGCACAGGGGTTGAAAAAGGGGGGCAGAGAGGCCCTAGAGTCATGCCTGTTCCAGAGCCCCGGCAAAGCCGCCCCAGCGGGTATCAAGGGCATTATGAAGGCTATCCCCCAGACAGTCATCAAGGCCAGCGTCAGAAAAGGGGCCAAGCCCATTCTCCAGAAGACTGCCGAACAGCGTATGAAGCAGGCCTGCCAGAAGCTTATTGAAAAACTCAAAAAAGAAGGGGCAAGACCCTCCTCCGAACAGATAGGCTTTATCCTGGAGCTTATACAGAGAAGCCAGCAGGAAGCGGTGAGGCAAATAATCGAAAAACTGCCCTCAAACCCCCTCTTCAGCGCCATAGCTGGTGGTATGCAGGCGGCGCTGGACGAAAGCCTGAAAAAGAGCCTGGCTAACTGCCAGGCAAGCCTCCAAAAAGCATTTCCTTAAATATAGCGAGTAGTAGCCATGGCCAAGGACGATGAGCTTAAAAAATCGATAAAAGAGCTGGTCAAAGAAATCGTCAGCGACACCGTCTCCAAGCTGGTTAAGGCATCGGCAATGAAGACGGTAACCGGGCTGAGAGACCAACTCAAAGAAGAAGCCGCCAAAAGGGTAGAGGATAAGCTTAAGAAGACCGCCAAAGAGCTGCGAGAAGAGCTAAGCAGCGACACCGCTGAAAACGCGGAGTACGTAAGCAAGTTTAATGAAGCCTTTGAAGAAAAGTTCCAAAAGCTCCTTACCTCCCTATCAAAAGGACTGCTGAAACCACTCATCATCGCCAGCGCCTGCGCCTTGGTCGCCGGAGGTGTCATTGGCGGGCTGGTGATATATAACACCACCGAGTGCCCCCAACCCCAACCCCAACCCGACTTGGTAATTACCGAGGTGACGTTCGATGTAGAGGTTATATCCGTCGAAGCAGAGCCTACGCCTGAGCTAATGGTTACTCCCGAACTGGCCGAGGGCGCTTACCAAGTCACCGTCCACTACATTATAGAAAATCAGGGTGATAAGACGGCGGAGTCAAGCACCAGCTGCCTCTATCTTAAGGAAGAGGTTGTTGCCGAAGACATGCTTGGCCCTATAGCGGCTGGAACAACTGGCAATGGAACCTTCATTTTGGACGCCTTTTCAACGGAGTACTTTTGGGCCTATCTTGAGGAATTCGGTTATATTGAGATTGAACTTCGCGCCGACGTCGAGAATGTAATAGAAGAGAGTAACGAAGAGAATAATAGCATCACCCTCAAAATCAACCCGCCCCTCTACTAGTCCAAGACTCTCTAGATTCTACAAAACCCCACCGAAACCCTCTTTACAATTCGCAACGCCGCTTGCTAAACTAAACAAAAAGTTTTTTGGAGGGCCACATGGAAATCAGATACAATACGCACGGGCCGAACGCGCTGGCCACGAAAGTCTATTTCAGCGACGAGGATGGCTTTGAAGTCGCCTCCGTAATCGTCACTGGCAAGACCGATGCCGCCCTTATCGACGCCCAGTGGACGCTTTCCAACGCCCATCGGGTCGTCGCCGAGATACTGGAAACGGGTAAAATACTAAAAACGATATACATTACCCACGCCCACCCCGACCACTACTTCGGGCTGGGCACCATCGCCGAGGCCTTCCCCAAAGCCCGCATCGTGGCCCTTCCCTCGGAAGCCAACATCATCAACAAGCAGTTCTTCGGCAAGGTCGAGCACTGGGAGCAGGTGATAGGCCCCCTCAACGTCCCCCGCAAGACGGCTAAAATCGAGCCATTGGCCGATAACTATTTCGAGCTGGAAGGCAACCGCATCGAGATTATCCCCAAGATTATGGGGGACATGAAATACAACACGGCGGTCTGGATTCCCTCCATAAAGACCCTCTACGGCAGTGACGTCCTCTTCAACCAGGCGCACCCCTTTACCTGCGAGGTCACTGCGGAAGAGCGTAAGCAGTGGGTGGCCGACATCGAGCGCCTGGAGAAACTGGGCGCTGAGGTGATTATCCCCGGTCACCAGAAACCGGGCATGCCCTTCGACCACAGCTCCTGCGATTTCACCAAGGAATACGTTATCGCCACCGATGAGGTACTGGCCGAAACGGACGACGTGGCTGGTTTTTACTACGCTATGGTAAAACGCTTCCCCGAAGCCAATCTCTTCATCAGCAACGAGATGAACGCCGGCTTTTTCAAAGGCGACGTAGACTGGAACTGGCGGGAGGAAGAGTAGGACAGGGCTAATCGGATAGACAAAGGGCGCTGGCTTTTTAAGCCAGCGCCCTGAATTTCACAAAAAGTCTTTTTAATCGCTGAGCACTTCGGAGACAATCCAGTAAGGGCCCGCCATCCCGTCGGGAAAGACGTTACCCGTATACATCTCTACTATTTCCAGCGTGGCTTCTCCGCCCCCCACCTTTATCGCATCCCCCACGACAGCGACTACATCACCTTCACCGTCAAGGACCTGAATCTCCTTGCCCTCGCCACGCACCGAAAAACCGTAAGGCCAGATAAGCACATAGCTGCTGTTATTAGATTCCGCCCCCAGCCAGCCGTCATCCAGCTCCAGTTCGCCCTGCAACAGGGCGT
This sequence comes from uncultured Dehalococcoidales bacterium, assembly GCA_964408935.1. Taxonomy (GTDB): domain Bacteria; phylum Chloroflexota; class Dehalococcoidia; order Dehalococcoidales; family BS750m-G39; genus E44-bin88. The sequence goes on along the minus strand of CAYPBF010000007.1, from coordinate 871 downwards.
CCATCTGGCCCAGTCCGTCTCTTTGGGTGGGGAAAAGGATTTCACTGGTAACCGTGCAACCTATCGGCACCAGCACTAACGCCAATAACAACAATCCGACTATCAGTTTTTTATACAAAACATCCCTCCTTATCTCTCTACCCCTTTATAACGAAAAGCCGACTGAAAAGTTAGCGTTATTTCCCGTATTATCCTAAAAGAAATTCACCGCCGATATCATCAAGTATTATTGCAAGTTCAAAAAACGTATTGCTTAAAACCGTATGCAATAGCTCTTCTGTCTTGTAGTATTGTCTCGCAAAATATTCATTTTTATCAATATCGTCTGTGAATTCTATCCCACATTTACTCGCAATTTCCACTAGCTTGTATACTTCGTCAAAGGTTAATTTGAACATCAGTCTATGTGCGTATTTGTTCCTATATTGGTTCAAGATTTTTAAATAGTCGGCAAGATCGTTACCTATCAAACTGAAAGCTTGGCAAAGATCTACTTTCTGTGGAAAATTCAAAGAATATGCATCGAATTTTGATTGATTCTCAAGCCTTCTTTCAATTAATTGAACTAACACTGACTCAATTGAAAGATGTCCCAAGATAAATGTAGTCAGCTGATTCTCACCTATTGAATCCCAGAAAACAGATATATCGGTTTTGTTACGATATTTCCTTTTCATCATCTAGTCCTTTGGAAATCTAAAATCAAAAAAATTTTTGCCCACCCGCACAACGCTATAGCACCTAAAGTGCCGTATGTCAATATCTTTCCAACCATACATCAAAAAAAGCGCCAGCTTTATAGCCAGCGCTCAGAACTTTCTGGTGGAGACGGGGGAGAGTCGAACTCCCCGTCCAAAAGAAGCTGCCCAGG
>CAYPBF010000006.1:0-47305 GCA_964408935.1 uncultured Dehalococcoidales bacterium | reverse complement strand
CTCATTGATTTCATATTCGTTAGCCATAGCGTCCTCCACCAAGGTTTTACGATTTAGCTATTTTTTCTTGGCGGCTTGCTTTTCCTGTTTCGACTTCTTGGGTTTCTTGACGTTTTTTCTGCCTTTAGTTCCCATGATTATTTCTCCTTTTTAGAATTCAACTAGTTCTTAAGGAAAGACGACAAACAATAAAAGTACTATCGCTACTGCAGCCATAATGCCCATGAACAGATATAGCGGGAGTCTAATCTTATTATATAGATTATCGAAGTTTTCCTTTCCATACAGTCCTTTGCTAACGAGCACTTTGCTGAAATTACTATCTAATTCAATGAGGTTATCTTCTATTGTTCTTAGAGTTTTTTTGCAGGTGCGAATTCTCGAATTAAGCCTGAGAATAGTAATCGCGCTCAGTGCTATTGACAAGATGGCGGCTAAAAGGATGCCGATCTTAACCCCGGTGTTGTAATCCTGATTAACTATAGACTCACTACTAAAAAGTAAGCTAACAACGCCTATGAATATCGGAACTACTACGCCTATTGCTAGGAAAGCTTGCCAATATATCGAATCGTGGTGTCTCAAATCTGCTAAGCTAGCCTGGTAAATTTCTAGAAGTTCGTCTTTATTCATTTTGCCCTCCTTCCCCCAGCTACTTATTCGGGGAGGTTAATTATATCACACCCACCTTGTGCGCTTGCTGAAACTACTGGGGTCGGGCAAATGTTCCGATTACCTCAATATCCCCTTGACAATAACGTCCACTGCCTTGTCCTCGTCCAGTCCCCGCGCCATCAAAGTCTCGACCTGCTTTCTATCAATGCTGCCGATGGCCGCCTCGTGGGTCACCTTGGCCTTGTCGTTGGTCACCGAGACGATGGGTATGGCCACGGCCACGGCCTCGGTGCCGTTGACCAACTCCATGCAGTCAACGTGGCCGCGGGCGTAGGGGGCGTTGCCGTAGGTCTCGCCCCTGACCTCAGCTTTGGCCTTGTCGCCCAGCACTAGGCGGCTCTTGGCAATGCCACGGGCGCCGGTGCCGTTGAGGTGTATCTTCTCCACTATCTTAAGGTCGTCGTTGCCCTTGCCGTAGGCCTTCACCGTCAGTTCGGCGACGGCCTTCTCCTCACAGACGACCTCGAAGTCATAGTCCAGCCTGCCCACCATTCCCTGGCTCAAAGCGAAGGTGCTCTGCCAGGCGCCGCCCTTTTTCACCCTGACCTTGGCCTTGGGGATGACCTCGATGCCGCCGTCCTCGCCGTGATAGTGTGTCTCCTTGTAATCAAAGCGGGCGCCGGCGCCGATTACAATATCGGCATCCATCTTGTGGGTAACCTTGACTGCGTTGGGGAAGATGCAGTGGGCGATGACGCCGATTTCGCTGTCGTCCTGGGCATCCACCTTCATGATGATTTCCTGCAGGCCCTCTTTGGGCAGGAGGCCAAAGCAGAGGTGGACGGGGCGGGGGACCTTGGTGCCCTTTTCCACGGTGAGGTCTACCTTGACCCCGCTCTTGGTCTCCTCGGTGTTTATCTTCAGGCCTTTGATGGGGTCGTTGGCCAGCACCCTGTTTTCGTGCACGACCAGCTTGGCGACATCCTTGGTCTGCAAGACGCTCTTGTCGCCGCCCGCCTTCTCGTAGGCGTCAATCATCCCCTGGTATTCTTTTTCCACTGAATAAATCGTCATCTTCGTTAATGTGCTGGCTCGTTGATGTGGCGGCAGGTCAGGCAGTTGTTCTTGAACCACTGGCTGCTTTCCGCGGGCGGGCCCGTCCTGATGATAGTGCCCGCGCAAAGAATCGAAACGCGGTGGGCCGTCTCGGTGACCCTTTCGCTGTGGGTGATGAGCAGCACCGAGGCGCCCTGCTTGTTCATCTCGATGATGCCGTTGAGCAGCAGGGGCAGGGCGACGATGTCTATGCCCGAGTCGGGCTCGTCGAGTATGGCCAGCTTGGGACGCATGGCCAGCACCGAGGCCAGCTCGATTCTTTTGCGCTCGCCGCCGCTCAAGGTGGCGTCGATGTCCCGGTCCATATACTGCGTCGGCTCCAGCCCCACCATCGTTAAATAGCGCTCGAGCTGGTCACCGCTGCCGTTACGGCTGCTTAAAGCGAGGTAGTCCCTCACCGTCAGCCCCTCCACCCGCGCTGGCTCCTGCCAGGCGAGGGTTATGCCCTTCTGGGCGCGCTGGGAGACAGAGAGCTTGGTGATGTCCTCCCCTTCGAAGGTCATCTTGCCGGCGGTAGGTCTATAGCTGTTCGTCCCCATAATTAGGTTGGCGACGGTGGTCTTGCCCGTGCCGTTTTCGCCCAGGATGCCGTGGATTTCGCCCTTGTCAACGTGCAGGGAGAAGTCGTTGATGATGGGTTTGCCGTTTAGGGTTAGCTGTAGTTTAGCCACATCCAGCATAGGGCACCTCCAACCACTGTCAAACAGTATAGTTCATCGGGGGGATAAACTCAATTGAGCGTTTATCGTCCCGCCCTATAAGGGTGGTGCCCCTTATATATCCCCCTTTCAAGGGTTTCTCCCCCCACCCCAGGTCTTTCTTCCCTCCCAATACCCACCCTACAGAGGTGTAACCTCTATAAACTTCTCTCTCCACCCCACCTTTTTGGGAGTGGGGACTCACACTCTGGGGGGTTGTTAAGGGGGGCGAAGCCCCCCTTAGAAAAACGTTTATAGGGTGGGTTGGTGTGGGACGAATAACTTGGGGAGGGACGGTGCGCGAGATAAAAAGGGCTACCCCTTTGCTCATACCGCTTCTATCTGCTATCATCAGACCATGGCAACTGGCTACGTCTATCACCCCATCTACCTCCAGCACGACACGGGCCGTCACGTCGAGGTGGCCGCCCGTCTGGAGGCGGTTATATCTCACCTGGAGGAAACAGGGCTAAAACCAAAGCTAGTCCCCATCGAGCCCCGCCCCGCTACCGTTGACGAAATCGCCCTCGTCCACCAGCGGGACTATATAAAGGGCATTGAGCAGGCAGCAGCCAGGGGCGGCGGCGCGCTCGACCCCGATACGGTGATGTCGGCCGACTCTTACCAGGCGGCGCTCTACGCCGTCGGCGGTGTCATCCGCGCCGTGGAGGCGGTGATGGCTGGGGAGGTAGCCAACGCCTTTGCCCTGGTCAGGCCGCCGGGCCATCACGCCACGGCCAATCAGGCCATGGGCTTTTGCCTCTTCAACAATGTCGCCGTCGCCGCCGAATACGCTCTCAAAGAATATAAGCTGGAGCACATCCTCATCGTAGATTTTGATGTTCACCACGGCAACGGCACGCAGGCGACCTTCTACGATAACCCGAAGGTGATGTATATCTCCACCCACGAATACCCATTCTATCCGGGGACGGGGGCTATCAATGAGGTAGGCAGTGGGGAGGGGAGGGGGACGACGCTCAACGTGCCGCTGCCCGCCGGCTGTGGCGACGAAGAATACCTGGCTGTCTTCGAACAGGTTATCGTCCCCGCCGCCCGCCGCTTCCAACCTCAGCTTATCCTTGGCTCGGTGGGCTATGATGGCCACTGGGCCGACCCGCTGGCCATGATGCAGCTTAGCGTGGGCGGCTTTGCCGGGATGACGGGGGTTATCAAAGGGCTGGCCGAAGAACTCTGCGAAGGGCGCCTGGTGCTGACTCTGGAGGGGGGCTACAACCTTGAGGCCATAGCCGCTTCGGTAAAGGCCACCTTCGACGTCCTCCTCGGCAATGACGGTGGGGAGCTTTCGGGGGCGCCACCCCGCCCCGCCGAGCCGCCCAACATCTCAGGCCTGATAGCGGAGATAAAGCAGCTGCATAAGCTCGGCTAATTGCGCTGACAGATATCGGGGGTGAGGGAGCACTGCTCGCAGTTGCCGTCGCAGGGCTCGATGTGGATGGTGACGCTGGCGGCGGTAAGACTATCCTCAATTTCCTTTTCCAACTGGTCGCATAACGTATGTGCCTTGGCCACGCTGATGTCTTTAGGCACCACCAGGTGGAAATCTATATAGCGCTGGCTGCCCGCCTGGCGGGTGCGTATCTTATGGAAGCCCACGATTTGCCCGCTGTGATTGCCCAGGCAGGCGATTATCTTCCTCTCCTCCGAGCGGGGCAACCTGGTGTCAATCAGACCGCCGAAAGACTGCTTCATAGCCAGGAAGGCGGTGCGGAAGATTAGTAACGCCACCAGCAGGGCGACGATAGGGTCGAGTAGGGCGACACCGGTTATCCTGACCAGGATTAGTCCCACCAGCACCGCCGCCGAGCTTAAGACGTCGGCCAGCAGGTCGCGGGCGGTGGCTTCCAGGGCTACGGATTCGGTTCTGCGGGCTACCCTCATGGCGTACCAGGAGACGGCCATGTTGATGACGATGGCCGCCGCCGTCACGTAGATACCGACGGTGATTAGCTCTATGGCAGCCCCGCTAATCAGTCGGGTTACGGCCTGGTAGGCGATGATGCCGCCGCTGATGAATATCATGGCGGCGATGACCACGCCAGCGACGTTCTCCGCCTTACCGTGGCCGAAGGGGTGCTTACGGTCGGGGGGACGCCCCGCAATCTTGATGCCGATGAAGCCGACAATCGCCCCCACCAGGTCAATAGCGCTGTGGATGGCGTCGGCCCTGATAGAGATACTGCCGGTAACGATGGCGGCCACAGCCTTCATAGCTATCAGGAAGCTGACGGCGACGATAGCCAGCTTGGCCGTGTTCTCCTTGGTGCCCCGCATAGCTTTACGCCTCTTTGGCTTTGGGTAGCAGGATGAGTCGCCCCCACTCCCCCCTCTCCCAAACGATGAGCAGGTTGGGGGCGATGAAGAGCGAGCTGTAGGTGCCGGCAACGATGCCGATGGCCAGCACGATAGCGAAGTTCAGGATGGTGGCGCCGACGAAGAGGAGCAGGGCCAGGACCACAATCATGGTGGTGAAGCTGGTGTTCACGGAACGGCTCATCGTCTCCACCAGGCTGTTATTGACCACCATCTCAAAGTTGGCGCTGATGCCCCGCTTCAGGTTCTCCCGTATGCGGTCGAAGACGACCACAGTGTTGTTGATACTGTAGCCGATGACGGCCAGTACGCCCGTGATGAACATCAGGTTGATTTCCCAGTTCAATATGGCGCCGAAGATGGCGAAGATACCCAGCACTACCACCACGTCGTGCACCAGGGCGACTATGGCGCAGACGCCATAATGGAAAGGCTTGGGCATCTTGCGGAAGGCCCAGGTGATATAGAGCAATATACCTACGGCGGCCACGCCCACGGCGATGATGGCATTGTGGGCGGTCTCAGAAGCCACCATAGCCGAAACCGAGTAGAACCCGCGCTCGGTGGCGGTGCCGAAGCGAGAGTTGAGGTCGTCCTCCAGGGCCGTCTTCTCCTCACCGGTCAGCTCCTGAGTGCGGATTATATAATCACCCTCTCCGGTGCGCTGTACGATAGCGTTGCTGTAGCCCAACTCGGTCATAGCCGTCTCCAAATCCGACTGCTCCACCTCTTCCTCAAAACCTATGGTGAGGATTGAGCCGCTGCTGAATTCAATACCGGGCTTGAGTCCGAAGACGAGCAGGGCGATAATGCCAATGAGGATAATCGCCTCCGAGATAATCAAGAACCAATACCTTTTGCCGGTAATATACATTACTTTTTCTCCCGATGAGCGCTAAACAATGCCGTCCTCTTGGCCAGGCGCGTGCCCACGAAGAGGCGCAGCAGGGTGCGGGTGACCACGATGGCGGTAAACATGCTGGCGGCCACGCCGATAAACAGGGTCACGGCGAAGCCCATCACCGGGGCGCTGGCGATGATGCTGCTGCCCAGCCAAAAGAGAATAGCGCAGACGATAAAGGTGGTCACGTTGCTGTCTCTGATGGCGGTCCAGGCGCGGCTGAAACCCGCCTCGATAGCCGCCCCCAGCGTCCGGCCCCTGACGAACTCTTCCTTCATACGCTCGAAGATGAGCACGTTGGCATCCACCGCCATGCCGATGGAGAGGATAAAGCCACCGATGCCGGCCAGGGACAGCGTTACCGGAATTAGCTTGAATATAGCCAGCACCAGCGCCCCGTAGAAGATGAGCGCCAGGCTGGCGATAACCCCGGGCAGACGGTAGTAGACAATCATAAAGAGCATGACCAGTATGATGCCGACGATACCAGCTATGAGACTCATGTCTATAAAATCGGCACCCAGCGTGGCCGAAACCTTCTCCTGGTAAAGGGGTGGTTTGTGCAACGGCATGGGCAACGCACCCGATTTCAGCAGGTTGGCCAGCTCCAGGGCTTCGTCACTAGTAAAATTGCCGGTAATAACGGCGCTGCCCTCATATGATTGTTTCATAAACTGGGGAGCTGAAAGTAGTGTGTCGTCCAGAAAAATACCTGTAGCATATATCGGGGAGTATGGTATATTATCAGGATCAGGATTGTGTAGGCGCCCGGCAACCTGGTCGAAGATTGTTGTCCCTTCCTCGTTCCATTCAATGCTGACCTCGTATATAGGGATAACTCCGCTCCGGTCGATAGAAGCGTAAGCATCGGCTAATAAGTCGCCAGTGAGCGGAGTGCCATCGTCACCCCGCGCCGGAATCCAGGAAAGGGCACTGCCGTATTCCTCCAGAGCCGAACTATCTGTCGGCTCCCCGGACGCATCGGTAAAGCTGACTTGGCCGTTGTCCTCTATTAGAAAGGCAACGGTTCGATTCTCGTATTCCCCTTCTGTGTTAAGCGTCTCTAGAACAAAGATGCGGTTGCTGCTTTCCTCTTCCTCAATAAACCGCAGCTCTTCCTGCTGAAGGTAATCGCTGAGATACACCAGTTCTCCCTCGTCGTTCAGCTCGGCTTCCCTGAACTCAAGGAAACCGGTCTGCTCGACCAGGCTCTTGGCCGCGTCGATGTCGGTAAAGCCCGGTAGCTGTATCAGTATGCGGTCGTCCCCCAGCTTCTGGATTATCGGTTCGGTGACACCGTATTTATCGATACGTTGTTCAATGGTAATGAGCGTTCTGGACATAGCCGCTGCCTGTTCGTCGGCAGTCGAGTCTTCGGGGAAATCGGCCTGATACACGAGATGGACGCCACCAACGAGGTCAAGCCCCATCCTCAATTCTTCTCTGTCGAAAAGGGGAAAGACCAGGGCGCAAACGGAAAAGGTGAAGATGGCCAGTAGAATGAGCAGAACTACGATGTTGCCTCTAGTCATATCTTTAGTGATACCTCTATTCTCTTCTTAGCCTTATATATTAACAGAGTGTCTTCTCGGTTGCCAGTCTGCGGCGGATATAGTCCAGCGCTTCCTGGCGGCTGGCCAGCTCGCCCGACGCCTGCGCCTCGCGCACCGCCTCCAGAATCTCACCCAGAGCGGGGCCGGGCTCAAGACCGAAGATTTTTATCAGGTCGTTGCCGTCCACCAGCCGAGCGGGCTCCACCAGCCTCTTCTGCTCGAAATGCTTGTCTATGACGTACGCCACCGTTTCGGCATGCTCCCGCCACCCCGTCATATCCAGATTCGGCCCCCGCGCCGCTAGGTGGTCGGCCAGGCTCAAGAAAAGTATGTCGATGCCCGCCTCACCGGTGTCGCGGAAGTAGCGATAGATAGCCCGCTGGGTGGGCAGCCCTTGCTGGCTCATCTGCCCCGGCCGCATGTGATAGTTTATCACAATCTCGACCAGCTTGGCTTCCTTGCTGCTGAAGCGCAGTCGGGACAGCCTTTCCGCCGCCCCCTCCGCCCCCAGCTTGGCGTGTCCCAGAAAACGCGTCCGCCCGTCCTCGGCAACGGCCTTGGTCTCGGGCTTAGAGATATCGTGAAGCAGCGCGGCCAGTTTGAGCAGCGCCCGGCGGCTGCAGCCTCCGCCGACCTCTTGAGCGAAGTGCTCGGCCAGCTCGTCCGACCAGGGGACAACCGCCAGCACCTCGTCATCGGCGTATTCCCAGTCTCCCTGGTGAAGGACGTAATCGACGGCAATCACCGTTTGCAGGGAATGGTCGAAGACGTTCCAGGCGTGTTCCTTGGGTTGCTCGACTCCCTTGGCTTTAGCCAGCTCGGGAAAGAGGGCGGTGATTAGCCCTAGCTCGTCAAGGTGGAAGAGGAATCTTTCGGGGTGGGGGATGGCCAGCAAACGGACTAATTCTTCCCGCAGTCTTTCTCCAGCAACATTAATGATAAGATGGCACTGGCTCTTGACCAGGGCCTCGGTCTCCTTATCAAAGCTGAAGCCGAGTTCCGCCGACATTCGCGCTCCCCGCAGCAGGCGGACGGGGTCATCCTCAAAAACGCTATAAGCCACCGCCCGAATCACCTTATCTTCTAGGTCGCCCAAGCCGTTAAAGGGGTCGATGAGGGTTGGGTTCCCTCCGATGACCTCGGCCAGGTCAACAGCCATGGCGTCAATAGTGAAGTCACGCCGAGCCAGGTCCTTTTCGATGCCGTCCTCAAAGCTGGTAAAGTCGAGTTGCCACCGTCCCTCCGACGGCGCCTTTTTATCCGGCAGCACCAAGCGGCCGATGCGGTTTTGCTTGTCCAGCGCCACGAATTTGCCCCCCAGGGCTTGGGCGATTTCGGGGGCAACCTTCAGGGCGTCAGTGGCCAGGGCGATATCTATATCGGCGGTGGCCATTTCGAGCAGGGCGTCGCGGATAAAGCCGCCCACCAGATAGGCCTTTACCTTCCTCTGGCTCAAGAAATCGCTTACCGTGGTCAGTATGGCTAAAGCTCCGGGCTCGATAACGAACTTCATCATCTTCATCCCTTAATACTCTAAAGCTAAACTATACTACCAGTCGGCTGAAGTTACAAGGGGAACATTAGGTAGGGAAAAATGAAACAAAAAACCCACCGCCGCTAGGTGTAGGCCGATATCAGCGTAGGCCGATGGCCTCAGTTAGCGGTTAATATTACCCAGCAGTACGGCTTCAGTCGTTTTCTTCGGTCGTGTCGGTCTTGTTAGCCGTGTTGGCCGTACTTTGGGCAATGCTTTTTAAGATAGTGAGGATACCGATGACGGCGCGCTGCACGTCAATCGGCTCCTGGGCTAGTATCCGGGCCACGTAGGGGTCGAGCTCGTTGCCGCCGTAGCGCGGGCGGCTTTCGGCTACGCCTGATGAGGTGGGAGTCAGGTAGCCGGCCAGAGTGAACAGCTCGTTCTCCTCGAAACCCAGCGGTTCGGCGATTTTACGTAGGATGGAACCCGAAGGGTAACGCTCGCCTCTCTCGATGCGGCCCAGGTGTGACGAGGACACGCCGGACATGGCGCTGAGCTGGCTCAGAGTTAGCCGCTGCGTGACTCTTCCCTGTCGGATGATTTCGCCCAGGTTGGCGCTTCGGTTCTGGTCCATATTAGGAAAATTATAATTCGCCAAATGGCAAATGTCAACTCTGGTAAAAAAGAAAAAAACCAATAATTTACCGAATACCCCTTGACACTAGTCAGGCTGATGGTTATAATGTCGCCAATTGGCATAGGGGGCTCGGACTATGCTGCTGAAGACAAGGATTTTTGGCCTATGGCCGGAGCGATACAAGAACCTGACCGAACTGGCTGAAGCGATGGAGATTTCAGTAAGCCAGGTTTACCGAGTACAGGAGGGCAAGCGTAACATCAACTGCAAGTTCATCATTGGCGCTATCAAGGCCTTTCCCGGTTGTTCCTTCGACGACCTTTTCTACTTCGTCCCAGAGGTGCCAGTTGGCAAAGATTCCCGTGCCGCCGTGGTCGGGAGCCGCCGTTTTAGGCCGGCGGGTGGCTATAATTAGAAAGTAGTCGAGAAGTCTTGATTACAGTTGAGGGGTCTCGTCCTCGACCTTGTGCAGCTGCTCCTGGTTTTCCAGGTGGTCTACATACAGCGTACCGTCTAGGTGGTCAATCTCGTGCTCCAGCGCCTGGGCTAGCAGTTCCTCGGCCTTAATCCTTATCTCCTTGCCACTGGCGTCCCGTCCCTTGACGGTGACCTGTTCCGAACGATTGACCTGGCCGTAATAGCCGGGGACGCTTAAGCACCCCTCGGTAACCGCGCGTTGGCCGCTGCGCTTGACTATCTCGGGGTTAATCAGGACGACGCCTTCGGCGCCAGGGATATCGATGACGATTACCCGCAGCGAGACGCCCACCTGCGGCGCAGCCAGGGCTGCCCGCCCCGGGTCGGCGCGCACCGTCTCCAGCATATCCTCGATGAGCTTCTTAATTGAGCCGTCAATGGTGCCGACCTTTTTGGCCTTTTGTCTTAAGACCGGGTCGGGCAAAGTGCGGATGGGTAGAATCGCCATCTTAAAACCTCTCAGGTTATATTAGCTAAACCAGACCCACGGGGTCAATGTCCACCGCCCAGCCCGGGGGGAGGGGCAGGGGATAAAGAAAGGCTGAAAGCTCTCTACCGCGGAGGATGAGTTGCCAGCGGTAGCGGCCTCTCAGTCTATGGATAAAGGCGGGCGCGGGCCCGATAAGCTCGATGCCCCCCACCCCTTTAGCGGCTATCTCCTGCTCTAAAAAGCGCTTCATCCGTTCCGCCTCTCTTTGGCCGAGGGCGTCGTTAGCGTGGCTGTAGGTCAGGCTGGCCAAATGATTAAAGGGCGGGTTGTGCAGCTGGCGCCGGTATTCAATCTCCTGCTCATAGAATGCGGCGTAGTCGTGTTCGGCGGCGGCTCTGATGGCGTAGTGCTCGGGAGAGTAGGTCTGGATAATGACCCTGCCTCCTTTCGTACCCCGCCCCGCCCTTCCCGCCACCTGGGACAATAATTGAAAGGTCCTCTCTCCGCTGCGAAAGTCGGGCAGGTTGAGGGCGGTATCGGCGCTGACCACCCCCACCAGCGTCACCAGCGGCAGGTCCAGGCCCTTGGCTACCATCTGGGTGCCGATGAGGACGTCGGCATCGTGGGCGCGGAACTTGTTCAATATTATATCGTGGGCGTGCCGACCCCGGGTGACATCGCTGTCCCAGCGCAGAAGCCTGGCCTGGGGGAAGGTGTAGCCCACCTCTTTTTCCAGCCTTTGGGTGCCCACCCCCAGAAACTTCAGACGCTGCCGCCCGCACTGGGGGCATTTTTCGGGGACTTCAATATTATAGTTACACTGGTGGCAGACCAGCCTGTCCTCGGTGAGGTGATAGGAGAGGGGGACGTCACAGCGGCGGCACCGCATGACGAAGCCGCAGTGGCGGCACTGGATAAAGCTGGCGGCGCCGCGCCTATTCAAAAAGAGGATGACCTGTTCCTTATTGGCCAGCGCCTGACCGATGGCCTCGTAGAGGGAAAGGCTGAAGAGGCTCTGGTTACCCGCCTTGAGCTCCTCCCTCATGTCGACCACCTCCACCTGGGGCAAGGCCGAGCCGTCGTAGGGGATGACCCTCTCCGGCAGTTCAAGCAAACGATAGCCGCCCTTTTGGGCGCGATAAAAGCTCTCGATATCGGGGGTGGCGCTGCCCAGGACGACGGTGGCGCCGCTAAGCTCGGCTAATTTCAGGGCGACATCGCGGGCGTGGTAGCGAGGTGACTTGTCCGGTTGCTTGTAGGTCCACTCCTGCTCTTCGTCAATGACGATGAGGCCGAGGTCGGGCTGGGGGGCGAAGATGGCGCTGCGCGAGCCGATAACGACGTCGAAGTCGCCTTTCTTAATGCGCTGCCACTCGTCGAACTGCTCGCCCAGAGAGAGCTTGGAGTGGAGCACGGCCACGCGGTGGGGGAAGCGGGCGGCAAAGCGCTCGATGGTCTGGGGGGTTAAGGCGATTTCGGGTACCAGGACGATGCCCTTCTTGCCCCGCTTTACCGCATCGGCTAATGCTTGTAGATAGACCTCGGTCTTACCGCTGCCGGTGACGCCATGTAAAAGAAAGACCTTCGTCTTGTCCTCGGCCAGGCCCGACTGAATAGCCTTAAAGGCCTTCTTCTGGGCGGGCGTCAGGGTGAGGGGTGGGGAGGAGACTATATTTTCGTAGGAGATGGGCTCCCGCCGCACCTCAACCGCCTCGAACCTGGCCAGGCCTTTTTTAACCAGGGCGTCGGCGGTTGTCTTGGTGCCTTTGGTCTGCTCCCTGACCTCCGCCCAGGGTATAGGCTCATTTTGCTGCAAAAGGTGTTCTAATAAGGAAGCTTGCTTGGGGGCTTTAGTTAAGTCGGCGGCGGCCTTCTCGGCTTCGCCTTTGGCTATGGCTAAACTTAAGTAGGGCACCATCTTGGGCTTGACCCTTATTTTTTCCAGCTCGTAGCTCTTGGCCGCCAGCCCCCGGTTCACCAGCTGGTTAACCATAGTCGATGCCTTCTTCTTGCCCAGTGCCTTCTCCAGCTGTCCCAGACTCAGGCTCCCTTTTTCCCTGATTAGCTCCAACGTCTGCCTCAGCTCATCGTTGAGCTTCGAGATGTCGAAATCGCTGGTGGTGGCGCTGACGATGGTAAGGGCGCGCCGCTCGAAACCGGGCGGCAGCATCAGGGCCACAGCATCGAAGATGGGCGCAAGATAGTAATCGCTTATCCAGCGCGCCAGCTCTACCTGCTGGGGGGACAAAAGAGGATGGGGCTCGATGACCCCGATGATGTCTCTGGTCTCCTCGACTTCGGGGTGGGGGCTAAGCTCCAGGACGATGCCCTGGAGGCGTTTGTTGCCGAAAGGGACCCATACCGCCTGCCCGACTTCAATCTTCAGGTCAGGGGGTATGGCATAGCTAAATGTTCGGCGCTGGGCTATGGGCGAGTTGACGCTAACCTCAGCAAAGCTCATCCCGCACTCCGAGGCAGCCTTACTACTTCTCTTCCGGCTCTGGTTCTGTCTCCGCTTCCGGTTTCTCTGCCGTATCTGGCTCTGGTTCGGCTTCAGCCTCTGCTGTCGCTTCTGGCTCCGGTTCTGGTTCGGGTTCCGGCGTCGGTTCGGCTTCAGCCTTTGCTTCCGCTTCCGGTTCTGCTTTGGCTTCAGGCTCTGGCTCCGGCGTTGGTTCTACTTCAACTTCTGGCTCTGCCTCCGCCTTCAGCTCCGATTCCTTTACCCGCTTTTCCTTGGTGCGGGAGGCCTTGCTGCTCAGCCCGCGCATATAGAAAAGGCGGGCCCGCCGCACCTTGCCCCGTCGCACCACCTCCACCTTCTCCACCAGCGGTGAGGCGAAGGGGAAGGTGTGCTCAACGCCCACGCCGCGGGCGACGCGCCGGATGGTGAAGTTGCCGCCGTCGGCGCCGCGTCGCACCTTGATGACCACGCCGTTAAAGACCTGGATGCGTTCCCGTCCCTTTTCCACAATCTTGGCGCTCACCTTGACCGAATCACCGGGGGCGAGGGCGGGAATCTTGGGGTTGGTTTTGTTCTTGATTAATGTCGTCATATCCATCTTAAGTCTGCCTCAATCTTTCTACTAGTCGCTCTTCCTCAGAGCTAAGCTCGGCTTTTTCTAAAAGCTCGGGGCGCTGCTCAAAAGTGCGCCGTATCGCCTGCTCGCGGCGCCAGCTTTTTATCTGGGCATGGTTTCCCGAAAGCAAAATCTCGGGCACAGGCCAGCCCCGGTACTCGGGCGGGCGGGTGTATTGGGGGTACTCCAAAAGCCCGTCGACGTGGGAATCGTCCAAGGACGACTCCTCGGAGCCTAAAACACCGGGCACCAGGCGAAAGACGCTGTCCATGACCACCATGGCCGCCAACTCGCCGCCGCTTAGGACGTAATCGCCGATGCTGATTTCGTCGGTGGCCAGGTGTTCTCTGACCCGCTCGTCGGTGCCCTCGTAGTGGCCGCAGATTAAAACCAGCTGGCTTTGCTTGGCCAGCTCCCGGGCGACCTCATGGGTGAAGAGCCGTCCCTGCGGTGATAAGAGTATTACGGGTGTTCCTTTCTTCTTATCTATCGCCTCCACCGCCTCAAAAATGGGCTCGGGCTTGAGCACCATGCCGGCCCCACCCCCGTAGGGGTAATCGTCGGCGGTGTGGTGCTTATCGTGGGTGAAATCCCGAATATTACGCACGCCAATGCTTACCAGCCCCTGGTCTATGGCCCGCTTCATTATACTCTGGTCGAAAACGCCCTGAAACATCTCGGGGAAAAGCGTTAAAACGTCGATGTGCATTTACCCCTCCCCCTTGATGGGGATGGTGTGCTCGCCCACCCTTCCTTTAATAACGTCCACCGCGTGCGCCAGCACGGGCCTGATTACCTCCAGGCATTCGGCCACCGCCTTGGGGCTGCCCGGCAGGTTGACAATGAGGCACTCTTTTCTCATCCCCGCCGCCGCCCGACTGAGCATGGCGTTGGGGGTGATGGCGAAGGACTTAGCCCTCATCATCTCGGCCAGGCCCGGCACTTCCTTGTCCACCACGGCCAGCGTGGCTTCGGGGGTAACGTCTCTGGGGGCTAAACCCGTGCCCCCCGTGGTCAGGATAATATCCATAGCACCCGAGTCGGCCCACTCGGCCAGCTTCCGCTCGATAAGCTCCCTCTCGTCGGGGATAACCTCGTAACTGACGACTTCACAGTCCTCACTGGCGAAGCTCTCCCTAATCTGCGGCCCGCTCTTGTCGGGGCGCTTACCCGTCGAAGCCTTATCGCTGATGGTGATGATACCCAGCTTAAACATAACTACCTCATTTAAAAGCAGACTCTATTTTATCATATAAGGGGCCTAGAGCAAAGCTTGGGGCCAAAGAGACGAATTTAGGCAAAATTAGTACGAGTGGGTATTGACAAAGGGGGGTGGGTATGCTATAGAATGGTAGAAAGTGGGAAATAGTGGGAAATAAGGATTAAAATTGGGATTAGTGTATGTTTTTTGGGGAATTTGAATATAGGATAGACGAAAAGGGCCGGTTGCCCTTACCGCCCCGATTCCGAGGACTGCTCAAGGCGGGCATGATGCTGTCTCCAGGGGTGGAGGGGTGCATCACCGTCTACCCGCTGAACGAGTGGAAGAAGCTGGAAGAGAGGCTGGCCAAAGGGGCGCTATCGCCCAGCAAGATGAGAATGCTAAAGCGGGCGGTGTTCGCCACTGCCTTCAGCGTGAAGCTGGACGGCCAGGGCCGCATAGCCTTGCCCACTCCGCTTAAAACCCATGCCGAGATTGTCAGCGAGGTAATTGTCATCGGAGCCGATAACTACCTCGAGCTATGGAATAAAGTACGCTGGGAAGAAGAGAAGAACATTCATCAGGAACAGGCCTGGCTCCTCCTGGAGGGGTTGGAGGGGCGCCAATGAGTGTAACTATGTCGGCAGCGCCCACCCATATACCGGTGTTGCTGGAGGAAGTCATCGAGGCGCTTGACGTCCAGCCCGGCGGCCGCTATATAGACGCCACCATTGGGCCTGGCGGCCACGCCGCGGCTATCCTGGAAAGCAGCGCCCCGGGTGGGCAACTGCTGGGCATTGACGCTGACCCTGAGTCTATAGAGATGGCCGGGGCCAGGCTCGAGGCCTACGGTGATTCCGTGCTCCTGGTCAACCAGAACTTCGCCAACCTCAAGGTAATCTGCAGTCAATACGACTTCTCCCCCGTGCACGGTATCCTCTTCGACCTGGGGCTTTCCTCAGTACAATTAGAAGAGAACAACCGCGGTTTCAGCTTCCAGCACGACTCACAGCTCGACATGCGCCTGAGCCCCCGCCAGGAGATTACCGCCGATGATATCGTCAACTCCTCCTCCGAAAGCCAGCTCGCCCAGCTTATTAGGGCCTATGGCGAGGAGCGCTACAGCCAGAAGATAGCCCGCCACATCGTGCGCCAGCGTCCCATCACCACCAGCCTTCAGCTGGCCAAGACGGTGGAGGAGGCGGTGGGGGGGAGGCGGGGACGAATTCACCCCGCCACCCGCACCTTCCAGGCGCTACGTATCGCTGTCAACCAGGAGCTGGAGAGCCTTAAGTCGGCGCTGGAACAGGCGGTCGAGCTCCTCGGCTTCGGCGGACGGCTGGTGGTCATCAGCTATCACTCCCTGGAAGACCGCGTCGTCAAGCAATTTATGCAGCCGCGGGCCAGGGAGGACGAGCCCTCTCTGAGGTTAATCAACAAAAAGGTTATTACTCCGTCTCTGGCGGAGGTCCACTATAATCCGCGCAGCCGCAGCGCCAAGCTGAGGGCGGCGGAACGAATCTCAATGCCGAAGGAGAATAACAGTGGGTAAACCAGCTATTGAATACCAGAAGATGATGACCGAGATAGTCTACGTTAATCTACCTGGCCCTAAGGAACCCAATCCAGGTATGACTGGGGGTGAGCTACTGCACGGTTTCCTGGCCGAGCTGCACGAGGACTCAAGCAATGAGGTACAGGCCCACCTGGGGGCGCTTTGCAGCAAGTGGAACGTGCGCTTCAGACAAGAGAGTAGCACGACACCGACCCGATAGGTCGAAAAAATAATAGTGACGGGAAGTTCAATCTTCTAGACTTACCGTAGAGTGAACGGAAGTCACTCGGGGAGGTTTGAAGATGTGAAAACTAAAATCATTGAATTAAAGACCCGAATATCTCAAAAAGGAGGGGGCAGATGACAAAAAGAGGTATTTTAACTTCCATTGATGTTGGCACCACCAAGGTATGCACCACTATCGCCGATGTGAACCAAACGGGCAATATTCGGGTGGTGGGCGTGGGCGTTACGCCTTCGGTAGGGTTGCATAAAGGGCTGGTGGTCAACATCAACGAGGCCAAGGAATCGGTCAGGGAATCGGTGAAGAAGGCGGAGCAGGCCAGCGGCTATAAAGTCGAATCGGCCTATGTTGGCGTCACCGGAAGGCACGTCACCTCGCTCAACAACCGCGCCGTGGTCGCCATCACCCGTAACGACCGCCTGGTGCGCTCCGACGACCTGAAGCGAGTGCTGACCACCGCCCGCAGCGTCAAGGTCCCCGTCGACAGGCGATTGCTCCACGTCATTCCTCGCGGCTATGCCGTCGACGGCCAGGCGGGGGTCAAGAACCCGATAGGGATGCACGGCTTCAGGCTCGATGTCGAAGCCCACATCATCACCGCCGCCGTGACCTCGGTGCAAAACCTGGTAAAGTGCGTCCGCGGCATCGGGCTCGATATCGACGACCTAATCCTGGAACCCCTGGCCAGCAGCGAGGCGGTGCTCTCCGAGGACGAGAAGCAGGTAGGCGTTGTCCTGGCTGATATCGGTGGTGGCACCACCGACATCGCCATCTTCCGCGAAGGCAGCATCTGGCACACCGCCATTCTGCCCGTGGCTGGCTACCAGATAACCAGGGACATCGCCATCGGTCTGGGGTTGCCCTTCGACGTAGCCGAAGAGATGAAGAAGAAGTACGGCTCCGTCACCCCGATCCATGAGACCAAGGGGGGTTCGGGCAGCGATACCCTGACCACCAACGGGCACGGCGTTTCCCACCAGGACCTTTGCGACATCATCCGCGCCCGCGTGGAAGAGGTGCTCAGGCTCATCGTGCTCGAGATGCCCAGTTCCGACTACGAGACGCTGGTCCCCGACGGCATCGTGCTCACGGGCGGCAGTTCCAACCTGGCGGGCATCGAGGCCTTAGGGCGCAATACCCTGCAACTACCGGTAAGGGTGGGCGTCCCCAGCAATGTCTACGGTATCTCGGATTCCCTGCACGACCCCGCCTACGCCACCAGCGTTGGCCTCTTGCTCTGGGGAGCCAAGCACCGGGAGATGCAAACCTGGAAACGCGGCGCGGGTTCGGGTTTCCGACGCTTTGTTTCACGGCTTTTTAAAGCCTTTCGTTAAAAATAACAGCTAAACTCAAGAAAGGAGGGGGAGAAATGGCAAAGTCAACCTTCAGTCCTAATCCAGCCAAGATTAAGGTCTGCGGCTTGGGTGGTGGTGGCTGCAACGCTATCACCCGCATGGTCAGGGAGCAGATTCAGGGGGTGGAGTTCATCGGTATGAACACCGATGCTCAGGCCCTGTCTATCACCGAAGCTCCCGTCCGCGTCCAGCTCGGTGAAAAGCTCACCCGCGGCTTGGGTGTGGGCGGTGACCATGACATGGGCCAGAAGGCGGCTGAAGAGAGCCGCGAGGAGATCTCTGAGCTTCTGGAAGGCTCCGACATGGTGTTCGTCACCTGCGGCATGGGTGGTGGCACCGGTACCGGCGCCGCGCCGGTGGTAGCCGAAGCCGCCAAGCAGACCGGGGCGCTGACCATCGCCGTGGTCACCAAGCCCTTCGCCTTCGAAGGCACCCACCGCACCGAGGTTGCCGAGGACGGTATCGTCCGCCTGCTGGGCAAGGTCGATACCCTCATCATCATCCCCAACGACAAGCTGCTCGACCTCTGCGACCAGCAGACGGTGGTGGATAACGCCTTCAAGCTGGCCGACGACGTGCTGCGCCACGGCGTCCAGGCTATCGCCGAGGTTATCACCGTACCGGGCTTAATCAACCTTGACTTCGCCGACGTCAAGGCGGTGATGAAAGACGCGGGACCGGCCTGGATGTCCATGGGCGTCGGTTCCGGCAAGAGCCGGGCCGTCGACGCGGCCAACGAGGCCCTGGCCAGCCCGCTGCTGGATGTTTCCATTGAGGGCTCCAACGGTGTGCTCTTCAATGTCTCCGGTGGCACCGGTCTTACCCTGTTCGAGGTCAACGAGGCCGCTGACGTCATCAAGGCGGCGGTAGACCCCGAGGCCAACATCATCTTCGGCGTGTCACAAGACCCAAGTATGGGCGAAGAGGTAAGGATGACCCTGATTGCCACCGGTTTTGCTTCCAAGCTGGGAATGGCCGGCGTCAGTCGGGAAGAGGAGTTCAACGAGTTGCTCAGGGGCCTCAGAGGCAAGGAAGAGGAACTGGACGTTCCCGCCTTCCTGCGCCGCCCCGCCTTCAGTCATCGACGCCAACCGATTACGCCGTCAACTAAGCTAATAAAGACACCACCGGGCGCACCTAAGGAGTAAGCCCAGTGGTGGTAAGGGAAGAAAGCGGCTAAAAAGGCTGTGGAGTGCCCTAGCTCTGCAGCCTTTTTTCTTTGTCTTAAAAATCGGGGGTAAAGGGGGTTAAAATCCCTTGACAAGCACTATATGTTGTGGTATTGTATCTCCGCTACCCAATATAATGTAGTGGTGGGTTATGAACTGTCCTTATTGCGGTCATAGTGAAGACAAGGTTATTGACTCCCGAGAGGTAAACGAGGGCATACGTCGTAGGCGCCAGTGTCTGGGCTGCGGCGAGCGCTTTACCACCTACGAAAGGCTGCAACCCGCCAGCCTATTCGTCATCAAAAAAGACGAGCGGCGCGAGGAGTTCGACCGCGAAAAGTTGCTTACCGGCATCCGCAAAGCCTGCGAAAAGCGCCCGCTGCCCACGGGCAGCGTGGAAAAGCTGGCCGACGATATAGAAGCCGAGCTTTACCAGCTGGGCAAGGCGGAGGTGCCCAGCGTCGTCGTCGGCGACATGGTGATGGAAAAGCTGAAGGGCCTGGACCACATCGCCTACATCCGTTTCGCCAGCGTCTACCGCGAGTTCGCCGATATCACCACCCTCAAAGAGGAAGTGGATACCCTGCTCGACGCCGAAGCCGAGCCGTCCGTCCCCTCCAGTCAGCTATCCTTCCTCCCCGGTGAGGAAATGGTGGGGACGGCCAAAAACCGACGGAGGAAGCGGAGATGAGCCCGACCAAGAATAAGGCCGCCAAACAGCCGCTGGTCGACCGCAACCAGATAGCACGTGCTATCTTTAAGATTGCTGAGTCCATAGGCCTTTCGGACCGTGACCGCGTCGAGCAGCTTACCTCTCAGGTTATCGAGCGCCTGGAGCAGACCCCTTCCCTGGTGTCCAAGGAAGTGGTGGCCCAGCCCTTTCCGGGGATGGAAGAGCTGGTCATAAAGCCCCGCCGCGTCGCCCGCCTGCTTAGCGATGCCGAGATTCAGGCACTGGTCGAGGAAATTCTGGGGGCCGAAAAGCCCCTCAAAGAATCTAAAGAACCTCCCCAGCCTAAGGCTAAAGAACCCACCGAGCCTGAGGCTGAAGCAATAGAAACGAAGGCCGAAGAGCCGACCAAAGAAGAGGAGGCTAAACCTCAGATGGAAAAGACCGCCGTCGTTCAACCGCAAGCCTCGCCCTCAACATCGGGCATCAATCTCACCGATAACGCTCTTCGTGTCCTGGAAAAACGCTATCTAAAGAAAGATAAAGAAGGCAAGGTCACCGAGACTCCAGAGGAGATGCTGCGCCGCGTGGCGGCCGCTATAGCTGCCGCCGAGCTTAACTACAACCCCAAGGCCGACGTCAAGGCCCGAGAGGACGAGTTCTATCAGCTCATGGCTAACCTGGAGTTTTTGCCTAACTCACCCACCCTGATGAACGCGGGGCGGGAGTTGGGGCAGCTTTCGGCCTGTTTCGTCATCCCCGTTAACGATTCCATGGAGTCCATCTTCGACGCGGTGAAGTACACCGCCCTCATCCATAAGAGCGGCGGCGGCACCGGTTTTTCCTTCAGCAACCTGAGGCCCGAAGGCGACTTCGTCAAGTCCACCTCGGGCGTGGCCAGCGGCCCCGTCTCCTTTATGGAGGTCTTTGACACCACCACCGATGTCACCAAGCAGGGGGGGACGCGGCGGGGGGCCAATATGGGCATCCTTAGCGTCGACCACCCCGACATCATGCGCTTCATCACCGCCAAGGAAGACTCCGCCAAGCTGACCAACTTCAACATCTCGGTGGCGGTAACCACCGAGTTCATGGAGGCGGTCAAGAACGGTGCCGAATACGACCTGCTCAGCCCCCGCACCAAAAAGGTGGTGAAAAAGCTCAACGCCACCGAGGTCTTCGACAAAATCGTGGATATGGCTTGGAAGACGGGCGACCCCGGTATCGTCTTTATTGACCGCATCAACCATGATAACCCTACTCCTAAGCTGGGCAAAATCGAATCGACTAACCCCTGTGGCGAGCAGCCCCTCCTCCCCTACGAATCCTGCAACCTGGGCTCGGTGAACCTGGCGCGCATGCTTAAAGCCAGCGACGGCAAATACGAAATCGACTACCCCAAACTGGCGCGGGTGGTCAAGGCCGCCGTCAGGTTCCTGGATAACGTCATCGACGTCAACAAGTTCCCACTCGAAAAGATAAAGGATATGACCGAGAAGTCGCGCAAAATCGGGCTGGGGGTGATGGGCTTTGCCGATATGCTGCTCATGCTGGGCATCCCCTATAACTCCGAGGAGGCGCTCAAAATCGGCACCGAGGTCATGCGCTTCGTCCACGACGAGGCGGACAAGGCCTCGGCGGCGCTGGCCGAAGAAAGGGGCGTTTTCCCCGCCTATCCTGGCAGCATCTACGATGTCCCCGGCGGCGCCAAGATGCGCAACGCCTCCTGCACCACCATCGCCCCTACGGGCACCTTGAGCATAATTGCCGGCTGTTCCAGCGGCATCGAGCCCCTCTTCGCCCTGAGCTATACCAAAAATATCTTGGATGGCGCTCAATTTATTGAGGTGAACCCCTATTTCGAGCAGGTGGCCCGTGACGGCGGCTTCTACTCCGACGAGCTGATGAAGCAGCTGGCCGAGGGGGTCAAGCTCCATGAGATGGATGGTATCCCCGACGAGGTCAAGCGGGTCTTCATCACCGCCCACGATATAACCCCCGAGTGGCACGTCAGGATGCAGGCCGCCTTCCAGAAGTCTACCGACAACGCTGTCTCTAAGACGGTCAACTTCCCCCAGGAGGCCACCAGAGAGGATATCGCCACTGTATATAAGATGGCCTACGAAGAGGGATTAAAAGGGATAACCATCTACCGCGACCGCAGCCGCGATGCCCAGGTACTGACCACGGGCAGGAAGAAAGAGGAAAAGCCCTTTAAGCTGACGCCCCGCCAGCGCCCCACCGAGACCAAGGGGGCGATTACCAAGGTCAGCACCGGTTGCGGCTCGCTCTACATCACGGTGGCTTACGACGATAAGGGCATCTTCGAGGTCTTCGCCACGCTGGGCAAGTCGGGCGGCTGCGCCTCCGCCCAGCTCGAAGCCACCTGCCGTCAGATAACGCTGGCGCTTCGCTCCGGGGTGGACGTCAACTCGGTGGTCAAACAGCTCAAGGGCATCCGCTGTCCCAACATCGCCTGGGAAAACGGCAGGTCTATCCTCTCCTGTGCCGACGCCATCGCCAGCGTCCTGGAGAGACACATCGGTGGCGAAAGCGGCCATGTTGCGCCACCGCCCCAGAGCCCCGAGGTGCCGCTGAGCAGCGAGAACGGCGGCCAGGGTGCCGATGCTGTCAAGAACCTGGCGGGGCAGTGCCCCGACTGCGGTAATTTGCTGGTCTATCAGGAAGGGTGTTACATCTGTCCTTCCTGTGGGTTTACGAAATGTTGAGGGGTTTTTGACCCCGCCACCCAGGTCTTCTTTCCACCCCACCTTGTTAGCGTACGTCTTGATTTCCCACCCAGTGCCCACCCTATAAGGGTTAGACCCTTATATATCCCTTATCAGGTGCGTCCCACCACCAGTTTTGGGGTGGGGTGTCGTAACCTACAGGTTAAGGAGTTTACTCATTAGGGCGGGCTGGGTTGGGACGAAAAACCAACGTTGGCAAGGTGGGGGGATTAGGGGGGATTTTACCCCCCGTGCTTCTTCAAAAACTGTTCCGCCTTCTTAGCCGTGCCTTTTCTGGTGTTGGCCAGCTGTTTCCTGACCAGCTTTAAGACCCTTTCCTTATCCCCGATTTGCTCGAAGAACTGCCCGAAAGAGGTTATGGCATGGCCCAGCGCTATACGGCGGCACTCGTCGGTCTGGTAGCGGGCGTTTTCCACTTTAAGTAGCTCGTCAACAATCCTATCGGTAAGCTCTGGTTTGGCTTGGGCTATCTTGGCGGCGCCCCCGATTATATTAGCGGCTACAATCAGCGTCGGGCCGCTGATGGGGGCGAAGTAGCGGTCGAAGATGGCCTCGAATTTGCCATCGGAATCTACAGCCGCCAGGTTAGCCAGGGTAAGAATGGCGTCGCACTTGAGGAAGGTGTTATCTATATCGAGGCGATTGACGAAGAAGTCGAAGTAGGGATAGAGGAGCTGGGGCTTTTTCTGGCTGATGATACGGAGGACCTTGCCGCAGCCAAATTTTATGGCGGCGGGGTGGGCATTCAATCCCTCCAGGACGTCGGCGAGCAGTGTCGGCTCGTCGATAACCCGCTGCGCAATCTCTTCCTTATCGCTGCCTTTTTGACTGATTTGCTGAGGGATGGGTGATTCGCTCATAGTTTTATCTCCCTTGCCTGATATTTTAGCATAGTCCACCAAATAGTTTTCACCAGAGGTTTTTCGCCCCGCCCCACTCTGTCAGCGTACGTTGTGTTTACCCACCCTGCCCACCCAACGAAGTCTTTCCAAGAGGGGGCGTAGCCCCCTCTTGAACTCCCCCATAAGGGACGTCAGTCCCACATAATTTTTGGGGGTTGTTAAGGGGGGCGAAGCCCCCCTTAGAAAAGACGTTTATAGGGTGGGTCGGTGTGGGAAAACTACCTGGGGGGGTGGGGGGATTCTAACTAACCCAATCGCATTTTCCCTATAGAGCCTGTATAATGGGGCAGTATGCCGAACGACAGGCAAGAGCTAATCAAAGTGGCACTGGGGGAGGCCGAGGCTGATTTAGCCATAATCAACGGCGCGGTGGTCAACGTCTATACCGGAGAGATTGAGAAGGCCTCGGTGCTCATCAAGGGCGAGCGTATCGCCTACGTGGGCAACGATACCGCCAAGTCCATCGGCTCAAAGACTCAGGTCATCGACGCTGCGGGCAAGACTTTAGTCCCTGGCTTCATTGATGGCCACACCCACGTCGACGTCCTCTACACAATAAATGAGCTTTTGCGTTTCGCCATTCGGGGGGGAACCACCACCATCATCACCGAGAGCTGCACCATCGCCACCACGGTGGGCTACGAAGGGGTCAGCCACTTCCTGGACTCGGTACGCCGCCAGCCCGTAAAAATCCTAGTCACTGCCCCGCCCATGGTCACCATCAGCCCGATAACCGAGGCCAACGCCATCGGTGTCAAGGAATTGCGCCGACTCTTGCGCTACAAAGAGGTCATCGGGCTGGGCGAGCCTTACTGGGGGGATGTGGTGGGGGGCAACCGGAGGGTGCTCGACCTCATCGCCGAGACGGTAAGACTGGGCGGGAAAGTAGACGGGCACAGCGCCGGCGCCAACGGCAAGAAGCTGCAGGCCTACGTGGCCACGGGCGTTAGCTCCTGCCACGAGCCGATAAACGCCAAAGAGGTCTTGGAGAGGCTAAAGCTGGGGCTTTTCATCCTGATACGGGAGGGCGAAGTGCGCCGGGAGCTGAAGGCCGTCGCCCCCATAAAGGACAGTGGCCTCCCCTTAAACCGCCTGGCCATATCCACCGACGGTGTCGGCCCTGAACAGCTGGTCAATCGCGGCTATATGGAGTTCGTGGTGCAGAAGGCCATCGTCCTCGGCTTCGACCCCGTCCAGGCGGTGCAGATGGCCACCGTCAACGTCGCTCAGCACTTCGCCCTAGACCACGACGTCGGCGGCATCGCCCCGGGCAAATACGCTGACATCGTTATCATCCCGAACTTAAAGACGATCAAGGCCGAGTACGTCATCAGCAACGGGCGGGTGGTCTCTCAAAACGGCCAGATACTCGTCCCGCCGCGTCAGCACCGCTACCCGTCGTCGCTGGGCAACAGCCTGCGCCTGCCCGACGACTTTAGCGCCGATGACTTCATCATCCGGGTGGGGGGTCGCCAGGAGGTCAAGGTCAGGCTGATGAAGCAGATAACCGACCTCCTCGTCAGGGAAGAGATTATAGATATGCCCATTACCGACGGCCAGCTCAAGATCGACGTCAGCAAGGACATACTAAAGGTGGCCGCCATCGAGCGCACCTTCGGTAGCGGCAAGCGCTTCGTCGGCCTGATACGGGGCATCGGACTCAAAAAGGGGGCCGTCGCCACCAGCTCGGTCTGGGACTGCAGCGACTTGGTGGTCGTTGGCGCTGACGAAAACGATATGGCACGGGCGACAAACCGCATCCGGGAGATGGGTGGGGGCATGGTGGTCTGCGACGGTGGTAAGATATTGGCCGAGATAGCCTTTCCGGTGGCTGGTGAAATCTCCACCGAGCCGATGGAGACCATAGCCGCCAAGCTCAACGCTATCCAGAAGGCAGCAGAGGGGCTGGGGGCGAAGTCCCAAGATATCCGCCTCACCCTGGCCGTCCTTCCCACCCCAGCCATACCTTTTTTGCGCATCTGCGAATCGGGGCTTTTCGACCTGAGGGAAAACAGCTTTGTCGAGCTGATTGTGGGGTAACCTATGGGCTGGGAAGAGATAGAAAAAGCCAGGCGTCGCCTCTCCCGCGAGCAGGGCGCCGTGGTCAAGGACTGGGGAGGCCGTCTCCCCGTCGCTATCGTCTATCCCAACTCCTACTACCTGGGCATGTCCAACCTGGGCGTCCACGCCCTCTACCGCTGGCTCAATAGCTACGATAACGTTGTCGGCGAGCGCGTCTTTTGGGAAGGGGAAGCCCCTATATCCATGGAATCGCAGAGGCCCTTAAGCGACTTTGCCGTCGTCATCTTTTCCATATCCTATGAGCTCGACTACTTCAACGTCGTCAGTATCCTGAAAGACAGCGGCATACCCCTGTATGCCCAGGAGCGCTCAGAAGGCCAGCCGCTGGTCATCGCGGGGGGCCCCTGCATCATGGCCAACCCTATGCCCCTGGCCCCCTTCTTCGACGCTCTGGCTATCGGCGAGGCCGAGCCGCTGCTACCCAAAGTGCTGCCCATAATTACCGAAGGCGTCGGGTGCGACGGAGGGCTCAAAGCGCTGAGTGCGCTGGACGGCATGTATGTCCCCCAACACTATTCGGGTGGGGCGGTGGTGCGGCAGTATGCACAGAACCTGGACGACTTTCCCGTGGCCTCAGCGGTACTCACCCGCGACACCGAGCTGGGCGACCTCTACCTTATCGAGGCGGAGAGGGGTTGCAACTGGGGCTGCCGCTTCTGCCTGGTCAGCCAGTGCTTTGCTCCCATGCGCCTCCGCTCGCTGGAAAGCCTCTTGTCTCAAGCTGAGGAGGGTCTCAAATACCGCCGGAGACTGGGTCTGGTCGGCGCCGCCGTCTCCTCCCACCCCCAAATCGAAGAACTGCTACCGAGACTAACCGCCATGGGCGCCGAGCTATCCCTAAGCTCACTGCGTATCGCACCGCTCTCCGACGTGGTCATAAGAGAGCTGGCCAGGGGCGGCGCCAAAACGGTTACCCTGGCCCCCGAGGCGGGCTCTGAGCGACTGCGCCAGCTGGTCAAGAAGGGCATCACCGAGGACGATATCCTCAGAGCGGTGGAGAAGGTGGCTGGGGTGGGGATAAGGCAGCTCAAGCTCTACTTTGTCATCGGCCTGCCCTCGGAAAGCGACGAGGATATAGAGGCGATTATAGGTCTAGCTCTGAAGTGTAAAAACGCCATCGATAAAAAGCAAACGGGCTGCCGCCTGACCCTCAACGTTTCCCCCTTCGTGCCCAAGGCGGGCACGCCCTTCCAGTGGCTGCCCATGGCCGATACTTTTGTTCTGAATCAGCGCTTATCTCATCTCAAAAACGCCCTCATGCCCAAAGGTATCAAAATCAGGGCAGAGAGCCCGGCCTGGAGCCAAGTGCAGGGGGTTTTGGCGCGGGGGGACGTAGAATTGGCAAAGGCGCTGGCTGATATCGAAAAGCTGTCGCTGGCCGCCTGGCGTAATTCAGTCGAGAGACGCCATATCGATATAGACTTCTACGCCAATCAACGTTGGGGTACCGACCAAAAGCTGCCCTGGGCCATGATTGAGCTGGGCACCAAGGCGGGGTATCTGGAAACGGAGCTAGGCAGAGCCTTGCCTTAGAGGATATTGACGATTCTGGCTGTATTGGCTATAATGGCTATATAAATTAGTTTGGAGGCTTGAAGTGGCCAAGTCAGCAAAGCGCCCCCGGTACTTTCTCGACATCGACCCCGAGCTCAGGAACCGCGTCAAGGCGGCAGCGGCCCTGCAGGGTAAGACGATGCGGGAGTGGATGGTCGAAGCCATCGAGGATAAGCTGGCAGAAGACGCTGTAACGCAGAAGGACACAACCGCCCTAGGCGATGTCGAAGGCAGGACGTCTTTAAGGGGTTACCTGGAACCTAAAAGAAGGGGCAGAAGGTTTTAGCTCAGAAGCTCGGTGACGACCTCGTTTATCTCCCGCCCGTCAGCCTTGCCCTTTAGCCTGGCGATGAGCTGGGGCATCACCTTGCCCTTGTCCCTGAGGCTCTTCGCCCCCACCTCCCCGATGACCTTTTTGGCCTCGGCCACAATCTCATCGCGGCTCATCTGGGCGGGCATGTAGGCTTCGAGGACGGCCATCTCGGCCTCTTCGTTGGCCGCCAGCTCGGGGCGGTTTCCCTCTTTGAAAGCCTCGATGCTCTCCTTGCGCTGGCGGATTTCCTTGGCGATGACGCCTAGAATATCGCCGTCCTCCAGCGCTTTCTGCTTGGCGATTTCGGCGTTCTTGATGGCGGCCATTACCAGGCGGATGACGGAGCGTTTGACAACGTCCCCGTCCTTCATTGCCTGCTTAAGGTCGTCGTTCAGCTTCTGTTGTAAGGGGGATGGTTGTGTCATAAGACCTATCTTCTCGACGTTCGGGCGCTCTTGCGCCTCTTGGCGGCGCCCTTACGCTTGCGCTTGACACTGGGCTTCTCGTAGTGTTCGCGCCGCCGTACCTCGGCCAGGATACCTTCTTGCTGTACCTTTTTGTTGAAGCGGCGCAGCAAACTCTCGAAGTTCTCGTTGTCCGTAGCTACCACATTAGCCACGCAGCATCCTCCTCCTTTTCGAAAACCTCGCTGTTCTTTTTACCCACCACATTTTAGTCAGCTTGGGGCACGCTGTCAACTGGGTATTGTTTAGAGGGGGATAGACTCCTGTTAGTCACCTTGTTTGGAGGGCTATATCTCCCCACCCCCAGGTGTTTCTTCCCACACCGACCCGCCCTATAAACGTCTTTTAAAGGGGGGCTACGCCCCCCTTAATAACCCCCGAATCATAAGGATTGACATCCCCCCTTGGGGGAGTTAAAGAGGGGGCAAAGCCCCCTCTTGGAAAGACTTCTGTTGGGTGGGTAGGGTGGGTCAGAACAACGTTCGATGACAAAGGTGGGGTGGGGAAAGCTAATCAGGGTGCCCTAACACCTCTTCCGGTTTACTATCTCGCGGGCAGCGACCACGCCCGAAACCGATGCCTGAATCAAGCCGCGGCTTACCCCTGCGCCGTCGCCGACGGCGAACATGCCCTCGACCTCGGTCTCCAGGGTGGGGCTGAGTTGGGGGCGGAAGGAGTAGAACTTGACCTCGATGCCGTAGAGCAGGGTGTGGTGCGAGGCCACACCCGGGACCAACTTGTCCATCGCCTGCAGCATCTCCACCAAATCGGTGAGATAACGATAGGGCAGGGCGAAGCTGAGGTCACCCGGGGTAGCGTTCTTTAAGGTGGGTTTGGTCAGGCCACGTTCGATGCGCTCCGGAGTGGAGCGCCGCCCTTCCATCAGGTCGCCCAGGCGCTGCAGGAGCACACCGCCGCTTAAGATATTGGCCAGCCGCGCCAGGTAGCGCCCGTAGGCGATGGGCTGGTTGAAGGGCTTGGTGAAGGCGGTGCTCACCAGCAGGGCGAAGTTGGTGTTGTCCGTCTTGCGCTCGGCGTAGCTGTGCCCGTTGACGGTGATGACAGGGTCACGGCCGCCTGTGGACTCCATGATGACCTCGCCACCGGGGCACATGCAGAAGGTCCTCACCCGGTCGTCGAAGCTCTTGGAGAGGAACTCCAGCTTGGACTCGTAGAGGACGTCGGTCAACGGCGCCATGACTGCCGCCGGTACTTCCACCCTCACCCCCACATCCACCGGGTTGCTGTGCATGGTCAGCTTCAACCGCTCGGCTTCCTGGGCCAGCCAGTCGGCCCCCTCACGGCCCGGGGCCAGAATCAAATAGTCGCAGTCAAAGCTCTCCCCGGACTCAGTGGTGACCCCCTTGACCTTGCCCTTGGCCACGTTGATGGTAGCCACCGCCGTGCGCAGCCGCGATTCCAGGCGCGGACTCAAGTAGTCCCACATCGATTTCAGCACTAGGCGGCAGTGCTCGGTGCCGAGGTGGCGTATGGGCAGCGGCACCAGCCTCAAACCCGCTAGGTCGGCCTTCTGGCGCAGTTGCTCGACCTTCTTGCCCGTTCCGTAGAGCTTATCGGGGGCGCCGAACTTTAGGTAAAGCTCGTCGACGTATTTGATAAGCTCTTCTGTCGGCTCTTCGCCGAGGTAGCTGGGGAGTATGCCCCCCACCTGTGAGGTCAGCGTCAGCTTGCCGTCGCTGAAGGCCCCCGCCCCGCCCAGCCCGCAGACCAGGTTGCAGGGGGTGCAGGGGGGACAGGGCAGGCCGGTATCGCGCGCCGGGCACTGGCGCTTTTCGAGGTCCCGGCCCTCTTCGATAAGCAGAATCTTGAGGTCGTCGGGGGCCAGTTCCAGGGCGGCAAAGATACCCGCGGGCCCGCCGCCGACAATGATAACGTCGTATTTCTTGGACATTTGAACAGCCAAGCCATTGTATCGTCTGCGGCTTTGGCCGTCAAGGAATTTATTGTATTGATAGATCAGGGAAGCGTTATTATTAAGTCAGCGGAATTAGTGATTCTGAAGGTTGCGACTGCACAGTTTACATCTCATTAATGAAACGCGTGCGGTCATCCTCCTCCCATCGATCAACGAACTGCAGAATTGGCTGTATTTCATCTGGGGATATTTTTCTAGCTTTATTTTTAGAGGTTACCCATGTAGAGAAGGGTCCACTAACTCCTAATAATTCAACATTTACGCATGTTCTCACAATACGTAGCATAACCAATAGAGCTTTGCGTTCGTCTAAAGTAGATAACCTTTCCCCTCCCAGCGTTCTATATATTGCATGCGCTGTGTTAGCACCACTTCCGATGGCTTGAAAAAGGGGATGAAACTCTAGGTCACCATTTATTCCGCATTCTAAGATTTGAGGGGCTTCTTCAGCCCAAAACACTATTAAACCCCAAAGAGAAGTTCTATAAATATCCCTTCGTGCAATGTCGTTGGCTTTCTTTATTTGCTGGTATATCGGACTAAGACATCTATCTACCGCATCTCTAATCTTGTCGCGTTTTTTGAACATTTTCGGATACAGGGTGGTCGCCTCTAGTTTGGTGCGCGCTTTCTGAGAGTTAGCGATAGAACCGCTAAAACCTGCAACACAAGGATGCTCTCCAATACAGTCTAATTTCTCAACAGGCCAGCGTACTCCAGCTACGAGGTCAGATGCTTGTGAATCTGCTGCAATGACAACGCCGCCCTCAAACTTCAGGGCGGCGATTATCGTTGTAGATGCACTCACGGGATTCTATTTCTTAAACCGGCTTTCAGACGAGAACTCCGGGTATTCCTTATAGACATCAGAAAGGAGGGTCTCAAAGTCACGGCTTGTTACATAACTCCGAGCGGCATCTAGCTTGCCTATGAGCTCATTATCTGCTTTTTCTCTTAGCTCGCCTGCTTTCTCTACTCCAGCTTCTGTAGGTCGGTACAGATTCCAACCTTTGCCCGATGGAACAAATTCTATAAGGCCTTCATCACGGAGCTGACCAAGATCATCGTATATTTTTAGACTGCATGGCCCCCAATTGTAGGGAATAAATCTATATAGTTCCTTTTTCTTAGCACCTGATTCCTGTGCAAATTTGAAGAGGGTCTTCTGGATTTGAATGGGTTCTAAGGTATCGCCTATAGCGAGCAAGAGCCAATCATGCGTCTCCATCATTTTGCCTCCTTCGAGTTTTGGAAACACTTAAATATTGGTCTTCGATACATATTGTATCATAAGACGTCAAAAAATTCCCTTTTAAGCGTAAACCGCTGCCACCACGGCGTCTTTGGCGTTGTGCTCGTCGAAGAAGATGACGGCCAGCTTTCGGCCCAGCGCCATTTCGGCGGCGGGTATGTTGCGCGCCACGGCCACGCCCTGTAGGTAGACTTTGTAGCTGCCGCTGATTTGAATGGTGGCGGTGTAGTCACCGGAGTTGAAACCCTTTAGAATTGCTTTTTTGCACCTCATGGCATTCTCCTTTTTGGGGTGGTGCCCCTCTTTTCCCCCACCTTTGTTGTGCGGACGTATTATCGTCCCACCCTGCCCACCCAACACAAGTCTTTCAAAAGGGGGACTTTGTCCCCCTTTCAAACCCCCTAAATTTGGGGGTGGGGAAAGAAGTTTTTAGAGGTTACACCTCTGAAGGGTGGGTAGGGTGGGTAGGAAAACCTACGCCTCAAACTCCACCTAATAGCAATCTTTGGTGGTAGTCTCCGCGCTGGGGGCTATAGAAAAGCGTCAGCCCGTTGACGCGCTTTTTGGCGGCGGAAAGTCCGGCGCGGCTGTCGGTGATATCAATAACGTCGTACAACTGCTGCCCGCAGTTGGGCGGGACCAGAATAGCGCCGTTGGCCGCCGCCATCTCCACCTCCCTCAGGTAGGCTTCGCCTCTGTCCTCAGCGCCGGCGGCGCTGTCTATGTTCTTATCCTCGAGCCGCCCCAGTCGGTCGTGAAGCCGCTCTATCTCCTCCCAGGCGAAGCTATCGACCACAATGGGCTCGTCCTGGGAGGGGTCGTAGCCCTCTACCTGGAGACGATTAAGCTTCCCCGCCTCGGCTCTGTATTTGCCCTCAAAGACGGGGTGGGCTGAGCCGTAGGAATAGTCAGATGCGTCTGATGCCAGCGGATTGACCACGTAGGCGGTATCGCCCTCGATAAAGAGGACATCGGGCACTAATGAAAGCAGCCTTTGAATAATATCATCCCCTCTGTTATTAGGGTTGATGGCGAAGTCGGGGTAATCATTGGTCAGAGCTTCAGACGCCGACTTCACCGCCAGCCTTAGCCCCACCCGTCCCAGCACGAAGGCCAGAATCTGCTTGACGCTCATCTCGTCGGACTGTTTATTCCATCGGAACTGGTGCCGCGCCCGCCAGTTCTCGATGAGCCTCCAGCCGTCGAAGGCGTTTAGGACCAGGCTGGCTTTACCGCCGGCGCTGATATGCTCAAAAACCTCAACGATAAAGGTTGGCCCTGAGCTTGCCTCGTTGCCCTGGCTGGTAACATAGCCGGGGCTGAACTCAAGCTGGCCGCCGATATCAAGCAGAGAGATATCACCCTCCCCCGGTGCGCTGTACCTGCCGTCGTCGTTAGCCAGCTCGACGCTAAGCTCGCCACGGTTTGATGCCAGTTCCTCTTTCAGGGAGAGGACATCGGCGCTCAAATCCAGCTTCTCCTCCGTTAGCCTGGCCCGCCAGACGCCGCCGGGGGCGGAAAGCCAGGCATAGTTGCCGTGGTGGGCGATAGCCAGCCCGTACTGGCTTTCCAGGTTGAAGGGCACGGGCTCGTGCCAGAGGTTATCGATGAACTTTGTTTCAGACATCAAGTGCGACCAGAAGGGGCGGTTATAGGACTCGTTACCGTTGAACTTTTCGATAAAGAAGCCGCGATAAACATCGGGCTTAGCCATGAAGGCGGCGCGGTATTGGTAGTCACCGTCGGAAGGGGCGGTGGCCAAGACCTTAAGCTCCGACCAGTCACCCACCGCCACCTCTCCTCCGTCCCCGTAGACCAGCGACCAGAGCTTATAATCGTCGTTGGAATCTTTGCCGGTGACAAAGAGGTTCCAGTCACCATCATAGACGGCGGCCAGGCCGGAGAGGTCGCCCGTCGTCTTGTCCCAGGCTACCTTGCTCCCCCAGCTGTCATTGATGCGCTTCATCACGTAGAGCGTCGCCTGGTCGGCGAAGAAAAGCCCGATATCGCCGTTGGGCTTATAGGCACAGGCTAAACCGTTGATGGCCGTGGTCGGGGTGTAGGTCAAGAGCTGGGGGCTGCCCCAGCTGGCGCCGTAGTCGCTGCTCTTGAGCTGATAAAGCTCGCGGCTCGATTTTATCCAGAATATCGATACCTCGGCCCCCAAGGCACAAGCGGCCACGGTGACCACGTTGTACTGGCTGGTATAGACCCACTGGCTGAAGTCGGACTGGGGGCCGGGGGCCGCTACCCGCTGGCGGTAGAGCTTGCGGGAATCGGAGGGGGGCGTCACCCTTACCCTGACCAGCGAGCCGTCGCCGGGCATGGCGGCGGCGTGATAGTAATCGGCCTCCTCGCCCTCATAGAGCCTCTCCCAGCGCAGATTGACCACGCCGGCGTGCTTGTTGTAGGCCTCCACCTTGACGTAGGGCGTGCGCGTCGCCTCCTTCTGGGCGGCGAGCAGTGTCGCGCTGAGCTGTCTCACTTTTCCCTTAGCCTTTTGACGGCCCTTTCGCCGAAATACTCCGCGATGACCGCCGTCACCAGCCCCACCAGCAGCGTCGGCGCTTCCAGTTCCGACAAGATGCAAACCCCGTAGACGGAAAACCCCCAGACGATGATAAAGGGTCTGACGACGGCCTTGATTAACTCTATCCAATTTTTCATTGTTTCACCCCAATGCCGCCAGCGTATCGGGCAGCGGCTTATTGGCCTTTCGGTAATGGTCGGCCAGGTGGCGGGCGGCCTTAAGTATCTCTTCGGGGCTGGCGGCCACCCTCCGCCCCCGAAAACCGGCGGGGGACAGCGCCGCCACCGCCGCCCCCATCCGTTCCCAATCCACCGTTCTTTCGACATCCAGCGTCCCCTTGAGAGCGCGGTAGATGCTCCGCTTGTGGTGGGGCAGCTTCCAGCTCTCGGGGTCGGCGGGGTCGCCGACGATGGCAAAGGCCTCTTTGGGTAGGCCCTCTTTTACTTTAGTCGCTCTCGTGGTCATAACACTCCTTTACAGCTGGTAGAGCTGGCGTATGCGGACCTTGTTCCTCCGCCCCAGCCTTTTCAGCTCTTTACGGAACTGCTTCAGCTTCTCGTTGCCCCAGGCGAGAAACTCCTGGGGAGTGGTGCTGCCGCCCAGGCTCACCCGGTTGACGGCGTAGCCCGCCCACTCCACGGCGGCGTAGCCCTCGGCACCGGTGGCAATCAGCTCCTCGTACTTGATGTCAATGGTCGAGCCATTAGCGTCAAGGGTATGCAGTATGCCGTAGTAGACATTACAGTTATCGCCTTCGGGGGCTTCATCGACGAAAAGGGTCAGGGCTTGCCCCCAGAGGGCGAACTTCTGGTAGCGGGGCGGGAACTGCTCCAGCGGGTATTCCACTGCCTCCACCATCACCCGGTCGGTGAGGGGGGAGATGTCAATCACCCGCGAGTCGGCGGTGGTGGGTAGGGTGGCTTTGGTCGGCAGTGGTACCGCCTCGGAAAAGTCCTTGACGGCGTGGGCGATGTGCTGGTCCAGCTCGTCATTGCTCCAACGGTAGTTCCCCGAGTCCTCATCTTTCAGGTCGCGCCTGACGATAGTTCTCATCGTGCTTAAGTCCATAGTTTCATGCCTCCCCCCTTAGTGGGCATTTCTATACTGGCTACGAGGCGGTCAGCGCCCTCTCCCGATTCGTCGGCAAACAGCTCTTCGATTTCCCCTCCTGTGTCCAGACTGCTGGCTTCGACGGCGGCACCGCTTTCCTCGCCGGCCAGCAGTCGGGCAATAAGGGCTTCGATACCGCCGCCGACGTCGGTCGAGGTCTTGGCCGCTGGTGTCTGCAGCGACTCAACGGCGTCAACGCCGGTGCCGTTTTCGCTGCCGGTAAGAATAGCGCTCTGGGTCGGCGTGCCTTCGGCGCCCGAGCCGACATCGGCTGAGGTCTTGGCGGCTGGCGTCTGCAGGGACTCAACGGTATCAGCACCAGTGCCGCCTTCGGTGCTCGTCAGCATAGCGCTGACGATGGACGCTTCAGCTCCCGAGCCGCTATCGGCGGAGTTCTTCTCGGTAACGGCGGCCCCATAAGCCCCTGCCCTTATTTGGTCTATCTCAGCATCAGATAGGACGTCCTTGAAGAAGACGACTTCATCAATAAGACCATCGAAAGTGCTAAAGTTGTCTATATTGTAGCGACCTATCTCTAGGGGGGTACTATCAGGGGACATATCACCACCAGCCGTCCCCTCTTTGTTATCGTCGAGGAGGGCCCCGGCATCATCGTCCCAAACCCTCAGCTTCATGCTGTTGTCAGAAGCATCATAAACAGCAGCGATGTGATACCATTTGCCTGTAGATATGGCTGTATAGAAGGTAATACTGGAAACACTAGCTCCACCATTATAGCCAAGATAAAGTTCGGGCTTGCCGTCAGTTCTTATATGGAGAGAGTAGCTCATCCTGCTACCAGCATAATCAAACTTGTCAACAAGCCCACCTCGGTAGGAACTACTAATAGACTCCGCCTTAACCCAGCAACACATTGAGAATGACTGTTCGCTTGTGCCACTTTTGCCCGGGAAACCAGTATCTAAATCACCATCGGCAATGGTACAATACTGAACGCTAGATTCCTCAAGGTCGATACAGTGCGTCCCCTCTTTCTTATTACTGCTGTCATAAGAGGGAGAGCCGACCTCGGTCAGGTCGTTGTCGCCCTTGCCGTCGTCGGCGTTATTATCGAACTTCCACAGGCCAACGCAGTTGGGGTCGCCGCTGAAATCATTAGCCATTATTCACTCTCCCTCGACTCCCTAGCTTAGAGTAATGCTGACCTCCAGCGTCCAGGTGCCGCTGGACTTGGTGCCCAGCGATTCCACCTTGCGGTTGAGGCATTTGGCGCTGGTGGCCTGTTTGACCACCCACTCGTTCCAGGCGTAGTTAGCGTCGCTATCCCCGAAGCTGGCCTTAAAGGTCGCTTTCTGGCTGGTGGAGGTGGGATAGCCGTTCTCCATGCCCTTGTAGGTCTTGTTAGTAGAGGCCTGGAGGTCGGTCTGGGAAGGGTCGGCCGCCGTCGAGCTGTCGCCGACACCGATTTGGGCGGCGGCGTTATCGAAGATATGGCTCGAGCCGGAGACCTCGCCCGTAATCAGGTCCCACATCTCGTTGATGCCGGAGTTGAGTAGGCAGTTGCCCTCGCCCTCGATGACCTCGTAGGGCTTGAACCGGGCGTGAAAATCCGCCTCCCGTCCCCGGTAGGCCCCGATATCCTCCCGATATTTGCTCAAGTGGTAGCGACAGAGCCACCGGGCTGTCTCTTGCTTTTCCATTTTTTCCTCCTCAGGGGGAGCTAATACAAGCTCCCCCGATGCTATAGAATTTAGTCCTGCACCCCGATTAGAGCGGCTGCCTTGATGGAGCTGAAGAGCGCCAACGAGCAGTACCACTTAATGCGGGTGCGCGAGGCGTCCTTGGTCTCCAGGCTTCCGATAGGCTCCACCGTCAGGTGACCGGGGCTGGTCAGCCCGCAGAGGGCGCCCTCGCCCATCTGGAAGGCGTAAATGGTAGAGCAGTCACCACCGGTGGTGGCCGTCTCCACCCCGCCGCTCAGGGTGTGGGTGTCCAGTATCCAGTCGTTGACGCCGATGGGGACGCCGTCCCAGAGTTGAATAAAACTGCCCCACTGGTCGCGGTCGGTCTCAATCATGCCCCCCGCCGCCCTCACTAGGGCGTTGAGCTTGCGGCGCGAGCGTCGGCTCATGAGCAGTATGTCGGGCTTGCCGCCCTTGACGGCATCGATGAGCTCGTCCAGCTTGGCCAGCGTCAGCGTGGCCCCGCTGGCGCCCATGGCGATTACCTGGTCGCTGGCGGTGGTGGTATCAATGAGCTTCCTCAGCCCGTCGAACTCCTTGCTGCCTGAGGCCTCGCCGTAGATGAAGTTCTCCTCAAACTTGTCCTTGAGCGCCTTGGCCTTGAGCTCGACCACGGCCGTTTCCAGGTCCTGGATGTTGCTGCGGGTCGCCTTGAGGAAGTTATCCACGTCAGCATCGCCACCCATAATCTTCAGGGAGGCCGTTTTCTGTTCGAAGGTCGGCGTCGATTCGCTCCAGGTGTCGCCCACATCGTAGAAATCGATAGTAGGCAGGGTCTTTTCCTGGTTGTAGGTCAGGACGTTGCCCACAATCTCGATGAAGGGCAGCTGCTTGAGGACGGGCGAGTCCTTAACGATGGTCTCGACCACCCCCTGTAGTAGCATATCATTGGACAGCTTGGCTGCCTCGTCTAGTGTTAATGCCATTTTCTATCTCCTTTCGCCTATGGCGTATTGAATCTTGTCCCGAGGGGATAAAGCGGACAGGTCGGCGGGCGTCCTTTGTGGCGCGCCTGTGGGTATCCTGGCGGCGGCCATTTCCGCCTCCAGTTCCTGCCTCACCCGGTTAATGAGGGCCTGAGCGCTGGCCAGGGAAGCATCAATCTCCTCGATGCTGTCGCCAGAAATCTGTTCCTCGGGCACGGCGGGGTTATATTTGACCGCCAGCGCCCGGTAGCTGGCTATCGCCTGCGCCAGGCTCTCTTCTCGCTCGGCCAGCCTTTGCTCCAGCTCCGCTGCCGACTCGGTCAGGGCGGCAATCTCCTCGTCCTTGCCAGCCAGGGCCTGCTCCAGCTCGGCGATGCGCCGCTCTTTGGCTGCCAGCGCCACGTCTTTTTCGGAAGTTTCCTCCATTTCCTCCCCCGGGTTTAGCTCTTCTTTGTTATCGGGCATCTGTTACCTCCTTTATGGAGATTCCTTAAACTCTCGGTCGTCGGCAACTCTCTCCCTCTCTCCCGTCGGCCGATTGTTAAGCTGTTTATTATTGTTTTTGTTCATACTCAGTATGGCTTCTCGCTCCTCAAGCCAGCGCTGGAACTCACCCTCAGCGTCCTTAACTCCAATCTCGTCCATCGCCCGCCGCCTGGAGTGAATGCCGCTCTGCACCAGCGTCTGCTCGTTGGCCACCAGCCGCGAGAGGTCCTGGGGCAGTATCGGCTTCCAGACCACCCGTAGGCGGATGTTGCCGAAGCTTTCCCCTTGGTACCTCTCCAGCAGCTTTAGAATCAGGCGGTTGCGCTGGTTGTAGGCGGCGGTGCGGATAATCCGCTTGCGCCTCACCTTCTGTAATAGTGGGTTAAGCTCTATCTCCAGAGCCACACCCGATAGGTCGCGCTCGGTGCCGCCGAAGGCAGCCCGCGGCGATTCCGAGATGTCGTGCAGTATTCTATAGAGCACGTTTATATAATCAATGTGCAGCCCCACCCCGCCCCCGTGCAAAAGGTCGAGCAAATAGGCCTTGGCGTCCTCGGGGATGTTCCAGACGGCACCGGGCCTGACGGCGATATCCTCGGACTCCTCCACGTTCTCCAGCACAGCGATGGGGTTGCCCGAAAGCTCCAGTATGCGCGATAGCTGCGACATCGCCCGGTTAAGCTCCCGCTGCGACTCCATAATCTGGGTCAAATCGGATATGCCCCAGAACCGCTTGGGCTCCCTGAGG
Source organism: uncultured Dehalococcoidales bacterium (assembly GCA_964408935.1). Classification (GTDB taxonomy): domain Bacteria; phylum Chloroflexota; class Dehalococcoidia; order Dehalococcoidales; family BS750m-G39; genus E44-bin88. The sequence continues at coordinate 9,040 of CAYPBF010000006.1, read as the reverse complement.
TTGGGATAAACGACAAAGGGGATAAAGCCGTAGGGGTTGGACTTCTTCTCAATGAGGTTATCGTCCAGGTAAAGCTCGAATTCGGCTTCCGTCCAGAGCTCGACGACGGTGGCCTGCTTACCCTTGGGCTTGAGCTTATAGAGAAACTGGCTCTCCTCGGCAGAAAGCTGGTATCTTGAGGCAATCCTCCAGACTCGGGTGATATCGTCCCCCAGCCACCAGGCATAAAGCCCCTGGACGTCGGGGGAACTGACGCGCACCCTTTTGGCTTCACCGTCCCAGCTCACCTTGTAGCTGGCGTCGCCCATAATAGCACAGTCAATCTCGGTCTCCAGGTCGAGCTGTTCCAGGTTGTTCTCCTCATAGACCTGGTTAAGGGCGTCTTCGGCTCTCTGGGCTTTTGTCCTGGCCTCCGCCGAGTCCTCAACGACTTCGACGACGAAGCTGATGCCCGACATCAAATAAGAGGTAATCTTGTCGATAAAGACCTTGCTGTAGTTGAAGGTGAGCCGTTTCTCCCCCCGCCGCTCCCGTCCCGACCACTGACGGCCGTGATAGAAATCGAGCAACTCCCGGTAGGCTCTAAGGCGGTCGGTATCCAGGCGGTTTAGCTGGCTGGTAAGCGAGGTCTTATTCATTGGCGCCCCCGAAACTCTTGATTCTGGTATCCCGTTCCCTCTTCAATATTCTCTGGATGGTGCGCTGGCTGACACCGAACATCTCGGCCAGTTCCTTAACGCCCTTGCCCTGCGTGTGCAGTTGTCGCACCTCTCGGTCTCTTAGCCCTTTGAGCCACTGCTGCCTGCCTCCGGGCTGGGCGTAGACACATTCGGGGAAAGGGCAGTTTAGGCAGGCATCGGCAAATTCGCACCCATCGTCCTGGTAGCGGCAATACTCCGGCAACAAATCCAAGTCGCTCTCATCAAACATGGCCTAACTCACTAACCGGTGCCGCCATACTAGCACAATTGTTCTATTACCGTCAATATCATTTTGTCGTTAGTTCGTTACGAAAGTAATAATTGACAAGCTTCCGCCTCTGGCTTATTATTTAGTTAAGTTTTTAAGACTAGTTCAGGCGTAAGACAACGGAGGTTTATAGTGAAACACAAGAGATTTTTTAGTATTCTGGCCGCAGCCGTTATTCTTTCCCTGCTGATGGTTTTTATACCCGCCATACCGGCTTCGGCGACTCCAATTATTGTCACAGATGTTGAAAAGGCTGGGATCGGCGAGGAAGTCACTGTGGCGGGCAGCGGTTTCCTTCCCAGCGTCCCCCCCGACAATCTCCACGATGTTGATATCTACTTTTCCAGTGACGCCCTCGACGTCGGTGACGAACTTAGCTATTACCAGCATCACTACGAGCTGGTTAAACCATATGTCTATACCGACGAATCAGGCACTTTCTCTAAGATTATAGAAATCCCGGCCGTACTTAGCGATAGTGACGAAGATGTCGCCGTGCACGGCGGCACCTATTATTTCTATGTCACCTACGAAGGCCATGATGATATAGAGGCCTATGCCGAATTCATCGTAATCGGCGTCAACACGGTGGTTCCAGCTTCGGGTACGGTGAGCACCGAGGTTGAGATGAGCGGCGTTGGTTTTGACGCCAATGACGAGGTTCAGGTTCTGTATGATGGCAACGAAATCGGGGTCTCTAGTGGCGACAGAAGGTTTAAGAGCAATGGCACCTTTAGTTCGAAGGTTGTAATCCCGGCGAGCACCGGCGGCGCGCACACCTTAACGGTCGTGGATGAAGGTGGGCATAGCAGCCAGATCCAGTTTACGGTGGAGCCTGAGATAAGCCTCAGCCCCGCCCCAGCCTCGGCGAATGAAGAGGTGACGGTTCGCGGCACCGGCTTCGGCGAAAACGCCGATATCTTCGTTTACTTTGATGGCGATATCGTTTACATAACCGGAGATTATGACACCAACAGTTACGGCAGCTTTGAATCCAGTTTTCTCGTGCCCGAGGTGGAACCGGGCACTTATCTGGTCGAGGTGGAGGACGAAGTCTTTAATCTCGCTGACGCCGATGTTGAGGTCGGCCCCAGTCTCACTATCAACCCGGTGACCTCGACCAACGCCCCCGGCAATATCGGCGATACTATCGAGCTTAGCGGCGACGGCTTTCAGCCCGACTACGAGCTGACCATCACCTACGCCTCCGATCCGGTGTACTATTACACCACCAGTGAGGCCGACGGCTCTTTCGAGTTCTCCTTCACCGTCCCCCCCAGCCCCGCCGGTGAGCATATTGTCAGCGTCAGCGACCAAATCAGCACCAAAGAGGTCAGCTTCTTTGTCGAGTCGACTTCCCCCGAGGCGCCGACACCGCTGCTGCCCGAAATGGACACCGAGGCGGATTCGAAGGCCACTTTCGACTGGACTGACGTTACCGACCCCAGTGTGCCCATAACCTACGAGCTCCAGGTGGCCACCAACAGCCAGTTCACCACCGATTCCATCGTGGTCAATAGAATCGAGCTGACCGCATCTACCTATACTCTCACCGAAGATGAAGAGCTGGAGGAAGCCAGCGCCGAGGCCCCTTACTACTGGCGGGTGAGGGCTAAGGACGCCGCCTCCAACCAGGGTAATTGGTCCAGCGGTGTCCGCTTCACCGTCGGCGGGGGCTTCAGCATGCCAAGCTGGCTGATATATACCCTGATAGGCATCGGGGTGGTCCTTGTCTTCTTCCTTGGCATCTGGTTCGGCCGGAGACCGAGTGGCGAAGAGGACTATTGGTAATCCATTTCCCTAAAGAGCTTTGTCTATCAACCCCCCTCCCCGAAAGGAGGGGGGTAATCTTTTGCCGAAATAGGGACTTAAACTCGTATGGCACTTGACAGGAAACGATTTCCCCCTGACAATATCTCTATGGAGCCAGAGACGAAGAGGATGCCCTGATGAAGAGAGTAAGCGAGGCGCTGGCGCGCTTTATCCTGCGCTATTCCTGGTGGCTGCTGCTGGCCGTTCTGTTGGCCTGTGGCGCCGCTGTCCCCGGCGCGACCATGCTCACCCCCGATACCGGTTTCGACGCCCTGGTTTCCCCCAGCTCGGACCTGGCCCAGGATAACGCTCGCTATGAAGAACAGTTCGGCGGCGATTCCATCACCGTCCTGCTCGAAGGCAGCCTCGACGATATCTTCTCCACCGATAACCTGGCCACCCTCGACCGGTTTGAGCAGCAGTTTTCCGCCGACGCACGCTACCGCTCCATTCTCAGCCCCCTGACCGTGCTCCGCGGCGCCATGGCGGAAGTGACTCCGGAGCAGATACAGATTATTGGGGAGCCCGCGCTGGATAACCCCCTCTTCGTGGCCGCCGTCCTCTACGACGGGGGGCAGGTCAGTACGGTTATGCAGCCCTTCATCCCCGATGACAACCACGCCCTGATTCTGGTCACGCCGCAGGGTAACCTGGGGGACGACCAGGCCCTCAAGGCGGCCAAGGATATCGAAGACTTCTTTGTTGTCTACACCTTAGACGGGGTGGATGTTACCGTAGTCGCTGCCACCAAGCTTGTCGACGCCATCAGCAGCAGTATGAACAACAACATAAAGGTGCTGCTGGCACTGTCTATAGCCGTCATGATTCTGATGCTGACGATACTCTTCCGCGTGCGCTGGCGGCTGCTCTCCCTCTTCATGGTCGGTGTCGGCGCCTTCTGGACCTTCGGCATGATGGGCTATGTCTCCATTCCGATGACCATGGCTACCATGGGCGTGCTGCCCATACTTATCGGCCTGGGTATAGACTACTCCATCCAGTTCCACAACCGCTACCAGGAGGAACTGCTGCGCCAGAAGACGGTGGGCGAGTCCCTCGTCAGCTCTCTGTCCCATATGTTCCCCTCGGTGGGTATCGCCCTACTGGCGACCATAATCGGCTTTATCACCCTCTACATATCCGAGGTGCCCATGATACGCGACTTCGGTGTGGCCCTCACTATAGGTATCATACTCAGCTACCTGGTGGCCATCTTCCTGCTGCACAGCATTCTCTACCGTAGCGATAAGAAGACGCCCATCGCCAAGCTGAGGAAGGCATCGACGGAGGCCAGCGGCCGCATCGAGCGCATCCTGCTGCGCATGGGTCGGCTGGCCATCAGCCAGACGCTCTGGATTTTCATCCTGTCCGTTGTTTTCGCCGTCGCCGGCGGCGTGGTCGACCACTGGCTGCCTAAAAACACTGATTACGAAGAACTTATGCCCCAGAATATAACCGAGCTACAGGACGTCAGGGAGCTGCGCGATATAGTCGGTAGCGGCGGCGACATTCGCCTCATGATAGAGGCCGATGACGTCACCAGCCCTGAAGTACTGGGCTGGCTGAAAGATTACGAAGACGAGGCTTTGGCCCGCCACCCCGAGCTTATTACCGTTGATAGCCCCGCCACTCTGGTGTCTGAGGCCGCGGGCGGTGTTATTCCCCCTCAAGCACAGATTGACGCCATACTGGCCGCTACCCCGTCCCTCTCCCTCGGTCAGGTCCTCTCCGCCGACGGCACCATGGCCAGCGCCACCTTCACTGTCGAGCACATGACCCTGGAGAAAATCCACGACCTGATAAAGGTTATGACGGCGGAGGCCGAGCTGCCCCAAGGCGTAGAGGTTTCGCCCGTGGGCACTATGGCCCTCACCGCCAGCACCATCGATGCCGTGGTCGGTAAGCGGCTAACCATGAACCTCATCTGCCTCGCCGCCGTTTTCGTCGTCCTCCTGGCCGTCTACCGTCGCCTGAGTCGGGCGTTATTCACCATCATACCTGTCGGCGCCGTCATCGCCTGGTCCTCGCTGGATATGTACCTCATCGGCATCCCCCTTAACCCCCTCACCGCCGTTCTGGGCGTCATTATCATCGGCATTTGCACCGAGTTTATGGTGCTGCTCATGGGGCGCTATGAAGAAGAGAAGAAGCTGGGGCATTCGGCCAAGGAGGCCATGGCCAGGGCCATATCCAAGATAGGGCGGGCCATCGTCATCACCGCCGTCACCACGCTGGGCGGCTTCGGCGTCCTCATCGCCTCCAACTTCATCCTGATTCGAGACTTCGGTATCGCCACCGTCATCAGCGTCTTCCTCTGCCTGGTGATAACCATTGCCGTTATGCCCGGGGTCATCGTCTGGTACGACAATTGGCGGGCTAAGAAGCGCCCCAAGAAGCGTCTTAAAAAGGCCTGATAGCTTCACGGTTAGCCCCCTTAAAACCCCTTTACTTTTTCTGTTATCCGCCTATAATGTAATTAAGATATACGATTGTGACAAGTTGACGGAGGTGATAGATGACACACAGCAGGTTCTTCAGGATTATGGCGGCGGCGGTCGTCCTGGCCTTGCTCATGCTGGCCATACCGATGACGTCGGTGTTGGCACAGACTGTAACTCTAACCTCTCCCGGTACAGCTACCGGTCCTCCGGCGACGTCGATAACGCTTACTTGTACGAGTTTTACTCCAAGCGAAACATACTATGTTTACTTTGGAACCACTACCATGACTACAGGCTCCACTGGTACTACTGGCAACTTTACCGCTACCTTCAGCGTTCCATTGGTTCCCAGAGGTAACTATGCTGTTACGGTAAACACGTCTACGGATGGTGATGTATTGCTAAGCGGTGGTTTTACCGTAATACCGGATATTCTCGCCGACGTTTCCTCGGCCAATGTCGGCGATTCGCTTTCGGTCGACATCTCCGGCTTCGCTGCCAGCACTAGCGTAACCATCCTCTTTGACGGCGTCAGCAAGGGTACCGTCACTACCACCACCAGCGGCACCTACGATAATTTCAGCTTCACCGTGCCCGCCTGCGTTGAAGGCGCCCACACCGTAAAGGCCCAGGAGACCAGCGCCACTTCCTATTATGACACCGACAGCGTCGATATCGACCCCGATATAGCCATCAACCCCACCTCGGGGGCCGTCGGCGTCACGCTTACCGTCACCGGGGACGGCTTCAAGGGTAGCGATACCATAACCATCTTCTTTGACGGTGAAACTATGACCACGACTGTTAGCGATGCCAACGGCACCCTGACCAGCAAGAGCTTTACCGTACCGGCAGCTTCCAAGGGCAGCCACACCGTAATGGCCCGGGATACCGACACTAATTCCGACACGGCCACCTTCACCGTCTCCGCCAGTATAACCATCAACCCAACCAGCGGGCCTTCGGGCATCACTGTCACCGTTACCGGTACGGGCTTCGCCGCCAGCTCGACCATAACCATCACCTATGACGGCGATGCCGTTACCACTACCCCCTCGCCGTTGACCACCAACGCCAGCGGTGTTTTCTCGGCCACCTTTACCGTGCCCACTAGCGACGCGGGTACCTACGTGGTATCGGTGAGCGACGGCACCAGCACGATTACGGCCAACTTCGAGTCCACCACCTCGGCCACCATCAGCGAGACCACCACCGAAGAAGACCCCGGCTACGTCGGCATGTCTTTGACCATAACCGGTACTGGCTTTGCGCCTGATTCTACCGTTACCGTCAAATACGCCACCGACCCCGTCACCATAGCCACCACCGAAAGCAGCCCCACCGGCGCTTTCAGCGTCACCTTCGACATCCCTCCCAGCGTGGCTGGTGAGCACACCATAACCGTTAGCGACGGTGATATCTCCCGGGAATTCGACTTCTGGATGGAGGGGAACGCACCCCCCACCCCCGACCTAGTGGCACCTGCGGAGGGGGAAAAGGCGGATAAAGCCGCCGTCTTCGAATGGGAAGAGGTTGAGGACGCTGAAGAGAGCGACCCGGTGACCTATGACCTCCAGGTAGCCACCAGCTCGACCTTCAGCACGTCGTCTATCGTCGTTGATGAGACCGGGCTGGAAGATGCGGAATACACCATACCCGAGGCGGACAAGCTGGAATCCAGGGGCGAGGATGAGCCCTACTACTGGAGGGTGCGGGCACTAGACGCCGCCTCCAACGCCAGCGACTGGTCTGAGGAAATGACCTTCACCGTTGGCTGGTCCTTCGAGTTCACGGGCTGGGTGGTCTGGGTCACCATGGTGGTGGTGGCCGCCGCCTTCTTCTTCTTTGGCTTGTGGATAGGGCGTCGGGGCGGCGGTGGAGCAGATTACTTTTGATTCTTAGCTAGGCTGTAAAGATAGAGAGAGGGGAGCGTAAGCTCCCCTCTTTGGTTTTTTACACTTATTAGATTAGTGCTCATCTGTTATAATATAGTTGATGAAAAATCAAAAAGCACGCGGGGCCAGAAGCTTGAAGCTACGCCCTTTGATTGCTGTTATCGCTTTCGTCCTTATACTCCACGCCTGCTTGTGTACCTGTGCTACCCCAGTTTTAATCGTCGCGTCAGGCGGATCTGATTCAATCGATGTAACTTGCGATTCCGATTTGGCTCTTACTTATGATTACGTAAATGAGCATAAGGTTTATTTCCGTATCGTTGACGAAGGGTTGTATGTAGATGGCTACGCAGAAGCCATTCCTACAGGTCCGCCTTATACTATTGAGCAGCCACAGGCTGATGGTCGGTCGGTTACCATTACCGTCGACCCGACTATTATCACCGTGATGATAAGTACAGTTTGTTATATTCCCGGTCCCGAAAATTCGAAAGCAGCCCCACACTACCATAGCGAAAAACCACCTGTACTCACACCCCCTGATCGTAGACAGAGGTTACTTTTTTAGTCTGTAGTCCCATGGCTATTATGAAATTACCCCTCACTCTCTCACCCCACCCCTCGCCTCTCTCAGTTCATACCTCTCCGCCGCCTCCACCAAAAGCGCCAGGCTCATCAGGAAGTCGTCGTGCCCTTCCGACGCGCTGACATAGAAATTTATGGTCTGGGAGGGGCGGTAGTGGCACTTTGCCCTATCCATCTCCCTCCAGAACTGCCTACACTCGTCTGAGCCGTCCCTGCGGTAAACCTTGAGCCTTCCCGAGTTTATCGCCGCTAAAAACTTAAAGCCGAGCTCGGATTTGGACTTAGTCGTGAAGGTGAAGGGAGAAACCTTAGAACCCAGCGCCTTTCGCAAAAAAGAGCTTACCGGCTGGCCGAGACCGGTGGCATCCACCACTATTCGGCGGCATTTCCAGAGGTTTTTTAGGATATCGACCAGGCGGGGGTAAAGCTCGGCGTGATTAAAGCCCGTCCAGCGGTAGTGCTCGACCACCTTGATGCGGGGCTGTTTCTGGATTTCGTCGCACACCGAGAAGTCGAGCTCACCGATGGTGACCACCGTCGAGTCGCGCCGGGGGTGGCTAAAGCTTTCTTCCTCGGCCTCGCCGGCGAGGTCGATGCCGGCTACATAGACTTTGCCCAGCCGGGCGCGGCGCTTTCTTTGATGCTCGCCTTCAAGCTGCGCCAGCTGCTGACGGCTCAAAAAACCCCCACCCCCCTGCAGGGGTAAAAGCCGATACTGGGTCAAAAAGAGGGGGTGGTTTTCGCCCAGGCGCTCCCTCTCCGCCTCTACATAGGCACGGTAGTCGGGGTTATAGTCAGCTATCTCCTCCCAGTCGTATCTAAAGTGCCGCTTTACCCCGTCCTGCCTCTCCAGCTCAAGATTGGTCTGCTTAACCTCCTCTAAAAGCGTGGAGTCGTCCCAGGTGGTGCCGTAGTGGACGGTGGTGACGTTGGTGGTCGCCCCCATCGGCTTGAACTCCTTGCTGTACTTCTCCTGGCTTACGTCCTGCGCCTCGTCAATCTCCAGGAGGATGTGGGCCGTGTTGCCGACGACGTTGGCCTGCTCGTCGGCGGAGAGAAAGATGGCGCGGGCGTTGCCCAGCCTGATGATATAGCCCAGCTCTGACGTCCAGATGCCGCTAAAGCCGGCGTCGTTGAGCCTGTCTCTTAAGCGTATCATGGAGATGACCGTCTGGGGCTTAAAAGTGGGGGAGCACTTGACCAGGTTCTGGGGCTGGGTCATGTATAGCGTTAAAAGAAGCAGCTCGAGCTGTGCCGAGAGCTCGTTCTTGCCCCCCTGCCGCGCCATCTCCACGGAGAAGGTGAGCCCCTTTTTATTGAAGACGCTGTCGAGTATAG
>CAYPBF010000005.1:0-48955 GCA_964408935.1 uncultured Dehalococcoidales bacterium | reverse complement strand
GCAAGGGTAGGGGGTACCGGAGTAATCGCCGTCGAGGAGGTCACAATCCTCGACCAGCTCATCATTAACATATTCAGTGTGGTCGGTGCACTCGCCGTCGTCGCAGTAGAAGTCATGGAAGAGCTGGTGTTTCCAGATTTGGCCTGAATCCTTGCAATAGTATTCCCAGTCATCGTAATAATCTTCGGTAGAGCAATCAGTGCCGTCATCTACGGGGACGCAGTAGCTTATCTGAATCTCAAAGATGAGCCCGGCCGGGTTGCTCTCTACGGTGCCTTCCTGCTGGTCATCCATCGGCCCCATGTACTCATTGGCGCCGTATATCAGCATGGAGTTGGCGCCGGCATCCAGCAGGTCGGAGATATCCCAAGACTCCACGCTCCTCCAGCCGGCGGTGTGGACATAGTCCTCGGTATGGTAGGTTTGCCAGTCGCCATCCAGCTGGGCGCTGCCTGCCCATTCGCCATTAACCCATATTTCGTAGCCGTTATCACAGGTAATGTAGATTGTGGCCTCGATGGAGCCGTCAACGACGTCATCGGGAAGGGCGAAGTCTTTGAGGAAGGTGACAACATCGCCGTCAACAGGCTCGTCTACATAGTAGCTTTCCCATATCCACCCCACCCCATCGGAGAAGCTGTAATCTATGCGGCTGTCCCAGTCATAAGGGGGAGGCTTCTGGTAGGGGGTTACCGCGGTACCGCCGCCCTGTATCTGGGTGGTGGTGTCGCTGACGACGGTCATGGTTTCCAGAGTGGCACACTCGCCGCAGGCTTCGCAATCGGGTATCGGGTCATGGAAGCACTGACCATTGTCACAGTAGTCGTTTGTGCAGGGGTCCATGTCGTCGCAGTTCATGGGCGTGTGGACACACTCACCGTTATCGCAGGTATCAATGGTGCAGGGGTCGGTGTCGTCGCAGTTTATAGAGGTATGGACGCACTCGCCTGTGTCGGGATTACAGGAGTCGTCGGTGCAGGCGTCGTCGTCGTCGCAGTCCTTGGGCTGGCAGCCCTCTCCCGGTACATATACCTCGCAGGTGCCGCAGGGTGTGCATACCGGTCCGGTTATCTCACCGGTGTATGAATTGTCCCCAGCCTTAATGCCGACATCAATACAGTCCTCGTCATAATCGCCGTATAAGGTGAAGGAGACCATCCTGGTCGGGGGATTGGGGTCGTCGTAGCCAGTTTCAAACTTAATGCCGATTACACCCGTTGTCGGGTCGGGTTCTTCCTGGCATGTAGAACTTTCAGAAGTCGAGAAAACAGCATCGCAATTGCACCACTCTATAACCCAGTGGCTTATAGATGGGTCGCAGCCATTTTCAACCTGATAGGTCCAGGTCGAGTAGGTGCCGTCAAAGGTGTGATTGAGGAAAGTTATCGTATGGCAGCCCAGGTCGACCGTATCGCAATCTTCGGGACTGTTGTAGAAGGTACAGGAAACGATATCATCGGGACCGATAATAAGACCATCAACGCTGTCGACTCCATCAAAGGCGCCGTTGTCAGTAGCCCCGGTGCATTCAGCATACACCAATGCGTAGTCAGTTTGCACCGTCTCGGTAACATTTGCCGTGGCGGTGCCATTGGTGATGTTTATGCTGAAGGCGCCCGTAAGCCCGTTTTCATCGGTGATATCGCTCCCAGGGGTGACGCTGCCGCCGCTGGTGACATCTACCGTGTAGGTCCAACCCACGCCGTCGCTCTGGTCTCCGTCGGAGCCAAGGTCGCCGTCCTGGTCGATAATCTTGTGGACGGTGATGGTGCCGCCGCAGAGCGCGGAGGCGATGTCAGCCAGAGCGTCGGCCAGGTCACCGAAGTTACTGAGAATGACATCGGTGTTTTCGTTAATAGCTGCCGGCGGAGAAACAACGGGGCCGGAAATAGATACCAGATTTGCTGATGTAGCACCAGCTACACCTACGGCGACGATACGGATTGGTTGGCTGGATGAGGATGTCTTAGCGGCATTAGCCGCGACGATGGCGTGGGCTAAGGCCGTGGTGCCGCCCATGTCAATTGTGCCGTCACCATAGGCGGTAGGGTCGCCGTCAGTAAAGATGACGATGAGGTCAGCGTGCTCCCCGTCGGGACGGTCTCCCCCACCCTCAAGTATGGAAGTTGCCACCTCGATGGCATCCTCCCAGTTAGTGTAGCCATCAGCGGAAAGCCCGTTTATGGCGTTGTTGAGCAGGGTCTGGTTATCGGTCAGACCTTGTTCGATAGTGGCGGTGGTGTTAAAGCTGACAATGGCAATAAGGCTAGGTGTTTCGGGCAGGAAAGCGTCAACGAAGTCTAGAGCCGCGTTCTTCACTGTATCTACTGCTCCAGCCTGTTGGATGCTGGTGCTCATGTCGAGCACGAGGACGATATCCAGGCCGCAGGTGTCGGAAAGGGTTGGGTTGGGCTCGGGCTCCACGGGGGGTGCTGTTTGAACTGTAACCGCGCCGCTCAGTGTGATTTCATCGATGGGATAAACTTGCCATCCCCAGCAGTTATCACCGCTGTAAATTCGGAAGTAAACATTGTATATGCCCGTGTTAGTGGGCGCTGTAATGGTGAAGGTTTCGGTATAGGTGCCGGTACCGCTATGGTTGGCATGGTTTACGCAGCCGGAAGGTGCTCCCCAACCATCGCCGATTTGCCAGTTGGTGGCTCCCCAGGTGCCGCTGCCGGTTATCTCTACCGTAAGCTCGGCCGTGATGCTGGCGCTGGGGGCTACAGTAACACTTGCCCCGCCGTTCAGGGTGGCCGAGGTTATGGTCACGTCGGATGGTTCCGTCTCTGTATAGTAAACCCTTACTTCGAAGTAGTCTAACTGTATCGCGTTACTATCATTGTCAACGGCAAACCTGACCTTGAAATTAGCAGGGGTGAAGTCAGTTGCCGACCAAGATGTGCCCCAGAGGTCACTACTCCCTCCCAGAGTACGATACACGAAACCGTCCGTACCAAAATTATCTGTTTCTTGGGCACTAGTATAGTTTGTGCCGCCGTTTTTAGATAAGCTAACCCGAAAGTCCCGCTGAGTGCCACCTTGCTGTCGTGCCAGGATATTGACTTCGATGCCGTCGATAGTGGCACCCGCTGGGATGGCGGGGAAGCTGCTGAAACCATATCGTTCCCAATCATTACCACCATTGAAAAGAGCGTAGTTGCCATCTGCCGACGCGGCATTCCCGGGGTTGTCCACGCTATTCCCGTCTTCGGCAACCGGACTGCCTACCCACCCCGTGTCCGCAAACAGCACAACCGGGCTGCTTTCGCTAGGCGCAATAACGCTATCGCTAAAGGTGTAGGTAGCCAGCACCGTGTCCAGGGGGCCGAGCCAGGGGCCCTCAACTACATTAATAGTATATTCGCCCTCTATGCCGTCTAAGACATAGTCGAACTCAAAGCCGCCCTCACTGTCCGTGGTCAGGGTGTCATAGGGGGTGGGCCAGGCTACAAACGAGCCGTCGCCGGAGACAACAGAGCCGTTGGGGCGAATGACCTTGATAGTTAGCTCGCTATCGGCAGCAAAGCCGCTGCCGCTAATGTGGACGGTCTCTTCCGGGTGGTAGTCTGCCTTGTCGGTGCTGACGGTGTAGTTAGCGTCAGACGTATAAATAGCATCACTGCCGGATGCAGCAATAGCTGGATTCGGCAGCAACATTAAGATGAAAATAAGGGCAGTGAGGAAGGAAAGTACTATTTTTTTCACGTTATATCTTAACCCGCCGGTTGATTTTACCTATTTATGTTAGCTAAATGTAGGTCAATAGTAATCTAATTAGACAAAGCTTGTCAAGAGTACTAATCCTGTCATAAACCCACCTTACCCACCGTATTCGCTGTTCAATAGGCAAAAAAGTACTACACGACCTATGACGACAGTCATCCCACTACAGTAATCCTACCAGAGTAATCCTACTAAATACCCCTCAAATCCAAGACCAAATGGCTATTCATATGGACTCAAGACTATGCGACTATACTTATAAATGAAGCTGCTACGCATAATACTACCTGGAGTCATCGTCATCGTCTTCCTCGCTGTCATGGCGAGGGTGGCGGGCAACGATGTTCTGGCCGCCCTCCCGGTACTCAAAGTACCGACCGTGAACACCGCCCCCATAAGCGTGGATGTGCCCGAAGCTGAGCCTGAGGCTGATGCCGTCGTGGCTGCCTCCGAGCCCTTTGTCCTCAACGACCCCTACGTGGATAGGCAGTGGGCTTTGGCCCATATTCAGGTCGGGGAGCTTTGGCAGACCACCACCAGCGGTTCGGGCGTAATAGTAGCCGTCCTGGATACCGGTATCGATAAGAGTCACGAGGACCTTAGTGGTAAGGTGGCGGGCGAAGCTAATTTTACCGACAGCCCTGTGGTTGATGATGTCTACGGTCACGGCACCCATGTCGCAGGCATTATCGCTGCCTATGGCGATAATAGCCTGGGCGTGGTCGGTATTGCCACGCAGAGCGAACTGCTCAACGTTAAGGTGGCCGAGGATGACGGGCTGTGCCATGCCTCGGCGGTAGCTCAGGGTATTATCTGGGCGGTGGATAACGGGGCGGTAGTTATTAATGTAAGCATTGAGATTCGGCAGCCTTCGGCGCAGCTGGAGGCGGCTGTCGATTATGCCTGGGAGCACGGCGCTATCGTTATCGCTGCCGCTGGTAATTCGGGCAGCCAGACACCGGTTTACCCCGCCTACTACGAGAACGTTATCGCCGTGGCGGCTACCGGGCCCGACGACACCCTGGCCATGCTTTCCAACTACGGCCAGTGGGTGGATGTGGGGGCTCCGGGCTTCGATATCTACTCGACCTTGCCTGATAACGAGTACGGCTATAAGACGGGCACTTCTTTCGCTACCGCCTACGTCAGCGGTCTGGCGGCCATCCTCTTTGATGAGCTGAGCGATGCCAACGGCAACGGCTATCTCAACGATGAGGTCAAGGCGGCACTGGAGAACGGCTGCCGCCCGACCAACGGCTTCGAGCTGGGCTACGGGCTCATTGACGCTGCCATCCTGGCCAATTGATATCTCTCTGAGAGCTGAAAGACTAGACTAGAGGATTTCACGATAGGGCACCGACGTCTTTTCTTGGTTTTGGCGTCGGTGCCCTTTTTTGTGACCGCGATTTACGCTTGAAAGGTAGGTAAAGTGAAGTTTGGTTACCTTGACATCCCCCTATAATACTATATTATTATTGTATCTTCATTTTTCAGGGGATGCCGTGTGTGGGCGATTCTAAAGATTTGAGGTAAGTGAATGCCAGCAGCCTTGTTCGTGACCCTGAACGTTGTTGACGCTTTCTTGACGAAGACGGCTTTATCGGCGGGGGCGGTGGAATTCAATCCTATAATGGCTAATATCGGCAGCAGCGTGCTGGCTAAGGGAGGCCTCGCTTTAGCAGTGGCCTTTCTCCTCTACTACTTCCGGCAGCGGAGAGCGTTATGGCTCTTGAACATCGCCTTCTTCGGCATAGTCTTGTGGAACCTCTCCATCTGCTTCATCATGGACAGCATCCCGTCCCAATACGCCCTCTTCGGCTTCCATCTCTATAGCTAAATCTCGTCGCTATTCCAGGCTATCAATCATCTCTTGTAGTTCCTGCTGACTGGTCATATCGGCCACCGTGTTCAGGTATTCCTCAAGCGAGTCTATCTGGCCTCTTAGCTTGTTCAAGGCGAAGCCAATGGGGCTTATTGAGGTCGGCTCATCAGCGTAGGCCCCGTGGAAGGCGAAGTAGGCCTGGTTCAGCTTCCTTATATAATATCCGTTGGCGAGCAGGTATTGGCGCTTCTCTTCCATGAACGCCTCGGCCAGCTCGATTTCCCCCTGAGACAGATAGTTGTCGACGGCTATCCTTATCTGGCGCATCTCGCGGTTGAAGTCGAAGCCGTCGGTGGGGGGTGGGGGAGTAGCGTATTCGGGGTAGTATTTGGCTAGGACGAGGTCGCCGATTTCGGCGCTGACAATGCCTGCCAGTGTTTCGTTCATGGTAGCGATTTCATAGTCCCGGTATATACCGGACAGGTCCAGCGTGTAGCGAAAGCCCAGCGGCTTGAAGGCTAGGTACTGGTGCAACCACTCTTCGGCGGCGGCGGCGATGGTGAAGCTCAGGCTGGCGTCTTCGAGTACCAGGGTGGGGTAAAGACCCCCCGCCCCGCCCAGCGCCACCACCAGCGAGGAAACACCCAGCGCGTCGACTTCGGCTTCGATGTTCTCGGCTTCCTCAGTGGTGAGGTCGCCGCGCAGGTTTATCTCCCTCATGCTCTCGATACGGTCGCGGGGGGAAACGACCAGCAGGTAGGGCAGCTCGCCCATGATGAAGTTGACCGGCGGAAAGGTAAGCTCCAGACCGGTGCTTTCGTCGTAGGGGTTGAAGATGCCCTGCTCGTTTAGGACGTCCTGTATCTGTTCGGCGATGATGCTCTCCACAGTGCTGACCAGGGCGCGGCGCTGCTCTTCAAGCTGGCCCAGCTCGGCTTCGAGCGCAGCGATGTCGGCGCTATCGTCGGCGATGATGTACCACTCCAGCACCCTCATCTCTTCGACCAGCGCGAAGTATTCCAGCACCGTTTCCGTCGGGTTTTCGGTGTCCTCTCCACTCAAGACCTGCCTAGTCTCGTGGGCAAAGGCGCCCAGCTCCCACTTGAAAAAATTAAAGCGATAGGGCTTGACGATGTCGTTGAGGTTTTTGTCGAACTCGGAGATGGTGCAGCCCCCACCGAGCAGACAAGCCAAGAGCAGGATGATAATAACTGTTTTCAGCTTCAAGACTATTCCCCCCCAAGAAATTCTCTAGACTCTACGGCTGCGGTGCCAGGTCTTTCGATGCTATAATAACCCTAATCATACCCCGTTGTTAAGTCTTTGGAAGATATATGAAAGATTACTATAAGATTCTGGGCGTCCCCGAGAACGCCAGCCAGGCGGAGATAAAGAAGGCCTTCCGTAAGCTCGCTTTTAAGTACCACCCCGACACCAACCCCGGCAACGAGCAGGCCGCCGCCGAGCGTTTCAAGGAGATAAACGAGGCCTACGGTGTGCTCGGCGACGAGAGCCGCCGCCGGCAGTATGACCTAGCCCGCCAGGGGCGGTTCGCGGGCGCTTATTCCCAGCAGGATATCTTCCATCAGACCTTTTCCAACCGCGCCATGTACGAGGAGCTGAACCGAATGTTCGCCCAGGCCGGGCTCAGGTTCGACCCCGACTTCCTTAATAATATGTTCTTCGGGGGGAGGGGTTTCGCCTATCAGTCCTACCCCCCTAACGCCACCGTCTCTACCTACAAGCCGAACTGGTTCGAGAGACAGCTGAACAAGGTGGCGGCCAAGATGGGCCGCTTCGCTATTAAGCGTTTATTCGGTGTCGACCTTGAGCCGCCGGCGGTGCTCGACAGGCACCTCGAGCTTGAGATTAGCGGTGCCGAGGCGGAGAAGGGGGGCGAGGGCCAAATCACCTACAAGAGGAACGGGCGCCAGAAGAAGCTGGTGGTCAAGATTCCAGCGGGCATCAAGTCGGGGAATAAAATCAGGCTCAAGGGCATGGGCAACAAGAAGGGTAAGAAAACGGGCGACCTCTACCTCCATATAAAAATCAAAGACTAGCGTTGTTCCTGACGGTATATTGACAATCTAGCCTCTTAATGCCAAAATGAGTAGTAATACTACACAAAGCGATGGTTCCATGAAGAGACAGTACGTCGAACAGCTAAAGAAGGGCATTACCGAGACCGCGCTCCTCTATATAATCAACGAGGTGCAGACCTACGGCTATAGCATCATCAAGGAACTGGAGAAGAGGACGACCGGCTATCTTAAGCTTAAGGGGGGCACCATCTACCCCGCCCTCCAGCGCCTGGAAATCAAGGGACTGGTGGAAAGCTGGCGGCAGCGGACCAGCCAACGCCGTTCCCGCCGGTATTACAAGATAACTGACAAGGGAAAGCAGTTCCTGGCCAAGAGGCTAGTGGAGTGGCAGGACTTTTCCCAGGCGGTCAGCGCGCTTATGGGTGTAAACGATGCCCACCAAGCCACCGACACCGCTTAACATGAATCCTATCCGAATATTCCAACATAATATTTCCGGAGGTGATACATGAGAAAGGTAGGCGTGGTTGCCGATACGGCGGCTTCTATCCCCGAAGAGCTGATTAAGGAATACGGAATCGACATGGTCCCTCTGATAACCGTTTTTGAAGATAAAAGCTACCTTGACGTCATAGATTTGAAAGAAGCCTCCGAACTTTTCGATCTGGTCTATAAAGCAGACAAGTTCCCCTCCTCCTCAGCGCCGCCACCCGCCGCCTATCTGGACTCCTACCGCAAGCTGGCTCAGGATAACATAGAGGGCATTCTCAGCATCACGATATCTTCGGGCCTGAGCGCCTGTTTCGATGTCGCCACTCAGTCTAAAGAGATGGCTCGGAAAGAGTTGCCCAATGTAAAAGTAGAGGTATTTGACTCCAAGACGACGATAGGCGGTTTCGGCATGATAGTGTTGGCCGCGGCGAGGGCCGCCGCCGAGGGCAAGGACCTTGATGGGGTCATCAAGGCCGCCAACGAGGTTAAGGACAAGCTGCACTGCATTGTCCTTTTCGACACGCTTTCCTACCTGGCTAAGAGCGGGCGCCTGGGGCGGGGGGCGGCTCTGATGGGCACGATACTGAGCATAAAGCCCATTGCCGAGGTGCCGCCCTCGACGGGGATGGTGGAACCGGTGACCCGGGTCAGGACGCGGCCCAAGGCGCTGAAACACCTTGTGGAGATAGTCCGACGGAGGTCGAAGCCCGGTGACAAGATTCACTGCCTGGTTGAGCACACCGTTACCGCCGAAGAAGCCGATAAGCTGATAAAGATGCTCAACGAGGAGTTCGATTGTGCCGAGGTGCTAAGCTGTGATACCCTGCCCGTGGCGGCATTGAAGATAGGCCCCAAGAGTATCGGGCTGACCTTCTATAGCGAATAACGTCTAGGCCCTGTCTCCGGACAGGGCTTAATATTTATCCAGCCAAACACTCCGAAGGTGGCCGTCATGACGAAGGTAGGCGTGGTTGTCGACAGCGGGGTTGGTATCCCCGAAGAGCTAATCAACGAATACGGTATCGAAATAGTGCCCCTGGTCACCGTCTTTGGCGACAAATTGTACCGCGACCGAATAGATTTAAAAACTCCGAGCGAACTTTTCCAGTTAATCGATAAATCGGATAAGTTTCCCACCACCTCGGCCCCGTCGCCGACTGCCTATCTCGAGAGCTACCGTCATCTGAGCCAGAAGGTGGATAGCATCTTTTACGTTGCCATGTCGTCAAAGTTGAGCGTGAGTTTCAACGCAGCCACTATGGCTAAGGAAATGGCTGAAGGCGAACTGCCCGATGTTAAGATAGAGGTTTTCGACTCTATGACCACGGTGGGGGCGGCGGGGCTTGTGGCCCTGGCGGCGGCCCGGGCTGGGGCGGCGGGTAAGAGTCTGGCCCAGGTTGTGAAATTAGCCAAAGAGGTACGGTCAAAGGTTACCATGATTTTCGTAATGGATACCCTTTCCTACCTGGCCAAAAGCGGTCGCATCGGCCGAGCGCAGGCTTTGATGGGCAATATGCTGAGTATAAAGCCCATTGTCGAAATTCCAACTTCCAGCGGGCGTGTGGAACCGGTAACCAGGGTCAGGACGAAACCAAAAGCGGTAAGGCAGCTGTTGGACATAGTGGAGCAGAGGGTGGGGACAGAAAAACCGATACACATCATGGTTGAGCATACCGCCGTCCCGGAGGAAGCCGCCAGACTTAAGGAAATAGTCTCAGAACGGTTCAACTGCGCTGAGCTTCTCTTATGCGAGTTTAATCCTACAGGGGCGGTAACAATCGGTCCCGGCAACCTGGGCTTAAGCTTCTATAGCGATTAGCCTATATCGGCCTCCTCATGCTCGGCATCGAGCAGGAGGAATTTCACCTCACCGCCGCAGAACTCCTTGACCAGTCCCGCCAGCTCTTCGGTTATGGCGCCAGCTTCGCCCCTGGCCACCGGGGGCAGGCAGTCCACGTTGATGGCAACATCAGTCGTCTCCGGCAGGAGCTTGGTGTGGTCGCCCTGGCGCCAGTTCCAGCGCCGACACATCACCCGGCTGTTATCTACATAGATGACCTCGCCCGCGGGCGGGTACTCCACCGTATCCGCGTTTAAGGGGGTAAAGGGCTCGTCGCCCTTGGCCAGCCTGAGGTGCAGGTCGCCGTCGGCCAGCTTCAGGTCATCGCCGCCGCTAGGCACCATGTGTTTCAGAGAGAAATAGTTGAACAAGGCTACCAGCGTGTTAATATAAGGTAGCTGGTCGCCCCGCCGCGCCCGCCGCCCCAGCGATTCAATGGAGCAGTAGAACTTGTTGGGGTTGGTGCCGAAGTCGGTGTAGGCCTGCCGCCAGTTGGCGATGCGGGGGTGGGTCTTAATTTGTTGCAACGACTCGTCCTGAGTCGCTTTAGCCACCACCTCGCTCAGCATCTCAATCAGCTTCGGCTTTTCACCGTGGTTATCCACCCCGCGGGCGATAACCACCCCCCGAATATAGTCGGGGAACATGGCAAAGACTTCCTTGGATATGATATCCTTCATCTTGATAACCTCCTACATTCTGGCGGTGGTGCGGGCCAACTCCCAGGAATATTCGTATAGGTGCAAGCCCTTGCTTAAGGCTAGAATCTCGCCGTCCTCGACGCCGATTTCACTGGCCATGTATTCTTTGAGCAATTGAATGGCGGCCAGGTTCGAGGGGAAGCCCGCCCACAAGTCCCACGAACGAAAATAGACGACGAACTTCAGCTTGTTGTCGCGAATCCTGGTATCTATCGCCCTCAAGCAGGGCGGGTCGTCCAGCGTAATGGACTCCTTGCCGCCCACGGCCATAAAGCCCTGGTTGGTATCGTAACCGTCCTTCTGGTACATCTCGATGACCTTGGGTATCTGCTCTTCAAGGTACTGTCCGTAGGTGTACTGCTCGCCCTCTCTTCTGTGGGCGGTCATCAGGTATGGGAGGTATTCCTCAATGTATTCCATGGAGGTGGGTGGGGGCACGCCCTCGGGGGTGGAGGGAATTATAGGGCGGGTACCAGGGTTCATAATCTGGACGGCGACGAAATCCAATTCCTTGCGGTACTGGCCCTGATAGCTGCCGCGCTCTACCTTATAGTCATGGCCCTCGGTCAGCGTATGGCGCAGGCAGAGAAACCAGGCCTCGGCAAGGTCCCTGGCTTCGATTTGCGTAATCTTCAAATTACGTCCTTTCTCTACAAGGCTCGCATAAACTCGGGGCGGAGACGGGACATATCCCCGCTCTCCAGCACCTCGGTGATTAATTTAAGCACGGCCGCTTTCTGCTGGGGCAGCCGGGCCTTGATGGGCAAATAGTTGGAAGCGTGGTTGGCGGTGAAGAAGCAGTTGGTGAAGTTGGCGTTCTCGATTATCATCTTGAGTTCGGCCAGAGATTGGAAGGGCGTGATAAGCTCAAACTTGCCCTCTTCCCAGTCGCGGTGGAGGGGGGTACCGGGGACAAGGATGACGGTCAGGGCGCCAGCGAAATCGGGGTCGATATCGGTCAGGATTTTGGCGGTGCCCTGACCGTGTTTTTCACTGCCCTCGGGTCCACCCAGCCCCAGTATCACCGTCACCGATAGGGTAATGCCCGCCTGCTTTATCTTACGCCCCGCCTCGACTATCTGGTCGTAGGTCGCCCCCTTGTCAATCTTCTTGAGCAGTTCCTTATCTCCCGTCTCCACGCCCATGTAGCTGATGGTTAGCCCCAGCTTGTGCAGCTCTTTAAGCTCGTCAACGCTCTTGAGCAGCGCGGCCTGGGGGGTGTTGTAGGAGCCGATTCTCTCCAGGTTGGGAAACTTCTCCTTCAGGTATTTGAGGACGGGCACCAGCAGGCGCTGGGGGGCGATAAGGGCGTCACCGTTCTCCAGGAAAACACGCCGCAGGCTCCAGCTGTAGTTCTGGGCTACCCTGTCGATGTCCCGCTTGATATCCTCCAGCGGCCTGATGCGGAACTTGATGTTGGTGTAGGTGCCGCAGAAGGTGCACCGGTTGTGGGAACAGCCGAAGGTCACTGGCAGCAGCAGGCTGTTGGCCTCGCTGGGGGGTCTTACTATCGATTGGGCGTATTCTACCATATTACTTTCCTACATTATATAAGGGGTCTAGCGGCGGCTCTTCTTGAAGATGGCCAGGAACCTGTCTTCATATTCCTCGAAAAGTCCCCAGCGGTCGAGCTCGCTCTTCAGCTCGCCGGGCTCCAGGTCGCCGTCCTTTACCATCTTGAAAAGCTCCTCAATCCTGACGCGGGCGTCGGCGGGGACACCCCTGGCGTCCATGTCCAACAGCCCCCTGGTTTCCATCTGCATCAGGTTGTCGGGCATTGAGCTACGGGTCATCTCGTAGATGAACTTCATCAGCGAAACGTCCCAGAGCTCGTCCTGCCCGCGGATAATCGAGGCTAGCGGGTCACCGCGCTTATCGATGTCGCGGTTGAGCTTGTCCACCACCGCCGGCAGCTTATTGGAAACGATATTGAGCCCCTTAGGCTCGTTCTTATAAGTGTAGTAAAGCCCTGGGGCGTTGGCGCCGTAGGCCCTGATGAGGCTGTCCAGATAGCGCTTCGCCTCCGGGCTGAAGCCCTCCAGATGGGAGAGGTAGAGGGGGGTGACAATCTTGGGCCTCTCGGCGATTACCCGACCTTCCCTGATGACGGTTTCGGCGGCGCTCTCTACCAGCTCGGAGTAAGACGGCTCGGTGACCAGGTAGTAGTAGACGTTAGTCGTGCCGAAGGTGGCCAGGCTCCGCTTGGGCGGCCTCAAAATCTCGGTGTTCTTAACGGCCTCTTTGATTCTCTCGTCGTCGATTTCCATCGTTGTCCTTTAGGCTAGCTCGGCCAGCTCCTGCTTGTATTCGTTGAGCAGGTTGATGTACTGCGAGTCGAGCTGTGACTTTAGCCGCCGCCACTCCTCCTGGAACTGGGGCTGGTTTTCGATATCAATTTTTACGTTCGCGGTCGTGCCCATCTGCTGCTTGACCGCCTCCTGGACCTTAGCCGTGAACTCGGTCTTGAGCTGCTCGTAGGCCTGCCGTCGCTGCGGCTCGCCCTGCTCGGCATAGTGGTTAAAGATGTTCCTTATCTTGCTGAAGACATTCTCCACGGCCACCTTGTCCTTCTTAAGGGCCTTTATGCCCTCCATCGCCTTCTTGGTGTTCTGGCGGGCGACATCGTTGACGGGGAGGTCGATGTTGCGCAGCAGTATGTCGCCAGCACCCTGCTTGACGTAGCCGACTACCTTAGCCTCGAATTTTTCCAGCTCGGCGGCCAGGTTGATATTCTGCTTCATGTACTTCGCGGCCAGCTTTTCCCCCTCGGGGACGTACTTCCAGCCGAGGCGCTCTTCCTCAGTCGCCTCGTCCATCTTAGCCACCTTTTCCATGGCTATCTCGCGGGCGCTCTTGATGTGGTTGCCTCCGTTCTCCATGTTCATGATTAGCTACCTTATATTATACTAGATAGCCGACGAAGGCTCAAAGGGTTTTTCATCAATCTTGCCCTGCGATTGCTTCATAGTCCTTTTACGAAGGGCTCCTCGTAATGACAACGAACTTCAAGGTGGTGGGGAGAGAAGTATACAGAGGTTACACCTCTGTAGGGTGGGTATTGGGAGGGAAAGCAATACGTTCGCTAACAAGGGTGGGGTGAGGGGTGACTAGATTCCCGCCTTCGCGGGAATGACAAAGAGGAGTGCGGGGATGACAAAATAGTAATATTGGTATCTTGATTACGGGGGCTAACCGCTTTAAAATGGATTCATACAGGTCAGTGGAGGTGCAAGATGAACAGAAAGAAGGCGGTTAAGAACGACATTGTCAGGGACAAGCAGTTCTGGCTCACAGTGAGCATGTTCGTGGTAGCGGCTGTCCTGATTGTGGCCACTATTTTTCTGGTGAGGGAAACGAGTCGGCTTGGCTCGATCACAGAAAGCTATTCGGAGACCTTTGTCAACACCGCCGAGGATATCTCGGCAGCGGCGGCCGATATTGAAGAGGCCACCACTGGTTTAAATAGCCAGCTTCAGGACATCAATACCCATCTGGCGGCCATTGACGAAAATGCCGCCGAAACCGTCGAGGCTCTAGCTCAACTGGAGAATACCATGGAGGAAGTGGGCGATGCTACGGTTGAAGCCCTGGATGCTGTTGCCGAACTGAAAGTGGACATGACCCGGATTCTAAGCTCTTTTGAGTACATGACGTTCTACTGGTGTCACTATTGCGCCCCCTGCGAGTGAAAATAGCTGATTGGCTCGCAGCTTGTCTTTGCCGTGTTAAATGATATAATCTCTCTTAAGGAGGGGGTGTTGGAGATGAGGAAATCGATTATTTTAGCTATATCACTGCTGGCAGTATTGGTACTGCTGGTAGGCGTAGGAATGGTCGCTTGCGGTGGTGATGGCGACGGCGCACCGCCCGATGGCGACACGGACGGCGTACCGCCCGATGGGGGCGAAATGGAACTAGCCAGCGCCGCCTTCCAGGACGGCGGGACGCTGCCTGCTGACTACACCTGCGATGGGCAGAACACATCCCCCCCGCTTGAATGGGACTGGGGGCCAACAGGTACCCGTTCCTTCGCCCTGATAGTGGATGACACCGACGCACCGGGTGGCGCCTTCACCCACTGGATTTTCTTTGATATACCGTCCCATATAGTCGGCCTGGAGGCAGCTGTGCTGGACACCGCTGAGTTCGACAATGGCGCCCGGCAGGGAGAGAACGACTTCGGCGACATCGGTTATGGTGGTCCCTGTCCACCGCCGGGCGAGTCCCACCACTATCGCTTCACTATCTACGCCCTGGATACGACCCTGGGACTGGAGGCCGGCGCCACCATTACGCAACTGCTAGATGCCATGCAGGGTCACGTTTTGGCCCAGTCGGAGATTACGGCTATCTACGAGCGCTAGTCTGACTCAAGCGGGGAATCCCCGTTGTTCGTTACTATGGCCAAAGAATTCGAAACCCTTGACCATACTGCCGACGTTGGCATCATCGCCTACGGTGCCGACCTTAAGCAGGCGTTCGCCAACGCGGCCAAGGGTCTGTTCAGCCTGATAACCAACCTCGACGACGTTGAGGAGGCGCTGCACCGAGACATTGAGCTTAGCGCTGATGACAGGGAAAGCCTGCTGGTCAACTGGCTCAATGAGCTGGTCTACTACTTCGACGCCGAGGGCATACTCTTCAGGCGCTTCAACATTATCGAGCTGAATGACCGCCACCTCAGGGCCAGGGGCTATGGGGAAAAGGCGGACAGAGCTCGTCATGAACTAAAGACGGGGGTCAAGGGCACCACCTACCATATGCTAAAAATCGAAAAGGACAAGGGCTACCGGATACAGGTGCTCTTCGATATTTAGAGGAGGCTAAAATGGAGAAGTCAATAATCATCATCGGCGGCGGAATCGCCGGGCTTTCCGCCGGGTGCTACGGGCAGATGAACGGCTACCGTGCCCAAATCTTCGAATTGCACGATAAACTGGGCGGGCTTTGCACCGCCTGGGAACGTAAGGGATACACCTTCGACCTCTGCATCCACTGGCTCACGGGCTCGAAGCCGGGTGAAGGCTTCTACCCGTTTTGGCAGGAGCTGGGAGCCCTGCCGGGGCAGGAGATAATCAACATCGAGCGCTTCTATCGCGTGGAGAGCGCCGACGGCAAAGCGATTGATTGGTACACCGATATCGACCGCCTTGAGGCGCACCTGCTGGAGGTTGCCCCCGAGGACGCGAAGGCCATAAAAGAGGTTACCCGGGCGATGAGGCGTTTCACTAAGTTCAACATGTCGGAGGATAAACCGCCGGAGCTATCCAATGTTTTCGACGGGATTAAGATGATTTTCAAGATGCTCCCCTTCATGGGTGACTTCCGCAAGTGGGGTAGGATTACGATTAGCGAGCTATCACAACGTTTTAGGAATCCGCTGCTGCGGAGCGCCTGGAAGGTTCTGCCGTCTGAAATGAGCGCTATGGCGATGGTTATAGTCATGGCCGGCTTCGACCAGAAGACGCAGGGCTATCCTATCGGCGGCTCCCTGCCTTTTGCCAAGGCTATAGAAAAGCGCTATCTCTCCCTCGGCGGCGAGGTGCACTATAAGTCGCGGGTAACTAAAATATTAGTCGAAAACGACCGCGCCGTGGGTGTTGAGCTGGAGGACGGGAGCCAGCACCGCGCCGACTACGTTATTTCCGCCGCCGACGGCCACGCCACCATCTTCGAGATGCTGGAGGGCAAATACGTTGATGACACCATTCGCGGCTACTATAAAGAGCTGCCCATCTTCGAGCCGCTCATCTTTATGAGTCTGGGGGTGAACCGTTCTTTCGCCGATTTCCCCCAAACGGTTACCGGGTTTGTGCTCCAGCTGGGGCAGCCAATAATGGTCGGCGGCGAGAAGCACGACTGGCTGGAGGTGCGCATCCATAACTTCGACCCCACCCTCGCCCCCGAGGGCAAAACGGCCATTACCGTGATGTTCGATTCCAACTATCCCTACTGGGAAAAGCTGCATAAAGACATCAAGGCTTATAAGGCCGAGAAAGCAGAAATCGCCAAAACGGTGATAGAGGTGCTGGACAAGCGCTTCCCCGGGCTGGCCGCCCAGGTTGAGGTGACCGACGTGGCGACACCAATTACCTTCAAGCGCTATACCGGTAACTGGCAAGGGAGTTTCGAGGGTTGGATGATTACCCCGAAGACGATGATGCTCAGGATGAAGAAGACCTTGCCCGGATTAGATGCTTTCTATATGGTGGGGCAGTGGATTCAGCCGGGTGGGGGATTGCCTACGGGTGCTATAACCGGGCGCCATGTAACTCAAATCATCTGCAAGAAGGACAAAAGGCCGTTTGTCACCACTACCCCGTGAACGGTTTTAAAGGATGTTAAATGACTTCACCCTTGAAGCAAATATGGGAAGGGTTGGGTGGGGCATCAATTATGGTCTTCTCCCTTATTACGCCCTTTCTCAATGACCGACGCCGAATATGGGGGACTACCGAGGACGAAGTCGGAAAGGCCTGGCCGGGCGATGACCTCGTGTCTCAGCCAAAAGGCGAATATATGCACGCCATTACTATAAACGCTCCAGCGGCGTCGGTTTGGCCGTGGCTGGTGCAGATAGGGCAGGGGCGGGGCGGGTTCTATAGCTACGAATTTCTGGAGAATATGATTGGCTGCAAAATGCGTAACGCCGATACAATTATTCCTGAGCTGCAGAACCTGAAGGTCGGGGACAGTATTCCGATGCACCCTACGTTGGGCAACCCTTACAAAGTGGCTGCCATCAACCCGGACCGCGCCCTCATCTTATCAATTCGGGTGGATGCCACGACCGGCAAGGTCTTTGAGCCGGGCGAAAAGATGCCGGAGAAATACCAGAACATGAACTGGTTGTTCTTTTTGGATGAGCAAGCCGACGGCACCACTCGTCTGATTAGCCGTTCGCGGAACGATTGGAACCAGAGCTTGGGTAATACTATATTCTTCGGTATCTTCGGCCCGTTCACTCTGGAGATGGACCGTAAAATGCTTAAAGGTATAAAGGAACGGGCGGAGGCTGGCAATAAATCGAAAAGAGCGACGGAGCAGAAAGAAAGCTAATGTCTTCACCCTGGAAGCAAATAGTCAAAAAGATAGACGACTATCGCTGGGAGATACCGACCAGCTATAAAGAGGGCATGTCCGTGCCCGGGCGCATCTTTGCCAGCGAGTCTATGCTCGACCATATCTGGGAGGAGCACGCCTTCGAGCAGGTGGCCAACGTGGCCTTTCTGCCCGGTATCGTCCGCTACTCGCTGGCCATGCCCGATATTCACTGGGGCTATGGCTTCCCCATCGGTGGGGTGGCAGCAACACGGGTCAAAGACGGGGTGATATCGCCCGGTGGCGTCGGCTTCGATATCAACTGCGGCGTCAGGCTGGTACGCACCAGCCTCACCGAGGAAGAGGTCAAACCCGAGATAGAGCCGCTGGTCAACGCGCTCTTCCACGATATCCCCTCTGGCTTAGGCTCGGAAGGGAAGCTAAGGGCCAGCCGAAAAGAGCTGGACGAGGTCATGGTGCAGGGCAGCCGTTGGGCTTTAGAGAAGGGCTTTGGTTTCCCCGAAGATATTATCGCTACCGAGGAGTCGGGCTGTATCAAGGGTGCCCGCACCGACAAGGTCAGCGATAAGGCCAAGAAACGGGGTCTGCCTCAGCTGGGGACGCTGGGTTCGGGTAACCACTTTCTGGAGGTGGCGGTTGTTGATGAAATCTACGATGGCGATGCCGCCAAGGTCATGGGCATCGAAGCGCTGGGCCAGGTACTACTGCTGATACACACTGGTTCCCGCGGCTTCGGCCACCAGATTTGCTCCGACTACGTGGCCATACTGGGGCAGGCGGTCAAGAAATACGGCATCAACCTGCCCGACCGTCAGCTCGCCTGTGCGCCCATAGAATCACCGGAGGGCAGGGACTACCTGGCGGCGATGGCCTGCGCGGCTAACTACGCCTGGACCAACCGCCAGTTCATCCTGCACTGGGCGAGGGAGTCTTTCGCCAGGGTCTTCGACAAAGGCCAGGCGGAATTGGGGATGAGGCAGATCTACGATGTCTGCCACAACATCGCCAAGTTGGAGAGCTATGAACTCAACGGCAAAGCCGAGAAGCTCTGCGTCCACCGCAAGGGGGCGACCCGTGCTTTTCCTGCCGGACACCCCGACGTCCCCGAAGCCTACCAGGCTATCGGCCAACCCGTGCTCATCCCCGGGGATATGGGGCGCAGCTCCTTCGTCGCCCTGGGCACCGAAACGGCCATGGCCGAGACCTTCGGCTCCACCTGTCACGGGGCGGGGCGACTACAGTCGCGGGGGGCCGCCAAGCGCAGCCTTAAGGGCGTCGATGTCGCCCGCTCGCTGGCGGCGCGGGGAATTATGGTAAAATCGGGGAGTATGGCCTCACTGGCCGAGGAGGCGCCGCAGGCCTATAAGGATGTGAGCGAGGTGGTGGAAATAACCCACCAGGCGGGTATCTCGCGCAAGGTGGTTAAGACCAGACCGATAGGAGTAATAAAAGGATAAAGGATAGAAAGATGTATTTCAAAAATATCGTCGATGCTTTAGGACACACCCCCTTAATCGAACTGCAAAGGATGAGCCCCAGCCAAAAGGTAAAAATCATGGTCAAGCTGGAAGGGCAGAACCCGGGCGGCAGCGCCAGCATCAAGGACCGCGTGGCCAAGTACATGATAGAGAGGGCGGAAGCTGCCGGCACGCTGACCAAGGACAAGACCATAATCGAAGCCACCAGCGGCAACACCGGTATCGCCCTGGCCTGGCTGGGTCGGCAGAAGGGCTACAAAGTAACCATCGTCATGCCCGAGAGCATGAGTCTGGAGAGGCGGCAGCTGCTCAAGATTAACGGCGCCGAGCTTATCCTGACCAAGGGGGAGTTGGGGATGGGGGCGGCTATAGCTAAGGCGGGAGAGATGGTGGCTAAAGACAATAAATACTTCATGCCCGACCAGTTTTCCAACCCGGCTAACCCACTGGCCCACTACGAGACCACCGCCGCCGAGATACTGGAAGATTGTCCCTACGACAGAATTGACGCCCTCGTCGCCGGCATCGGCACGGGCGGCACGCTGGTCGGCGTCGCTAAGCGGCTCAGGGAGAAAAATCCCAACCTCAAGGTCGTCGGCATCGAGCCGCCACCGGGCGATGAAATTCAGGGATTGAAGTGTCTGGGTGAGGCCTTGCCGCCTTTCTGGGACCCGTCACTTATGGGCGAGAAGACGAATGTCACCAGCCAGCAGGCGGCGGAGGCGGTCAGCTGGTTACTAAGAGAAGAAGGCATCTTTACCGGTCTCTCTTCGGGGGCGGTGACCTATCAGGCCCTCAAGACGGCCGAGGAAATGGGCGAGGGCAATATCGTGGCCGTGCTGGCAGACGCGGGCTGGAAATACCTTAGCTTGGATATCTGGAATAAGTAGCCAGACAGGGGCTAGAGTTACTTAATAGTCCATATAGTCCGTGAAGTCCATGATATCCATCGCATTTTCGGCTTCTGGGGGCAGCTCGATGGAAACCGGCTGGTTATAGTTGAACATCAGTATGGTCATGGACAAGTCGAAGGACACTTCTCCTTCTTCCCCCGGATACCCCATTTCCTCAGGAGTAACCTCTATGCTCATCTCTGCCTCTACCTTCATCGGTAGGTAGGTGTCTTTAGCGACCCATTCCTTCATTGAGAAGCTGTCAAACATTTCATCGAGAAGATACTCGACATCTTCAGGCATATCAGGCATATCACTCATGTCCAGCCCCATTGTTTCGTACATCTCCATAACTGTTTGCCATAACCGTTCCATATCCGGGTTGCTCTCCAGCACGTAGCAGTCTACGCCGTCTACCCGCTGGCTGCCGGTGACCTCAATATCAAGTGCTTCGAGCAACTCTTGTTGGAACTCAAGCAGCTCTTCCGGAAGCTCAGTCATGTTCTCTGGTTCCCAATATCCCTCCGGTAGCTCCTCTAGCTCTGCCATCTCCGAGAGCTCCATTTTCATCCACGCGGGCCCCATGCCGAGGGCATCTGTCAAAATGTAGAACGTATTATCGACAAGATACATCTCCGCTTCCATGTCCGTGTCTTCTTCCCCGGTTATTTCCCCATGCATGGACATGTCCATTTGCATCTTGATATTGGCCACGTCCTCCATATCCATTGCGCCACTAGCATCCATTTCCATGTTTATGTTGCCTGACTCGCCCTCAGCCTCTACATCCACGTCCATGCTCATTTCCATTTCGAATTCGCCTGTTCTTACGTCGGCCGTTGCTTGAGTCATACCCTCGATTATCTCTTCCACCGTGGGTAGGTCCTCCCCGTCACAGGCGACGAAAGGGAGAGCCATAATCAGCACCAGGGACAAAACCAGTATTTTCCTCACCATTTTGCACCTCCCTTGTTTTTATACAGATATTCTTAGTTACCAGGGTAAATAGGACGAGCCCAGCGAGTAGGCGACTATGGCGGCAATCAACAAGACTATGAACCCCACCCCCAGGCTGATGAGCGTAAAGCGCCACCATATAGCCCAGACCAGACCCCAGGTCACTTTAATCTCGTCCATTTTCTAGTCCCCTTTCTGCTTGAGCAACCAGTACTCCAGGCTGTCGGCCAGGGCCAGCCAGCTAGCCTCGATTATATTGGTCGAGCCGCCGACCGTCCGCCACGCCTCCGCCCCGTCGGTGGACTCGATGAGCACCCTGACCTGGGCACCGGTGCCGATGGTCTCCTCCAGAATGCGGACCTTATAGTCGACCAGCCTGACGTTGGCGATGTTGGGGTAAAACTGTAGCAGCGATTTGCGCAGCGCCTGGTCGAGAGCGTTGACGGGGCCGTTGCCCTCGGCGACGGTATGCAGTATCTTATCGCCCACCTTTACCTTGACCATGGCCTCGGATAGAATCTCTTCGGGACTGGCCTGGCTGGGGGGGCGACGCCTCTTTTCCACGACTACCATAAAGTCGACCAGCTCGAAGGGAGGCTGGTAGTCGGACTTGGCCCGCTGGATTAAAAGCTCGAAGGAGGCTTCAGCGTTCTCATACTGGAAGCCGCGGCTCTCCATCAGCTTTACCCGTTCCAGCAGCTTCTTGGCCTCTTTGCCGGTGGAGGGCAAATCCAGACCTATTTCCTCGGCCTTGTATAGGATATTACTTTTCCCAGATAGCTCCGAGACGACCACCTTTTGCTCGTTACCCACCAGGGAAGGCTCAATATGCTGATAGCTTTCGTTCCACTTCATGGTGGCCGAGACATGCATCCCGCCCTTGTGGCTGAAGGCGCTGGCGCCGACATAGGGCAGGGAGGTGTCCGAGGCAAGGTTGGCTGTCTCGTTGACGAAGTGGGATACCTCGGCCAGCTTGCTTAGCTGCTCGTCGGTCAGGCAATCGATGCCCATCTTGAGCTTTAGATTGGGGATGATGGAGCAAAGGTTGGCGTTGCCGCAACGCTCGCCGTAGCCGTTGATGGTGCCCTGTACCTGGGTGGCGCCGGCGGCTACCGCTGCCAGGCTGTTGGCTACCGCCAGCTCGCTATCATTGTGAGTGTGAATGCCCAGCGGCACCGGGGTCGCTTTTTTGGCCGCGGCCACAGCGTCGGCAATCTCATTAGGCAGCATGCCCCCATTGGTGTCACAGAGTACCAGGCAGCTGGCGCCAGCTTCGGCGGCGGCGGTCAGACAGCGCAGGCTGTAGTCGGGGTTGTGCTTAAAACCGTCAAAGAAATGCTCAGCGTCGAGGAAAACGGTAAGCCCCTTCGACTTGAGGTAGGCCACCGAGTCGGTAATCATGCCCAGGTTTTCCGCTAAGGTGGTTTTCAGCACGCGGGTGACCTGCAGTTCGGAGCTCTTACCGACGATGGTGACTACTTTGGTGCCGGCATGGACCAGGGCTTGGAGGCTGGCATCTGCTTCCGCTTTGGTTTTAGCCCGCCGGGTGCTACCGAAGGCAACCATTACCGAGTTTTTCAAACGCAGCGTCTTGGCCTTCTCGAAGAACTCGTCATCCTTGGGATTGGAGCCGGGATAGCCGCCTTCTATGTAGTGGATGCCCAGCTCGTCCAACTTGCGAGCGATATTCAGCTTGTCGACCACGGATAAGGAAACGCCCTCTTGCTGCGTTCCGTCCCGTAGCGTGGTGTCGTATAGTTCAACCTTGGTCACTTTTTACCCCTCCACCCTTTCCGTTATTAAGTCTCCCATCTGCTTCGTTCCCACCTTCGTCTTACCTTCCGCCATTATATCATAGGTACGGTAGCCACCACCTAGCACCTCGTCCACCGCCTTCTCAATGATGGTGGCTTCCTTGTCCAGCCCGCAGGAGTAGCGCAGCATCATGGCCGCGCTCAGGATAATGGCGATGGGGTTAGCCAAATCCTGTCCGGCGCGGCTGGGGGCACTGCCGTGAATCGGCTCGTACATGCCGAAAATCCTGTCGCCTTCTCTGGGCACACCCGCCAGGCTGGCTGAGGGTAGCATGCCCATCGAGCCGGCTAGCATGGAGGCTTCGTCGGTTAAGATATCGCCGAAGGTGTTTTCGGTAACCATTACGTCGAAATAGTTCGGGTTCTGTATAAGGCGCATGGAGCAGGCATCGACCAGCATATGGTCGAGCTCGACGTCGGGGTAGTCCTCGGCCACCTCAGTGGCCACCTGCCGCCACAGCCTCGATGACTCCAGCACGTTGGCTTTATCTACTGAGGTCAGCTTCTTGCGGCGCAATCGAGCCAGCTCGAAGCCGACGCGGACGATGCGCTCTATCTCATGCTCGGAATAGAGCATGGAATCGACGGCCATTCTCCCTTTGTCCGTCTGCCAGCGCTTCTTGGGCTGGCCGAAATAGAGCCCACCGGTCAGCTCCCTGACGAAGATGAAGTCCGCCCCCCGTATCACCTCCGGTTTGAGGTTGGTCTGGTCCACCAGCATGGGTGAGACCTTGACCGGGCGCAGGTTGGCGAAGAGGCCCAGTTCCCCGCGCAGCTTTAGCAATCCATCTTCGGGGTGGACCTTGCCCAATGGGTCGTCCCACTTGGGGCCACCCACCGCTCCCAGGAATACCGCATCCGCTTTTCGGCACGTATCCAGTGTGGCGTCGGACAGCGCCGTGCCCTCGGCATCGATAGCAGCACCGCCCACCAGCCCTTCCTTAAGGTTGAACTGGTGGCCGAAGCGCTTACCGATGGCCGCTAAGACCTTGTTTGCTTCGTTAATGACATCGGGCCCGATGCCGTCTCCGGGTAAACTGGCTATTTCGAATTGCACCTAAGCTCTCCTTCTCGATATTCTCTTTTTGGTATGCTCGATAAGCCCGCCGTCGGCGATCAGCTGGGCCATGAAGTCGGGGTAGGGCTTGGCCTTGAACTCCAGGTCCTTGGTGACATTCTTTATCTTGCCCTTGGCCAGGTCGACCTCCAGTACATCGTCTTTGTCGGTCTTGTTCACCGCTTCGTTGGACTCCAGTAACGGCAGGCCGATGTTGATGGCGTTGCGGAAGAAGATGCGGGCGAAGCTCTTGGCGATGACACCGGATACACCCGCCGCCTTGATGGCCAGCGGGGCGTGTTCGCGCGAGGAGCCACAGCCGAAGTTGGTGGTGGCCATGATGATGTCACCGGGCTCGACCTTGTCTAGGAAGTCCTTATCTATATCCTCCATGCAGTGCTTGGCCAGCTCGTCGGGCTCGGAGACATTGAGATAGCGCGCCGGTATGATAGCGTCGGTATCAACGTTAGCGCCGTATTTATGGACTTTGCCTTTTAGCATTAGAATAACCTCTCAAATACGTCTTTCCTTACGTTATAAAGTTTATCTGCAAATTCGTTTACGTAAAACATGTCAGGGTTGTACCTTTGAGCTCGAACGCGTATTTCATAATTTGGATTCTGAGGATTTAAGTCAAATAAGATTAGCCCTATACCAAATAGTATACATAGTGCTTCTATCCTATCTTGATCCTCAGGGATTAAACTGTTTGGTTCTACTAGATATACTTTTGAGCTAAATAATCGGTAGGCAATTGCTTGGCCGAAAGCCGTTATGGGTTCGGAGGGATTTATTTTGACTTCCGCAGATATAACTTCTGTTTGGAATTGTACTACGTCTCTTTTTGATGGCTTATATACCCCAATAACATCTGGTGTACCCCATTTTTTGCCCAAGAAGTTTCCGCCGAGAGAAACTGCTTCTGTACATTCCCCTAGCTCATTTTTTAGCCAGTTAGCAAAAGTGTCATAAAATTCCTCTTCCAGTAGGGGAAAAGATGGTTTTTCAATCTCGCTAACTTCTTGCTCATCTGAAAATCTATATTTGAAAAGCCCCCTAGTAGGTTTGTATACATATTTGCTGCGTGTAATGTCCAGATTCCAAAATGAGGCGGGGAAGCTCTTGGGCGGAACATTAGGAAAGACCTCGCGTAGTTCTCTGGCTAATTCGGAGTACCTTAATCCTGCTGGATTGTTTTTTAGCAATTCAACAGCTTTGTTCCTTATTGATTCTGTTTGTGTAGCCATTGCCTTCTCCTTCGCCCCTTTTAATCCCCTTTAGACCAGCTCCCTAACTAACGCTCCCGGGGCAGGCCAGTTTCATTTTACAGTTTTGGCAGCCCTTCTTGCGGCTCAAGAACCCGCTATAGACAGAGACCAGGAGCAGAACGGCCAGGACCACTATCTTAAAGACGGTGAACTCCTGCACGATGGAGATGACAATAAGCACCAGCGGTATCAGGCTCAAAAGCCCGTAGGTGAGCGGCGCCAGCTTGACGCCGAGGCTCTTACCGAACCTTTCCATCTCCCCTTCTTTGAAGAACAGGGCAGAGAGCTTGCCCCACCCCGTGCCGCACCACTTGCCGTAGTAGTAACAGTTGGTGCAGACCAGCTTTCTTAAGACAACACCGACCATTATCAGGGCGACAGCCAAGTAAATCCAGCCAATCAGTGGATGCAGGAACCAGCAGGCAATAGTCCCCGAGGCAATCCAGAGCGCCATCATCAGGTTGGCCAGGATTATGGTTGCCTTGGGGTGCGTCTCCAGACCCTGTTCGTAGATAGCTACCTTACCCTTTTTCGTCATCCTTCTACCAAAGCCTCCTCATAGTTCTTAACTCTCTTGGGCTTGCCCTTCCTGTTCAGCTCTATGGTGTGCCCCTCGGCTTTGAGCTTGGCCGCCTGGGCCTCGGCGCCACCGGGGAACTTGTCGCTGAGCGTCCCGCCCACCTTGAGCGTCCGCCAGTAGGGGGTAATATCCTTCTTCCCCTCGGCGGCGTCTTCCTCGGCAGCGCGGGCGGCGATACCAGCAAAGATACCGGTGGTGATGGGGCATCCGATAGTAGCCCCGTGTCGTTTAGCCAGCCTCTCCCGTATCTGGTTGATGGTGATGAGCTTGCCCTTGGGCACGCTGCGCATCATCTCGTTTACTTCCATCGGGTCGGGGATAACTACCGTGCCGGTGCCCCACCTCTGGCTCATATCAGGCCTGATTTCGACCACCTTGGGCAGGTTGTTCTTTTTGCCCTGCGTCTCCAGCTTTTCCCGCCATGACTTTTTCAGTTTAGCCATCGCACTTCATCCTCCTTTATAGCTCCTCCGGGCTCGCAATCTTGCCGGCTATGGCGCTGGCGGCGGCTATAGCTGGATTAGCCAGGTAGACCTCGGACTTGGGGCTGCCCATCCTGCCCACGAAATTACGGTTGGTGGTGGAGACGCACTTTTCGCCATCAGCCAGAACGCCCATATGTCCGCCCAGGCAGGGGCCGCAGGTAGGTGTGCTCACGGCGGCACCTGCTCTTATAAACGTCTCTATCAGCCCCTCAATCAGGGCATCTAGGTATATCTGCTGCGTGCCAGGTATGATTATGCAGCGCACCCGCGAGTGCACCTTGTTCCCCTTGAGTATATGTGCCGCCAGCCTCAGGTCTTCGAGGCGGCCGTTGGTACAGCTGCCGATTACCACCTGGTTGATTCTTATGTTCTTCAGCTTGCTGATTGGTTTGCTGTTGGCGGGGGAGTGGGGTAGGGCCACCTGGGGCTCAATGGCGCTGACGTCATACTCGATGATACGGGCATATTCGGCGTCGCCGTCGGGCTCATAGACCAGGTAGGGGCGTTCGGCACGTGATTTGACATAAAGTTGTGTCTTGTTATCCACACCGAAGAGCCCAGCCTTACCCCCAGCTTCTATGGCCATGTTAGCCATGGTGAAGCGCCCGTCGATGGACAGGGATTCTATAGCCTCGCCGCTGAACTCCATCGCTGAGTAGAGGGCGCCGTCAACGCCGATGTGGCCGATGGTGTGCAGTATCAGGTCCTTGCCGCCGACCCATTTGCTCAAGTGGCCGTTATAGACCAGCTTGATGGTCGGGGGCACCTTCATCCAGATGTCGCCCGTGGCCATGGCGGCGGCGATATCGGTCGAACCCATACCGGTAGCAAAAGCCCCCAGCGCGCCGTAGGTGCAGGTGTGGGAATCGGCCCCGATAACCACCTCACCCGGCAGCACCAGCCCCTGCTCGGGCAGGAGCACGTGCTCAATGCCCATCTCACCCACCTCGAAGTACTTGATGCCCTGTTTGCGGGCGAAATCCCGCATCAGCTTGGCCTGCTCGGCGGAGGCTATATCCTTGTTGGGGACGAAGTGGTCGGGCACCATCACCACCTTTGCCGGGTCGAAGACGCGCTTTACTCCCAGCTTCTGGAACTCCCGGATGGCGATGGGGGCGGTGATGTCGTTGGACAGTACCAGGTCAACCCGTACGTTTATGAACTCTCCGGGGCTTACCCGCTTCTTATTAGCGTGCGCCGCCAGTATCTTTTCGGCTAGAGTCAATATATCTTCCTTTCTCCGGAGGACTGAAAATCACTACGGACTTTTAACGAATGGGGTGGGGCAGAAAAAGTACAATGGCCACCACCGCTGTGGTTACCACCGAGACTATGTAAAGCCCCGCGCCGGCGGCCAGCCCGATAGCGGCCACCGCCCAGATGGTAGCCGCCGTGGTCAGCCCCTCCACGATTCCACCCTCCCGACGGATGATGGCGCCAGCACCGATAAAGCCGATGCCGGCCACCACGCCAGCGGCAATACGGCTGGGGTCGGCCTCTATGCCGAAGCCATAAGTCGAGACAATGGTGAACAGGGCGGCGCCAGCCGCGATAAGGACATGCGTCCTTAATCCCGCGGGCTTGTTAGCTCTCTCCCGCTGGTAGCCGATGGCCGCCCCCAGCGCCGCCGCCAATAGCAGGCGCAGCGCCATTTCCAGCTCGGTTGGCACTCCCTTTTCCCCCTTAAGTTATTTCTTGGTGGACAGGAGTCGGTTGAGGGCGTTCATATAGGCCTTGGCGCTGGCGACGATTATATCGGTGTCGGCGCCGCGCCCGGTGTAGGTTATGCCCTCGCTCTCTATCCTTATCAATACCTCGCCGATGGCGTCGATGCCTTCGGTTACCGACTTGACGGTGAACTCGGTAAGCTCGTTGGGTACTTTGACTATTCGGTTAATCGCTTTGTAAACGGCGTCGACGGGCCCCGTGCCCAGGGCGGCGTCGGCCAACTCCTCGCCCTTGGGGCCGATGAGGGAAACGGCGGCGGTGGGTATGCCCCGGTCGCCGCAGGAAATCTGGACCCTGTCGATGTGATAGACCTCGGAGACGGTGCGCTGCTCCTCGGCAACAACCGACTCGATATCCCTATCGGTTACGCCCTTCTTCTTGTCGGCCAGTTCTTTAAAGGCAGTAAAGGCGCGGTTGAGGTCCTCCTCCTTCAGGCTGTAGCCCAGCTCGGCCAGGTGCTCTTTGAAGGCGTGGCGCCCGCTGAGCTTACCCATCACTAGGCTCGATGATGGTATGCCCACCGTTTTGGGGTCCATTATCTCATAGGTGATGGGCATCTTGATGACGCCGTCCTGGTGGATGCCCGACTGGTGACGGAAGGCGTTAGCCCCCACGATGGCCTTATTGGGTTGGACAGCCAAGCCTGTCAGCTCGCTGACCAGCCGGCTGGCTTGATATATCTGCTTGGTGTTAACCTGAGTGGTCAGGTGGAAAAAGTCCTGGCGGGTGTTAATCGCCATGACGATTTCCTCCATGGAGGCGTTGCCCGCCCTCTCCCCGATGCCGTTGACGGTGCACTCCACCTGCCGGGCTCCCCGCTGCACCGCCTCCAGGCTATTGGCCACGGCCAGACCCAGGTCGTCGTGGCAGTGTACGCTGACGACGGCCTTATCGATATTAGGCACGTTTTTCACGATGCCCTCGATTAGCTTGCCGAACTCGTCGGGGATGGTGTAGCCTACGGTATCGGGTATATTAACCGTGGTGGCGCCGGCCTCGATGACCGCCTTCAATATCTGGTAGAGGTATTTGGGCTCGGTGCGGCTGGCATCCATGGGCGAAAACTCGATATCATCTGTATATTTCTTGGCGCGTTTCACCATCTCGGCGGCGGTATGCAGCACCTCATCACGGCTCTTCTTTAGCTGATAGCCGAGGTGTATATCCGACGACGACAAGAACACATGGATGCGCGGATTCGCCGCTTCCTTGATGGCTTCCCAGGCGCGGTCTATGTCTTTGGGATGGGCGCGCGCCAGCCCGCAGATGGCGGATTTGCGCACTTCCTTGGCGATTAGCTTTACCGCCTCAAAGTCGCCCTGGGAGCTGATGGGAAAGCCCGCCTCGATAACATCGACGTTTAGCCTTTCCAGCTTCCTGGCTATCTCCAGCTTCTCCGGGGCGTTGAGCGTCCCCCCCGCCGCCTGTTCCCCGTCGCGTAGCGTGGTATCGAATATGATAACTTTATCTTTTGACTTAGTCATTGGTTCCTCCTTTGGGAAAAATTCTCATCACAACCGTATCCCCTCCCCAGTGACGGAGAGGGGCGGGTAAGGATGAGAGTCTTTCTCCCGCAAAAGGAACGCTTATCGTGTTTCATTTTATTATCTACCTTAACGCTACTCCTCAGTAGCCCCGAAAGATGTAAAAAATTCCTCATCAATCCTGGTTACAGTCAATGGTTCTTGCCTAACTCCTAACCCCTTTTCAAGCATTATTTCTACAACTTTATCGCCGTTTATTAATACGATAGGTACCGCTCCTGCCACGCTGGATACTTTCTTTGCTTCGTCTGTAAAGTTTGAGGTCGTAATATAAATTCCTTGATCGAATTTCCCTTGGATAGCACCGCGGAACTGGTCTATGTTTGGGCGCGACACATTTTGCTGCCAGCGCTTAACTTGAAAAGCAGCTTTTACCTTTACTACGCCCATTTCCAGGTTTCCATAGCCGTCAATACCACCGTCTCCTACATAATTAGTAACCTCAACGTCTGTAAAACCAACACTCTCTAGAAGTTTTGCCGCAAATTCCTCAAATTGCTGTGGGTGCAGATTCATCAATAATTCGTGTAGATGCGTACGGGCTTGCTGTTTGTCTATATCTAACAACTCTCTAATTGTGGAAAGTCGAACTGGTTTTTCCTTGGAAAGGGGTGCTACTCCTTTACCTATTCTTTCTCTGCCTCTATCAGTGATCTTCCATGTTCCATAAACAGAGGCGTCAATCTCCCCCTTATTAACCAGATGTTGTCTTGCCCATCTGACTCTATTCTCCCAGATAAGTGCATCGCTTATGGGATGCTTCGCTTTCCGATCAGCTGAGGTGAGCTGTGGGAAATGCTTGGCTACCTTGTCATACAATTCTGCTGGCCTTGCTTTTCCGCCGGCAGCCTCTATTTCTTTAAGCAGTGGTAGCTCTATGTACTTTACTGAAGGAATAGCCATTTTCTTGTTCCAGCTTTCCTTTATTTCTTCTGGAGCCAGGGCATCATCTCCCTGAGCTGTTTGCCCACCAGCTCCACCGGATGCTCCTCGTCCATCCGCTTCAAGGCGTTGTAGACGGGGCGCCCGGCCTGGTTTTCCGTTATCCATTCTTTAGCAAAGGTCCCGTCCTGAATCTCGGCCAGTATGTTCATCATCTCTTCCCGGACCATATCATCAATGACCCGTGGCCCGCGCGTATAGTCGCCGTACTCAGCGGTGTCGCTCACCGAGTAGCGCATGTAGCTTAAGCCCCCCTGATAAATCAAATCTATGATGAGCTTTAATTCATTGCAGACCTCGAAATAGGCAATCTCGGGCTGGTAGCCCGCCTCGACCAGTGTCTCGAAGCCGGCCTTTATCAGCGACGAGATGCCGCCGCATAAGACCGTCTGCTCACCGAAGAGGTCGGTCTCGGTCTCCTCGGCAAAGGTGGTCTCGATGACACCCGCCCGCCCGCAGCCGATACCTTCGGCGTAAGCGAGGGCGATAGCCAGCGCCTTGCCGGTGGCGTCCTGGTGGACGGCCACAATCGCTGGCGCCCCGGCGCCCTCGGTATAGACCTGCCGGAGCATGTGCCCGGGGCACTTGGGGGCAATCATGGTCACATCGATATCGGGCGGGGGCAGAATCTGGTTGTAGTGGATGTTAAAGCCGTGGGCGAACATGAGAGTCTTGCCCTTGCTTAACCCCTTTTCCACCGCCCCGTCATAGATAGCTTTTTGCAGGTTATCCGGCGCCAGCATGACGATGATATCGGCCTCTTTGGCCATTTCGTCGGCCGCCGTCACCGTAAAGCCCGCCTCTTTGGCGCTCTTCCAGCCCGGGCTGCCCTTGGCCTCGGCCACGATGACCTTGACGCCGCTGTCCCTCAGGTTCTGGGCGTGGGCGTGCCCCTGGCTGCCGTAGCCGAGTATGCCGACTACCTTGCCCTCGAGCAGTTTCAGGTTGCAATCTTTGTCATAGTATATCTTAGCCATTGTCCGACTCCTTATTATTTAGTCGCCTTTTTGCCTTTAGCTTTGGTCTTGGTCTTGACGGGCGCTTTCGTCACCGGCAGCGGGCCCGCCCCGCCACGGGTCATGGCGATGCAACCGGTGCGGGCGGTCTCCTTGATGCCGAAGCCGCGTACCAGGTTGAATAGCGAGTTGATTTTGTCCTCGTCACCGGTGGCTTCGATAATCACCGAATCGGGGGCGACATCAACGATATTAGCCCGAAAGATATCCACAATCTGGATAATCTCGCTGCGGTTGGCCGAGTTGGCCTTTACCTTGATGAAGGCCAGCTCCCGCGTAATGACGTTATCCCCGGTAATATCGGAGACCTTGACCGTCTCCACTACCTTGTCCAGCTGCTTCCTGACCTGTTCCACCATGGTGGCAGCGCCGTTGACGACGAAGGTCATACGCGACAGGTTGGACGTCTCGCTGGGCCCCACGGCGATGCTTTCGATATTGAAGCCGCGCCGACGGAACATGCTCGCCATGCGGTTCAGTACACCCGGTTTATCTTCCACCAGAGCTACCAGGATATGCTTGGCCATGCTGCACCTCTTTTTCTCGGCCTAGATATTGCTCACCGGGAGTTTGGCCGAATCCTTAACCGCTTTAGCCTTCTTCCTCGGTTCCTCGAGGACCTCGGCTAGAGCCGCCCCCGGTGGTACCATAGGATAAACGTTTTCTTCCGGTTCGACGATAAAGTCAATCAAAAAGGCGCCCGGTGTCGCCATTGCTTTCTCGATAGCGGGCGCCACCTCTTCGGGGTGCGTGACCCTCATCGCGGGCAGTCCGTAGGCCTCGGCAATCTTGACGAAGTCGGGGCTGGAAAGCGGCGTGGCCACATAGCGCTTGCCGTAGAACATTTCCTGCCACTGCCTGACCATGCCCAGATAGGTATTGCGGAGAATAGCTATCTTTACCCCCACCTGCTCTTGGGCAATGGTGGCCAGTTCCTGTATCGTCATCTGGAAACTGCCGTCACCGTCGATGCACCAGACGGTGCTATCGGGGCAGCCCACCTTGGCTCCGATAGAAGCAGGCAGGCCGAAGCCCATGGTGCCCAGTCCACCCGACGAAATAAACGTGTTGGGCTTATCATACCAGTAGTGCTGGGCAGCCCACATCTGATGCTGCCCCACGCCGGTAACGACGATGGCCTCGCCCTTGGTCGCTTCGTAAATCTGGCGGACGACGTACTGGGGCAGTATGCTTTCGCAGTCCCTGATTATCAGCGACGGGTGATCATGGCGCCACTCATCAAGCTTCCTGACCCAGTCGCCATGCTCGGTTTTATCCAGCAGCTTGTTCAACTCCGTGAGGACGAGCTTAACGTCGCCGACGATGGGTACGTCGACGCGTACGTTCTTGCCGATTTCGGCGGGGTCGATATCTATATGAATAATGTGGGCGTGGGGAGCAAAGGCGTGTACATCAGCCGTCGCCCGGTCGTCAAACCTCATGCCGATGGCGATTATCAAATCGGAGGCGTTAACGGCCATGTTGGCGTAGGCCATGCCGTGCATGCCCAGCATCCCATAACTCAACGCGTGGGACTCGGGGAAACAGCTCGTGCCCAAGAGCGTGGTCACCATCGGTATCTGCGCCTTCTCCACCAGCTCTTTAAGCTCAGCGTAGGCTTTTGATATAATTATCCCCCTCCCCGCGATAATCAGCGGTCGCTGTGACTCACTGATGAGTTTGGCCGCCTTTTTAATTTGCGCGGGGTGGCCCTGCAGCGTCGGCTTATACTGAGGCAGGTCGACCTTCTTGGGGTAGTTGAACTCCTCCTGCTCCTGCTGAACGTCGCGGGGCAGGTCGATGAGCACCGGGCCGGGACGGCCCGTGCCCGCCAGGTAGAAGGCCTCTTTCATTATTGCCGGCAGCTCGGCGGCGTCCGTCACCAGGTAGTTATGCTTGGTGATGGGTAGGGTGATGCCGGTTATATCCACCTCCTGGAAGGCATCCTTACCAATGAAGGGTCGCGCCACCTGTCCGGTTATGGCCACCATCGGTGAAGAATCCAAATGTGCGTTGGCGATACCGGTCACCAGGTTGGTGGCACCGGGTCCCGAAGTGGCGAAACACACGCCCACCTTCCCCGTTGCCCGGGCGTAGCCGTCAGCGGCGTGGGCGGCACCCTGTTCGTGGCGTACCAGTATATGGCGAAGCTGGGGATACTGGGGGAGGACATCATAGAGGGGCAGGATGGCCCCACCCAGGATGCCGAAAATAACCTCGACACCTTCCTTTACCAGGCTTTCACATATCATCTGAGCTCCGGACATCTTCATAAGCTACGCTCCTTTATTTAAAAACCGCCCCGGTGCTGGCGGAGCTTACCTTTTCGGCATAGCGCCGCAGGTAGCCGCTCTTTACTTTA
This sequence comes from uncultured Dehalococcoidales bacterium, assembly GCA_964408935.1. Classification (GTDB taxonomy): domain Bacteria; phylum Chloroflexota; class Dehalococcoidia; order Dehalococcoidales; family BS750m-G39; genus E44-bin88. The sequence continues at coordinate 15,146 of CAYPBF010000005.1, read as the reverse complement.
GGCTCGAACTCGGCCAGCTTGGACAATCGTTTTTCGAGCTCCTTCTCGGAAAGCTCGACGTCGAGCCGCTGGTGGGCGATATCAATCTTTATTATGTCCCCCTCCTTGAGGGCGGCAATGGGGCCACGGCTGGCGGCTTCGGGGGAGACATGGCCGATGGCCGCTCCCCGCGTCGCCCCCGAAAAGCGCCCATCGGTGATGAGGGCGACCTCTCTGTCCATACCCATACCACTGAGCAGGGAGGTGGGGGTAAGCATCTCCCTCATCCCCGGACCTCCTTTGGGCCCCTCATAGCGGATGACGATGACATCACCTGAATTTATTCTCTTGTGCATGATGGCCCTGGTGGCCTCCTCCTCGGAGTCGAAGACGCGCGCTGGCCCCTGGTGGAACATCATCTCCTCGGCCACCGCTGCCCGCTTGACCACGGCGCCTTCGGGAGCCAGGTTGCCGAAGAGGATGGCGATGCCACCAATAGGGGAATGGGCGTGGATGATGGGGCGTATCACCTCTTTGGCGTGGTTGGCGCCTTCGGCGATAACGCCCGCTACCGTCTTCCCCGATACCGTTTTGGCCTTCAGGTCGAGCAGCTTTTCCAGCTCTTTCATCACGGCGGGTATGCCCCCCGCCCGGTCCAAATCCTCGATATGGTATTCACCGCTCGGCCTCAGCTTGGCCAGGTGCGGGGTGTGCTGGCTTATCTCGTTTACCGTTTCCAGCGGGAATTCGACCCCCGCTTCGTGGGCTATGGCCATCAGGTGCAGGACAGAGTTGGTGCTGCCGCCCAGCGCCATATCAACGCTAAAAGCGTTGCGGAGAGCCTGTCTGGTTACGATATCCCGCGGGCGGATGTGCTCTTCCAGCAGCTTCATCGCCTGCTGCCCCGCTTTTTGGGCCAGCTGCAGCCGGCGGGCATCGACGGCGGGTATAGTGCCGTTGCCGGGCAAACCCATGCCCAGGGCCTCGGTGAGGCAGTTCATGGTGTTGGCGGTGAACATGCCCGAACAGCTGCCGCAGCCGGGGCAGGCTAGCTCTTCAAGCGCTTCAAGCTCTTCAGGCTTCATCTTGCCCGCCGTTACCTGTCCCACTCCCTCGAATATATCGTTGAGGTCAATCTTGGCTACCTTGCCGTCGACCTCACGTTTGCCGGCCAGCATAGGCCCACCGCTGACGAAGATAGCCGGCAGGTTTAGCCTTACCGCCGCCATGAGCATGCCGGGGACTACCTTGTCGCAGTTGGGTATGAAGACCAGCGCGTCGAAGGCATGGGCCTCAACGGCTATCTCCACGGAATCAGCGATTAGCTCGCGGCTGGGCAGGCTGTATTTCATGCCCGGGTGGTTCATGGCGATGCCGTCGCAGACGGCAATAGTGTTCACTTCAAAGGGGACACCACCCTCACTCCGCACCCCAGCCTTGGCCGCCTGGGCGATTTGGGGTAGGTGAATATGCCCGGGGACAATCTCGTTAAAGCTGTTGACGATACCGATGAGGGGTTTATCGATGTCAGCGCGGCTCCAGCCCAGGGCGTGTAGCAGGGCGCGATGCCCGGCACGCTCTAACCCTCTTTTGACGGTATCGCTTTTCATTTTTCCCCTTCTTAGCCGATTTTTTCGTTTATAAAAAAGGCCGTCCCGTGGGGACGGCCCAGACTCCTGTAGACACGACCCACTGGCCGGATTACGTATACATAACCAGAATAACAAGCTCAATATTCATCGTGCACATAACCTAGCACAGTTGCTGGGTAAATGTCAAGGCTAGCCTAGCTGGCTGGCCTCTATGGCCCTTATCTTGTCCACACGTCGCTGGTGGCGGCCGCCCTCAAACTCAGCGGAGAGGAAAGCGTTGACGATTTCGTCTACCGGGTCCCCCACCTGTTCGTCACCCGCCCCTAGGCACAGTATGTTGGCCCCCTGGTGCTGGCGGGTGCGGCGGGCGTTAAAGACAGTGTAGCAAAGGGACGCCAAAGCCCCCTTGACCTTGTTGGCGGCGATACTCATACCGATGCCGTTATTGCAGATTAAAATACCGAAATCGAAATCACCCCTGACCACCGCCTCGGCTACGTCACGGGCGTAATCGGGGTAGTCCACAGCGTCGGTGGTATCGGTACCGAAGTCCTCATAGATGTGGCCGCCTTCGGCCAGTGTCTGTATAACGGCTTTTTTAAGCTCCAGTCCCCAATGGTCGTTACCGATGGCAATACGCATCTTAGCCTCCCTTGACGGTGATGTCGGGGCATATCCGCCCCAGCTCTTCTTTTGATATAGCGCCTTGGCGTAGAATAACTGGGCTGGCCCCGCTCAAATCGACGACGGTGGACTCTTTACCCCCGGCACACTCCCCCTCGATAATCAAATCAACCTTATCACCCAGCTGGGCGTGGGCTTCTTCGGCGGTGAGGGCGTTGGGCTGCCCGCTCAAGTTGGCGCTGGTGCCGACGATGGGCGTACCCACCCCCCGCGCCAGCGCAACGGGGATGGGATGGGCGGGGATACGGATGGCAACGGTCTTAGTCCCGCCGCTGACGATATTGGATACGGAGTCGGCTTTCGGTATCACCAGTGTCAGCGGACCTGGCCAGAATTTTCCGCCTAGGATGAACACATACGTCGGTACCACAGAAGCGATATCATCTAGTTGGTCGAGGTCGGCTAATAGCAAGGGTAGAGCCATATTACGCGGGCGTTCCTTTATCCGATAGACCCTTTCTACTGCTGCGTCTATATTCATGGCTGCTCCCAGCCCATAGACGGTGTCGGTGGGAAGGGCAATGACTCCTCCCCGCTTGAGGATGGCCACGCCCTTTTCGAGTTGCTCCTGAATAGATGGAGAAATACTGGTGCCCATAGCCTCTCTAAGGGAAGTATAGCATAGTAATGAGTCATAGCTAAAGAAAGAGGGATAAACCACTTGAAGAAAAGCGGTCACAGTGGTAATCTGTATTCAATAAAATGGCTAAGGAGAAAGCGAAAAAAACCATTCTCAAAAGTCCTAAGAAGGGTCAGCGCCTGACCACCAGCGGCGACCTTGAGGTCTCCACCTATCTGGAGATTGCCAAGGAGATGGGCGGCGAGCAGCCCGAAGAGGTGAAAGCCGCCATCCCCAGCGCTGAGCGCGAGGCCATCATCGTTATTGACTTCGGCTCGCAGTACAGCCTGCTCATCGCCCGCCGCGTGCGTGAATGTCAGGTCTATTGCGAGCTGGTTAACCCCGATACCCCCTGGGAAGAAGTTGCCCGCCTCAATCCCAAGGGGTTTATTCTTTCCGGCGGGCCCGCCAGCGTCTATGCTCCCGACGCCCCGCTGGCACCCTCCTACATCTACGAAAGCGGGTTGCCCGTAATGGGCATCTGCTACGGCATGCAGGTGCTGGCTCACCAGCTGGGCGGGCAGGTGACTCCCGGAGCCAAGCACGAATACGGCCATGCCGTTTTGCACCTGAGCGCCGCTGATTCACCGCTTTTCACCGATTTGCCCGCTTCGACACCGGTCTGGATGAGCCACGGTGATAAAATCGAAAAGCTGCCCCCCGGTTTTTCCGCCCTGGCCTATACCGAGAACTCACCGCTGGCCGTCTTCGGTAAGAACGACAAGACGTTTGGGCTCCAGTTCCACCCCGAGGTGGCCCATACGCCCGAAGGCAAGAAGATACTCAAGAACTTCGTCTATCGGGTCTGCGGCTGCAAGGGCAACTGGACGATGAGCAACTTCATCCAAGATAGCCTGACCAGCATCAAGCAGCAGGTCGGTAAGGGCAAGGTCATCAACGCCCTTTCCGGAGGCGTTGATTCGGCGGTGGTGGCTTCACTGATTCACCGCGCCATCGGTGACCAGCTTACCTGTATCTTCGTCAATCACGGTATGCTCCGTCGCGAAGAGGTGGAGAGGACCTTTAACACCTTCCGCCTTAACCTGGGGATGAACATCGTCTATGTAGACGCCAGCGCCCGCTTTCTCAAAAAGCTTAAGGGGGTAACCGACCCCGAGACCAAGCGCAAGGTGGTGGGCGGTGAGTTTATCCGCGTCTTCGAGGAAGAGGCTAAAAAGATAGGCAAGGTTGACTTTCTGGCCCAGGGGACGCTTTACCCCGACGTCATTGAGAGCGCCTCCACCGCCAGCGCCGCCGCCAAGATAAAGACCCACCATAATGTCGGCGGTCTACCCGCCCGCATGACCCTCAAATTATTGGAACCGCTGCGCTACCTTTTCAAAGACGAGGTGCGCCAGGTGGGCCTTAGCCTTGAGCTCCCCGAAGAGATGGTCTGGCGACAGCCTTTCCCCGGGCCGGGCCTAGCCATCCGCATTATCGGTGAGGTCACCAAAGAGAAGATAGAAATACTCCAGGCCGCCGACTGGGTGGTGATGAACGAGATTAAGAAGGCCAACCTCTACCGCCGGCTCTGGCAAAGCTTCGCCATACTCACCGATGTCAGGAGCGTGGGCGTGATGGGCGACTATCGCACCTACGGATATTTAGTCGCCGTCCGCGCCGTCACCAGCGACGACGCCATGACCGCCGACTGGGCGCGCCTGCCCTACGACGTTTTGGCCCGCATCTCCAGCCGCATCGTCAACGAGGTGCCCGGTGTCAATCGGGTGGTCTATGACATAACCTCCAAGCCCCCCTCAACCATTGAGTGGGAATAAAAATAGGGTGGGGTGGTAACAATGAGTAACAATGACGATTTGCGCGCCACGCAGTATGCGCAGTTATGTGAAGATTTCCGTTTCTATGACAGGGTCATCTGGCAAATACCGTCGTTTTTAGTCCTAATATGTAGTGCAGTCGTTGGTGTTGCCTACGGCGCTGTTGCAGAAACAGAATATTGGGCGAGAGCGTTCATACTTTTGATAGGTTTCATCTTAGCATTAACTATGGGGTTGGCATCGGCAAAACACAGGTTCTTTCAAGGAAAAGTACGCCAAGCACTCAATGAGATAGAGAGAGGGTCAGATTTTCTAGTAGAGGTGGCACGTGAAACAACTGAGGGTAAGCCTAATAATTTTCTTGAAAGACGCCGCGCCGGACGTTGGTTAATAGGCGGCACTTTTTTCATGAGCGCGATACTGTTGGGGCTGTCAGTATGGAATATTGTATTAGCTGCAATGAACTAATATTGTATTATCCTGTCCAAAGAACCTTAAGGGGGGTGGTGTAAATCAAAATTCTAGTCGTTGGCGGCGGAGCCAGGGAGCACACGCTGGTCTGGAAGCTGGCCCAAAGCCGCAAAGTGAAGGAAATATTTGCCGCCCCGGGCAACGCGGGCACGGCCCGAATCGCGGAAAACCTGGACATTAAGCCCACCGATATCGAGGCCTTAGTCAAGGCGGCCCAGGAGAAGGGCGTTGACCTCACCGTGGTCGGGCCCGAAGCGCCACTGGCCGAGGGCATCGCCGATAATTTCTTAATCAGGGGCATGCAGATTTTCGGTTCTACCAAGCAGGCCACCGAGATTGAGTCGAGCAAGGTCTTCTCCAAGGAGCTGATGCAAAAATACGATATCCCCTGCGCCAAGAGCGTCAGCTTCTCCGACTATAAAAAAGCCAGGGAGTATCTCCAGCAGCAGAAAGCGCCCATCGTGGTAAAAGCCGACGGACTGGCGGCGGGTAAAGGGGTCATCGTTGCCGAGACTATTCCCCAGGCGATGGCGGCCCTTGCCAAGATAATGGAGAACAGGGCCTTCGGCGCCGCCGGCGACCGCGTTATCATCGAGGAGTACCTTACGGGCCGCGAGATGAGCGTCTTCGCCTTCAGCGACGGACACACCGTCGTCCCCATGATGGCGGCCTGCGACTATAAGCCCGCCTTCGACGGCAACAAGGGCCCCAACACGGGGGGCATGGGTAGCTACAGCCCACCGCCCTTTTTGACCACCGAACTGGCTCAGACGGTGCGGGAGAAAATCATGGAGCCGACGGTCAAGGCGCTCCATGAAGAGGGCCGACCCTATCGCGGCGTACTCTACGGCGGGCTGATGATTGCCGATGGGCAACCCAAAGTGCTTGAGTTCAACGCCCGCTTCGGCGACCCTGAGGCCCAGGTTACCTTACCACTCCTTAAGACCGACCTGGTGGACATCATGCTGGCCGTCAGCGATAACAAGCTCGACCAGATTAAAATCGAATGGAGCGACGATGCCTGCGTGGGGGTGGTCATAGCCTCGGGCGGTTACCCCGGCAGCTATAAGACGGGCTTTCCCATCAGCGGACTGGACAACCTAGATAAAGATATTGTTGTCTTTCACGCTGGAACCAAGCTCGATGATGAGGGAAGGGTGCTGACCAGCGGGGGTAGAGTCCTCACCGTAATGGCGCGGGGCAAAACCCTGGCCGAGGCCCGCGAGAAGGTCTACGCCAACGTCTCCCGCCTGCGTTTTGAAGGATGCCGCTATCGCAAGGACATCGCTTTATTAGCAGAATAAACCTCGAAGGGGGTTAGAAAATGAAGAAACGGCTTATAGTTATCGGGTTGGTCATACTGCTCTGCCTGACGGTAATTCCGGGATGCGCCGCGACCAATGACGAAATACCGGACGAAGCCAGGCTTTACCTGGAGCTGACGCTGATTAATCTGGAGACCGAGGGTACGGAGGATGCCGCCGCCGCCACGGCGATGGCGGACGCACTCGTTGAGCTTAACAACGCTGCCCTTCTGGACGCTTGGAATGATTACCAGTCTTGCGAAGAAGCTGAGTTCGATTACTACTGGGAGCAGTTTTTAGATACCTGGGCCGCGGAACTGGGCGACTATCTTCAAGAGAACGAAGGGTGATATCGGGCCGAAAAACTATATACATTTTTAGAAATCTACATTATTATATAACTGTCCCCACTCCGCAAAGGGAGGTATGAAAATGCCGCTGGTCGCTGTCGTTATGGGTTCCAAATCCGACGCCGAAGCCATTCAGCCCACACTGGATATCTTAAAAGCCCTGGACATCGAGCACGAGGTAAACGTTATCTCCGCCCATCGCACCCCCGATAAAGCACGGGAATACGCCCTCTCGGCGCGCCAGCGCGGCATCGAGGTTATCATCGCGGCGGCGGGTGGGGCGGCACACCTTCCCGGTGTGCTGGCCAGCTGGACGACGCTGCCCGTCATCGGCATACCCATCGCCAGCGGTGAGCTTAAAGGCGTTGATGCCCTCTACTCCATCGTCCAGATGCCCGCGGGCATACCCGTGGCCACGGTGGCTATCGGCAGCGCTGGTGCCAAGAACGCCGCTTACCTTGCCGCTGAAATACTGGGCATAAAGCATGACAAAATAAGCCAGGCCTACCAAAAATACCGCCAGGAGTTGCGAGGAGACAAAAAATGATTGAGCGCTATTCCCGTCCCCGAATGAAACGAGTCTGGTCGGACGAAAACAAGTTCGACAAGTGGCTTCAGGTGGAGATTGCCGTCTGTGAGGCCTGGGCAGAGATGGGCGTTATCCCCCGCAAGGACCTTTCCAAGATAAAGCTGGCACGGGTCAACTTGAAGCGTATGGCAGAGATTCTAAAAGAGACCCACCACGACGTCACCGCCTTTTTGGGCTCGGTATCCGAGAGCCTGGGCGAGGAATCGCGCTTTATACACCTTGGCCTTACCTCCAACGACGTTATCGATACCGCCCTCTGCCTGCAATTGCTCGAGGCGGCCGAAATCTTGAGCGAGGACATTAAAGAGCTTATCGGGGTGCTGGCGCGGCAGGCCATCAAGTACAAATACACCCCCATGATTGGGCGCACCCACGGTATTCACGCCGAGCCTATCTCCTTCGGCCTCAAGCTGGCGCTTTGGACGGAGGAGATGCGGCGCAATTTGCAGAGGCTTTCGGAGGCGGAAAAGGTTATCTCCATGGGCAAGATTTCGGGGGCGGTGGGCACCTACGCCACGCTCACTCCCGAGGTCGAGGAGAAGGCCTGCGCCAAGCTGGGGCTGACGCCCTCCCCCATCTCCAACCAGATTTTACAGCGCGACCGCCACGCCCAGTTTGTGACTACGCTGGCCATCATCGCCAGCTCCTTAGAGAAGTTCGCCACCGAGATTCGGGGGCTGCAAAAGACCGAAACCAGGGAGGTGGAGGAGCCCTTCGCCGCCGGCCAGACGGGCTCTTCGGCCATGCCGCATAAACGCAACCCCGAGCTTTGCGAGCGCGTCTGCGGTATCTCCCGGCTGGTGCGTGGCTACGCCCTGACCTCTATGGAGAATATCGCCCTCTGGCACGAGCGAGACATCAGCCATTCCTCTGCCGAGCGCGTTATCCTACCCGACTCCTGCCTGGTGCTGGACTACAGTTTAAGCATCTTCACCGCGGTGATGAAAGACCTTACCGTCTTCCCAGCCAAGATGAAAAAGGACATGGATATTACGCGGGGACTACTCTTCTCGCAGCGGGTGATGCTGGCTCTCATCGACAAGGGCCTGAGCCGCCAGGAGGCCTACAAGCTCGTGCAGCGCAACGCCATGAAGTCCTGGAAGGGGGGCAAGAAATTTTTGACTCTGCTCAAGGCCGATGCCGAGGTAACCGCCGTCCTGCCTGTCGATGAGCTTGAGCCTCTCTTCGACGAACAGTACTACCTGCGCTATGTAGACGATATCTTCGGACGCTTGGGCCTGACCGAATCTCAATGGCAAGGGGGTATGGCGGGGCCTTCCGAATTCGCCCCCCGTTCCATATGATGGCTAACTCAGTTCTGCTGGATACCGGCCTTTCTCTGCCCATGTTCGTCAAGGGCAAGGTACGCGATAGCTACGATTTGGGCGATAGCCTGCTCATCGTGGCCACCGACCGCATCTCCGCCTTCGACGTCGTTCTGCCCTGCGGCATACCCAATAAGGGCAAGGTGCTCAATAAGCTCTCCGCCTTCTGGTTCGACCAGACAAAAGAGTTTATGCCCAACCACATGATAAAGTCCATCGACGACGTTAGCTCGCTTAAACCTTACCTCCCCGCCGGTGTCAGCCCTCCCGCCTATCTGGCGGGGCGCTCTATGGTGGTCAAAAAGGTGAAGCGCATCATGGTGGAGTGCGTGGTGCGGGGCTACCTGGCCGGCTCGGCCTGGCAAGAATACCGCGAAAAGGGCACTATATCGGGCATGAAGGCGGCCAGCGGCCTGAAAGAAAGCCAGGAGTTGCCCCACCCCCTGTTCACCCCCACCACCAAAGCGGAGGAGGGCCACGACCTGCCCATGTCCCGTAAAGAGATGAAAAAGATGGTGGGCGAATCACTGGCCGACGATCTGGAGGAAAAGAGCCTGGCCATCTATAACTACGCCCGCGGCTACGCCATCGCCCGCGGTATTATCATCGCCGACACCAAGTTCGAGTTTGGCCTCGACGGTGATAAGCTCATTATCATTGACGAGCTTTTGACCCCCGATTCCTCACGCATCTGGGAGGTTGACCTCTACAAAGTAGGGCAGTCCCAGCCCAGCTTCGATAAACAGCCTGTCCGGGACTGGCTGTCCGCTTCGGGGTGGGATAAAACGCCCCCCGCCCCCATGCTCCCCGAGGAGGTTATCGAGGCCACTGCCAAGCGCTACGAGCGGGCTTACCGAAGGCTGACGGGTAAGAAACTCTAGCGATTAAGTACCGATTCTGCAATAGGAGAAATAACATGGCTGAAGAGAAAGAAATCCCCGAATACTATTCCGACCACTTTATGATTGCTGGCGGCCCTTACGGCGCGGTGATCAACTTTTCCCGCAGCCCCTCCGAGCCCGGCCCCGGCAAGACTCCGGAGACGGTAGCCCGCTTTCGGATGAGCTACGAGCACATCAAGACGCTGACCTTTGTCCTGACCCGTCACGTTAAGAAGCTGGAGAGGGAAAACAACGTCTCCTACCCAATACCAGCCAAGGTTCTTTCCAGTATGGGTATCGCCAAAGAGGACTGGGACGCCTTCTGGGAAAGCTCCAACTTTCCGATGTGAGGCCGACTAGCCTAGATTGCCCCGCCCCTCAATCCCCGACTCCATGAGCTTGTCCTCGAGGAGGTAGAGTCGTCCGTCCTCGGTGCCCTTGACGATTTCCGCCTTTATCAGCCCGTCTAGGGCGTAGGGTTTGAAATCGCGCGTGTGGAGCATCCTTTCGGCAAAGCCGCGCGGCCTGAGCCCCAGCTCGTCAATCGTTTTAGCCGTCTTTTTATCGAGAGCGCCGTTCTGTCGAAAGATGGCTATTACCTGTCGGAGAGCTCTTTTCAGGCGCCAGCGGGGGACGACCCACAGTCCCAGAACGAGCAGGATGAGAATCAGGACTATGGTGGCCAGGGTGTACGTATTCAGCGCTATTCCTCCAGCAGGCCCTTGGTGGTGGGCAGTTCGCCCGAAAGCCGCTCGTCGACACTAGTGGCCATGTCCAGCGCTCGCCCCAGCGCTTTGAAGAGGGCCTCCGCCTTGTGGTGGTCGTTGCTGCCATAAAGGATGCGGGCGTGCAGATTGAGCCTGGCCTCAATGGCCAATGACTCCAGAAAGTGGCGGATGAGGTCGGTGGCGAAGCCGAGCATGTCGTTATCAGCGAAGGGCAAATCGAGTACGGTGTAGCCCCGCCCGCTGATATCCACCGCTACTGTGGCCATAGCGTCGTCCATGGGCACGGCGGCATCAGCCATCCGGATAATACTCCGCTTTTCGCCCAGCGCCTCGCCCAGGGCTTTGCCCAGGCAGATGGCGACATCCTCGGCAACGTGGTGCTGGTCGTCGCCGCTGGCTTTGATAATCAGGTCGAAGCGGCCGTGCTGCGCCATCTGCGACAGCAGGTGGTCGAACATCTTGATACCCGTGCTTATCTGCCACTGGCCGCTGCCGTCGAGCCTCAGCTCCAGGCTGACCTTGGTCTCTTTGCTCTCTCTTTTAATGGTGGCTGCCCGTGAATTCTTCATCGCTTCACCGCCAGTTTAACACATTTCGTGTCGTTTATTAATCCCCCCCCACCTCCCTGAGGGCTTTGAGCAGGGCGTCGGTGTGTCTGGGCTGTCCCACACTGATGCGGAGGGAGTTTTGCAATAGCGGTATATCGAAGTAACGGATTAGTATGCCTCTGTCCTCAAGCTTCTTCTGAATCTCAGCCGCCTTACCGTTGAGCACGTGGCAGAAGATGAAGTTGGCCTGGGAGGGTAAGGGCTTAATCCAGTCCAGCTTGGAAAGCTCGTTAAAGAGCCGTTCCCTCTCGGCGACGATGGCTTGCACGTTATTCATCAGGTAGTCGGTGTCTTTCAACGACTCGCGCACCGCCACTCTAGCTGCGATGTTCACGTTATAGGGCTGTTTGATAGTCTGCAGGTAGCCCACAATCTTAGGGTGCATCAGGCCGTAGCCGACTCTCAAACCAGCCAGCCCCGCCCACTTGGAGAATGTCCGTAAGACCATCAGGTTATCATACTTGTTGACGAAAGGGGTGGCCGTTTGCCCGCTGAACTCGACGTAGGCTTCGTCGGAGATGAAGGGCACACCGGTCTCAATAAGCTCCAGCACGTCTTCCTGGGGGGTGAGGGTGCCGGTGGGGTTGTTGGGGTTAGCCAGCAGTATCAGCTTGGTCTTCTTGGTGATGGCCTTCTTAACCGCCTTGACGTCAACGCGGTATTCCTCGTCGCGGGGCACCTCGACCAGCTTGCCCCTGCAGAGGATGACACCGAAGCGAAACATGTCGAAGGTGGGCACCAGGTTGATTACCTCGTCACCGGGCTCGATGAAGAGGCGTAAGATAAGGCCGATGAGCTCGTCGCTGCCGTTAGTGACGACGATGCGTTCGGGGTCAATGCCCGTATAGTCCGACAGCAGTCGGCGTATCTCGGTTTGGCCGGCGTCGGGGTAGATGTTCAGGTAGGGGTATTCGCTCAGCGCCTCTTTTACCTTGGGCGAACAGCCGTAGAGGTTCTCATTGGCGTCCAGCTTGGTGATGCCGTTGATAGGCCTCCCAGCAAACAGTTCCAGCGCCTTGCTGGGGACATAGCCGCCAAAAGCAGCCAGGTCCGACCTGATGAATTTGACAATTCCTTCTCCAGACATTCTTTTTCTCCCTTTTCCTAGCCCATAAAAACAGAATTCCCTCCGCTTGGAGGGTTCTGTTCTGGTTTTGGGGTTTTTAGTTTCTGCTTTTTATTGCCGTATACTACCCTCCAAGCGCTCGGTTGCGCCCGGTAAACACGTAATAATAATACATCCCGTGGGTAGTACAGGCCGAAATCATGCTTCTTCCTTTATTCCCTTTCGCCGCCTCTTTCCAGTAGAGACAGCACTATGGCGAATTCAGTCATAAGGGCGACTCCCAAGGCGATTCTCAAGATTGCAAGAGTATCTACGTCATACCCGGTTATGATAGCTACTATGACACCAATTATGAATATTATAAGCCCGGTTGCTGGTCCGACAAGATATAACACAAGCTTGGACATGTTCTTCCCTTATGACTTAGCTTCTCTGGAAAGAGACTCTAGCACAAGCAGGTGTGATTTGTCAATGTTTCACTTCAGGCGCTTTTCCACCGCCCGCGCGTGAGCCTCTAGGCCTTCGGCCCTGGCGATGACGGCGGCGGCTTTGGCCAGCTTTTTTAGTGCGCCCTTGTCCACGTCGACGACGTTGATGAGCTTGATGAAGTCGAGTATGTTCAATGGCGAGCTGAAGCGTGCGGTAGCGCTGGTGGGCAGGACGTGGCTCGGCCCGGCATCGTAGTCGCCCAGCACCACCGTGGCGCTGTTACCGATGAAGATGCAGCCAGCGTTTCTTATGCGCCCTATATAGTTCTCGGCGTCCTTGACCATTAAGGCTAGGTGCTCGGGGGCGTAGAGATTGGCCAGCTCTATGGCCTCATCAAGGTCTTCGACGACGGCAATCAGACCCTGGTTGTTTATGGCTTCGGCGGCGATATCGCGGCGTTCCAGGCCTTTTAGCTGCTTTTCCACCGCTTTGTTCACCTCGGCGGCCAAGCCAATGGAGTTGGTCACTAGGACCGCCGCCGCCAGCGGGTCGTGCTCCGCCTGAGCGACGATATCAGCGGCGCAATAGGCAGGGTTAGCGTCTTCGTCAGCGACAATGAGTACCTCGCTGGGACCAGGCAGGCTGTCGATGCCCACGGCGCCGTAGACCATCTTTTTGGCCAGGACGACGAAGATGTTGCCTGGCCCGCAGATTTTATCCACTTTGGGGACGGACTCCGTGCCGTAAGCGAGGGCGGCAATGGCCTGGGCGCCGCCTATGGCGAAGATACGGTCGACGCCAGCGATGTCGGCGGCGACCAACGTGGCGGCCGGCACCGTGCCGTCGGAACGTGGTGGGGTGGCCAGTATAATCTCTTTGACGCCAGCGATGCGGGCGGGTATGGCCGTCATCAGCACCGTCGAAGGGTAGCTGGCGGTGCCACCGGGGGCATAGGCACCAATGCGTTCGATGGGCCTGATCTGCTGGCCGAAGCCCTTTTTGGCGGCCAGGCTGCGTATGGCCTCCTTTTGTTTCTGGTGGAAGGAGCTGATGCGCTCAGCAGCGAACTTGAGTGCCGCCAGCAGCTCTTTGTCAGCCTCGACGTAGGCTCTCTTTATATCTTTCTTGTCCACCTCGAGCGAGCTGAGCTTGGCGCGGTCGATTTTTAGGCTGTAGCTGAAGAGGGCGGAGTCGCCCATTTCACGTACGTCGTCGATTATCTGCGCTACCGCCTGCTCGGGGCTCATATCGGACCCGAACATTTGTTTTATTCGCTGCCTTAGGTCGGGTGAGTCGGGGCTGAAATCCGTCCCCGGCTGCCGTTCCAGCAGCTCTTTGGCTGGCTCAAAGCCTTCTATAATTCTCATGATATCTCCTCGGCGGCCTTTTGCAGTGTTTTGGTAACAAGTTCCATCCTCTTCTTCTTGGTCGGGCTGACCGCCCGCTTGCCACCGATGAGGCAGGCGGTTGATTCGAAGAGGGTATCGATAATCTTCAGGTTGTGCCGGGCCAGGGTAGCCCCGGTCTCGGTGTTCTCGATGAGCAGGTCGGCGTCCTCGGTGAGGAAGGCCTCGCTGGCTCCCCAGGTCGGTATCAGCCGATAGCGGTTGAGGCGGTTGTCGCGGGCGTATCTGTCGGCAATATTTATGTACTCCGAAGCCACCCGCAGTGGTAAAGCCCCCTCGGACTGGCTCAGGTCGCGTATGTCGGCGATGTCCTTGTCCTGGCTGACCACGGCCACCACCTTGACTCGCCCCAGCTTGAGGTCGGCCAGCTCTTTCACCGGGCTGGAGGGGAACTGGCAGAGGTGCTCGGTGAGCCAGTCGCGCCCGGTAACGGCCAGGTCGAAGTTGTCGTTGGCTACCTGAGGCGGCATGTCCTGGGGCCTGATGACCTTGACGCTGACGCCTTCCAGGTTGATTTTCGGTCTTCGGTTGCCCTGCTCCGAAGGGTAGTCGTCGAGGCGGATACCTGCTCTATCCAAGAGCTTACGGGCGTGCGTCTGCTGGTGCCCGTCGGGCAGGGCTAGGCGCACCGTGTCCTTATCCGCTTCGATGTATTTGACTGCCTTTGTCGGTGGACGCTTTTCTCTCTTCGACGCTGGTTTCGCCTTCTCCGTAAGCGCCTTCTCAATTGGGGCGACCATCTTATCCAGCCCTTTGGCTTTCCAGCTGTCGAGGTTGGCGATAAGGAAGGCGCTGACACTTAAGGTCCGGCTTATCGGTACCAGTGAGTAAGGGAAATCGTCGGTGCTGCCGACCAGCGCCAACTCAGCGCTCTCGGGCGGGTAGACCTCGGCTCCTCCCCATAGCGGGAAGACGCTAAAGTGCCTCAGCCGCGCGTTGATGGCGAAGGCCTCGGCCAGGTTGGGGTACTCGCTGGCGATGCGTATCGTGCCCGCCTTGGCTTTTAGCGCCTCCAGGCTGTCGTCCCCCGCCCCCGCGGCGGCATAGACAGCGCCCTCACCGTATCTCAGGTTCTTCACCTTCATCAGGGCGCTGCTGGGGTATTTGGCCAGCAGCTCTTCAATCCAGTCCGAGCCGCAGATGCCCAGGTCGTAGTTGCCGATGGCCACCTGGATGGGTATGTCCTTCTCGTGGAAGACGCGGCCCGATAGCTGGGGAATGGTCTTTGATTCGATGTGGTAGAAGCGCGTCTGCTCGTGGTAGCCGTCGAGTCCCCACCCCGCCCGTGAGAGCAGGGCGGCGGTCTCGCCCAGTAGGCGTCCCTTGGGCAGCGCTAT
>CAYPBF010000004.1:0-50605 GCA_964408935.1 uncultured Dehalococcoidales bacterium | reverse complement strand
CCGTCTTGGGGTGAGAGCCGTCCTTAAGAAATACCTCGCCCGCCGTCGGCCCCGAAGCGTTAATCATTCTCTCGAACTCGAGGGCGGTGAGCACGTTGTCCAGCCGCCCGTAGCCGTACTGGTATAGCGGCGTCGGGTCAAAGGCATCGTAGCCGGTGGCCACGATGATATTGCCCACCTCGACCTCAATCGTCTCGTCTTCCATATCCTGGTTGACGGCGCCCACCTGACAGGCGGTCACGCAGGCCATACACTCTGAGCAAACACCGCAGTTCAGGCAGCGTTTGGCTTCCTCAACAGCCGCTTTCTCGTCGAAGCCCAGGTCGACCTCGGCAAAGCCTTTGCGCTTACTCACCTCCAGCGTGGGCATATCCTGCCTCAGCTTGGCCTCTACGCCCTCCTTGGGTACGTCTTCCACCTTCTTCTTGTCCACAGGGCGACCTTCTTTGAGGTCTACGCCCCTTATCTGTCGGTCTATGGAGATAGCCGCTTCCTTACCCGCAGCCACGGCGCTGATAACGTCGGAGGGGCCCGAAACTACGTCCCCGCCGGCGAAAACGCCTTTGATATTGGTCTGCAGGGTGCTAGAGTCGACGACTACTGTGTTCCACCCCGTGTACTCCAGCTCTTTGGGCAGCTTGGCCTTATCGACGCCCTGCCCCACGGCAAAGATGACGTTATCCACGTTCATATTGAATTCGGAGCCCTTAATCGGCACCGGGCGTCGGCGCCCGCTCTCGTCGGGCTCACCCAATTCCATCTTAATGCACTTAATACCGCTCACCTTGCCGCCCTTGGTGATAACCTCAACGGGTGCCGCCAGTATGTGCAGCTTGATGCCTTCCTTCTCGGCCTCGTTAATCTCGTCGCTGTCGGCGGGCATCTCGTCTCTGGAGCGCCGGTAGACGATGTTAACATCTTTGACGCCCAGCCGATAGGCCACCCTGGCCGCGTCGATAGCGGCGTTACCGCCACCGATGACGGCTACTTTATCGCCAAGGCTTACCTTCTTGCCCGAGTTCACCTTGTTCAGGAAATCGATGGCGTGCAGCACGCCGTTGGAGTCCTCATTGGGGATGCCCATCTTCTGGCTGACATTAGCGCCAGCCGCCAGGAATATAGCCTTATAGCCCTGGTTGAAGAGGTCTTCGAATTTCTTCACCGGGGAATTGAGCTTTATCTCTATCCCCAGCTCCTCCAGGTAGCTGATTTCGTTGTCCAGCACCTTGTCGGGCAGGCGGTATTCAGGAATGCCGTAGCGTAGCAGCCCACCCGCCTTGGGGGCAGCTTCGAAAACGGTAACGGGGTAGCCTTCCCGAATCAGGTCGTAGGCGCAGGCCAAGCCGGCGGGACCCGAGCCGATAACGGCTACCTTATCTTCCTTGGTTCGCTCCACGGGGGTGGCTTTCTCCCGCCCCACGTTAAGCTCGTAGTCAGCCATAAAGCGCTTCAGTGAGCGTATGGCCACCGGTTCGTCGACCTTGCCCCTTTCGCAGTCGGCTTCGCAGGGGTGGGTGCAGACGCGGCCGCAAACCCCAGCGAAGGGCATCGTCCGCCTCAGCACTTCCAGCGCCTCCTTGAACTTGCCCTGCGAAATCATGGCCACATAGCCCTGGGCGTTAACGCCCGCGGGGCAGGCGGCGCGGCAGGGCGGTAAACCCCTTTTATCTATGGTAAAGGCATTGGGCACGGCCTGGGGGAAGGGGCGATAGATGGCTTTGCGGTTGCCCAGGCCCAGGTCGAACTCGTTGGGCACCGTAACCGGGCAAACGTCAGAGCATTCGCCGCAGCCGGTGCACTTATCCACATCAACGTAGCGGGCTTTCTTGGTTATCTTGGCCTTGAAGTTGCCCACGTAGCCCTCGACATCGGTCACCTCGCTGTAGGACATCAGTTCGATATAGGGGTGGGCGCCTACCAGGCTCATCTTGGGGGTCAGAATACAGGCGGAACAGTCCAGGGTAGGGAAGGTCTTGTCCAGCTGTATCATGTGGCCGCCGACGCTGGGCTCCTTCTCCACCAGATAGACCTTGTGCTTGGAATCGGCTATCTCCAGGGCGGCTTGGATGCCGGCCACCCCACCCCCGACCACCAGGGTATTGGGGTTAACCGGTACTTCCTTGGTTTCCAGCGGCTCCTGGTAGTAAACGCGCCTGACGGCGGCGCTCACCAGCGCCTTGGCCTTCTCAGTAGCCGCCTCCTTGTCCTCGGTTATCCAGGAGCAGTGCTCCCTGATGTTGGCCATCTCGAAGAGGTAAGGATTCAGGCCCGACTCCTGGCATACCCGACGGTAGGTCCGCTCGTGCATCAGCGGCGAGCAGGAAGCCACCACGACGCGGTTGACTCCCAGCTCCTTGATGTCTTGTCGAATAAGGTCCTGCCCCGGGTCGGAACACATATAGGTATAGTGTCGAGCAATGGCTACTGCGGGCAGGGTCTTGGCGAACTCGGTGACCGCCTCAACATCCACCGTCCCCCCAATGTTAGTACCACAATGACAGATGTAAACTCCGATTTTGGGCTCCACTTTGCCCTCCTTTACCTTTGCGTATTCGGTGGGGATAATAAAAAGTGCACAGGCACTGGATAAACCAAACTATCTTAACACATGGGAAAATTATAATCAAGAAATTCGGGGCATTTTCCAGGGGAAAACCCCTGATGGTAACTACTTTTCTGTGGACAGTTCATCGAGCTTATCCACCACCCCTTTCTGCCCCATAGCCAGCGTCAAATCGCTACGCGTCCTCTCCAGTACCCCGCGCACCATATCGGTGGTATGGCGCAGCCCCCCGGTGATGGCGTCGGGGAAGTCCATGGTCACCAATGTGTTGTAGATATCGTCCATGGCCGCCAAAAGTTTTTCACCGCTGGAGAGGTTGCCCTTTCTCATACTGTCCAAAAGGTAGCGCCGCAGCTCACCAACAGCCTCGCCCATCCCTTTGAGGTAGGCGACGACGTCTACGCTAAGCTCTTCGGGGGTGGGCAAAGGTTTTCCCGTCACCAGGGCTAAAGTAACGCTGCCCTCGGCAAACTCTTTCTGGGCGTCGCGGACAAAACCAGTGTAGCCCAGCTCGTCGTGGTCGGAGCAGGCCTTCTCGGCTTCGTTTAATAGCCTACGCGCCTCTTTGAGCAATCCCTCAGCCTTGTCGAACTCCTGGCGGTGCAGGGCGCGGATGGCCTGGCTGCAGTGGCGTATGGCGTCACGGCAGCGCGGCAACACCTTCTCCCTGGCGGCGTCCTTAGCCGCCAGCTCCCCCCTGATTTTGTCAGCGATTGGCTCCAGATTATCGGTCATTCCGTTCATTTTCCCGCCTCAAAGCTTTTTATTATGCTGCGGGCGGCCTCAGCAATGTCCTTGGCCCCCAGCAAAGCGCTGATGACGGCCGCGGCATCAGCCCCGTTAGCCGCCACCTCGTTGGCGTTATCCTTACTGATACCCCCGATAGCCACCAGGGGCAGGCTCACCACCCCCCTCGCCTCCTGCAATCTGCCCACCCCCACCACCACCGGCTTTTCCTTGGACTCGGTGGGATACATCGAGCCCACGGCTATATAGTCGGCACCGTCAGATTCAGCTTTTTGAGCCTGCTCGACGGTGTTCACCGAGCCGCCCAGTATCATGTCCATCGGCAGCAAACGTTTGACTACAGCTATGGCCAGGTCTTCCTGCCCCAGGTGCAGCCCGTCGGCATTAGCCGCTAAAGCTATATCGAGGTGATCGTTGACGATGAAAAGCACACCCTTTTCGGTGCAAAGCCTTTGCAGTTTTTGGGCGATGGGCAACAGTTCCGCCTTGGGCGTGGACTTGTCGCGTAGCTGAATGACACTGACTCCACCCTTAATCAACTCCTCAGCGACCTTGAGATGGTCACGTTTGCCCAAAAAGCGGCTGTCGATGATGGCGTAAAGCCCGGCTATCTTGCCCCTTTTACCCTGACGAGTCAGTTTTGAGAGCAGTTCCTGCTCTAGCGTATAGAGGGCGAAGCGGGCCTGCTTGAATTTCTCTGAGTCCAATTCGGGCGTGGTGCCGGGGATTTTGGCCATCTCCTCCAGGATTCTCAGCGCCTCCTGAACGCGGCGGGCGTTAGCCACCACCATTGTCGGCAGTTCCCTCTCTTTGTCCTCAGGCACCTCGATATCAAGACCGACGTCGCTTATCGAATCCCGCGACTGGACAAGCATCTGGTTGAAGGCCAAATCGCCCCTGAGAATTTGGTGGCGGATGGTCTTCAGCTGCTGCGTCAGCGCCGCGTCGTTGAGTATCAGCCGCGCTATCTCTTCGAGCAGGTGCAGCCCCTCTCCGGCGCGGTTGAGATTGGCGTCAATAATACGCTGTCTCTGATTCGGCATGACAAAGCTCTCAAGCTGATTCTAGCACAGGCCAATTAAAGATAAAAGCGTTCAGTTCTCGCCTACGGCGTTGAAGCACGCCTTCGGCTCATTCTTCGCCTACGGCATTCTCGATGAGCCCCATTCGTGAGGGCTCGTTTTTTGAGTCCAGCTCTATAGCCACCACGTCGATGCGCCAAAGCTGGGGGAGATTATCGTGCTCCTGGCGGTAGCGGGCGGCCACCGCCCGCAGCCTTTCCCGCTTTTCAGCGGTGATTGCTTCCTCGGGTATGCCGAACTCAAGGCTCCGCCGCGTCTTTACCTCAACGAAGACCAGATAGTCCTCGTGCTCGGCGATGATGTCGGCCTCGCCCTCGGGGCAACGATAGTTGGTCTCGCGGATGCGGTAGCCCCGTTTTTGGAGGTAGGCCTTGGCCAGCTTCTCGCCCAGAATACCCGTCTCTCGACGTTTCATTTACTCTACAGCTGCACGTACTTCTTCGGCTCAAGGCCAGTGGCAAAACTCCAGACATAGGCCTGGCCCTTGAGTCGTAAGACCCCCACGACCTCGTCGCCCCATTTGGCGATGCGCTCCTTCAGGAAGGGGCGTAGGGCAACTATCTCATCCCTCAACTTCTTGTCAGCTACCGGTTCCACGGCGCCGCTGACCCTTATCTGGATGCCATCCTTGGCATTATAGAAGCAAAGCTCCACGTTGGGGTTGGCCACTATTTGTTTATAAACGTCCTTGAAGGTGCTGATTTCAAGTATGATACCATCCTCGTCGGCTTTAACCATGCCTATGGCGCGCACGTGGGGTTTATCCCCCTCCACTGTGGCCAGGAAGCAATCTCGGTTGGCGTTCAGGAACTCCAGAATCTCAGTCTTGTCCATAGAAATCCTCCTTTATGATATCTGCCTTGCTGAATATACCCTGTGTTATCTCTCGAACCGGTCTAAATGTGCGGCGGTGGATGGGACAGGCTCCCAGCCGCGCTAGCCTGGCGACGTGCTGGCGGGTACCGTAGCCCTTGTGCTGGGCTAGACCGTAACCGGGATAGAGCCTGTCGAGTTCCTCCATGAGCCAGTCACGGGCTACCTTAGCGATAATTGAAGCACAGGCGATAGAAAAGCACAAGTTATCGCCATGAGTAATGCCCTTCTGGGGCAATTCTAGCTCAGGCAGATGCAGGTGGTCGATGAGCAGCGACTCCGGTGATGGCGAAAGCCTCTCTATGGCCTGCTTCATAGCCATTCGGGTGGCTCGGATAACACCCTGGCTGTCCACTACCGAGTGCGGCACCACGCCCACCCCCACCGATACGGCCATTTCGTAGATATGGTAATAGAGAAGCTCGCGTTTGGTGGGGCTAATTAGCTTGCTGTCCCTCACCCCATCCAGGCTGGAGGCATCGACGTCATTGGGCAATATGACAGCGGCGGCCACCACTGGTCCCGCCAGCGCCCCCCGCCCCACCTCGTCCACACCAGCGATGAGGCGGTAGCCCAACGCCATCAATTGCTCCTCTTCAATAAAGGACGGCATCGATTATCCCCCCACCCAAGACTTCTTCACCTTTATAAAAGACGATTGATTGCCCCAGGGCTATTGCCGACTGAGGTTCGACAAAGCGGACTTCGACGCCGTCATCGGCGGGATAGAGCTCAGCGGCGGCCTCGGGCGCCTGATAACGAATCTTGGCCGTTATCTCCATCGGCAGTTGCGGAGAATGGCCTGAAATCCAGCTAAGTTGGCGGGCAACTAGCATTTTATGTAAAGCCTGCTCCCTGTTTCCCACCACGATTTCATTGCTCTCAGCGTCTATTTTAAGCACGTAGAGCGGCTCATCTGAAGTCAGTCCCAGACCCTGTCTTTGACCCACCGTATAGAGGGCCAGACCCCCGTGTTTTCCTAAAACTTTGCCGTTTATGTTAACTATCCCCCCTGCTTTAAGAGGCACTTTTTCAGCGATAAAGGCCCGGTAATCGTTATTAGGGATAAAACAAACATCCTGACTGTCGCGATGCTCACTGGCTGGTAATCCCATCTCCTTAGCTATCGTTTTTACCCTATCCTTGGTCATTTCGCCTAGTGGCAAGAGTAGATGGCGCAGTTGCTCCTGACCCATGGTATACAGAAAGTAGGACTGGTCTTTGATTATGTCAACCCCTTTTAATAGCCTGTAGCCCGCTGGATTAGCTTCAACCCGTGCGTAGTGCCCCGTAGCAAAGTAGTCCGCACCTGTCTCCAGCGCCTTTTTCAGCATGATGTCGAACTTTATATACCGGTTGCAGGCAATACAAGGATTTGGCGTCCTTCCTCTAGCGTATTCCTGGCAGAAATAGTCGATGACCAGCTCTTTGAACTCCCTCTCCAGGCCTAGTTTGCGAAGAGGTATGTCGAAAAGCCGACAGGTTCGCTCCAGAGCCTCCGTTTTACCAAACATAATGTCGGCTCCCAGCCTCATATGGAGGCCGCTGACCTCGTATCCCTGCTGTTGCAAGAGCGCCGCCGCCACTGAGGAGTCCACTCCCCCACTCATGGCTACGACAACGTGCTTTTTAGCCATCAAGCACCTCTGGTATCTACGGAATCGTTAGTGGGACAATATAGTGGTTTTTAAGCTCTGGGAAGCATCTGGCTCACCCTCTGCCAGATAATATCGGCTATTTTAGCTTTGGACTGGTCAGCGTCAACGACCAGCCAGCGTTTGGGTTCATCCTTGGCCAGTTTGAGATAGCCGATCCTCACTTTGTCGTGAAAAGCCACCGCCTCTCGCTCGAAGCGGTCGCGCTTATCCCCTCCCTTACGGGCAAAACAACTCTCCACCGGTGCATCGAGTAATACGGTCAGGTCGGGCGTTAAACCCTGTGTCGCCGCCTTATTCACCGCTTTGACCATAGCTAAGTCAAGTCCACGCCCGTAGCCCTGATAGACAGTGGTAGAATCGTCGAAACGGTCGCTGATAACCACCTTGCCACTAGCTAAGGCCGGCTTTATGACCTCAGCCACCAGTTGGGCACGTGAGGCGTTAAAGAGCAACAGCTCTGTCAGCGGTGATATATCCGTGTTTTGCGCCCACTTTAGCCAGCGTCCTATCCTGCGCCCGAAGGGAGTGCCGCCAGGCTCATGGGTCAAGAGGACAGGAATGTCTTGCTTTAGAAGCCTTCGGTAGAGCGCCCTGGCCTGGACGCTCTTACCACTTCCCTCCCCCCCCTCAAAGGTTATAAACAGAGACATCTATTCCTTTTCTTCTCCATACTGCGGGTCGAGCTTGGCCGCCTGTTCGTGGGCTGCCTTAGCCTCTTCAGGCTGGCCGAGCTGTTCCAGGACGACCCCCTTGTTGTACCAGGCCGCCGCGTCTATGGGGTCGAGCTTAATGGCCGTACTGAAGGCGTCCAGCGCCTCTTCATACCTTTTGAGCACCGCCAAAGCGCTGCCCCGGTTGTGGTGGGCGGCCGCGTCCTGCGGCCTGAGCTCGACGGCCTTGTTGAAGGCGGCCAGCGCCTCCTCATACCTCTCCAGCTCCTTGAGCGTTATCCCCTTGTTGTACCAGGCGGCAAAATAACGCTGACTGACGGTGATAGCGGTATCGTAGATATCCAGCGCCTCTTCGTAACGGCCCAGCTTTTTGAGCACATCGCCCTGGCTGGTCCAGGCACTGGCGTCCTGCGGGTTTATCCCCGTGGCCTTGACAAAGGCGTCCAGCGCCTTTTCGTATTCGCCCATCTCACTGAGGGCAATTCCCTTGTTATACCAGACGACGTCGAACTGCGGGTCAGCTTTGATGGCCCTGTCGTAGGCGACCAGCGCCTTCTCGTAAGCATGCTGTCTGGTCAGCTCGATGCCCCGCCGGTTCCACTCCTCCGCCGTCCGGCCGTCTACCATCGCTTCCGTCTTCAACCCTTATAAATCCTCACTCTTCGATTGGGGTCTTTGCCCGTGCTCTGTGAAGCCAGATTGCTGCGCTGGGCGAGCAGGTGCTGCAAACGTCGTATATAAGCACTCTGCGGGCTGAGCTCCACCGACCCCTCTCCACCACCCCTCACCTTACCCACGGCCTCCTCAGCCTCGTTGAGAGCGATTTTAAGGCGGTTTTGCCTCTCGGCACCTGGTCTGGGATAGGCATTGTCCAAAAGCTGCCTTATTTGGGCGGGTGTGTTGCTCCGGAGCACATAGACGGGCAGCTTCAGGGCCTCGGCATCACTGATCTTCTGCGGTTTGCGGCGGTAGTAGGCCTTGGAGGTGACGAAGAGGTCGGCCTCTCTTAAGTTGGCTACCACCTCGGGGTGCAGGTGCATATCTCTGGCCACCTGCTCGATGCGCCCTCGGTTCACCCCGAAGAGAAAGAGCTTGGGCTCGGCCTTGCCTTTGCCTTGAGGTCGAATGGCAGGGGCGCCTTCGATAGCCGAGGGTTCCTCTTTTCGACTCTTGATTTCGCCCGACTCGTCTAGCCAGCGCACCTCGGCAGCGATGGGCGTGCCCCGCAGCAGGGCGTCCACCGCCTCACCGACATCAGGGTGAATAGCCACTTTGTCCCAGTCCTGAATCTCGACGACGATATCGAAGGTCGGTGCCGACATCCTCTCCAGTATCGATTTCTGCGTGCCCCTTCTCTTGGCCTCCTCGTCGCCCAGCGTCACCGATTGGATGCCGCCGATGAGGTCGGCCAGGGTGGGGTTCATCATCAGGTTTTCCAGGGTATTACCGTGCGCCGTGCCTACGAGCTGCACGCCACGCTCAGCGATGGTGCGCGCCGCCCGGGCCTCAAGTTCGGTGCCAATCTCGTCGATGACGATTACCTCGGGCATGTGGTTCTCCACGGCCTCAATCATGACGGCATGCTGCATTGTGGGCGTAGTCACCTGCATCCTTCGGGCGTGGCCGATGGCGGGGTGGGGAATATCGCCGTCCCCCGCAATCTCGTTGGAGGTATCGACGATGATAACCCGCTTATCGATGTCGTCGGCCAGCACGCGGGCCACCTCACGCAGCATAGTCGTCTTGCCCACGCCAGGACGACCTAGAAGTAGAACGCTCTTGCCCGAGCGGATAAGGTCTTCGATAATCTTGATTGTGCCGAAGACGGCCCGACCCACGCGGCAGGTCAGCCCGACGATGCGCCCCTTGCGGTTGCGGATAGCCGAGATACGGTGCAGCGTACGCTCGATGCCGGCGCGGTTGTCGTCACCGAAGCTGCTCACCCGTGAGGCCACGTAGTCGATGTCGGCTTCGTCAACCTCTTTGGAGCCGAGGACGACCTCACGCTTTAAGAAACGGGCTTCGGGCAGGCGCCCCAGGTCGAGGACCACCTCCAGAAGCTCGCTGCTGTCCTTCTGGCGGCGCAGCGCCTGGCGGATGTGCGTTGGCAGAATGTCCACCAACTCCTTCAGGTCGTCGGTGATTACCTTCTCCAAGGCACCTCCTTATTGACTTCTCACTATATCCAGGAAATACTGGTGGAACCTCAGGTCTTCGGTCAGTTCGGGGTGAAAAGCGGCCACGAGTAGGTTGCCCTGACGGGCAGCGACGATGGTGCCGTCGGCTAGCCGCGACAGTATCTCGACGTTACCGTTCGCCTTTTCGATTAAGGGAGCGCGGATAAAGACGGCGGGAAAGGGCTTTTCCCCTAAGACAGGCACGGCTATCTCGGTCTCGAAGCTGTCAACCTGCCGCCCGAAGGCGTTGCGCTTGACGATGATGTCCATCAGTCCCAGCGGCTCGACATCCCTGTCGGAGTTCGGGGTGGAGAGCACAATCATGCCCGCACAGGTGCCGAATATGGGAAAACCCTTACGAGCCAGTCTTTTCACTCTGTCAGTAAGGTTGGAGCTGGCCATCAGCTTAGTGATGGTGGTGCTTTCTCCACCAGGAATGACAAGCCCGTCCAGGCCATCGAGTTGCGGAGCCAGGCGGACGGGCAAAGCCTCTACCTTCAGTCGGCTTAAATGCGCGATATGCTCAATAAAGGCTCCCTGCGAAGCAAGGACGCCAATTCTCATACTACCACCCTCGTTTTGCCAGCAGTTCTTCGGCGGGAATCTGCTTTATATCCAGTCCGGCCATGGCCTCCCCCAGGTTTTTGGAGACCTCGGCGATAATCTTGGGGTCCTGGTAGTGGGTGGTGGCCTCGACGATGGCCTTGGCCCTGACAGCGGGCTCGCTGGACTTGAAGATGCCCGAGCCGACGAAAACGCCGTCGGCACCCAGTTGCATCATCAAAGCGGCGTCGGCGGGCGTGGCCACCCCACCCGCGGCAAAGTTGACCACGGGCAGCTTGCTCGTCTTTTGCACCTCGACGACCAGCTCGAAGGGCGCTTTCAGCTCTTTAGCCGCCGCCATAAGTTCATCTTTGGGCGTATTGACCAGTTTACGGATGCCGTCAGTTACCGCCCGCATATGCCTCACCGCCTCGACGATATTGCCACTGCCGGCCTCGCCCTTGGTGCGTATCATGGCCGCCCCCTCCCCGATCCGCCTTAAGGCCTCGCCTAAATCACGACAGCCGCAGACGAAGGGCACCTTGAAGTCGTGCTTCCAGACATGGTGGCTCTCATCAGCGGGGGTCAGCACCTCAGACTCGTCTATATAGTCAACGCCGAGGGCCTCCAGCGTCTGAGCCTCGACAAAGTGCCCGATGCGGCACTTGGCCATCACGGGGATGGATACCGCCTTCATTATGTTTTCGATAACGGTGGGGTCGGCCATACGGGCCACGCCTCCCGCGGCGCGGATATCGGCGGGCACCCTTTCCAGCGCCATCACGGCACAGGCTCCCGCCTCCTGAGCGATACGGGCGTGCTCGGGCGTGACCACGTCCATAATCACGCCGCCCTTAAGCATCTGAGCCAGGCCCGTCTTTACCTTCCAGGTTCCGGTTTCCGTACTCTTATCTTTATTATCACTCTGACTTTTCATAGTCGTATTTTACTCTTGTTTGCTTTTTTTATCAATCTAAAGCGGCCTCTTCCCCGGTATACCGGGGCGGCGGGGATATTCTTCGGGCGTCGGCGCTATTTTATCAATTACTACCAGGTAGCGCTCGTCGGCGAATTCCTCAAGCTCAATCTTTTTTAGCTCCCGCAGCCTGCCGCCTAACTCAGAAATAGCGTCTTCGCCACGTTTGACTTCTTCGGCAACACTCCCTTTCTTGGGCGCAATGAAGTTGCCCCCGACAGCGCAAAAAGGCAGGGTCAATTCTACAAGCGTGGGCAGAGCCGCCACCGCCCGCGAGAGCACCAGGTCAAACCTTTCCCTATACTGAGGCACATGGGCCACCTCTTCCGCCCGCCCCACGATGATTTCAACGTTTTTTAGCCCCAGCGTCTGCGTAATATGATGTAAAAAGGAGACTTTTTTAGCCGTTGCCTCCAGCAAAACCAATTTCATGTCAGGAAAGGCTATCTTCAGCGGTATCCCCGGTATGCCCGCGCCCGTGCCAACGTCAACAACATGATTAGCCCTGGCTAGATTACAGACCAAAGTCACGGTGAGGGAGTCGAGGAAGTGCTTTAGCTGCACTTCTTCGTAATCGGTGATAGCGGTGAGGTTTATCTGCTCGTTCCAGTCCACCAGCTCGCTATAGTAGAAGTCGAACTGCTCAAGCTGTGTCGAGGTGAGGGCCAACCCCAGCTTTTTCGCCCCTGCTTTTAGTCTTTCCATACCCGAATTATACCACCAGCCATCAGTTTAAGGGAGAAAGACGCTATATACCCAACCCCACCCTGTTTCCCCACATTTAGGGGGTTTAAGGGGGACAAAGTCCCCCTTGTAAAAGACTTCTGTTGGGTGGGACGGGTGGGACAATCACACGTACGTATAACAAGACGGGATGGGGCCACGAATAATCTTTGCATTCACCGCCTCTTTATGCTATATTTATCGTATAGAGAAAAACTAAATAATTCCGCTAGGGGTGCTATAAAAGGCTGAGAGACGTCTAGAGCGTCAACCCTTGGAACCTGATCTCGGTAATACGAGCGGAGGGAAGCAATGAAAGAAGCCAAGGGACTAGTTTAACCGCCAAAAACCCTTGGTTTTATTGTTTCCCGGGAGGAGACCATGACACAGCTGGAAATGGCCCGAGAAGGCAAGATTACTCCGCAGATGGCCCAGGTGGCCGAAAAAGAAGGATTGGATGCAGAGGTCATTCGACAGAGAGTAGACGAGGGCACCATCGTTATCCCCGCCAACATCAACCACCAAAACCTCGTCTCCAGCGGCATCGGCCAGGGCCTTAAGACCAAGGTCAACGCTAATATCGGCACCTCCTCCGACTTCGGTGATATTGATACCGAACTGGAGAAGCTCAAGGTAGCTGTTGATAGTGGTGCTGACACCGTTATGGACTTATCTACGGGCGGTGACATATCGGCTATCCGCCGCGCCATCATCGCCGCCAGCGCCCTGCCCATAGGCACCGTGCCCATATATCAGGCGGGAATCGAGGCTATAGACAGCCACGGCGCCATCGTCAAGATGAGCGTCGAGGATATCTTCAACGCTATTGAAGAGCACGCCCGTGATGGCGTTGACTTTATCACCGTGCACTGCGGCGTCACCCGCACTGCCGTGGATAGATTGAGGCAGCAAGGAAGAGTAGCCGACGTCGTATCCAGGGGCGGTGCCTTCCACATTGGCTGGATGCTCCATAATGACCGCGAAAACCCCCTCTACGAGTATTACGACCACCTGCTGGAGATAGCCAAGGAATACGATGTTACCCTCAGCCTGGGTGACGGTATGCGCCCCGGCTGCCTGGCCGACGCCACCGACCAGGCACAGGTCACCGAGCTATTGACTATAGGCGAGCTGGTCGAGCGAGCCCGCCAGGCGGGTGTTCAGGCGATGGTCGAAGGCCCCGGACATTTGCCCTTAAATCATATTGAAGCCAACGTCAAGCTGGAAAAGACCGTCTGTAAGGGCGCACCCTTCTACGTTCTGGGCCCGCTGGTCACCGATATCGCCGCTGGCTACGATCATATCACCGGGGCTATCGGTGGGGCTATTGCCGCCGCCGCTGGCGCTGACTTCCTCTGCTACGTAACCCCCGCCGAGCACCTGTCCATTCCCGACCCAGAGGACGTCAGAGAAGGCGTTATCGCCTCACGTATCGCTGCCCACGCCGCCGATATCGTTAAGGGAGTCAAGGGCGCCGCTGACCAGGACAGGAAAATGGCCATCGCCAGAAAAAAGCTGGACTGGGAAGAGCAGGCCCGATTATCTTTAAACCCCACCCTGGCCCGCCGCGTCCACGGAAAGCATACCTCGGTGGGCAAGGCCTGCAGCATGTGCGGACAGTTCTGCGCTATGGAGCTGGTGGAAAAGTATCTAGGCGTATCGACCATCAAGTGCTAGCCAAAGAGAGGAGAGCCAATATGCCGCTATTTCACCCTACACAAGAAAAGGAAGTCACCCGCGCTATCGTCTCCAGCTTCCTCAAACAGTTCGATGAGTACGTCGAAAGCGACGTTATCGTCGTCGGCGCCGGCCCCGCCGGTCTGGTGGCCGCCCGCGACCTGGCTAAGGCCGGGCTTAAAGTAGTGGTTATCGAGCGTAACAACTATTTGGGCGGTGGTTTCTGGGTCGGCGGCTACTTCATGAACAAGTTCACCTTGAGGGCGCCCGCCCAGGAGTTCCTCGATGAGCTTGGGGTACCCTACTCAAAGGCAAGCGAAGGCTTATATACAGCCGATGCCCCCCACGCCTGCGCCAGCCTTATCGCCGCCGCCTACGCCGCCGGGGCTAAAATCTTCAGCCTGACCTACGTCGAAGACATCGTCGTCCGCGCCGACAAACGTATCTCCGGGGTCGTCGTCAACTGGAGTCCGATAAACCACCTCCCCCGCGAAATCGCCGCCCTTGACCCCGTCCCGTTGGAGGCCAAGGTGGTCATTGACGCTACCGGCCACGAGGCCGACGTTATCAAAAAGCTGGTGCAGCGCGATATGCTCAAAGTAAAGGGCGAAGGCGCCCTCTGGATTGAAAAATCGGAGGAGGCCGTCGTCGAGCGCACCAGCGAGGTCTATCCCGGCCTGATTGTGGCCGGAATGGCCGTGGCCAGCGTCTACGGGCTGCCGCGCATGGGCCCCACCTTCGGCGGCATGCTCTTTTCGGGTCGAAGGGCCGCCGAGGTCGCCCTGAATATAGTAAAGGGGACAACCAAATGACCCCTCAGAATCCTACCTTAGGCGAAGCCGCCACCAGCTTCCTGGCCACCCTCCCCCCCCAGGAAGGCGTGACCGCCCAGCAGGCGATATACGGCTTCGTTCGCTGGTACGGCCGGGAACGCCCTTTTGCCGGGCTTACCCCCCGCGAGGTGGCCGACTACGCCGCCCAGCTATCTTCCCTGCACACCAGCTACCTGAAAAACGTCGAGATTGTAAAAGCCTTTTTGAGCTACGCCCGCAAGCAGGGCTGGAACAAGGCCAGCCTGGCGGCCCAGCTCAAGCCCAAGAAGACAAAAACGGCCCTGCCTACCTCTGCCAAAGGCAAGCTGCCGCCCCCCACCTCCCTCTCCCAGGAGGGCTACGATAAACTCAATGCCGAGATTGCCGAGCTAAAAGTCCGTCGGCAAAAGGTCATCGAGGATATGCAGCGGGCGGCGGCGGACAAGGACTTCCGCGAAAACGCCCCCCTGGACGCCGCCAAAGAGGAAAGAGGCTACATCGAGGGGCGTATTATGGAGCTTGAAGCCACCCTGAAATCGGCCAAAATTATCGACGAAAAGCAGGCGCCCGCCCTCAAGGTAGGCGTGGGCAACTGCGTCGTCCTCTGCGACGAAGCCTCCGGTGAGGAGCTGCGCTACACCATCGTCAGCCCCCGCGAGGTCGACCCGACCCAAGGCAAGATTTCCAGCAATTCTCCCATCGGCAAGGCCGTTTTGGGCTGCCAACAGGGCGAAATCGTGGAGATAACAGCGCCGGCGGGTAAGCTGCGCTTTCGCCTGACGCAGATTGAGCGCTCGACACCTTAAAGATAACCCCCAAGGGTAGCCATATACCATTTAATAAGGTATATTTAGGGAAATGGACGGCTTGCCTAAGATGGGGCGGATTTTCGGGGTCAGCGTGCGCCTGCACTACACCTGGGTGCTGGCCTTCGCCCTGATAACGGCCATCATGGTCACCCAGTTCCCCGAGGCGCTTCCCCTCTGGCAAAGAATCGTCCTGGGCCTAATCACCTGCCTGCTCTTCCTGATAGCGGTCAGCATCCGCTCCTTTATCATCAGCCTGGTCGCCATCAACCGCGGCGTCACCGTAAAGCGCATCACCCTCTTCGTCTTCGGCGGGAGCACCGAGATAAGCGAAGAGACCACCCACCCCATCCTAGAGTTGCTGATAGCGGCCACGGGGCTCCTGGCCACCCTGCTGCTCTGCGGCGTTTTTTACGGGATATACGCCATTCTCTTCAGTATGGGCAGCGAGGTGGTCTATGTGGTCATTCAGTGGCTATCCTATATCTTTTTCATGCTCTTTCTCTTCCATCTGATTCCCGCTTTCCCCCTGGACGCCGGCATGCTGCTGCGGGCACTGCTCTGGAGGGTCAGCGGTGATTACGACCGCGCCACTAATATCACCAGCCTCATCGGCTGGGCTATCGGTTGGCTCAGCATCGCTGGCGGCATCTTACTGTTGATTCTGGAACTGGAGTGGTTAAACGGGCTGACGCTGGTGGGCGTGGGCTGGGTCTTGCAGTCCGCCGCCACCCAGAGCCGCCGTCGGGCGCTGCTACGCGAAGCCTTGCAACCGGTCAAGACCGAAGACATAATGACCCGCGAATGTCCCTTCATCAGCATCCAGTTAACCGTCAGCCAGCTTATCCGCGACTATATACTGGCCACGGGGCAGCGTTACTGTCTCATCGTTGACGGAGGCAGGCTGGAGGGCGTAGTCACCCTGAGAAACGTGAAACGAGTGCGGAAAAAGCATCGGGGCGCGCACCTCGACAAAATCATGACCCCCACCAGCGAGCTGAAGCTCGCCCACCCCCAGCAATCGGCCGCCAGCGTGCTCGGCCAGATGGACGAACAGTGGGTCGACTACATGCCCGTCGTCGAAAACGACAAGGTAATCGGCATCGTATCGCGGGAAACCCTGGAGCGCCTGGCCAAAACCAGAAGCGAGCTGGGGTTGTAAGCGGTCCTGTTTAAGACGGAAAATCGCTGGGCATCTCGTCTATTATCTGTCTCTCGCGATATTCCTTGGCATAGACCCGCCACTCCGCCTCGAACCAGCGGAAGGGGCTTTCCGCCTGTGACATTACTTGCAGCCTGACGTCACGCGGGTCGTCCGTCAGCCAGTCAACGTGACTGATACTGGTCAGTGGCGTGCCGGTAACTATCTCAACTTCGTAGTGGCTGCGCTCGACCCCTTCGGGCAGTAATCCCTGCCGATAAACCTCCCAGTCCACCTTGACGCGATTCCTGGGGGCAGCCCAGCTTCTTATGTAGAGACGGCAATCGTTATCGTCATAAGATACCAGCCAGTGAGCGTCGCTGACACCCGTAAAGAAGAGAAAGGAATCCACCGCGCTGACCTCGAAGTTGCTGCGCACGCTCCCCGACGGAAACTCAGCTACCACATCCTGCCAGTGCTCCCACCAGAAATAGGACTCGTTGAAATGCTCCAGGCGACCGCTGTCCACCAGAACGCTGCCCACGGCATCCTCCCAGTGCTCTGTCCCCGGCAGCCAGTTAGCCTTGTGCTCGAAGGTGCCGCTGCGGACAAAGGTGAAGCATTCTATGGTGCCGCCGAAGATATAGTCGAGTATTTGTTCCGCCAGAATACCAGCCACCACCTCCGATTCCTCAAAATCGCCGTGCCCGTGCTGTCCGTAGTAGACGGCGTCGGCGCTATCGGCGTACTGGGCTGAAATCGGTATCGCGCTGTCATCCATATCCCTGGGCCAAGCGTCAATGCCGCCGAAGTTGAACTGCGCGCTGGAAGGCGCTATCTCACCGGCGACGAAAGCCAGCCAGTGGTTGTTTTCGGCCACCCAAGCCCCGTCCCCAGAGCTGTCGTAGTTGGCTATCGAATCACAAATCCCCCCGTCGGCCCCAAGCCAGCGGGCGTTGCAGTAATCGCTAACGGAAGCGCCTCCCGTGATGTAATAATCGTCCAGCGGCTTAATCGGGGAATTTATCGTCACCACCATGCCCACCTTCTCCCTGACACCACCCACGTTGTTGGCCACAGCGTAAAGGGCCGCCTTGCCCCCCGCGCTGTGCCCGATAAGTATTATGTTATGCTTACCCGAGAAGTGTCGGCCCAGGCTGTCAGCGACGTTATTGGCCCAGGTCTGCATATCGACATCGTTGGGATAGCTACGGTTCAGGATATCGACCTGGATGTCGATACTGGGGTTAGCTTCCTCGTAGGCCAGGATATAGGGCTCTATCTGCTCCAGGATAACGTCGGACAGTAGCTGCATGGAACTGGCGTTACCCCCCGCCCCGTGCAGGAAGACGAAGTTCAGTTGCTTGACGCGCGTCGGCTCTTCCTGGGCCTGTACCGAGTTGGCTATGCCCAGCAGGACAACCGCCCCGATGACTATAAACCAGGGGAGTCTTTTCATAACAGCGCCAATCATCCTAGTCTAGCCTCAAAACAAAGTTAGCACTTGCGCCCAAAGGTGTCAATAATGCGTAGACTACCGTGTCATATCACCCCGTTTGTTTTCATGCGTTAGCAAAACCATCACTTATGTGCTATGCTTTATTTCAAGGGAAATAACATAAATCAATGTCTTTTATGTAGCAATTGCTTTAGGAAGTATAAAATGCTAAACGATGAACTAATATCTAAAGCAGTAGCCTTCCTACACCAACGTGCAGAAAAAAGACAAGATGAACGCAAAACCGTAGAAACATTCGTAGATGCCGGAGTTTTATCACAAATATTAAGCAGAAACGACCAAATAGTATATGGACGTCGCGGAACAGGAAAAACCCACGTTTTTCAAGTCGTTGCTAGTAAATTCAGGGAAGACCCCACAAACTCAGTAGTATTAATCGATGGTAGAACTCTAGGAAGCACATCGCAGTTTACTGATTCTACTGTTTCCTTACAACAACGTTGTATTTCGCTTTTTCGGGATGTTTTACTCGAAATTTCTAATGGTATGCTGGACCATATTGCAAATGAACCATCACCAGAAGCAGAACAAGCCCTTAATATATTAGCAGAACTAAACACTATTGCCTTAGAACCGGTACGTAAGGTTTCAGAAGAATTTGTCTCTGATAGAGAAAAAGGGGAAACACAAGAAGGCAATCAAATAGGCGGAACTATTTCTACTCGGGATGCAACCTTGTCAGCCAAACTTAATAAATCATCATTATCAGAAACCGAGAAAAAAGTAAGTTATAGAGTAAGTCTAGAAGATAAGGTCATTTTCCCTCACCTCCAATCTTTATTTAGTTCCTTATTAACTAAAGCTAATGCAGAACTAATTATTTTGTTTGATGAATGGTCCTCCATTCCGCCTGACCTCCAACCTTACTTAGCCGAATTCATAAAAAGAAGCCTCTTGCCAAATCATAGTATCATCCTAAAGATTGCTACTCTTGAATACCGATCACAATTCTTTATTCCAATAGCTGACAATAGGCGTATTGGTTTTGACCTTGGAAGTGACATCTCTGCAACGATTGACCTTGACGATTGTTACGTATACGACCGAAATCCAGAACTAATAACTAACCTAATGTCAGCTGTCCTTTATAAACATATTCATAGCGAACTTCCAAAAGATTATCTGGCAACTAAATATAGTATTAAATCAGCCAATCAACTCATTTCTCGACTCTTTACTCAGCGTCCTACTTTTAAAGAACTTGTTCGAGCTTCCGAAGGTGTCATAAGGGATTTTTTAAACATATTCTCTATTGCCTACTTTGATTCTAAAAGATTCAGCAAGTCCAACATTGAATTAAACGCAATTGAGCAGGCTGCTAGTCAATGGTTTCAGACTGACAAGATGCAAAATTTGGATGAGACATTAATGGCTAAACTGTCTCGAATTGTTAATTCCACCATCGGAGACCGTCGCGCTAGGTCTTTTTTGGTTGATAGGGGGCTTGAAAAGCATCCAATTATACAACAATTATCTGATTATCGAATATTACACCTAGTAAAGAGAGGCTACGCTGACAAGGATAACCCTGGTCGTAGGTATAGCATATATACTCTTGATTACGGTACATATGTTGACTTGAAGCGCACTTCAAAACAAATTGAATTGGATTTCGTGGAATTTAAAAACGAAATGGAACTTGAGAATAAAATTGTTCCTTTTGATGACAAGAGAACTATCAGGCGAATTATATTAGACAAGAAAATTCTTGACTAACCACTATCAAACTCTATAATTCTAGGTACCTATCCTAATCGCTACATCAATGAGATGATTATCCAGCTCTACAAATTCCCTAAGTGTTCCTTTCAACTTAAATGTACAAAACGCGCCTTTTGAAGTAACCCAGCCCCCAACAAGCAGCAACCAATCACTTTGCCCCGATGATAACTTTTGGTATAATCGGGAAGCTAAGGAGAGGTGTCCGAGTGGTTTATGGTGCCGCTCTCGAAAAGCGGTCTCCGGTTATTCCGGAGCGTGGGTTCGAATCCCACCCTCTCCGCCAGCTATAAGGAGAGGTGCTGGAGTGGCCTATCAGGCACGCCTGGAGAGCGTGTGTAGCCGTAAGGTTACCGTGGGTTCGAATCCCACCCTCTCCGCCACCTTTTAGTTACAAATAACCGACTAGAAAGAAAACGCCATCAAAAAGCCGAAATATCTCTCACTGATGACGGGGCTTTTACCCCTTTTTGTCCTGGCCCATTTCTTCCATCACGTTACTACGGCCATTTTCCAACCCCTCTCCCCCTTCATCCGCGACGAATTTTCCCTCGATTACGAGCAATTTGGCTGGATAGTATCCGCCAGCAACATCGCCTACGGCGTCAGCCACCTGCCCGCGGGCTGGCTCTCCGACCACCTCGGCCCCCGCCTGATGATTATGATAGGCATCTCCGGGGTCGCCTTCTTCGCCATACTGGCTGGCCTGGCCCCCAGCTACACATTATTGATTCTTTTCATGGTTCTGCTCGGGATAATGGGCGGGGGCTATCACCCCGCCGCCACCCCCTACATCGCGGCGTCGGTGGACAGGAAATACCGGGGCAGCGCGCTGGGTATACACCAGATAGGCGGCACGGCCAGCTTCTTCCTGACGCCGCTGATTGCCGCCGCCATTTTCCAGTTCCTGAGCTGGCGGGGCACTATAATCAGCATAGCTATCCCCGCCCTCATCATCGGCATCGTGTTGTTCTTACTCCTGGGCCGGCGCGGCTACGCTAAAAAAACTGACCATACTACCGCCGACATCCAGCCCGAAAGTAGTCAGACCGGGGGCAGCGTGCGACGGCTCATCCCCTTTATCACGCTGGGTATGATGCTCCAGGTGCTGTTAATGGGGGCGATAACCTATCTCGCCCTCTTTGCCGTGGATAACCTCGGCGCCAGCGAGGACACGGGTGCTTTTCTCTTCTCCTTCTTCCACGTCTCCGGGCTCTGGGCGGGCCCCGTCGGCGGCTATCTTTCCGACCGAATCGGCACGGTACCGGTGATAGTGATAGCCAGTCTTATCGCCGGCCCCGTCCTGCACTTTTTGGGCACAGCCTCGTTGGGCTGGAGCATCTGGCTGATATTGCTCGTCCTCGGGATGTGCATGTATATCGTCATGCCCGTCACCGAATCTCATATCATCACTCACTCCCCACCCCACCGCCGTGCCACCGTGCTCGGCACCTACTATTTCCTCAGTCGGGGCGGCATCGGGGTATCTGCGCCGCTGCTGGGCGCCCTGGCTGACCACCACGGCTTCGCCACCACCTTCTCCGTCACCGGGGGGATAATGTTGGGGGTGGCTGTCATCTGTACGCTGTTAATCCTGAGAAATCGCCGCTGATATTTTCGTCATCAATAGAGCCAAACCATCATTGCCAGTGGTCTACCCCTGTGCTAGAATTGCCTTGAAAATGACCAACGAGGACATAGAATACTGGGTCGGCTTCAGTCTCATCCCGCGTATCGGGCGGGTCAAGCTCTCCAAGTTGGAAAGCCACTTCGGCAACATGGCAGAGGCCTGGCGGGCTGCCCCCGACGAGCTGAGCCGTGCCGGGCTGGACAAGGGCTCGGTGAACGCTATCGCCAGCGGGCGGCCCAAGATTTCGTTAGATGAGGAACTGGAAAAGCTGGAAAAACACGGTGTCCAGGTCTTCACCTACCGTGACGAGGGCTATCCCGCCCGCCTCAAAGAAATATATGACTATCCCCCCATACTTTATGTCAAGGGAACCCTGCTCCCCCAAGACGAGTGGTGCCTGGCGGTGGTGGGCACCCGCAAGGCCACCGTCTACGGACGGCAGGCCGCCGAGGAGATTGTCAGCGACCTGGCGCGCAATAAGATTACCATCGTCAGCGGCCTGGCTCGGGGCATCGATTCTATCGCCCACCGCAGCGCTTTGCAGGCGGGAGGACGGACGATTGCCGTCTTCGGCTGCGGGCTGGATGTCGTCTACCCTGCCGAGAATGCCTCGCTGGCGGAGAGTATTATCGAAAACGGCGCGCTCATCAGCGAGTTCCCGCTGGGTGCCGAGCCACGAAGGGAAAACTTCCCCATGCGCAACCGCATTATGAGCGGCTTAAGCCTGGGTGTGCTCGTCGTCGAGGCGGGCGACACCAGCGGCGCCATGATTACCGCCCGCCTGGCGCTGGAGCAGAACCGAGAGGTTTTTGCCGTTCCCGGTAGCATTCTCTCCCCGGCCAGCCGCGGCACCAATAATCTCATTCAGGAAGGCGCCAAACTCATACGGGACTATACCGATATTCTGGAGGAGCTAAACCTGAGGGCGGTGGCCCACCAGATTGAGCTTAAAGAGGTTATCCCCGCCTCCGACACCGAGACGCTCTTGCTCAAGCAGTTGAGCGCCGAGCCGACCCATATTGATGAGGTCTGCCGCGGCAGCGGCCTACCCATCGCCACCGTGAGCAGCACGCTGGCCATGATGGAACTGAAAGGGATGGTACGGCAGGTAGGCACCATGAATTACATCCTCTCCCGCGAGGTCAGAGAGGTCTATAAGGTGAAAGTGGATTAATTATGTCAAGCAAAAAACTGGTCATAGTCGAGTCGCCAGCCAAGGCGAGAACATTGAGCAAGCTTTTGGGCACAAGCTACAGCCTCAAGGCTTCGATGGGGCACGTGCGCGACCTGCCCCGCAGCCAGCTGGGCGTAGACCTTGAGGAAGGCTTTACCCCCAAATACGTCGTGCCCAGGGCCAAGACCAAGGTAGTCAACGAGCTAAAGAAGGCGGCTAAGACCGCATCGGCCATCTACCTAGCCACCGACCCTGACCGCGAGGGGGAGGCTATCTCCTGGCATCTGCGGGAGGTCACCAGGAGTAACAAGACCCCCTACCGACGCGTCGTCTTTCATGAGATAACCAAGGAAGCCATCAAAAAGGCTTTTGAGCATCCCCACCAGATAAACATGCAGCTGGTCAACGCCCAGCAGGCCAGGCGCATACTGGATAGGCTGGTAGGCTACAAGATAAGCCCCCTGCTCTGGCAAAAGGTAAGAAGGGGTTTATCGGCGGGACGGGTGCAATCGGTGGCGGTTAAGATTATCGTTGACCGCGAGCGTGAAATCGAGAGATTCGTCCCCGTGGAGTACTGGACGATTGAGGCCGAGCTGGCCAAGACCGCCGACAAAGCCACTTTTAAAGCATTGCTCATCGGCCTAGCCGACGGCACCAAGCTGGAGATTAAGAACGAAGAAGAGGCTATCAAGCTTCAGGAGAAGCTGGAAAAAGCCAGCTATAAGGTGGCCAAGCTGACCACCAAGAAATCCACCCGTCAGCCCGCCCCACCCTTCATCACCAGCACCATGCAGCAGGAAGCCTGGCGCAAATTGCGCTTCAGCGCCAAGCTGACCATGAGCGTCGCCCAGGAGCTTTACGAAGGCCTACCCATTGGCAAAGAGGGCACGGTGGGCCTGATCACCTATATGCGCACCGACTCGACTAGAGTTGCCCGCTCGGCCATTGCCGAGACGCGGGAGTTCATCAGCCAGAAATACGGTGAAAACTATCTGCCCGCCCGCGCCCGTGCCTTCACCCGCGCCGTCAAGGGGGCGCAGGAGGCCCACGAAGCCATCCGCCCCACCCGAATCCACCGTGAGCCTGAGATGCTTAAAGCCTATTTGAGCAATGCCCAGTTCAAGCTCTATCAGCTTATCTGGAAAAGAATGGTCGCCAGCCAGATGGCGGCGGCCACTTTCGACAACACTACCGTCGATATCCAGGCGAGACATACGCTTTCCGACACTACATACCTCTTACGGGCCACCAGCTCGGTCAACACCTTCCCCGGTTTCATGGTGCTTTACATCGAGAGCAAGGACGAAGCCGAGGAAAAGGAAGGCCCCACCCTGCCCTCACTGGCCAAAGGTGACAAGCTGAAGCTGCTGGGGCTCTTCCCCGAGCAGCACTTCACCAAGCCGCCGCCCCGCTTTACCGAGGCAACTTTGATTAAGATGCTGGAGCAGTGGGGCATCGGTCGGCCCAGCACCTATGCCCCCATACTCTCGACCATTCAAGATAGAGAGTACGTCACCAAGACCGAGGGGCGTTTCCAGCCCACCGAGCTTGGTTTCGTCGTCAACGACCTCCTGGCCAAGCACTTCCCCGGCATTCTTGATATAAACTTCACCGCCTATATGGAGGACGAGCTGGATAAAGTCGCCAACGAGGACAAGAACTGGGCGGCCGTCATCCAGGAGTTCTACGACCCCTTCGCCAAGAGCCTGGAAACCGCCGCCGAAAAGATGGAAAAGGTAACCGTTGAGGAGCCCACCGACGAGGTCTGCCCCAAGTGCGGCAAGCCCATGGTGGTCAAGTTCGGGCGCTTCGGCAAGTTCCTGGCCTGCAGTGGCTACCCCGAATGCAAGTTCACCAAGTCTTTCCAGGTCAAGGTCGGCGTCAAGTGCCCCCAGTGCGGCGGCGATATCGTGCAGAAGAAGAGCAAGAAGAAGCGCACCTTTTACGGCTGCAGCAACTACCCCGAATGCACCTTCGCCATTAACCTTAAACCTTTGCCCCAACCCTGCCCCCAGTGCGGTGGGTTGCTCACCGTTTATCGGGGCAATCTGGCCAAATGCACCAAATGCGCCTTCAGGGGCAAGGTAGCCGAGGCAGCCGAAGGCGAGGCCCAAGCGGTTGAGACCACCGTCGCAGTGAAACCGAAGGCTAAGAAGAAAACTACGAGGAAAAAGAAGACCGAGAGCTAAAATGCCTCCACCCCCACTTTAGGGTGGGGTGGAGTAAAAAGAGAGATTTAAAGGAGTTACACTCCTATAGGGTGGGTACTGGGTGGGACAATAACACGTACGCTAACAAGGTGGGGTGGGACGAAAAACCTGGGGAGGGGAAAATAATTTTATATGAAGGAAATCTTTAACCGATACATCAACCACCTCCAGGCCGAAAGAAACGCCTCCGCCTACACCATCCGCAACTACAAAGCCGACCTCCTCGACTTCTTTCACTTCCTCAACGATAAAAAGGTCACCAGCCTCGACAAGGTGGACCGCAAGGTGCTGCGCGACTACCTGGGACACCTGGTGGGCAGAGGCATTGTCAAAGCCAGCATTGCCCGCAAGCTCTCGGCCATCCGTTCCTTCTTCCGCTACCTGGTACGGGAAAAACTCATCGAGGCCAACCCCATCAAGAGCGTTTCCTCGCCTAAGCTGGAAAAGCGCCTGCCGGCGTTTTTAACCCTGGACGAGGTAAAAAAGCTGCTCGAAGCCCCCGACACCTCCACCCCCCAGGGCCTGCGCGACCGCGCCCTTTTGGAGCTTCTCTACGCCTCAGGACTGAGGGTAAGCGAGCTTACCAGTCTCGAGCTGGGGCAAATCAACCTGGATACCAACGAAATCCGCGTCTGGGGCAAGGGCTCCAAAGAAAGAATAGTATTGATGGGTGAGCCAGCCGCTATAGCGCTGCGCACCTACCTTGAGCACGGCCGCCCCGAGCTTGTCGGCAAAAAGCGGAGCAACGCCCTTTTCCTGAACCGCTACGGCCAGCGCTTCCCCGAAAGAGCCGTGCAGAAGCGGCTGGAAAAGTATGCCGGCCTGGCGGGCTTGAAGAAACGGGTCCACCCCCACATGCTGCGTCATACCTTTGCCACCCACCTCCTCGACGGTGGCGCCGACCTGCGGGTCGTCCAGGAGCTTTTAGGGCACGCCCGCCTCTCCTCCACTCAGATTTACACTCACGTCACCAAAAAGCAGGCTAAGA
This sequence comes from uncultured Dehalococcoidales bacterium, assembly GCA_964408935.1. Taxonomy (GTDB): domain Bacteria; phylum Chloroflexota; class Dehalococcoidia; order Dehalococcoidales; family BS750m-G39; genus E44-bin88. Next base: position 24,916 of record CAYPBF010000004.1, on the reverse strand, counting down.
AGGTCTATCTGGCAGCACACCCCTTGGCCAAAGAGAAAGATGAAACTGAAGATAAAGAATAGAATAAAACGTCTCGTTGAGAAACTAGGCGAGAATAATATAGAAGGTATTTTTATCTCCCAGCCCGAAAACCGCCGCTATCTCTCCGGTTTCAACGGCTCGGCGGGCTTTTTGTTTATCACAGCTAAGGACAACGTTTTAGCGACCGACTCTCGCTATTCCGTCCAGGCCAAGAGCCAGGCGCCCGACTATAAGCTCGTCACCATAAGCGGCGACATGGCCCAGTGGTTCCCCGAAGTTATTGGCGAGCTGGGCATAAAGCGGCTGGGCTTTGAGGCCGAGCACACCGCCTTCGCCCAGCACCAGCGTTTATGTGATATACTGAATAAAGGCAAAATCGGGCTAAAGCTCATCCCCGTTAACGGCATTGTAGAAGGGCTGCGGGCGCTCAAAGAGCCCGAGGAAATCGAGCTAATCACTCAAGCCGCCAGGATTGCTGATGCCGCTATGGAGCACATCCGAAAAAAGCTACGCGTCGGCATGACGGAGATAGAAGCCGCCTGGGAGATAGAGAGCTTTATGCGGGAGCAAGGCAGCCAGCCCGTCCCCTTTGAAATTATCGTCGGGTCGGGGCCCAACGCCGCCCGCCCCCACGCCCTCCCCATCGAGCGGGTCATCGGTGAAGGAGAGCCAGTCGTTATTGACATAGGCGCCAGGGTGGAGGGCTATGGCAGTGACCTGAGCCGCACTTTCTGCCTGGGCAAGCCCGACGAGACCTTTAAAAAGGTATACGATACCGTCCTCGGCGCCAGGGATACGGCCATAGCCATAATCAAGGAGGGCATGAGCGGTGGTGAGGCCGACCAAATAGCGCGGACGGTCATCGAGGAGGGCGGCTACGGCCCGAACTTCGGCCACGGGCTGGGACACGGTGTAGGCCTGGCCCCCCACGAGCTGCCCCGCCTGGGGCCGAGCTCGACGGACGAGCTGAAAGACAGTATGGTCTTTACCATCGAGCCTGGTATCTATATCGAGGGGTGGGGCGGGGTCAGAATAGAGGATATGGTGGTGATGGAGGAGGGGAAACTAAGGAGAATCTCGCGAGCCGAGAGCTAGAAAACTGGAGTTAAGGCAATGATTGACAGCGGTGAACTGAGAAAAGGTGTTACCATCGAGCTGGAAGACAAGCTCTACCAGGTGATGTCCTACCAACACATCAAGATTGGGCGCGGCAGCGCTATGGTCAAGATGAAGCTGCGCGATATCCGCGGCGGCCATACCATAGAGCGCACCTTCCAGGCCAGCGAGAAGTTCAAGCGGGCGCGGCTGGACTCCCGCGCCATGCAATACCTCTACAACGACGGCGACGCCTACTATTTCATGGACGAAAAGACCTTCGAGCAGATACCGATATCCTCCGAGCAGCTCGGCGACGCCCTCGACTACCTTAAAGAGAACACCTCGGTGGAGGTAACCAGCTACCAGGGGAAGCTCATCGGCGTGGAACTGCCCATCACCGTCGAGCTTGAGGTGGTGGAGACCGGACCTGGTTTCAAAGGCGACACCGCCACCGCCGGCAATAAGCCGGCCAAGCTGGAGACGGGCATCACCATCCAGGTGCCCCTGTTCATTAACAACGGCGATATTATCAAGGTCGACACCCGTAGCGGCCAATACCTGGAAAGGGCTGGCTAAATTGCTCAAAGCCGACCTGCACATACACAGCGAATACTCCATGGACTGCAATATGCCCCTGGAAAAGATAATCGAGCGCTGCCAGGAGGTCGGGGTGAACTGCATCGCCCTTTCCGACCACGGCACCGCCGAAGGCGCCTTGAAGCTGCGGGAGATGGCGCCCTTCAAGGTTATTGTCGCCGAGGAAGTCTTGACCACCCCCCACGGCGAAATCATGGGGCTGTTCTTAGAGGAAACCATACCCAGCGGGTTCTCGGCAGAAGAAACCATAGCCCGCATCAGGGCTCAGAACGGGCTGGTCTGCGTCCCCCACCCGTTTGATACCTTCCGCCACTCGGCGCTGGGCAGTGAGGCAGTAGAGGCCATCGCCGACCAGATTGATATCTGCGAGGTCTTGAACGCCCGCGGCGTTCTGAAAAGAGACTCGATAAAAGCCGAGGCCTTTGCCGCCAGACACGGCCTCGTCCGCAGCGCTGGTTCCGACGCCCATACCCCCGGCGAAATCGGCGCCGCCTACGTGGAAATGCCCGACTTCAAGGGCCGGGAAGACTTTCTAGAAGCCCTTAAAAAAGGCAACATCATGGGACACTACTCCAGCCCCTTCATCCACTTCGCCAGCCTCTGGAACAGAATAAAGAGTAAACTTTCTGGTAAATAAGGTTGGGGCGGGGAGAGAAATCTATAGAGGTTACACCTCTGTAGGGTGGGCACTGGGTGGGAAGAATAACTCGGGGGTGGAGCTTGAAAAACAACTATCGACTGGGCTGGTTCTCCACCGGGCGGGATAAAGCCGCCCGCGACCTGCTCACCGTGGCGCAGCGCAGCATCGCCCTCGGCGAAATCAAGGCCGAAATAGCCTTTGTCTTCTGCAACCGCGTCCGCGGCGAAGCCAGAGAGAGCGACCTTTTTCTGAAATTAGTCGAGAGCTACGGCCTACCCCTAGTTAGCTTTTCCTCTAAGGACTTCGAGACAAACGCTCCTCGCTTATCAACCGAATGGCGCCTCGCCTACGACCGCGAGGTGATGAAGCGCCTCAAGAGCCTCGACGCTGACCTCGACGTCCTGGCTGGCTACATGCTCATCGTCGGCCCCGAGATGTGCCAGAAATACAACATGATTAACCTCCACCCCGCCGCCCCTGGCGGCCCCAAAGGCACCTGGCAGGAGGTAATCTGGCAATTGATTGAGACCAAAGCCGAATCCACTGGGGTGATGATGCACCTAGTAACGCCTGAATTGGACGAAGGCCCGCCGGTGACATTTTGCACTTTTCCCATCAGAGGCAAGCCATTTGATAAATACTGGCAGGAAATAGAGGGGCAATCCGTGGGGGAAATCAAGCAGAGTCAGGGCAAAAACAACAGACTCTTTAAGGCCATCCGCAGGCATGGGCTAGCCAGAGAATTTCCGCTCATAATCACCACCATCAAGGCCTTCAGCCGGGGTAAAGTCAAAATAAAGGGGGGCAGGGTGGTCGGTGCTGACGGCAGGCGGATTAAAGGGTATAATCTGACCAAAGAGATTGACAAACTGGTGAGGTAGAATAACCAATGCCTAAATTCATTTGCTTTGACCTTGAGGGCCCCCTGTCCCCTCAAGACAATGCCTACGACCTCATGAAGCTCTTCCCCGACGGCGATAAAATCTTCGAGGTCATCAGTCGCTACGACGACCTGCTCACCCTAGAAGAACGGTCCGACTACGAGCCCGGTGATACCCTGGCTCTCATCGTCCCCTTTTTAATCCTGCACAATATCACCGAGGACAACATCGCTACCCTGGCCGCCGAAGCCAGCTTGACTGGGGGTGCCGCCAAGCTCGTCTCCTGGCTTGAGTCCAGCAGTTGGAAGGTCTTCTGTATCAGCACCACCTACGAGCAGTACGCCCGCTACATTACCCAGAAGCTGGACTTCTACGCCCATAATGTCGCCTCCACCCCCTTTCCCCTCGACAGCTTTCGGGCCAACCTGACTAAAGAGGAAAACCAGCTCCTCAAGCAGGCGGAAGAAGACATCCTGAAACTGTATCCCCCTAGCGACGACGAGCGTATCAAAAAAACCCTGGACAAATTCTTCTGGGAAAAACTGCCCCAAACCGCTTTAGGCGAAGCCATTAAACAGGTCAAGCCCATCGGCGGGCGGCGCAAAGTGGACGCCCTAAACAGATTCGCCGATAAAAACGACCAGCCCCTGGACAAATGGGTGGTCATCGGCGACAGCATCACCGATTTCAGGATGCTACAGGCGGTTGAAAAGGCTGGTGGGCTGGCTATCGCCTTCAACGCCAATGCCTACGCTCTGCCCCACGCCACCATGTCTCTGGCCTCCACCTCCATCTTCGACCTCAAAGCGATTCTGGAGGCCTGGCAAAAGGAAGGCCGTCCCTGGGTGGAAAGGGTGGTAAAATATAAGGAGAAGTACGGCGCCAAGGGAGGCGATAACAACAACTTCCACTGGCTCTCAGGCCGCAAAGACATAGAGGACGTTATCGAAGTCCACAAACGAATAAGAAAGCTGGTCAGGGAAGAAGCGGGCAAGCTGGGCTGAGTTTTTAATGAAGTGGGGTGGGGAGAGACTGGATTCCCGCCGGAGTTTACCCCGTATGGGATACGGGGCGGGAATGACATTTAGGTATGGGGTGGGGAGAGAAATCTATAGAAGTGACACTTCTGTAGGGTGGGTATCGGGTGGGAAAAATCACCTTGGGGGTGGGGTTATAATGCCTGAAATCCAAATAATCGGGGTGGGGGCACTCAACACCGACCTTATCTATAAGGTCGAGCGCATCCTCGAAGACGGCGAGATAGCGGTGGACTGGGCCAAATCCTTCCCCGGCGGCTCCTCCGCCAACACCATCTACGGACTGGCCAAACTAGGCGTCGCCACCGGTTTCTGCGGCGCCGTCGGCGACGACCAGGAAGGCAAGGCCCTGCTCAAAGACCTTCAGGGGGTGGGAATAGATACCAGTCGCATAGTGGTCAAGCCCAAGGCCAAAACGGGCTCGGCGCTCGCCCTCAGCGACCGCAGCGGCCATCGTTCTATCTACGTCCAGCCCGGTGCCAACAGCCAGCTAGACCTCAAAGACCTCGACTTCGGCTACATAAACCAGGCGGATATCGTCCACCTCACCTCTTTCGCCGACGACAGCCAGTTCCAGCTATCTCTGGGGCTTATCGTCAGGCTTGACGACTCGGTTAAGCTCAGCTTTTCCCCGGGCGCTATCTACTCCTTCAAGGGAATAGACAGCCTTTCGCCCTTCTTGAGCCGAACCCACCTTCTCTTCCTCAACCAGAACGAACTTAAGCAGATGACCGGTAGGGATGTAGAGAGTGGCGCCCAACAATGCCTGCGGGCAGGCTGCCGCATCGTGGTGGTGACGCTGGGCAAAGGTAAGAAGATAGGCAAGACTGATGCTGTCAGCTATGTCAGGGACGCCGACAACGAGTATATCATCGAGCCGCCCAGCCATGACACGACCGCTGATGTGGATACCACCGGTGCTGGTGACGCCTTTGCCGCTGGCTTTCTCTACGGGGTGGTCAAAGGCAAAGGACTGGCCGAATGCGGGCGTCTGGGTGATACCGTGGCTAAGCTCTGCATCAGCCGCACTGGCGCCAGACACGGATTACCTACTGAGGAAGAGTTGGCTTCGCACTACGGTAAGCTGTAGCTATTTCTTCGGCTTGGCCAGGATTTCGTCAACGATGCCGTACTCGACCGCCTGCTCGGGATTCAGGTAGAAATCGCGGTCGGTATCATGAGTTACCTTTTCCAGCTTCTGGCCCGTGTGCTTGACGATAATGTCCTTTATCAGGTCTTGCTGCCGCGCAATCTCACGCGCCGCGATGACGATATCGGAGGCCTGACCCTGCGCTCCCCCCACCGCCTGGTGCATGTGGATAGTGGAGTTGGGCAGAGCGTAGCGCTTGCCCTTAGCCCCCGCGCAGAGCAGCAGCGTGCCCATGCTGGCCGCCAGCCCCACGCAGATGGTGGAGACGTCGGGCTTGATGAGTTGCATGGTGTCGTAGATAGCCAGCCCCGAAGAGATGATGCCCCCGGGGCAGTGGATGTAGAGGCTGATGTCCTTGTCGGGGTCTTCCCGTTCCAGATAGAGCAGCTGGGCGATGATAACGTTGGCCACCTGGTCGTTGATGGGCATGCCCAGCATAACGATACGCTCCCTGAGCAGAAGCGAGTATATATCAAAGGCGCGTTCCCCACGCGTGCCGCTTTCGATTACCATGGGAATAACGTTGGACGGTTGGCTGTTCATTCTCTTATCCTCCCAATGACTTTATGTAAGACTGCTATCTAGTTAATTATAACTCATTCTTCGATTTTTCTCACCCTGCAGTGTGTGGTCTTAAAAGCGGGGTAGCCCGAGATAGGGTCGCTGGGCTGAGAGTCGGTAAGCAGGTTGGCATTGGCCTCCCTCCAGCCATGCTGCAGGCTGAGCACTTTAGGCAGAATATCGGGGGTAACCCTGGCCTTGAGGGTGATGCTACCTTTGGTCGATTCGACTACGACCCTTTCCCCGTCCGTGATACCAAGCTCAGCGGCGTCGCTATCGTTAATCTCCACCAGCGGCTCAGGCGCCAGCTTCTTGAGTCTCTCTATATCGCGGTACTGAGAGTGGGTATAGGCCGCCGTCCGTGTGCCACTAATCAGGGTGAAGGGATAGTCATCGGGCGGCTCCTCTATCGGGGTAAAGGTGGGCAGTGGGTCGTAGCCGTAATGGGCCAGCGTCGGTGAAAAGATTTCCAGCTTGCCCGAGGGTGTATCAAAGCCCCTCTCCTCGTATTTACGCCTGTGCTCGTAGTCCCCGTAGAAAACCCCGCCAGGGCTCTGCTCCAGCTGTTTCAGCGTTATTCCCGAAGGCTTAAACAGATAGGATAGCAATTCGTCGGAGTCCTGCCAGGGGAAGTAATCGGCATAGCCCATCTTTTTGCCCAGCTCTGACCATAACTGCCAGTCCTCTTTGCATTCTCCTGGGGGCACCACCGCCCTCTGCCCCATTATCAGCAGCGGTATACCCTTGGTGGCATAGTCCATAACCGCTTTTTTCTCCAGGAAGGCGGCCGTGGGCAGGAAAATATCAGCCAACTCGGCGGTTTCGTTCAAGAAAAGGTCGGAGACGACTAATAAGTCGAGTTTAGCCAGGGCCTCTTTGACCTTGGCACTGTCGGGCCAGGTCAAAACGGGGTTGCTGCCCTGGACGATGAGGGCTTTAATGGGATAGGGTTTCCCCGTCAAAATAGCCTCGGGCACGGGCATGGCGCTGGTCTCAGCGACGAACTTATTGAATACTGGGTAGTCGGCACCGATAACCTCCTCGACATTTACCCTGCCCTTCACCCTGAGGCTGGTCTGGGGCAATGGGAAGTCATAGGTATTGCCCCCAGCTACGTCGATGTTACCCGTGATGGCGATGAGGACAGCGATGGCGCGGCTGTTCTGCACGCCGTTAATACAGTGGTCTAAGGAAACGCCCTGAGTTATGGCGGCGGGCTTGGTAGTGGCATACATCTCAGCGAACTGCCTGATTTTAGCCGCGGGGATACCGGTGGTCTCGGCCACTGCTTCAGGGGTGTAGCTCTTGACGTGGTCTTTGAGCTTATCGAAGCCAAGGGCCCAGTTGGCGACAAAGTCTTTGTCGCACCAGCCTTTAGCAATGATGACGTTCATTAAAGCCAAAGCCAAGGCGCCGTCCGTGCCCGGTCTTATCTGTATGTGTAGGTCGGCCTTCTTAGCCAGCAAGGTCACCCTGGGGTCGACCACGATGAGCTTGGCCCCTCGCTTCTGGGCGTCCAGGACGTCGTACTCCTCGCCTATCTTGGACTGCTCCGGGTTGCGCCCCCAGACGACGGCGCACTTGGTTTGGGGGTAGCTGGGGACCAAGGGAAACATGCGCTTGGCGATACAAAGCCCGTGCCCTATCGCCTTGGCCACAAAGCATAGGGAAGCCCCCGAGGTGTAGTTTGGCGTCCCGAAGAGGCTGCAAAACCTGACGGCCAGCCGCGGCACCTCGGTGCCCACTAACGGCTCGCCCAGGTGCACTACTAGCGATTTAGCCCCGTATTCGGCCTTGAGCTCACCCAGCTTTTCGGCCACGATGCCCAGGGCGTCGTCCCAAGAGGTCTGCTGCCACCCCCCGTTCACCTTTTTCAGGGGATGGGTGATGCGGTGAGGGGAATATATCCAGTCAGGTATGGCCGGCGCCTTGACGCAGAGGCGGTGGATGGGATGCTCCTTCATGGCGCTGATTTTTACCAGCTTGCCGTTCTCTACGTGGGCGTTGATGCCGCAACTGCTCAGGCACATCCGGCAGATGCTTTTGGCGATGTGGGCATCACTTTTGACCGGCACCCCGGGAACCTCCGGCCTTCTTGGGGACAGTCTTCTTAGCCTTAGGGGCAGCCTCGGCCTTCTTCGCGGCGCGCCCGGGTTTCTCGGCTATCTCCAACAGGCGCTGCACCGTCTTGCGTGTAGCCAGAATCTGCTCCAGCGAGCCGCGCACCTGTGGCGTATCAAGCTGTTTTCTGGCTTCGTCCTTCTTCTCACCAGCGCCCTCTACCATCCTGTCCAACTCGGCACTGACCTCGTCCGGGCTGACCTCTATCTTCTCCGCTTCGTTGATACGTCCCAGCACCAGTGAGCGGATAACCCGCTTGGTAGCGGCGGGGCGAAGCTCCTCGCGCAGCTCTTCGGCCTTTTTACCGATTCGGCTTAGGTATTCTTCCATGGCCATGTTGCTAGCCTGTAACTGCCTTTCCTGCTGTTCCAGGGTACGGTCAATCTCCATCTCCACCAGTATTGGCGGAAACTCCACCTGGCTCATCTCGACGGCGGTGTCCACCACCTGCTCCTCGAACTCCCGCTGTGCCCTATCCTCGGCCATGAACTTCAGGTTGGCGGTGAGGCGCTCTTTGAGGCTATCGAAGGTCTTTAATTCCGGATTGACGGCGGCAGCGAACTCGTCGTCAAGCTCGGGTAGCTTCAGCTGCTTGACCTCATTGATTTTAATCTTGAAGCTGGCTTCCTTGCCCGCCAGCTCGGCTTGGGCGTAGTCAGCAGGCAGGGGTAATTTGAACTCCTTCTCCTCCCCAGCCTTCATCCCCACCAGCTTTTCAGGGAAACCGGGGGCGGGGGCGCTCTGGTTCTTGAGCAGCTGGTACTGGGCGCCCTCCTGCTTGATGAAGGGATTGCCCTCCACCTGGCTGTCGACGTCCATGGTCACCAGGTCTTCGAAGTCAGCGGGGCGGTCCACTGGCTCCCAGATACCGTGCTGGCGGCGCAATTGCTCCAGCGTAGTGTTAAGCTCTTCGGTGATATCGTCGGGCGGCGGCGGCTTGAGCCTGATGCTTGTATAGTCGCCCAGCTCGACCACGGGCCTCAGGGGCACCGTGGCCTTGAATATCACCGGGTCGGTCTGGGTTATTTCGATGTCGGGGTTGGCGATAGGCTCCAGCTCCTGTTCCTTGACTGCTTTTTCGTAGGCCTGGGGCAGCAGGCTATTCAGGGCGTCTTCGAGCAGCCTGTCCTTGCCGATATGCCTTTCCAGCACCTCCCGCGGCGCCTTGCCCTTGCGGAAACCGGGAACCTCGGCCCTCTGGGCCAGTCGATGATAGGCCAGGTCAAGCTCCGTTTGCATCTCGGCGGGCTCCATTTCGATAACGAGCACTACCTGGCGGTTTTCTTCCTTCTCTTTGGTAACTTTCATTCTTCCTCTCTCAAACGTAGATGTAATTCCTTCAATTGCTGCTGGCTCACTGAAGAAGGCGCCTCGAAGGTCAAATCGGCGGCCGCCTGGTTCTTGGGGAAGGCGATAACCTCCCTGATTGTCTCTTCGTCGGCCAGCAGCATGACAACACGGTCTAAACCGATGGCGATGCCGCCGTGGGGCGGTGCGCCGTACTGAAAGGCCTCGAGCATATGCCCGAAGCGCTCGTCAATCTCCTTATCATTGTAGCCGGAAAGGCGGAATATCTGGCGCTGCAGATCGCTCTGGTGAATCCTGACGCTGCCGCCGCCGATTTCATAGCCGTTACAAACAATATCGTAGTGCTTGCCCCGCACCTTCTCCGGGGCGCTGTCGAGCAGGCCGATGTCCTCCTCCCAGGGGGAGGTAAAGGGGTGGTGTTCCGCCTCCCACCGCCCCACCTCTTCATCCCAGCGCAGCAAGGGGAAGTGCCTTATGTGGGCGAAGCAGAAGGTCTTGGAGTCGGCCAATTGCAACCGGCGTCCCATCTCAAGGCGCAGCTCGCTCAGGATAGCGTCCACCTGCTTGGGCTTGCCGGCGATGATGAGCAGCAGGTCGCCGGCCTTAGCCTTGAACAATTTGGTCATTTTTCCAAGTTGGTCAGCACTCAGGAATTTGGAAATCACCGATTTGGTGTCGTCGGCGCCCAGGGCTATGGTGACCACCCCACCCCCGCCCAGGCTAACGACGAACTTGTTCAGCTCGTCGAGCTGCTTGCGGCTATAGTCGGCGCAGCCGGGGGCACAGATACCGGTTACTTTGCCGCCGCTATCGATGGCTTTGCGGAAGATTCCGAACTCGGTCTGAGCGAAGAGTTCGGTCAAATCCTGGAACTTCATCCCGAACCTGAGTTCGGGCTTATCCGTGCCGTAGTCCCTCATCGCCTCGGCATAGCTAATGTGGGGAAAGGGCTGGGGAACCTTGAGGTCAGGCCTGATTTCCTTGACCAGGGCGATAAACATCTCCTCCATCAGGCCGAGTATGTCCTCCTCGTCAACGAAGCTCATCTCCAGGTCGAGCTGGGTGAACTCGGGCTGGCGGTCGGCCCTGGTGTCTTCGTCGCGGAAGCACCTGGCAATCTGGAAGTAGTTCTCCACGCCCGCCACCATCAATAATTGCTTTATCTGCTGCGGCGACTGAGGCAGTGCGTAGAATTCCCCGGGGTGAACACGGCTGGGCACCAGATAGTCCCGTGCCCCCTCCGGAGTGCTCTTGGTTAAAATAGGGGTTTCAATCTCGACGAAGCCCTTGGCGTCGAGGAAATCGCGGATGAACTTCACGGTGCGGTGACGCATTTCCAGGTTCCTCTTCATGCGCGCCCGCCGCAGGTCAAGGTAGCGGTATTTCAGGCGCAGGTTCTCGTCAACCTCGATATCCTCGTTGATATAGAAGGGAGGCACTTTGGAGGGGTTTAGGATTTCGATGCTCTCAGCGATGACCTCGATATCGCCCGTCTTCAGCTTGGGGTTCTCCGTCCCCTTCTGCCTCGGCTTAACCCTACCGCCGACTTGAACGACGTATTCACTGCGAACCTTGTTGGCTTTCTTGTGGGCGTCCTTGGAGGTCTCGGGGTTAAAGACCACCTGGATAATGCCGTCCTTGTCGCGCAGGTCGATGAAGATAAGGCCACCGTGGTCGCGGCGGCGGTCAACCCACCCCGCCAGCGTCACTTGAGCGCCAACGTCTTTCTTGGTCAAATCGCCGCAGCTATGGTTTTTTAGCAAAGATTTCTCCAGTTGAAGACTTTAGCTGATTATAGCCTATAAGATAGGGGGCTTCAACATAGGCTATACTCCACCCCGTTTTATATCTTTTCCCACCCGCCGCCCTTTAAGGAAGAAGGGGAACTTCGTCCCCCTTTAAAACCCCCTAAAAGTGGGGAGGGATAGCCGTAACCCACAGGTTAAGGAGTTTACTCATTAGGGCGGGCTGGGTTGGGACAATAATACGTACGCTGACAGAGTGGGGCGGGGGCGAAAAGCCCCCACATTTGACAACCACCCCTAAATGCTATACAATCCCCCTACTCTAGTAGAGGAGGCAAAACTGGTGCCGAACTTGAAGGTACAGCTTAGCTTCAACACAGGGGCTCTTCGCATGATGATGCCCTGGGCTTGGCGTGCCGCCAGTTCGGGGACCATGCCTACCTGACCCCAACTGAAAAGAGACAAACCAAGCCCAAGAACTTGCTTTCTTGGGTTTTTTGTTTTTTCAAAAACGCCAAGCCTCCGATTGACAGCCCAAAGGGCAAAGATTAATATCTAGTGAGGTAATATCATGGCTAAAACCATTGAGGAAATAAACGAAAAGATAAAAAAGGGCAAAGCGGTGGTGGTCACCGCTGAGGAGATAATTGATATCGCCCGCGCGAAGGGCACCAAAAAGGCGGCGGAAGAGATTGACGTCGTTACCACGGGCACCTTCGGCCCGATGTGTTCTTCGGGTGCCTACTTTAATGTAGGTCACACCAAGCCCAAGCTAAAGCTCGGCGGCGGCAGGACTTATCTCAATGATGTCCCCGCCTACACCGGACTGGCGGCGGTTGACCTCTTCCTTGGCGCCACGGCTCTGCCCGACGACGACCCTCGCAACAAGATATACCCCGGTGAGTTCAACTACGGCGGCGGGCACGTCATCGAGGAGCTGGTGGCGGGCAAAGACGTCAAGCTGGAGGCGACCGCCTACGGCACCGACTGTTACCCCCGCAAGAAGCTGTCCACCTGGATTAACATAAAGGACCTCAACGAGGCGGTGCTCTTTAACATCAGGAACGCCTACCAGAACTATAATGTCGCCGCCAACACCTCGGATAAGACCATCTATACCTACATGGGCGTGCTGCGGGCCAACCTGGGCAACATAAATTACTCGACTTCGGGTCAGCTATCACCCTTACTCAACGACCCCTATTATAAGACCATCGGCATCGGCACCCGCATCTTCCTGGGTGGCGGCGTCGGCTTTGTCGCCTGGCAGGGCACCCAGCACAACCCCGATGTGCCCCGCACCGATAAAGGCATGCCTAAGGGCGGGGCTGGTACGCTGGCCGTCATAGGCGACCTCAAGCAGATGGACGCCCGTTGGCTAGTGGGCACCAGCATGCTCGGCTACGGCTGTACCCTCACCGTGGGCGTGGGCGTGCCCATACCCATACTCAACGAGGAAATCCTGGGCTATACCACCGTAACCGACGCCGAGATTTTCGCTGCCGTCTTCGACTACTCCGACGCCTACCCCAACATGAAGGCGGAGACGCTGGGCGAGGTCAGCTACGCTGAATTGAAGAGCGGCAAGGTGAAGCTAAAGGGCAAGGAGATACCCACCGCCTCCCTCTCCAGCTACTCCAGAGCCGTTGAGATTGCAAACACGCTTAAACAGTGGATAGCCAAGGGTAAATTCCTGCTCACCGAGCCGGTAGCGCCTTTGCCGGGCGTGGAAGCGGGCGTAAAGTTCAAGCCGCTTAAAGAAAGGCCAATAGAGGATTAACCAATAAGGAGAAGAAAATGGCTGTTGCCAAGAAAATAGTACTACACTTTCCCAAACGTATCGTCGACCGCTCTATCGTCTGTCGGCTAGCCAAGGACTACGACCTCGATTTCAATATCTTAAAGGCCCTGGTCACCCCCGAAGAGGAAGGACTACTGGTATTGGAGTTGAGTGGGGAGCAAGGCGAGTACGACAAGGGTATCAGGTATCTGACCGAAACGGGGGTCAGAATCCAATCATTGAGCCAGGACGTGCTGCGCAACGAGGAGAGGTGCACCCACTGCGGCGCCTGCGTCACCGTCTGCCCTTCAGGCGCCTTCGAGCTCGACCCACAGACGAGGAAGGTGGCCTTCTACAACGAAAAGTGCGTGGCCTGCGGGCTATGCATCAAGGCCTGCCCCCCGCGGGCTATGGAGGTTCACTTCTAGCCCATGTACCAGCCGAGGATATACCGCCACTGGGTCAAGGACAAGGGTCTGGTCGGTTTCAACGTCGTCGTCAAGGAGACTGACCTCTATATCCGTGCCTCCAGCGACCTGAAGCGTAAAGCTCATCGTCTGGTGGTGAAATACCGTGAGCAGTTGGAGAACTATATCGAGCGCCACCCCAAATTCCTAAGCTCGCTGGAACCCCTTTCCGTTAGCGGCGCCCCGCGTCTGGTGACCGAGATGGCGGAGGCCGCTGAAAAGACAGGCGTCGGCCCCATGGCGGCGGTGGCTGGTACCATCGCCGAGTTCGTCGGCAAGGGGCTTTTGGAATCCTCGCCCGAGGTCATCGTCGAAAACGGCGGTGATATTTTCCTTAAGAGCGCCAGCGACCGTACCATCGGCATCTACGCCGGCGAATCACCCCTCACGGGTAGGGTCGCCCTGGAGGTCAAGGGCAAGGATACGCCCTTGGGCATCTGCACTTCCTCGGGCACGGTGGGGCACTCTTTGAGCCTAGGGCAGGCGGACGCGGTTATCGTCTTGTCTAAGTCGACCGCCCTGGCCGACGCTGCCGCCACAGCTATCGGCAATATGATTAAAAGCGCTGATGATATCCCCCGCGGTATCGAGCGTGCCATTGGCATTAAGGGCCTGAATGGCGTTATAATCATCAAAGATGATAAAATAGGCCTTTGGGGCAAGGTTAAAATCCGCCCCCTGTCAAAGCGGGAAAAAGAAAGCATACTGACGGCAAAAGGAGCTTGATGAAAAAACCGCAATTCGAAACCAGATGGCGATGGGTACTGATGATTATCGTCCCCTGCGTCCTGCTGGGGCTGATGCTGCTCGTGGCTGGTATCGGTAAGGTACCAGGGCTATCCGACATCACCGGTAACTTTCCGGGGCAGACCGAATTCTTCGATGTCATCTTCGGGCCTATCTGGCCGACTATCGCTTTTTTCATAAATAACATCCTCCCCTGGGTCGAAATAGTACTGGGGATAGCCCTTATCTTGGGCATATTCCCCCGCCTCGCCGCCACCCTTACCCTACCGCTGCTGGCTGGCTTCATGTCCAGCAACATCTACGCCATAACTCATGGCGAAACGTTCGGTGATTGCGGCTGTTTCGGGGTATTCGAAAGGCTTTTCGGCAACATCACCCCCTTGCAAGCCTTGGGCATGGACATCGTGTTGCTATTCTTCGCCCTAATTATTATATTCTGGTTCCCGGCACCCTACCTGAGCTTTCAATCATGGTTTAGAAAACGAAAAGGAGCAAAGAGCCAATGACAAAACCTGTTATACGTAAGTCGAAGTGGCTGGTCGGCCTTATCCTGCTCGCCGTCGTTGCCCTGCTCATTAGCGGCGGCTGTGTGCCCAACACGCTGCCCGTTATCACCAGTCTGGCCCTGACCAACCAGAGTGAGATAAATCCAGGAGGAACCACCTATATTGAATGCAGCGCCTCCGACCCCGATGAGGACGAGCTGAGCTACACCTGGTCGGCGGACAGCGGAACCCTTGACGGTGAAGGGGCTACCATCAAATGGACGGCGCCCAACGTAGTGGGCAGCTATACCGTAACCGTCGAGGTAAGCGACGGCGATGATATCGTCACCGACCAGCTCGTTATAGCCGTACTCGCCCCCAACAACCCCCCTACTATTGAATCCCTGACCACGGATTGCCCCAGGGTAAAACAGGCTGGGACGGCCACCATTACCTGTGAGGTTACCGACCCGGACGGAGACGAGCTGACCTACGAATGGTCAGTGGAAAGGGGCAACTTCTCCGGCGAAGGAGCTGTCGTCTCCTGGGTGGGGCCTAGTGAGTACGGCACCTTCACCATCACCGTCACCGTAACCGATGGGCGGGGTGGCGAAGCCACTGACAGTATAGACATTATAGTTTGCGGCTGCGGCAGTGCCTGCGACTAAAGAAGTCACCAAAGCCGTAAGCCACAGCTAAATAGCGAAGGGGGTAAAAATGGCTAAACGGCGGGTAATGCTGACCTATCACCCGGAGATAAGCTCGGAGCCAATCATCTATACCCTCGGCCAGCAGTTCAATCTGGCCACCAACATCCACCGTGCCGACGCCACTGAGAGCAAAGGCTGGATAGAGCTGGAAATTGAAGGCGCCGAGAAGGACATCGAAGCCGGCATCGCCTGGGCTATCTCCAAGGGGGTGAGGGTCGATACGGTGACCGCGGGGGAATGAAGCTCAACTATTGACCCAGGTTGCGCCGTTTGAGCCACTTCTGCTTCTGAGCCAGCCGTGTCGGCTCGTCGGCGGGCTGATAGCTGGCCAAGAAATCATCTTTGAACGCTGAGAAGGTGCCATCGTTGATGGCGCCTCTTATTTTAGCCACAAGCTCAGCGATAAAACTAAGATTGTGAATGGTGGCCAGGCGGTAGGCCAAAAGCTCGCCGCAGTTGAAGAGATGGTGAAGGTAGGCGGCAGAGAAGTTACGGCAGGTGTAGCAGCCACAGTCAGCCACGATAGGCTGTTCCATATCCTTATAGGCGGCATTGCTTATGTTCTTCCTCCCCTCCCAGCTGAAGAGAGCACCATTGCGGGCGACGCGCGTGGGCAGGGCGCTATCGAAGATATCGCAACCCCGGGCCACCGCCTCGACGATATCCTCGGGAGAGCCCACCCCCATCAGGTAGCGAGGCTTATCCTCGGGGAGAAAGCGCAATGTCTCCTCAATCATGGCCAGCGTAGTCTCTTTCGGCTCACCGATACTCAGGCCACCGATGGCGTAACCAGAAAAGCCTAAGGCCGTCAATCGCTGTGCCGACTCCTGACGCAGCTTGGCGGACATACCCCCCTGAACGATGGCGTAGAGCGCCTGGTCAGAGCGCTTTTGCGCTTTGAGGCACCTCTCCGCCCAGCGGTAAGTCCGTTCCGTGGCCCGACGCACCTTTTCCGGGCTGTCGTCGTGGGCGGGGCACTCGTCCAGCACCATGATAATGTCAGCGCCCAACCTCTCCTGGTATTCGATGGCCAGCTCCGGGGTAAGGTGGTGCTGGCTGCCGTCGATATGAGAGCGAAAGGTGACCCCATCGTCACTCACCTTGCGCAAGGGGGAAAGGCTAAAGACCTGGTAGCCGCCACTGTCGGTGAGTATGGCCCCCTCCCACCCCATAAAGTTATGTAAACCGCCTGCCCGCTCGATGACATCAATACCCGGTCTCAAGTAGAGGTGATAGGTGTTGGAAAGGAGCATCTTGTAGCCGATGTCTTCTACCTCATCGGGGGTCAGCGTCTTGACGGCGCCCTGGCTGCCCACGGGCAAAAAAACGGGTGTGGGTACTTTTCCGTGCTGCGTGGTTAGTTCCCCAGCACGCGCCTTGGATTGAGCCGACGTCTTCAGTAGCTTGAAGCTGGGCATCACTCTATCAAACGCTCAGCGATGATATTACGCTGTATCTCGGAGACGCCGACGTATATCTCGGTCATCTTGGCGTCGCGGTAGAGCCGTTCCAGGGGCATGGTGGTCATGGTACCGTAGGAGCCACCGATTTGAAGGGCCATACCCGTGACCTCGACGGCAATCCTTGAGGCGAAGAGCTTGGCTAGTGACGTTTCGTATTTTATGTCAAGCCCCTGGTCGCGAATATGGGCAGCTTTGTATACCAGCAGCCGTGCGGCTTCTATTCGGCTGACCATCTCGGCCAGGTGCCACTGGATACTGGGCAATTTGGCTATCGCCTTGCCCAGCGCCTTACGCTGCTTGGCGTAGTCTATTGATATATCCAGCGCTGCCTGGGCCACGGCCACGCCCTCGACCGCCGCCCCCAGCCGTCCCAGGCTTATCGCCTCACGCAGTATCTCGAAGCCCTGCCCTTCTTTGCCAAGCCGGTTCTCTTTCGACACACGAACGTCGTCGAGATATACCACCGAGGTGCCTAAGCCTTTAAGCCCCATGGTTTCACAGGGCTCGCGGACGTTATAACCATCCGACGCCGTGTCGACTACGAATGCAGTCAACCCCTTATCCCCACACCTGGCGAAGACCAGCGTCAGATTGGTAGCCGGCGCCAGGGCGACGAACTGCTTCTGCCCGTTGATAACGTAGCTGTCACCGTTTTTCTTAGCGGTGGTGGTAATCGCCTGCGGGTCGGAACCGGTCTCGGCCTCGGTAAAGGCGATGCCCCCCAGCCTTTCCCCACGCGCCAGTGGCGACAAGAGCCTTTGTTTCTGCTCATCGTTGCCGAAACGGAAGATGGCCTCTTCGGGCACGGTGTTTATGGCCATGATGGCGCCTACGGTCATTGAGGCCTGACAGAGCTGTTCCAGCGCCAGCGCGTAGCTCAGGTAGCCCGCCCCACTCCCACCGTAGCCTTCGGGATAAGGCAGTCCCTGATAGCCACGCTTGCCGATTTCTTTAGCCAGCTCGAAGGGAAACTGCCCGCTGGAATCGATTTCGGCGGCTTTGGGCTTGATTTGCTTAGCGGCAAAGTCCCTGGCTGCCTTTTGCAGCATCTTCTGCGGTTCAGTAAGGTTGAAGTCCATTCTCCCTTTACTCCCCCCTGGAATTATAACACGGTTAAGGGCTTGGTTTGCGCAGTACAGTCTTGGAATAAGCGGTCAGCACATCGTGACGGCGTAAAACCCCCAGCAGGCGCTTGCGATTTCTCCTGTCCACCACCGGAATCCGCCCTACATCACGGCTGCCCAATTTTATGAAAACGTCGTGTATATACTCATCGGGATAAGCCACCACCACCGACTTAGAGGCGATATCCTTAACCGTCAAATCCGACAGGCTACCTTTGGTCATGGCGGCTTCAACGTCGGCGATAGTAACCACGCCGACAAACTCGTCCTTCTCGTTCACCACCGGAAAGCCGTGGTGTCCCGTCTGGCGTAACTTGGTCACCAGCTCACGGACAGGCATCGTTTCCAACACGGTGGGGAAGTCCCAGGTCATCGCCTCCCTGACGGTAACCTCGCGCAGGGGGCTAGTCTTGTACAGCTGACGCAGGTCCACCCCCCGCCGCACCAGCTTGCGCGTATAGATGGTCTCGCGGTCGAGGGCGCGGGAAACGACGGTGCTGATGACCACGGCAATCATCAGTGGCAAGATAATGGTATAGTTTCGGGTCATCTCGAAGAGCATGATGATAGCCGTAAAGGAGGCACGGGTAGCCCCGGCAAAGACCGCCGCCATGCCCACCAGAGCGTAGGCGCCCGAGGGTGCGATATAGCCCGGAAAGAGCATGTGGGCTACCGTGCCCAGGGCCCCACCCAGCATCGCCCCGATAAAGAGGGAGGGAGCGAAGATGCCACCGCTACCCCCGCTGCTCAGGGTAAGCGAGGTGGCCGTTATCTTTAGTAACAGCAGAATAACCAGCGAGGAAAGGGCGATTTCCCCCACCATGGCCTGGTTGACGCTCATCGTGCTTGTCCAGAAAACGTCGCCGTAGCCGACGCCGAAGAGGTCGTAAGAGTAGAGCCCGATAAGCCCTATGCCCAGCCCGCCGATGGCCGGCTTGAGGAACTCGGGAATGTGCCAGGAATCAAAGACGTCCTCCAGCTTATAAAGCACGCGGATAAACACCGTAGCCGCCAGGGCGGCGATAATACCGAGCGCAGCGTAGGAGAGGGTCTCCCAATAGCTGACCATATCATAAGGAATGATACTGAAAGAAGGCTGGCTGCCCAAGAAGACGTGGGCCACGAAATCGGCCACCACCGAGCTTATGACTACGTAACCGAACTTGGGGGTGACAAAGCGGCCCAGGATTATCTCCATGGCGAAGAAGACCCCGCCGATGGGAGTATTGAAGGTGGCCGAGATACCACCGGCGGCGCCGCAGGCGACCAGAACCCTCACCCAGTCGTCAGAGAGTCCCAGCCACTGGCCGACGGTCGAGCCGAAGGAAGAGCCAATCTGGACGATAGGGCCCTCTCTGCCCACGGAACCGCCGCTGCCGATACAAACTGAGGAAGCCAGCGCCTTGACCACGCTCACCCGCGGCCTGATTCGTCCTCCCTGCAGTGCCACCGCCTCCATTACCTCAGGTACGCCATGCCCCTTAGCCTCACGAGCGGCGTAGCGAATCAGCAAGCCGACAATAAGTCCACCGACGGCGGGCAGGAGTATGATGAAGTACGGGCCCATAAAGTCCAGATAGTTGGCGCCGTTACTGAAGAAGAGAGTTTGCACCTCGCTGATAAGCCATCGGAAACCCACCGCCCCCAGTCCGGCCACCGCCCCGACGATAATAGACAGGACCAGTCCGGTAACTACCTCGTTGGTGCGTATTCTTTCGATGAGACTTGGTGATTTGATATTGCGTCGTGGCATTCTAACTATCCATAAAACAACTTAACCGCCGGTTTCGGCCTAAAAAAGCGGGATATCAAATCTCGCCCGGGAGACTAACGTCCTTCGTCGAGGTAGCTCTGCAGAATAATGGCAGCGGCTTGAGCGTCGTCGCTGGCCTTGCCCTTCTTGCCCGAAAGCCGCTTCAACCGTCGCGCCATAACTGTGGTCAGGCGTTCATCCCGATAGGCTATAGGCACTTTCGTGTAGCGGGATAAACGTCTGGTGAACTGCTTGACCTTGGTCACCTGCCAGCCCAAGCCCCCGTCCAGCGAACGGGGCAGCCCGACGACAATCTGGCCCACCTCTTTCTCCTTAATGATGTCGACGATGGCCTTTATCGCCAGGCTGTCGTCCTTACGATTAACCACGGAAAAGGCGCTGGCCAGCACGCCATCGGGGTCGCTGAGGGCAACTCCGATTCTGGCGTCACCGACATCAAGTCCCAGACTGCGCATTATAAACCACCGAACCGCTTGTTATTGGTTGTCTCTCTCATGTTAAACTATACTTAAAGGACCTTCCCACTGCGATTTTCCCTCTTGCCAAACTGACACCGGAACTACGAATCCTGTATAGGTTAGCTTAGTCATATGCCGTGCAAAACCCCTAATAATATCCTCAACAGGGGCGGATACATATCGGGAAAAATGCTGTGGGAAAGAAGAGGGAAGAAGGAACTCCGACCCAAAAGCTATTACTGTTGGGGCAAGCTCGGTAGTAATCCTGCTATATTTGTTAGTCGCATTACGCAGCTTTTCCATCTCTAGCGCAAGGTCTTCCATAAGAGCCTTCATGCCATCAGGATTTTCAAAGGCCTGTTTGTTTATTTCCATATCGATTATCTCATTCTCTTTCTCAGTGACTCTCTTAAGGCTCTCACGCCTTTCAGCATCTTGCCTGGATTCAATGTAGTATTTTTGGCGCTCTCCCGGTTTAATGCTGGCTATATTAATGAAAAAACTTTTGAGCTTCTTAACTCGCCTACTCATCAAGTAAAGCCAATTCCAAAGGTACAGAAATTCAGGGGAGAAACCGGAACTAAAACGACCCGTCACTTTGCTAAGATTATTGAGGGCCATACGAACATCATTAATCCACGCCGTTACAATGCCCCCTTTATTATAAAGAATATGCGATGCCCTGAACTGCAGCCCGGAAAATGCGAAATCCCCTAAGTCTTGAAGCGGTATCCTCCCCTTCTCATATTCCTTAACCAACTCCTCGAGAATCCACGCTCCTTCTTCCCAAACAAGGCTGAAGAAACCGTATCTTTCGCTTAGAAATTCGCTTGCTTCTTTTTCACCGAGCGCGGGTACTGCTATCTCTTTCCCCTCAACACTCTCGAACTTGTCCCTGTATTTCTCCTTCCACCTTTGAGCCGAAGGCTCGCCACCAAGTAATTCTGAAATCCTGTTAGCAAATAGAAGCGGCCTCTCCTGAAGCTTCTCGTTCTCTAGCCAGTTGTCAAAGAAACTACGACAAAATTCGCTCTTGCCCAGCAAATCAATATAGTCAGTCGGCCAAAGGACTTGAGGAATAATAAGCCCATCTTCCACCTTCTTGATAAAGGTTTCAGAGTCCATACCGAAATAATCAAAAAAAGTATCCTCTGACACCAGCTTATTAGGTAGAAGAACCACCAGAAGCGGATTAGCACTCCTGTCTGCATAAGCATCAGCCTTACGCTCCGACACCCCAGCCCTGAAGTAGGTTAGATGTTTACCTTCCTGCCTCACGAAATCCCATTCGGGATAAACTTCGCTTAAAATCGTGTCTCGTAGTTCACTACCTTCTTTTATGGCACCAACCAATTTCTTCCGTCTAGCCCTCTCGTCTTTTAGACGGAAGTCCTCTTCCGCCTCAAGTCTTTGCTGAAGGTAGGGATGTAATTTACCCTTCATCTACAGGCCTCCAGGCTATATCAGACTTCTTACCAGTTTAAGGGCTTCGTCCAGCTTTTTCTTGTCTTTGCCGCCCGCCTGGGCCAGGCTGGGCTTACCGCCCCCGCCACCCCCCGCCACCGCGGCTACCTGCTTGACAATTTTGCCCGCGTCGTAGCCCTTTTTGACCAGGTCAGGGGTCACGGCAGCGATGAAGGCGGGCTTGTCCTGATAGACCGTGCCCAGCACGACGATAGCGCTCTTGAGCTTATCCCTGATGATATCGCTCATCTCACGCAGAATCTCTACACGCGTCGAGGGAATATTAGCCGATAGGACGTTTATCCCCTTGATAACCTCGGCTTGAGACAGCAGGGATTCGGCGGTCTTCTTGGCTAATTCTCTTTCCAGGACCAGCGTCTTCTTGCGCTCTTTGTCCAGTTCTTTTTCTAGCTCTTCGGCAGCCTTGTGCGAGTCGGCCAAACGCTGACTCATATACTCATCCGCTCCCCTCCCCGTCACCGCCTCGATGCGCCGTAATCCAGAGCCGATACTACTTTCGCTGGTAATATGGAAATTGCCAATCTCACCGGTGGCGCTGACGTGGGTGCCGCCGCAAAGCTCGGCGCTAACGAAAGGCTCCCCGATTTTAAGCACCCTGACCACGTCACCGTATTTTTCATCGAAAAGGGCGATGGCCCCCACCGCTATAGCTTCTTTGTAGGCCATGTCTTCGTCATAGACCTTTAGGTTCTGCCGTATTTTCTCGTTGACGATTTTATTGACCTCGGCAATCTGCTTTTCCGTCAGCGCTTTGAGGTGTGAGAAGTCAAAGCGCAAATGGTCTGGGGCGACTAATGACCCGCGCTGCTGGACGTGCTCGCCCAAGACTTGACGAAGGGCAAGCTGTAAAAGGTGGGTGGCAGTGTGATTGCGGGCGATATCCCCCCGCCTCTCTATATCCACCACCGCCTCGACCTCATCGCCGACAGAAAGGCTGCCTTTGGTCACTTTGCCGTGGTGAAGAATAATGCCATAAAGTCCAGGCTCGGTATCTGTCACTATAAAACGCCCTGAAGGCCCGACTATCTCACCGGTATCGCCGACCTGACCACCCATCTTCCCATAGAAGGTGGTCTTGTCCAAAACGATACTCGCTTCTTTACTTCCTTTTATCGTATCCACCGACTTGTCTCGAGCTAAGAGACCAACGATCCTGCTCTTGCATCTAAAGCTGTCATAGCCAACGAAGTGTGTTAATTGTTTAATTTCTGGAGTTCCGACTGCTTCCCCTGTCTCTATCCCGACAGGCTTTATGACCTGGGGTTTTGGGGCTTTCTTCGCTCTCTCCATCTCCTTATCTATAATAACGTCAAGGCCAACCTGCACTTCAGCTTCTCTAACGAAGTGTATACGACCGTAGGTTTTCCTAGTAGAACCGCAATTTGGACATAATTCATCGCTCTCTTTTAGCCTTGTGCCACATTCTGCACACCTAAACCCCTTCTGGGCTTGCCTTGCCCTCTCCTTCTGTTTAGTCATCTCCCGCTTAAAGCCTTTTAAGTCCACGGAGAATCCTTTGTCGGCGGCAATCTCAGCTGTCAGCTCTACCGGGAACCCATAGGTATCGTAGAGCTTGAAAGCCCGCTTCCCTGAAATCTTTTTTCTCCCACCCCTCGTAGCTTTTTCCATAATCTTGTCTAGCAACTCTAAACCGAACTTTATTGTTTCCCTAAATCTCGCTTCCTCAGCCTCAATCACTTGATAGACGTGATTCTGCCTTTGCTGTAATTCGGGATAAATTTCAGCCATACTGCCAACCGTTGCCCCTGCTATCTGGTTAAGAAACGGCTTTTTCAATCCCAGTCTTCTACCAAAAAGTACTGCCCGCCGCAAAAGCCGCCGCAGGACGTAGCCCCGCCCCTCGTTGCTGGGATTCACCCCATTGGCGATGAGAAAAGTTATTCCCCGGCCGTGCTCAACGACCACACGCATAGCTTTATCCGTAGCTTCATCTATCCCACACTGCTTACCTGTAAATTTCGAGATATTCTCAATCAAGCGAGCAAATAAGTCAGTCTCATAGACCGAGGGTTTATGCTGCACCGCCGCTGCCGTTCTCTCCAAACCCATGCCCGTATCAATATTGGGACTGGGTAGCGGCTTGCGTTTGCCGTCCTTATCTTGGTTATACTGGGTGAAGACCAGATTCCATATCTCGGAAAAGCGCCCGCAGGGGCAGTTGGGCTGGCAAGTAGGCTTGCCGCAGCCGACCTCCTCCCCAAAATCATAGTGAATCTCGCTGCAGGGCCCGCAGGGCCCTGTGTCCCCGGCCGGCCCCCAGTAGTTGTCCTCCTCACCAAAGCGCAGTATTCGCTCCTCGGGCACGCCCACATCGCGCCAGTAGCCGAAGGACTCGTCGTCATTGAGGTAGATGGTCACCCACAAACGTTCTTGGGGTAATTTCAGCCATTTGGTGACGAACTCCCAGGCCCAGGCGATGGCCTCTTTCTTGAAGTAATCGCCCACGCTGAAGTTGCCCAGCATCTCGAAAAAGGTGAGGTGGGTGGCATCGCCCACCGCTTCGATATCACTGACACGAAAGCATTCTTGGCAGGAAGCCATTCGGGGGTGGGGAGGCTTTACTTCTCCTAGAAAATAGCGCTGGAACGGCACCATACCCGCCGTAGTAAACAGCATAGATTTATCGCTTGGTATCAGGGAGGCGCTGGGGATGATTTTATGCCCTTTTTCTTTAAAGAAGTCTAAAAAGGCCTGGCGTACCTGGTCGCTGGTAGTCATTTCTTAACGATTTTAGTTTAACGGGCACTGGCTGTCAACGAACTAGCTGCGTCGGGCGCAAAGCTCAGCCACGAGCAGGTTGAGCGCCAGCCCCCCGCCGAACTTCCCCCGCTTGATGTAGAGGTCGGTCTGCAATAACTTCTGGTAAAGCTGCTTTAAGCGTTCCAGTGGGTATCTTTGCGCCTGTTCTAGCGTCTTGCGCAGTGGAAACGGCGCCAGACCCAGCTTATTTTGAATTTCGATGTCGGACCTGCGTTGCCGCCTCATCTCTTTGGCCTGAACGACCAGCCGCACCTGTCGCGTCAGCATGGTCAGCAGGTAGGCGGGCGAAGCCCCCCGCCCCATCAATTGTTCCAGAAGTCGCTCGGCGACCCCTGCCTTGGCTTCGAGGATGGCGTCGACCATGGCGAAGACGTTGGCCTCCTGCGCCGAGCTGACCACTTTATTTATATCCTCGGCCTCGATGCGCCTTCCCCCCGTGTACAGCGTCAACTTGGTTATCTCCCCCGACATCACCCAGAGGTT
>CAYPBF010000003.1:0-55006 GCA_964408935.1 uncultured Dehalococcoidales bacterium | reverse complement strand
TCAAGCGGGCTTTGGAGGTGGCGGCGGCGGGGGGACACAACGTGATTATGATGGGGCCACCGGGCAGCGGCAAGACGCTGCTGGCACGCTCGTTGCCCTCGCTCTTACCACCGATGACCGACGAAGAAGCCCTGGAAGTGACCAAGGTCTACAGCGTCAGCGGCTTATTGCCGGCCAACACCCCGCTGATTAAGCAGCGCCCTTTCCGTTCCCCCCACCACAGCATCTCTAATGCGGGGCTGGTGGGGGGCGGACAGTGGCCCCGACCAGGTGAGATAAGCCTCAGCCATCGCGGGGTATTATTCTTGGACGAGCTACCCGAGTTCGGGCACGCCGTGCTGGAGGTATTGCGCCAGCCCCTGGAAGACAGGGTAATCACCATCAGCCGCGCCCAGGGCAGCGTCACCTTTCCCGCCAACTTCATGCTGGTGGGGGCGATGAACCCCTGCCCCTGCGGCTACTACGGCGACCCTTTCAAGGCGTGTACCTGCTCACCGAGCCTGGTTAGCCGCTACCAGAAGCGGATGAGCGGACCTTTTATCGATAGGGTGGATATCTTTATCGAGGTACCCCACATCGACTACGAAAAGCTGGCCGACGATAGGCTGGGTGAGGAATCGAAGGAGGTACAGGGCCGTGTCGAGGCGGCGCGCTTAAAGCAGCGCCAGCGCTTTGAAGGCACGGGGCTGGCTTGCAACGCTGAGATGACGCCCACTGAGGTCAGGGAATACTGCCAGACCGAGGAATCAGCCCAGAGCCTACTCAAGGCGGCCATGAAACAGCTCTACCTCTCCGCCCGCGCCTTCCACCGCATCTTAAAGATTGGCCGCACCCTCGCCGACCTGGAAAACACCGAAATTATCAAGGCAAATCATATTGCCGAAGCCATTCAATATCGGCCCCGGAGTTTAGTATAGCCCATCTTCTCATAACTGGGGTTTATTCCGCCAGCCCGATTCCTTGACGAAGCAAAAGGCGATTAATGCTATCAGCCCGAAGGCCGCCCAGAGGAAGAAGGGATAGGGGGCGGCGGGGTTAGCGGGGTCGGCCAGGCTGTTACCCAGGGCGGGAGAACTAAGAGGACCCACGCTCATAATTGTCTGCGTCAGCCCCATAGCCGTGCCGGCATAGACTACCCCCACCCCCTCGGTTTCGGTGCTTATGGTTAGGACGACGGCCATAAAGCCGTCACGGGTAACGCCGATTATTATCATTATCACCCAGACCGCGGCACTACCCACCAGGGGCAGCAGGGCGACACCGACAATGACCACTATCAGCACCGGGAAGGTAACAGCCTTCCTCAAGCCGATCTTGGCCGAAAGTAAGGTCAGCGGAATAGCTCCCAGCGTGCTCAGAGCACTAAAGGCAGCCACAGTTCCGTCGGCGCCGGCGGCCGCCCAGCCGATATTGCGCAGGTAGGTGGGCAAGTAACCAATCACCCCCTGAATACAAGCGCCATAGCCCAAAAGGGTCAAGCCGAGAAGCCAGATGGTTTTGATAGGAAAGACGCGTGAGATTGACTGGCGCAACGGCACCTTGGTCGGTGCCGCTCCCAGGTGCACCTGGCTATGCTCCTTCACGGTGAGCAGCCAGAGCAATCCGATGAAGACCGATATGCCGCCATACAAGAATAACACGTTCTCCCAGCCGCCAAGCAATGGTGACATTACGGTGGCACTAATCAGGGCGCCTACGGTAAAGCCCAGCCCCATGCCCGCCGAAACCACGCCGTTGGCGATGACCAGTTTCCGCCCCGAAAACCAGGTGGCGGTGGTTTTAAAGACGCTGCTGGGTAGAACCCAGATGGAAAGTCCCATAAAGAAGGTAACTAGCGCCAGACTGAAAAAGTCACCGGTAGTACCCCTGAGGGCACCGAAGATGCCGGCCAGGATACAGGCAATGCCCATGACGCGCGGGGCTCCAAAACGGTCGGCAAGCAAGCCAGCGACGAAGACAATAAACAAACCAGCAAAGTTGGGCATACCCCAGACTATGCCCATCTGAACCAAGTTCATGCCCAGGTCCTCGGCTACCTCCTTGAAGAGGACGGACATGCAAATCTGTTGCATAGCAATAGTAAAGGTGCAGGACAGTGCCGCAAGAGTAAGCACGTAAAGGCGATAACCTTTTCCACCGCTCTGAGAGCTAATCATGTTCATCTAAAAAACCGTGAACACAGGCACGTCGGGATAAAAGATTCGATAGTTAAGGACGAGAAACGATATAGGTAGCGCGTCCCTCTAGCCCCATAGCCAGAAGGCACCACCCATAATTATCAGCATCCCGCCGACGATAATAGTTATCCAACCGCCGATTTTAAGCGCCCCCAAACGTGGGCGCTCCGGCCATCGCTCCAGGAACTCCCTGGCGTCGGTGCGCTGAGCCAGGGAGTCGTAGTAATGTCTCTCCTCCCCCCGGCCCAAAAGAACCAGGATGATGCCCACGATGGCGAAAAAGCCACCGATAGCGATAGGTAGCCAATAATCGCCAGAAGTCACCGAAAAACTCCCGCTTTATTTTACTTCAACAGTAGCGCCCGCCGCCTCAAGCTTTTGTTTCATATTAGCGGCTTCGTCCTTGGTAACTCCCTCTTTTACCGTCTGTGGAGCACTCTCGACGAAGTCCTTGGCTTCCTTCAAGCCCAGCGTCGTCATCTCCCTGACGGCACGGATAACGTTAATCTTGTTGGCCCCCACGTCTTTGAGGACGACACTGAACTCCGTCTGCTCCTCGGTGGACGCCGGAGCCGCGGCGCCTGCTGCCGCCCCACCCGCGGCCGGAGCCGCCACCGCCACCGAAGCACTGACGCCGAACTCGTCTTCAAGAGCGCCTACCAGCTCGGAAAGCTCGAGGACGGTCATCTTCTTTATGGTGTTCATAATGTCCTCGACGCCCTTGGATAGCTTCTTAGGCGCCTTCTTCTCCTCGGCCTTAGGCTCCGGTTTAGGCTCTGGCTTCGGTTCCGGTTTAGCTTCCGCCTTGGCCTCCGGTTTCGCCTCAGCTTCGGGCTTCTCCTCGGCTTTGGCCTCAGGCTTCTCTTCAGCCTTGGCTTCGGGTTGAGCCTTTGGCTCTTCCGCTTCGGGTTGAGCCTTTGGCTCTTCCGCTTCGGGTTGAGCCTTCGGCTCTTCCGCTTCGGGTTCCTTCACCTCAGCCTCGGCTTTCTCCTCTTTCTTTTCCTTGGCTTCTTCTGCCATTTTTATTTTCCCTCCAATTGTTTAATCCTAGCTTGCAATACTCCCACCAGCCCCGCCATCGGGGCGTTAAGACGGCTGACCAAAGCCGCCAATGGGCTTTGTATTCCGCCCACGACCCTGGCCAGCAGAATCTCCCTTGACGGTAGCTTCGACAGGCTCTCGACTTCCTCCAGGCTGAGCATCCTATCGGGTAAGAAGCCGCCCTTGAACGTCATCTCCACCTTAGCGTCCTCGATATAGGCGGCTAAGGCCTTGGGCGGCTCGGTAATATCACCGTAGCCGAAGGCAATCGCCACCGGTCCCTCGAAGAAGCCCAACAGCTCGTCCTTGCCCGCCCTCTCGGCGGCAAAGCGCGCCAGCGTGTTCTTCACTACCCGATACTCAACGTTGGCTTCTCTCAATTTGCGGCGCAGCTCAGTCATCTCGGCCGCCGTCAGACCCCGATAGTCAGTCAGCACACCGACGCTGCACTTGGAGAAAATCTCCTGCAGGCTGTCGATAATCTGCGCCTTCTCTTCCCTAGTGGCCAATATTCATCACCCCCCTATAAAAAATGAGTCCTTGCACCTGCCGCGCAAGGACTTAAAAGACTCAACCCTTTTTATCCTCGGCAGGCATTGAATTTGAGCCCCCTTAAGGGGCACCCGCTGTCTTCGGAAATGTTTTATTCGATTGTTTTGGTATTATACTACTTCACCGGTTCAAAAGCAAAGAACATTCGGGGTACTTCCTTCATGACACCCCTATTCTCCACAATCATGGGTGGTACCTCATAGGCAAACAGCCGTACGGCCGCACCCTCTTTAAGTTCCCCTTCCTTACAATTAGCGATACGGCAGATAAGCTTGTGCCCGTCTTCCAGCTCAATAAGGGCGTGAATCAGGGGGGCATCGAAGCCCAGGGGCACTCCCGCCACCTCCTCGGTGAAACGCAGCACCTTACCCTTGGTGGGCAAGTCCACCCACTCCAGGTCGTCCGAATTACACTTGGGGCAGACGACCCGCGGCGGGAAAGGCGTAGTGCCGCATTTCTTACACTTGGTGGTGGTAAAGCGGTTTGCCCTCAAGTTCTCGTAGAACTGGTGAACCCGGTTAAATTCCTTGGCCTCAAAAGGATAAAGGTCCAGAGTCGATGGATATAAACCTTCTAAAATCGGTACTCCAGGTACTGGCATAATTTCCCCCTTATAGCGTTAATCTTATCTTTTAGGGCTCTCGGCCGTAGATAAGTATGGTATGCTCGACGTTGAGGCCGCTCAGGTTATGGGTCAACCCCATCTTGACGCCATCTACCTGCCTGATGGCCCTACCCTGCAGCTGGAAGAGAATCTCGCGTGCCTGGCGAATACCGGTGGCGCCGAAGGGGTGGCCACAGGAAAGCAGCCCGCCGTCGGTATTGGTCGGAATCTTGCCGCCAAAATCGTTCTGTCCCGACTCGACAAAGGGCCCCCCCTCCCCCTTCTTGCAGAACCCCAGGTCCTCCATCTCGATAATCTCCGAGATGGTAAAGCAATCGTGAGTCTGGGCGACGTCGATGTCTTCGGGTTTAACCCTGGCCTGCTCGTAAGCTCTCTTAGCTGCCGTCCTCAGGTGGACCCAATCGGCCAAACTCTCACCGGGCCAGTTCATAGACATACTGTGAAGACTCGCCTGAGCCGTTCCCCTGACGTAAACCAGGGGACGGTCGGAAAGCTCCTTGGCCTTATCTTCATGAGTCAACATCACGGCGGCGCAGCCGTCGGTAATAGGCGTGCAATCAAAAAGGCTCAGCGGCGGTACAATCGGCCTAGCGGCCATCACCTCTTCCAGAGAAATCTCCTTCTGGAACTGTGCATTAGGGTTGTTAGAGCCGTTGCGGCGGTTCTTGACTGAGACCGCCGAAAGCTGTTCCTTGGTCGTCCCGTAGCGCTTCATGTGCTCCTGGGCGGTCATGCTGAAGAAGGGGGGCGGTAAACCCATCCCCTGGGCTCCATCCCAATCATGGTCGATGGAAGCCATCTCGCTGTAGTAGGTCTCCCAGCGCTGTGGCGTATAGAGCTTCTCGCCACCAGCAACCATGACCACATCGGCCATCCCGGACCTTATCAGCCCCGTGGCCATGATGATACCCGAACTGCCGCCGGCACAGAGGGTGTCCACCCTGGTACAGATACTGGTCGGCTGAAGACCGATGCGCTCGGCGATTACCGGAGCCGCGTTAACCTGAAAAGAGCTCCGCCCGCAGTAGGAAGAAGCAAAGATAAGGCCGTCTATATCCTCTTTCTTCAACGCCGGCACATCGTCAAAACAGGCCTGCGCCGCCTCCTGGGCCAAGTCGACCAAGCTGGCCTCTCTCACCCCCCATCTATCCATGCCACCGCCGATGATACAAACCTTCCTATCCGCCATGTCTGACCTCCTTGTCTTGCCTAACCTTTTTTGAATTCGTAGCTGATTCTGCCGTCAGGCCGCTTCAAGGGAACGACCACCAGGCTCATACCCACCTTGATATCCTCAGGAGCAATATCCTTGCTCAAGCGGGCCATAATCTGTAATCCCCCCTCAAACTCACCCAGCGCCAGTGTGTAAGGAGCGTCGTCCTCAAAGCCCGACGGCCCGTAATTAACTATGGTATAGGTAGCCAGCTTACCCTGGCCCTTGACCTCAAACCACTCCACCTCCCCCGAAAGGCAGCTGGGGCAATCGGCCTTGGGCGGGAAATAGCTTCCCCCGCACTTGGGGCAGCGGGTGGCCATCACCTTGCCCTGTTCCAGGTAGGTGATGAAGTCGGCCACTTTGGCCTCCGTGGTAAAACTGACCGTGCCGAAGTTCTCAAAGCCCATTAGGCTACCTCCTCAAGATGGTTACGTTACCGTATTGCCCGATGCCACCGATGTTATGCACCAGCCCTATCTCGGCGCCCTTCACCTGGGCCTCGGTGGCCTCGCCCCGCAGCTGCCGAACAATTGTTCTTATCTGGGAGCCTCCGGTGGCACCGATGGGATGCCCTTTAGAGAGCAGGCCGCCATCGACGTTGACTGGTATCTTGCCGTCGACGTAGGTCTCTTTATCCTCAATGAGGCCCACCCCCTCCCCGGGCTTGGCGAAGCCCAGGTCTTCGTAGGCTAAAATCTCGGAGACAGTAAAACAATCGTGCACCTCAGCGACATTGATATCCTGCGGCTTGACACCCGCCATCTTGTAAGCCTGCTTGGCGGCTTCCTGGGCGCACTGCAGGCCCGTCAGCTCTTTCCGCCCCGCCATGGTCATGGTATCGGTAGCCGCCCCCAGCCCCGCAATCCAGATAGGCTTCTTGCTTATGCTCTTGGCCACGTCGCCGCGGGCGACGATAACGCAGGAAGCGCCGTCGGCATTGGCGCAGCAGTCGAATTTCTTCAAGGGGCTGGTTATCATGTCGGATTGCATGATATCCTCCAGGCTTAGCTCCTTACGGTAGTTCGCCTTGGGATTGGTCGCCCCGTAGTGCGAATTCTTGACGCGTATCTTAGCAAAGTGCTCCTCGGTGGTGCCGTACTTAGCCATGTGCGCGCGGGCGTACATAGCGTAACCCGCGGGCATGGTCAGCCCGAAGGGCGATTCCCAGATGATATCCGCCCCCCGCCCCATACGCTCGGCGGCGTCGCGGGAGGAAAGCTCGGACATCTTCTGAAAACCGACTACGGCCACCATCTTGTGCAGCCCCGATTTGACCAGTGACCAGGCGACCCTCAAGCCCGTGCTGCTCGAAGAGCAGACCGTCTCCACGTAGAAGCTCGGCTTGGGGGTCAGCTCCAGGTATTCCGATATCAGGCCGGCCGGTGAGCGCTGTTTATCGTACTCCGGGGCGGAGCAGATAATGGAGGCGTCGATATCAGCGTTGGTGATATCCACTCCCTCCAGCGCCTCCTGGAAAGCCTCGAAGGCCAGCTCCCGTATCGATACGCCGCAGCTACGGCTGAAAGCAGTCTGGCCAACACCGACAATAGCAACGTCCGCCATCAGATATCCCCTTTCACTTAAGATTGACTATTAACTGGAGGTTAAAGCCAGGGCGGGTTTAAGGTCGAGCTTTACTCCCGGCCCCATGGTAGTGGTCAGAGTAGCCGTCTTGACATACTGGCCCTTGGCCCCGCTGGGCTTGGCCTTCATCACCGCCTCGACGAGCGCTGCCAGATTGGCCAGCAGCTTTTCTTCCTCAAAGCTGACCTTGCCCAGGACGACGTGAATGATGGCCTGGCGGTCGAGCTTGAACTCCACCCGCCCCTTGCGGGCTTCCTCGATGGCGCGGGGGATGTCCTCCGCGGCCACCACCGTCCCCGACTTGGGGTTGGGCATCAGCCCCTTCCTCCCCAGGATTTTACCCAGCTTGCCTACCTTGCCCATCATATCAGGAGTGGCGATAGCGGTATCAAACTCCAGCCAGCCGTCCTCGATTTTCTTAATCATATCGTCAGCACCAACAGCCTCGGCGCCAGCGTCTTGGGCGGCCTTGGCAGCTTCACCCTGGGCAAACACCAGCACGCGCACCTGCTTGCCCAGTCCATGGGGCAGGAGAGCCACACCACGTACCTGCTGGGTGGCGTCCTGCGGGTCTACTCCCATGCGGAGATGAAGCTCCACCGTTTCGTCGAATTTAGTAAAAGCCGCCTTCTTGATGATGCCGATAGCCTCTTCCGGGGTATAGGTCTTTTCCCTATCCACCATCTTCAGCGCCTCAGCGTATTTTTTGCCGTGTCTGGTCACTTCTCTACCTCGATGCCCATACTGCGGGCGGTGCCCTCGATGATGCGCTCCGCGCCCTCGATAGTGGTCGCGTTCAGGTCTTTAGCCTTAATCTCGGCAATCTCGCGCAGCTGGGCGCGGGTTATCGTACCCGCACTCTCGTGGCCGGCTTCGCCCGAGGCCTTCTCTACCCCCAACGCTTTCTTTAGCAAATCGGTAGCCGGTGGCGTCTTGGTAATAAAGGTGAAGGAACGGTCTTCGTAGACGGTTATCTCCACCGGAATAATCGAGCCCTCCTGCTTGGAGGTGCGGTCGTTATACTGTTTACAGAAGGCCATGATGTTAAGCCCGTGCTGACCCAGGGCCGGCCCCACCGGTGGCGCCGGGTTGGCCTTGCCTGCGGGAATCTGCAGCTTAATTACGGCCTTGACTTTCTTAGCCACTTTATCTCCTAGAGCTTCTCTACCTGTAAGAAGTCAAGCTCAACCGGTGTCTCCCGTCCGAAAAGCGAGAGAAGCACCTTGACCTTGCCCTTATCGGTGCTTATTTCATCCACCACGCCAACAAAATCTATAAAAGGCCCGCTGTTCACCCTCACGCTCTGCCCTTTGCGGAAACCGACCTTGACCTTGGGGGCCTCAGCGGCCATCTGCTTCAGTATCTGGTTAACCTCGTCCTCGAGCAGGGGTGTCGGCTTGGTGCCGCTGCCGACAAATCCGGTCACCCCGGGCGTGTTGCGCACGATGTTCCAGCTCTGGTCACTCATGTTCATCTGGACCAGGATGTAACCGGGCAGTATTTTCTTGTCCACATTCCGCCGCTGCCCGTTCTTTACCTCTATCTCCACCTCGGTGGGTATGATAATATCGCCAATCTCTTCAGCGCTGTCCATAAACTTGATGCGTTGCTCAAGATTCTTCTTAACCCTTTCCTCATACCCGGAATAGGTATGAATCACGAACCACCCTTTTTGACTTTCCGCCACCTTGTTTTGTTTCTCAGCCACCAAAAACCCCTCGTTTA
The DNA here is from genome assembly GCA_964408935.1 of uncultured Dehalococcoidales bacterium. Taxonomy (GTDB): domain Bacteria; phylum Chloroflexota; class Dehalococcoidia; order Dehalococcoidales; family BS750m-G39; genus E44-bin88. The sequence goes on along the minus strand of CAYPBF010000003.1, from coordinate 46,086 downwards.
AACAAATTGGAATTGGAAAAGAGCTGGGCTTTTATCCGCCCACAAAGAATTTTTCCACGATTTGAGTAAAACCCCAGTCGAAGACGCCCAGCAGTATACCCATGGCCACGGTAACCACCAGCACCAGGAAGGTTAGGTAAGCCGCCTCTCGCCTGGAGAGCCAGACCACCTTCCTCAGCTCGGCGATAATATCGCCGATGAAGCGGAAGCGGGAACGCTTGGTAGCAGTACGTTGAGTCATAAAACGTCCTCAAATGCCTCCATGCCGCCCTATTTCGTCTCCTTGTGCAGGGTATGACTGCGGCAGCGGGGGCAATACTTCTTCAGCTCCAGACGCTGGGTGTCGTTCCTCTTGTTCTTCGTGGAAGTATATGTCCTCTCGTTGCACTCAGTGCAGGCAAGATGGATAATAACCCTGGCTTCAGACTTCCTCGCCATCTCTACTCAATGATGCGGCTGATAGTGCCGGCACCCACCGTTTTACCCCCCTCCCGGATAGCAAAGCGTAAGCCCTTCTCCAGAGCCACCGGGTAGATAAGCTTAATCTTCATGTTAATGTTGTCACCGGGCATAACCATCTCCACCCCTTCGGGCAGCTCGATGGTGCCGGTAACGTCGGTAGTCCTTATGTAGAATTGGGGCTTATAGCCGTTAAAGAACGGCGTATGTCGGCCCCCCTCTTCCTTGCTCAGGACGTAGACCTCGGCCTCGGCATAGGTATGCGGCTTAATCGAACCGGGGGCGGCGATGACCATACCCCGCTCGATGTCGTCACGTTCCACGCCTCGCAGCAGGATACCAACAGCGTCTCCAGGCTCAGCATCGTCCAGAATCTTATGGAACATCTCTAGGCTGGTAGCCACCGTCTTGCGCGGCTCGTGGTGTAAGCCCACGATTTCAACCTCGTCGCCGGCCTTAATCACGCCTCGCTCCACCCTGCCCGTAGGCACAGTGCCGCGACCCTTAATGCTAAAGACATCCTCCACCGGCATCAGGAAGGGCTGGTCTTTGGGCCTTACCGGGGTGGGAATATAGGTATCGATGGCATCAATTAGCTTCCAAATGCCGCCGCACCATTCACACTCGCGCTTGGCGCAGCCACACTCCAGGGCTTTTAGGGCGCTCATCCTTATCACCGGCAAATCGTCACCGGGGAACTTATACTTGGTCAGCAGCTCTCTGGTCTCCACCTCCACCAGCTCCTGCAGCTCTTCGTCATCGAGGGCGTCAATCTTGTTGAGAGCCACCACGATGTAGGGAACCTCCACCTGCCTGGCCAGCAGGACGTGTTCCCTGGTCTGGGGCATAGGCCCGTCGGGGGCGCTCACCACCAGGATGGCGCCGTCCATCTGGGCGGCACCGGTTATCATATTCTTGATGAAATCGGCGTGCCCAGGGCAATCAATATGGGCATAATGGCGCTTCTCGGTTTCATACTCGATATGGGCGATGGCTATGGTCAGGCCGCGCGCCTTCTCTTCGGGAGCATTATCGATACTCTCGAAGGCGCGATATTCAGTCCCCCCTGCCTTAGACAGGACCATAGTTATCGCCGAGGTCAGAGTTGTCTTACCATGGTCGACGTGACCGATGGTGCCCACGTTACAATGGGGCTTAGTCCTTTCGAATTTCTGCTTTGCCATTTTTTACCCCCTTTAATTAAAGCCCACAACCAGATTCGAACTGGTGACCCCGTTCTTACCAAGAACGTGCTCTACCGACTGAGCTATGTGGGCACCCAGAACATTATACCAGTTTTTGTGGTCTAACTTCTAATCCCTAAATTATATCTAAAGTGGAGGGGGCAGGATTCGAACCTGCGTAGCCCTTAGGGCGGCAGATTTACAGTCTGCTCCGATTAACCACTCCGGCACCCCTCCCCACACAGACCTCAGCCCGAGAGGGGAGTCGAACCCGCTAACCTACCGATTACAAGTCGGTTGCGCTACCATTGCGCCACTCGGGCATTCCAGCTACAGGTTAGCTGGAACATTATAAAAATGCAAGATTTAAAAGTCAAGCTTGGTAGCGCATACGGGATTCGAACCCGTGATCTCCGCCTTGAGAGGGCGGTGTCCTAACCGCTAGACGAATGCGCCACCTAAAAAGGCTGGCTACAACCAGAGACTTATAGTGCTTTCTCTAAAGCCAGCCACGGCTATTATAACAGCGACAGGCTAAAACGGCAAGATACCCGCCTGTTTCAGGCTATTCATTCTCCGCCTCTTTGGCGGATTCTTCGAACACCTTCTCCTCTCGCTCAAGGAACTTCTCCCGACCGTCAGTGTAAGAGGGCAAGACCCATTCCATCTCCTCAAGGTTGGCCGTTATAATCGGCAGCCAGTTATAGGGTATGGATATCAGCATCCACCCCTCCTCGAACACCTCTTTTGACTTCGCCCCAAAAGCCAGCCCGGTAACCGTATAGTTCACCTTACCGCTTTGAAAGGGATAGATGTAAAGCCAAGCGCAGCCCAGTACCCCCGTGGCTTTGGTCTCCCAAATCTCGCCGGTGGAATAGCTCATTGACCTGAGCACGATTTCCGCCTGGCTGGTGGTGGCGGTAAGAACCAGAAGGTCGGGCTCGAAGGTCAATTTATCCAGTGGGGCGAAGGCGACATAGTTGACCAGCCCCGGAGCGAAGCGGGGTATGTACTGATAGATTTTATTGTTAGCCCGCGCCTCCTGAAAGATGCCGAACCTGGGCCCGATCAGTCCCCCTTCCACAAAAAGTGGAAAGTCCTCCATGCCCAATACTATCTTGCCCACGCAGCTCTCGTTCTCGCGGCTAAAGTAAAAGGCGGTGCCCCTTCGCTGCGCCTCCCTGAGCATCTCACAGAAGGGAATGGACTTATCCAGCGGCTTGATTCCCTCTGGCTTACTCAGGCAGAACTTGACGCCTACAGGCGGATATTTAAAATCAAACTTCTTGTAGATAGATAAATCGCTCTGAAGCGGTCTCATAGTAGCCTCCAAAAAATAAAATGGCTGGGGAAGAAGGATTCGAACCTTCCCTTACGGATCCAGAGTCCGCTGTCCTACCACTAGACGATTCCCCAGTTCAAAACCGATTATAACACGGGCATGACTCAGAGGCAATAACCCTATTTGACACCGCCCGCCTTAGTATTTATGCTAAAGCTAGAGGGAAGAAAGCAACTTGACCGTTTTAACCACGCTACAAAAGGCCCTGAAAATCAGGTTCAAGAACCAGGCCCTACTGGAGCAGGCGCTGGTGCATAGCTCCTATATCAACGAAAACCCCGACCTGGCCGAGGGCGATAACGAAAGGCTGGAGTACCTAGGCGATGCCGTGCTCGGCTTTATCATCGCCGAAGAGCTCTATAAGCGCTTCCCCCAGTTCAGCGAGGGCGAGATGACCCGGGTGCGCTCCTCACTGGTGAGTCAGGTCGCCCTATCCCGCCTGGCCAAGTCCATAAAGCTGGGCGATTACCTCTACCTTGGCAAGGGTGAGGAGGGGGGTGGGGGCAGAAACAAACCCGCTAACCTTTCGGGGGCTCTGGAGGCCCTGATTGCCGCCATCTTCCTCGACCAGGGCCTGGCCGTCACCCGCAAGTTCATTCTAAAGCTAATGGCTAAAAAGATGGGCAAAGCGCTCAGCCAGGGTGTAGAGGCCGACTACAAGACCAAGCTGCAGGAGGTAGCCCAGGCCAAGCGGCAGCTAAAGCCCCGATACAAGGTCGTCGAAGCCGTAGGCCCCGCCCACGACCGCCGTTTCACCGTCGAGGTCACGGTGGGTGGAGATGTCATCGGCCGCGGGTCGGGCAAAAACAAAAAGGCGGCCGAGACGGAAGCCGCCCGTATGGCCCTGGACCAGTTCTAGAGACAGCTTTACACGATAGCTCCCCTTTGTTAAACTTTAATCAAATAAGATAGAGGTGTGACTATGGGCCGTAGAGACTACCGACATCGAGAAACCAAGAAGCCGAAAAAGGACGATAAGAAAATAGCCCACCCCACTATCTTGACCCCACCGATGACGGTGGAGGTGATTAAAAAGGGGAAGAAGGGAAAAGAGGAGGAGGAATAGAGATAGCTGCCTACCAACAGCTACACCAGAGCGGGGAGTTGAGGGACAGGGCAAAACGAGCCCGCGCCATCCTGGAAGAATGCCGACTCTGCCCCCGCGCCTGTGGCGTCAACCGCCTTAGCGGGGAAAGCGGCCAGTGTCAGGTCACCGACAAGGTTATGGTCTCCAGCTACGGCCCCCATATGGGCGAGGAAGCCCCTCTGGTGGGCCACAACGGCTCGGGGACCATCTTCTTTAGTTATTGCAACCTGCATTGTATCTTCTGCCAGAACTACACCATCAGCCAGCTCGGCGAGGGCGAAGCCGTGTCCGGCGAAACCCTGGCCAGCATGATGCTCTCTCTGCAGGCAAGGGGTTGCCACAACATAAACCTGGTCAGCCCCAGCCACGTAGTGCCCTATATTCTGGAGGCACTGGAGATAGCCACGGCCAAAGGTTTAAACCTGCCCCTGGTCTATAACACAGGGGGATACGACGCCATAGAGACGTTGAAGCTGCTGGACGGTATCGTTGATATCTACATGCCCGATATGAAATACGCCGACGCCAAGACCGCCGAGCGCCTTTCGGGGATAAAGGGCTACCCAGAAATCAATCGGGCCGCGGTCAGTGAGATGCACCGCCAGGTAGGCGACCTTAAGGTGGATGATAACGGCATTGCCCAACGCGGTCTTTTGGTGCGCCACCTGGTGCTGCCCGAGGGCCTAGCGGGGACCAAAGAGGTGGTAAGGTTCCTCGCTGCTGAGATTTCGGCCAACACCTACCTCAATATCATGTCCCAGTACCGCCCCTGCTATAAGGCTTTTGATATCCCCACCCTCAACCGCCCCCTCAAAGCCCAGGAGTTCAACGACGCCATCGAGCCGGCCCACCAGCAGGGCTTGCATCGGCTGGACAAAGAGCAGTTCCCCCAATCACTGAGGTTCGTGCTGAGGTAATATGGAAAAGAAGGATTTAGCCGCGGTCAGGGTCTTGATATACGGCGACGTTCAAGGCGTCTTCTTCCGCGCCTTCGCTGCCCAAAGGGCCAGAAGACTGGGATTAAAGGGCTACGTACGCAATCTGCCCCGCGGGGACTCGGTGGAGGTAGTCGCTGAGGGCGAGAGGAGTCGGCTGGAAGAGCTGATTACCTATCTTAACGTAGGACCGCCCGCGGCCAGGGTGGAAAGAGTGGTCACCAACTGGTCGGAGCCCAGCGGGCGCTATACCGAGTTCGGCATAAGCTACTAGCCCACCGCTGACTTAATCTGAGCGATAAGAGCGCGGCGCTTAATTTCGTCGCCCGTTATATCCTGCTTGACTCTCTTCCAGGTAGTCGGGCAATCCTTGTAGGTCACACCCACCGCCTTATGTACCGCCTGGTCGACCTGCTTGCGGTTGACGGGGTAACCACTATCCCCGCTTCGTCGAGGACGTCCTTCATGTGCCTAAGATAACAAGACACGAACATCACCCCCTTATTCTTCCAACCCCACCCGCGCTTCCTTAATCAAATCTAGGTAATCGGTCTCAATCCCCAGCTCTTTCGAGGCTTCGCTGTCAATTTCATAAGGCTCACCGACAAAAACACGGCCGCACGGTTCAATCATGCCCTTGGTCGGGTTGGTTTCCCCAACGAACTTCTGGCGGGCTTCAATGATGCCCAAATCGAAGGGCAGCGTAAAATAGAGGTCAGCGATTACCGGTTCTATCTCCAGGTCGTATAAGTCCTCGTATCCCCAGGGCATCCCACCCCCGTACTTGGTGCTGGGCAGCACCGAGAGCAGGTTGGCAATGCTCAGCCACCCCTGCCCCTCAATCACCTTCAAGGGCGCCACCGTTATCAGGTAGTCGCAGGAAAGGATAACGTTAGGCACCCAGAAGGTGGGCACAATCAGGGGCTTGGGTAGGGGGTTATCCACTTCCACCCAAACGCAGTCCTTGACATCCAGCGTCAGAATGCGGGGGAAGTTATAGCCCAGCTTCTGGTAGATGGGATAGACGGGTGAACCATCGGGGGTGCCCGCCAGGATGAGGACGTCAGCGTCACTGACCTGACGGATGCCCTCGATTATGGTAGCCAGCATCTCCTGACTGGTGCTCACCGGATAGGATGTCGCGTAGGCGGCACTGGGTTTAATCAAGACCCGCCGCGCCCGCGATATCACCGGTGGCGGCTCGAAGACGAAGCCTTCGGCATCGACAATCAAGGCTATACCTCCTCGCCCCAGTCCAGCATTATCACCTGCACCAAATCCCCCTTCTCCACACCGGGCGCATCCTCAGGCACTATTACCAGCCCGTTGGCCAGCGTCATCGAGGTCAAAATCCCCGAGCCCTGAGGCCCGGTAAGGCGGGCGAAGTATTGGCCGTCGCGCTTTGCCACGATGGCGCGGGCAAAGATGCGCCGCCCGTCGGTGTTCACAATCGGCTCTTCTATGGTGGCCTCTATCATCGGCTTGGCCAGCTTCTGGTGGCCCATCATCTTGAGCATGGCGGGGCGGACGAAGAGCTCGAAGTTGAGCATGGCGCTCACCGGGTTGCCCGCCAGCCCGAAGAGGGGTATCTTTTTGACGCCATCCCCACCCCCCAACGCCTTAATCATACCAAAGGCCAGCGGCTTGCCCGGCTTTTGGCGTACCCGCCAGAAGACGACTTCGCCCTCTTTGGCCAAGACGTCGCGTACGATATCGTAATCACCCAGCGAAACGCCCCCCGAGGTCACCAGCATATCGGCGTCCAGCCCCAGATGGAGGCGGGCTACCAAAGAATCTTCCACATCGGTGGCGATACCCAGTATCTTGGGAATTCCCCCGTAGCGCGCCACCAGTGCCGCCAGGCTGTAGCTGTTGCTGTTGTATATCTTGCCCTCAGGTAGCGGTTTGGTGATATCCACTATCTCATCGCCCGTGGCCAGGATAGCCACTACCGGACGGCGGATGACCTTTACCAGGCCGCGTCCCAGCGAAGCCAGAACGCCGACCTCAGCGGGCCTGATTGCTGTTCCCTTGCCCAGCACCAGCGTTCCCTTGGCGATGTCCTCGCCCGCCCGCCGTACGTCCAGCCCCTTAGCTACCTCGGCCAGAATGCCTACCTCGGAGGCACTATTATCCCGCCCCTCCTGGTCGGTATCCTCGAATTTGACCACGGCGTCGGCGCCCGAAGGCAGGGGCGCCCCGGTCATAATCCTGACGGCTGTTCCCGCCTCTACTTTTGAGGTAAAAATCGAGCCAGCGGTGACGGTGCCGATAACGCGCAGGATGCGGGGCGATTTGGGGTTGGCGCCTTTGGTATCGGCCGCCCTGGCGGCATAGCCGTCCATAGCCGAGTTGTCCAACGGCGGGATGTCTATCTCGGCACGTATATCCTCGACCAGCGTCTGCCCCAGGCAGCTCAGTATCGGGCTTTCTTCTGTTTCCAGGACTTCTATATGCTCCAGAATCTTCTCCAGAGCCTGCTCAACGCTTATCACTGATTTATCTCCTTGGCCAGTTGCTGTGCCCTCTCCAGGTCGGCGCTGCTATTAACGTTGAAGAAGCTCAGGTGGCGCGGGTCGAAGCGGTCAATCTCTTCGGCCTCCACATACCTGACCTTAACCAGCCCGAAAAGGGCGTCAATCTTCATATGTTCCTCTTCCAGCAGCCGTTCCAGGGGAGCCAGACAGCTCCTGGCGTAAACGGCATGCAGCGGTTCCACCATATCGTTCAGTCGGGGGAGCACCAGGTCGAAGCCAGCCGCAAGCCCCAACATATAACGGAGCAGGGCCGGATTGAGGAAGGGCATATCACAGGCGACAGCCAAGTTATAACGGGCCTTCGAAGCGGCCAGACCGCTAGCCAGACCAACCAGAGCGCCTCGGCCCGGATAGGCGTCGGCGACTATTTTAAAGCTCGGGTTATCAAAAAACTGAGGAAGGGACTTGCCTTTAGCCGTAACAATAATTACCTCGTCGCTAAAGGAACTGAGCTGGGTTACCACCCGTTGCAGTAAACTCTGGCCATCAACTGTCTCAAGCGCCTTATCTCTTCCCAGACGTAAACCCTTGCCCCCGGCAAGAACGATACAACCTATCTTCAAAATATGTTTCTCAGTCCCCCTAACCTCACCCCCATATTTAATTATACCACCACCGTCAACTGCGCAATCATGGTCAACCGCACTAAGCTACAAGGCTGATTTGAGCACGATAATCTGGCCGGCCTCGGGCAGCTCGCCGGCCTTGAACTCCACCTGGCTGGTATCCAGCCACTTCACCTTGTCCTTACCGCGCAGGAAATCTTCCACCCCAGCGATGACGGGCAGGCCCTTGTTGGTGCGGTAGTGCATGGGGATAATCACCCCGGGCTTCAGCTGCTCGCAGACCTCGGTGGCAACCTTGGCGTCGATGGTGAAGTAACCGCCCACGGGGATGAGCAGGATATCGACTTTGCCTATCTCTTTCAGCTGCTTATTGTCGAGCCGATGGCCCAGGTCACCGAGATGACAGACCTTTAGGCGATCCACCTCGAAGCAGAAGATGATATTGCCACCCCTCATCCTCCCCCCATCGTCGTCGTGATAGCTGTTAATACCCTTGAACTCTATGCCCTTAGCGCTGAAGACCCCCACCCGCCGCACCACCTGGGGGTTACCACCGACGGCGGCGACGTTACAGTGGTCCAAGTGGTCGTGGCTCACGGTAACGATATCGGCTGTCGCCTTTATCTCACCATAGGTCAGGTCAGGGCTGGTGGTATAGGGGTCGGTTATTATCTTTACCCTTCCGGCCGAGCTTATGATAAAAGCAGAGTGACCCAGATACTTAATCTGCATGACTAACCCCCTAGAAGTAGTTGCCGACCGATTTTATGGCGGCGACGACCAAATCTACGGTCTGGGCGAGGTCTTTCAGGCTTAAAAGCTCCACTGGTGTGTGGATATAGCGAGTAGCGATGCTAATCACCCCCGAAGGGACGCCTTCCCGCGTCAGGCTGATGGCCGAGGCGTCGGTACTGCCACTCTCGGTGACTTCCATCTGGCAGGGAATACCCTCAGCCTTAGCCGTTTCGCGCAGCCACTCCAGCACCTTGGGATGGGTAATCACCCCCCTCCCCCCGGCATCCATCACCGTAAGCGACGGCCCCTTGCCGATTTCAATGGCCGAATCGGTCTTCTTGATACCGGGGTGGTCACCGGTTATGCAGGTATCTATGGCAATGCCGACATCGGGGTTTAAGCCGAAAGCCGAAGTTCGGGCGCCCTTAAGCCCGACTTCTTCCTGAACGGTAAAGACACCGAATACCGAGGCTGATTTCACGCCCGCCATGCTTTGCAGCGCGGCAATGAGCACGGCCCCGCCGGCGCGGTCGTCAAAGGCCTTACCGGTGACCCTGTCGTCGGTTAACGTCGCCAGCTTCTGGTCGAGCGAAACTGCTACCCCGGGCTCAACACCCATCTTGGTGGCCTCGTCACGCGAAGCAGCGCCGACATCTATGAACATATCCTTAGCTTCAATCGCCTTCTTCCTATCCTCGGTCTTCATCACGTGCGTCGGCTTGGAGCCAATGACGCCCGTAATCATACCCTTCTTGGTGTGCAGCACTACCCGCTGGTTGACCAATGTCTGGTCGAACCAGCCCCCCACCTTAGCGAAGCGGATAAAACCATCATCGTCTATGTATTTCACCATCAGGCCGATTTCGTCCATGTGGGCGGCAATCATCACCGAGGGCGCTTTCCCCTTCTTGATGGTGATTAGGTTGCCGAAGTTATCGACTTTTACTTCGTCGACACAGGCCCCGACCTCTTTCTTAATGATATCCCTGACGCCGCCTTCGTAGCCCGAAATGCCGTGGGCGTTGGACAGCCTCTCCAGCAGCTCTTTCATCTTCTTGGTGTCCGTCATCTCCAAAAACCCCCTGACTTAAAGCGATTTTCTAACGGCTCGCCTCCCTGACCACCTTATCCAGCATGGGCTTTATATCCCGCGAGCTATCAGCGACATAGTGCTTACGGCCGATTTTCTCAACCGTTGGCTTCATCTTGTGGTAGACCTCCCAGTCGGCGTCCGAGTTGCCCACCGATTTTTCGCCGTTTTTTCTGGCTTCAAGCCGCTGGTAGACCAACTCCGGCGGCGCCTCCACCTGCACCAGGATGAGACGGGCGTCGAGGCGCTCGGCGATATTGTAGAGGCGCTCGCGGTCCCGCTCGGAGAGGTTGGTGGCGTCGAGGATGAGAGGAATGCCTTTTTTGAGCAGCCGTTCGATGAGCTGGTGCAGCGTCCGAAAGAGGTAAGCGCTCTCTTCGGGGCTGTAGCTTGGTGGCGAGAAGAGCCTCTTGCGCAGGGCGTCGCTCTCCAGGATAACGAAGGGCAGCCTCTCAGCCAGCTTGGCGCAGAAGTAGGACTTCCCCGTCCCCGGCAGGCCGCTGACGACGACAAAGGGCGGCTTGACCGTCGGCTCGGGGAGCTCCCCCAGCCCATCAGTCAGCCGCTGTAGGTCAGAAACAAATTGACTAACCATGCCCCCATTATAGAGCGTTTAGCCTATTTTGGCTAGACATAATAGGGGGAAATGGATGAAATTACTTCAAAGCGTCGTCGAAGAAAGCGGTCACCCTGTCCATATACTCTTCAGGGTAGCTGGCGTAAGCCTCAACATGACCGACATCGGGCAGCACCCAAAGCTGGTTTAAGGGGTTATCCGAGGCTTCATACAGGCTGTAGGCATGCTCCGGGGGCACGGTATCGTCGAGTTCGCCCTGGATGAAGAGGATGGGTCTTGGGGCGATATCGCCCACCACCTCGACGGGCTTGATATCGGTAAAATCGATACCGTACATCATCTTGACCATGAAGAGCAGGGGGCGGAGGAAAAAGGTGGGGAAGCTGGTGCGCTCGGCAAACTGGGGCTCAATCATGTCGTTAAGATCGGCATAGGCGCTGTCGGAGACGACGACATCGATATTGTCATCCTCGGCGGCGGTCAGAATGGCAGTGGCCCCACCCATCGAAAAGCCCAGCACCCCGATGTCCTCGAAGCCCAAAGCCATCACGTAGTCGACGGCACCACCCAGGTCCCTGACTTCGAAATAGCCCGCCGACATCCTGTCCCCCTCGGACTCGCCGTGCCCCCGCGTATCGAACATGACGACGTTATAGCCGTGCTCCACCAACCCGCAGGCGATATCCACCATCTTAACGGTCGGGTCGGCACGGTGTTGCTCGGCACCGTGCACCATAATAATAACCTCATCGCTGTCCTCAGCCGGGATATACCAGCCGTAGAGGGTCAGCTCGTCGACACGACTGGGAAAGCTTATCTCTTCGTAGTCAAGCCCGCAGAGAGCGGGGGTCTCGGTAATGGGCAGCCTCTCCACGGCCGTCATCGAGTGCCCCAGGTAGACCGAAATCCCCAGAAAGGCGGCGATAACCGCCAGAAGAAGCGCCAGTATTACCTTAAGCCACCACTTCATAGCCGGTTCCCCTTGCTAATCTTCATAGAAAGCCAGCCCCAGCGTGCCCGTGCCGGTGGCGTAGCCCATCACCGGGCTGAAACCGGTAAGCCAAAGCTCAACGCAGTTGAACTCGGCGGCAACCTGTTCCTTCAGCTTCTCGCCCTCTTCCTGGGCGAAGGCGTGCATCACCGCCACGTGCACCGGGTTTTTGCCCACCTTCTCCCTCATCTTCTTCAGCATCTTCTTTATGCCCCGCTCGCGGCTCCGCACCACGCCCATGAATTTGACCACCCCATCGGTGACGGTGAGCATCGGCCTGATGCTAAGTATTGAGCCGGCCAAAGCCGCTATCTTGGGTATGCGTCCGGTGCGGTAAACATGGCGTATGGTATCCAGGAAGGCCACCATAGCCACCTTTTTCTTCACCGTCTCGGCAGCTTCAACCACCTCGGACAACGACTTGCCCTCCTCCGCCGCCCGAGCCGCCGCCAGGGCGACAAAGCCCTCGGTGGCCGTGACTGTCTCGGAGTCCATCACCGCTACGGAAAGCCCGGGAATCTCTTTTTCAAGGCGCTTTTTTGCCCCCAGAACGCTGTCATAGACCATGCTCAGTTTGGAGGAAAGGGTGATACAGATGATGCTGTCGGTCTCCCGGCTGGCCTCACGGCAGGCCTCTATCCACTCCGAGGGATTGATCCCCGAGGTCTTAAAGGCATCAGGGTCTTTCAGAAAGAGCTTGTAGGCTTCGTCAGGGGTTATATCCACCCAGTCACGGTAGGTCCTATCCTCGAAATAGAGGTTAATGGGAGCAATCCTGATGCCGTACTGCTCCACCAGCTCCTTAGTGAGGCAGGCTATGCTGTCGGTAATGACGGCTACCTTTGGCGCCATAAAGAAATGACTCCTCAGTCCCCGGTATAAAAGGAAATCCCAATTACCCCCGGTCCACAGTGGACTCCAGCCACGGGGGCGAAATCATTTATATAAATTTCGGCACAATCAAAAAGCGATATTAGCTGAGACTCAAGCCATTGTGCTTCTTCGGTCACATTAGCCTGTTCTATACTAGCGTGTACCCGCTGTCCTTGGCCGACCCTCTCCTGCATAATCTCTAGCAATCGCTGCAGTGCCTTTCGTCTGGTTCTGACCCTCTCTATCGGTTCTAAAACCCCGGTGGAAGGAGGTACTTCTATGATGGGCTTAATGCTGAGCAGAGTGCCAGCCCAGTGGGCGGCCTTACCGATGCGCCCTCCTTTGGCCAGATACTTAATCGTATTCAAGGTAGCTATCATCGTAACCCGCTTCTGCACGTCTTGGGCGGCTTGGATAACCTCGGGCAGTGGCTTACCCGCTGCGGCCGCCTTGGCTGCCGCCAGGACGACGAAGCCATAAGCACCCAACGCCGTCCGTGAGTCCATAATCTCTATCGGCGGCTCGGGAACGCTCTCACGAGCGGTCATAGCCGCCTGCAAACCCATATGGCTGAACCCCGCAGTTACCAAGATGCAGGCAATAGAATCGGCGTCTTTACCCACCTTCTGGAAGACATCAATAAAGTCCTGAGGGGAGGGAGCCGATGTCGTCGGCAGCTCCTTGGCCTCCCCCAACTTGACGTAGAATTCACTGGGCACTAGGTCGACGCCGTCACGATAGACGGTGGTACCAAAGATGATAGTCTCCGGCACCAGCTCGATGTTGTACTTCTCTATAAGCTCTTTGGGCAAACAGACCGCGCTATCGGCAACCACTCTGACTCCAGACATAGCCAGACACCTCCTTCTAAAAAAACACAGGCTAGTTAAGCGCCCCTAGAAAATGTCAATCGCTATGCTTTAGCGTCCGCTCTACTAAAGCTGGGCTTAGCAGTAGAATCAGCATCACCAAGACTAGAGCCAAAAAGGCGGGTATGCTGAGTCTGCCCTCGGCATAGTAAGCAATCATGGTCAAGGTTATCAGCCCCGCTGTTACCAGGACCGATATCCTCAGCCAGCGTTTTCTCAAGCGGATGAAGGTGGTTACAGCCACCCCCAGGGAGAGGAAGGTAAGCCCGATCCAGGGGGCGAAATCCTGGAGGCGTTGCAGCCAGTAGAGGGATGACCTGTCCACCGGTTCAACGGCCAGAAACCAGCCGATGATAATCGGCAGCGGCAGCAGCATCAGCGAGCTGTATAACCAGTCCCGCTTTATCGCTTTCATAGTAAAGGCACAGACCAGCCACAGCGACGTGGGGATGTAGATGAGGATGGCCACCCAGGACCACCCCGGGGGCAGATAGAGCAGGAGCAGTCCGGCAAAAACCACCGGTAGCAGCGAGTAGCCCAACCAGGAGAAAAGCCAGGAGGGCTTGCCCCGCCACCAGCCGTAGACCACCACTCCGAGAAGTACCACCAGCGCCGTTAGCAACCCGATAACACCCTGCCACCAGTTGAGGGCGAAGAGCAGACCGAAAAGCAGGTGGGGCATAGCGGCAAAAAGCGCCTGAGTCCAGCTACCCTGGCTGTGGCTCTCGTATATCTGGCGGGCGAGCGTCTTGGCCGAACCCATCAGCGTCAAACAGGCATCCGCCGCCTCTTCATCCGACAGCCCAGCCTCCTTCAGCTCCTGGACCTCGTCCTCGATATGCGCCGCCAGTTCCTTGAGGACCTCCCGCGCGGTGGTGCGGTCCAGCCTCAGGTTATCCCTGACTATTTCCAGATAATGAGTCAGCGTCGTCGCCAATTCAACACCTCATCAGTCAGACTGAGGGCGAATAATCAGGTTCATCGCTGCCAAGAAATCCAGCCACTGGCTCCGCTTGGTTTCCAGACCGTGAAGCCCCTTTTCCGTGATGTGATAGTATCTTCGCTGCCGCCCGTTAGGCAACATCTGCCACTTGCCCTCGATTAGGCCCGATTGCTCCAGGCGGTGCAGGGCCGGATAGAGGGTGCCTTCTTTAAAGCGGAAATAGCCTTGGCTACGCTTCTCCAGCTCCTTGATAATCTGGTAGCCGTACATCGACTGCTGGTCGAGAAGACAAAGAATTAGGGAATCGAAACTGCCCTTGATGAGTTCACGTCTCTGTGCCATACCGTTCACCTCGCCTTATAACACCTAGTAACCCTATGCATCAATATAATAATACACAGTACTCCGCTTTGCAACACGTTCTAGAAGAGAGAGCTTAAAGGTCGAGCCAGTCAAGGCAGCAGTCCCGTAGTTTTCGGTGAGTTTGACTAGACTCTATGAGGGAATAAATAGTAGCCAGCCTGGCTATGATTTCGTCATAAATGCAGCTAAGAAAGCCAGTACGGCGGCTAAGCCACCGAAGACGTAGGCGACCCAATCGGCCGAAACCAACGGACCCAGGAAAACCCAAATACCCAGGGAACAGATAGCTAGACTTAGAAGTTTCATTATCTAGCGCTCACCTCCTTTCCTTTGATTCATATCGAGACTGCTGCCTTGACAACAAGAGATAGCTGGTTATTCTAAATACATAGTAATTCTAGGTATATAGAATATAGCATACCTCACCCTTTTTGACAATAGCCGACCAGGCTTAAAGGGGATTTTTTAAGGGGAAAATTTCCCTAAGATGAGGCAGCCGTTGGTGCTGCCGAAGCCGAAGGAGTTGGAGAGGGCGATGTTTACTTTAGCCTTCCGGGCTTCATTGGGTACGTAGTCGAGGTCGCAATCGGGGTCGGGCGTCTCGTAGTTGATGGTGGGCGGAATAATGCCGTCGCGGATGGTGAGCAGGCTGGCGATGGCCTCGGCCACCCCCGCCCCTGCCCACATGTGCCCCATCATCGATTTGTTGGCGCTGACCGGTATCTTACGGCTCAGCTCGCCGAAGACGTCCTTGATGGCCCTGGTCTCGGAGAGGTCGTTGAGCGTCGTCGAGGTGCCGTGGGCGTTTATATAGTCCACCTGGTCGGGGGAAATGCCGGCATCTTCTAAAGCCAGCCTCATGCAGGCGGCGGCGCCCAGGCCCTCGGGGTCGGGGGCGGTGATGTGATAGGCGTCGCTGTTAAGGCCGTAGCCCAAAACCTCGCCGTAAATCTTGGCCCCCCGCCTTTGGGCCGATTCCAGCTCATCCAAAATGACCATGCCTGCCCCCTCGCCGATGATAAAGCCGTCGCGCTCTTTATCGAAGGGGCGGCTGGCTCTTTCGGGGGCATCGTTGCGGGCCGACATTACCTTTAAGGGGTCCAGTCCGGCAAAGACCAGCGGCCTGATGGCGGCCTCGGTACCGCCGGCAATCATGGCGTCGACATCGCCACGCTGGATAACAACGGCGGCGTCGCCGATGGCGTGCGTCCCCGAGGCACAGGCGGTCACCGTACACATATTGGCCCCCTTGGCCCCAAAGCTGATGGCAACCTGCCCCGTAGCCATGTTACCCAGGAAGCTGGGAACAAAGAAGGGGGAAATCTGCTGCCGCTTTCCCTTTATCAAAAGCTCATGATTTTTCTCGATGCTCTCGATACCGCCCATGGCCGTACCCACCGAAACCCCCACCCGCTCGTCGTTAGAGGCGTCAATCTTAAGTTTGGCGTCTTCCAGCGCCATCCGCGCCGCCGCCAGGGCGAAGTGGATAAAGCGATCGCCACGCCTGGCCAGCTTGCGGTCGACAAAGTCGAGGGGGTCAAAGTCCTTTACCTCACCAGCAATCTGGGTGCGGAACTCGCCCGCGTCGAAATGGGTCACTGGCCCCACCCCCGATTTCCCCTGGCAAAGCGCCTGCCAGTTCGCCTCTGTCCCCACCCCCAGCGGCGTGAGCAGGCCCATTCCGGTAATGACTACTCTTCGTTTCATCTCAACTTTTCCTTATCGATTTTGCCGTTGGCGGTTCTGGGCAGGGACTTGATAAAGACAACCTCCCGCGGCACTTTGTAGTTGGCCAGGTGCTTCAGGCAAAAACGCTTTATCACCCGTTCGCTCGTCTTTTTGCCCGTCTTTAACTTTACGAACGCCCGCGGCGTCTCTCCCCTCGACTCGTCAGCGATACCCAACACCGCCACCTCATCCACCTTAGGGTGACGGCTGATTATCTCTTCGACATCGCTGGGGGAGATATTCTGCCCCTTACTGATAATCATGTCCTTCTTACGGCCCGCGGCCAAAAAGAGCCAGCCTGAATCGTCCCGCCAGCCCATATCACCGGTATAGAGCCAGCCGTCCTTGATTATCTGGGCTGTCACCTGAGGGTTGTTGTAGTACTCGTCCATAATGGGGCCTTTGACTATTATCTCGCCCGTCTCACCTGTGGGCAGCTCACGTCCCTCGTCATCGACTATCTTCAGCTCCCAGCCGCGCAGAGTTCTACCCACCGAGTTGGCTGCCCCCCGCCCGTCGAGGGTGGTGCAGCTGACCTGTGCCGCTGATTCGGTCATCCCCCAAAAGTTGACCGGGGTCAGGCCGACGTGCTCTTTCACCTTTTCGGCAATCCTGGGGGGCATGGCGGCCCCAGCCGTGCCCCAGATGCGCAGCGAGCTCAGGTCGTGCTTCAGCCAGCCATCTTCGATGAACTCCACGATGAGCCCGTGAACGAAAGGCACCCCCATGAATATGGTCGCCTTTTCCCGCTCAATAAGCTCGAAGAGGCTATCCAGGGAAAGCCCCGAAAGCATCACCACCGTGCTGCCCTGGGCAATAGCCGTCATCATGACCACCACCAGCCCGAAGGCATGGTGCATGGGCAGGGCGAAGAGAATAACGACGTCTCTATCCGTTTGTTCGAAGCTGTCACCCGATATATCCGCCTCCTCAACCAGTGTCCCGTGGGACAGCACTACCCCCCGCGGGTTAAAGGAAGGCCCCGAGCTATAGGCGATATGGGCGATAGCCTCGGGCGCCGGCTCTATGTTGACTGGTGAGGCGGGGCTTTCCTCCATAATCTTTTTGTAGGTGACGATTTTTCTTCGCGAGCGTGGGGTCAGGCCGATAACGTGTTCCACGGACTTGAATTTGTCCATAACAGGCATCAGCTCTTCCAGGCAGGGGCTTTCCGTTATCAGGACCCTGGGCCTGGAGTCGTCACACAAGGAGACCAGCTCGGTGAGCTTATACTTGGGGTCGAGCAGGACGGCAATGGCCCCGATTTTGACCACCCCGAAATAGACGGCGACGAATTCGGGGCTGTTGGCCAGCAGCAGGGCGACGTGGTCGCCCTGAGTTATCCCCATCCCCACCAGGGCGTTGGCCACCCGATTTGCGGCCTCGTCCAGCTCGGCATAGGACAGCCGACGCTCGCCCATAGCTACTGCCGTCTTGTCAGCGTAGCGCTTGGCCGCCCCTTCCAACATCTGTTTCAGATTCATTTTGAGTCCAGTATTACCCTGGCGTCTACGGCTAAAGCACCATCGCTGTAGGCAAAAATAGGGTTGAGGTCAAGCTCTTTGACCTCAGGATTTTTCTCGACAAAATCAGACACCTTGAGCAGCAAATTCTCCAGGTAGGCTATCTTCACCACTTCCCCTCCCCGATAGCCTTCAAGTAGGGGGTAGCCCTTTATCTCCCTGACCATCTCAGCGGCGTCCCGCTTGGTTAAGGGAACGAGGCGGAAGGAGACGTCTTTGAGCACCTCCACCAGTATGCCCCCCAGCCCGAACATGAGGACGGGCCCGAACTGTTCGTCCTGGGACATTCCGATAATAACCTCGACGCCAGGGCGCGCCATCTTTTGCACGGCCACCCCCAGAATCCTGGCCTTGGGATATTTTTGCTTGGCGGCGGCTATGATATCGTCGTAGGCCTGCCCCACCGCCCGGGCGCTTTCCAGCCCCAGTTTGACCCCGCCCGCGTCACTCTTGTGAATAATATCGGGCGAGGCTATCTTGAGTACTGCGGGGAAACCAAGCTCCTCGCTTATGGAAACAGCTTCTTCCTTGGAAGTGGCCAGTCTAGTCTCAACCACGTCGATGCCCGCCTGGCCGAGCAGTTGTTTGGACTCGACCTCGGTCAGCACCGTCCTGCCTTCGCCTCTGGCTTTCGCTATCACCGTCTCGGCCACCCGACCTCCTCCTTTATAAGACTGGGGTAAACTATAACAGATTTTGGCCCCTTTGGAAAGGTGACAGAAATCACTTTGCCCCAGCCTACCCGTAGTGCTACAATCAGTATTATAGGAATGGTACCAGAGACAGCTAACCATAGCTTGCCTGGCACGTTATAAAGATAAAGCCGAAGTCGAGGAGACTATTTATGAAAGCGCTAAAGATAAGACACCTGGTCATCGCCCTGGTTATCATTATGAGCCTGGTCTTGAGCAGCAGCTGCTCGCTGGTAAGCACCGAGCCACCCAGCTCAGGCGACCCCACCGTCGCCCCACCCGTCGCTATAGACACCTCGTCAACGCTCACTATTGCCGACGTGGTGGCCCTGGTCAGGCCCTCGGTGGTGGCCATCAACACCGAGTACGTCGGCTATGACGCCTTCAACCGCCCCTACACACAGCAGGGGGCGGGCTCGGGGTGGATTATAGATGAAGACGGGGTCATCGTGACCAACAACCACGTGGTAGAAGGAGCGCAGAGCGTTATCGTGACCCTGGCCGACGGCCGGACCTTCTCCGCCGTGACCATAAGCACCGACTCGTTGAGCGACCTGGCCGTAATCCGGGTCAACGCCGTCAACCTGCCCGCGGTTAAGGTGGGTGATTCCGACGCCTTACGGGTGGGCGACTGGGTGGTGGCTATCGGTAACTCGCTGGGGTTGGGCATAAGCGCCACCAAGGGCATCGTCAGCGCCAAGGATATTTCCCTGTCAGTGGCAGCCGGGCAGACCCTGGACGACCTGATTCAGACCGATGCCGCCATCAACCCCGGTAACAGCGGCGGCCCGCTGGTAAATATGGCCGGCGAGGTTATCGGCATCACCAGCGTCAAAGTCTCTCAGGTGGGCGTAGAGGGCATGGGCTACGCCATCAGCAGCGATTCGGCCATGCCCATCATCGAGGAGCTGATTGAGAACGGCTACGTCGTCCGCCCCTGGTTGGGGGTGGTGCTCTACACCGTGGATGAGTATGCCGTAATGACCTACGGCCTGGCGGTGAATGAGGGCGCCCTCATTACCAGCATGGCCACCGTCAGTCCCGCCGCCACCGCTGGCCTGGAACCTGGCGACGTCATCGTCAGCTTCGGTGGTGAAGCTATAACCACCGCCGAGGAGATGGTCCAGGCGATACATTCCAAGGAAATCGGTGAGGAAGTGGAAGTCGTCTTCTGGCGGGGCGACAGCCAGCAAACCGCCTACGTCACACTGACGGAAACACCCCCGCCCGCCTAGAGCCGCTTGACCCCAAGCGTTATTTCGTGGCCGCTTAGCTTGTAGCTCTCGGTGAAAGCACCCTTTTCGGGAGCACCAGCGACGAGCTCTTGGGAAAGTGTCTCCTGCTCGATATAGTCAGCAAAGTCGGCCATCACCTTTTGGATGTAATCGTCGCCCTGGTAATAGGTGGTGATGTGGTCAGCGATGTCGAAGCCCGCCGAACGGCGCATCGTTTGCAATCTTCGTACGATTTCTCTGGCCACCCCTTCAGACAAAAGCTCATCGGGAATCTCTCTGGAGATGGCCACCGCATGACCGCCCTCGGTGACGACTACGTAGCCTTTTTTCTCTAAAGCAGCCGTATCTTCGACGAACCCCAGCCCCTTGACATTAAGCTCTTCGAGCAGCTGGGGAGTCAGCCGTTCCAATGCCTCTCTTTCCCGCTTGGTCCCCACCTTGACGATAACCTCGGCCAGCGGCTGCCTAACCTTAATGCCCGCCTCGCTTCGGGCGGCCCGTCCCAGGCTAGATATCTTCATGGCCAGCTTGATGTCCTCACTAAGCCGCTTGTCGATTTTAATCTTATCGGCCACGGGGAAATCGGATAAATGAACGCTCTCCGGGGCGTCGGGGGAAACCGAGCGTACCAGGTTCTGGTAGAGCGCCTCGGCCACGAAGGGCGCAAACGGCGCCAAAAGCTTTGACAGCGTTACCAGGCATTCGTAGAGTGTGTTATAGGCCGCCAGCTTATCGGCATCGCTTTCGCTCTTCCAGAAGCGCCTACGGCTGCGGCGCACGTACCAGTTGGAAAGCTCGTCCACGAAGACCTCTATCTTTCGCCCCGCCTCGGTGGGGTTATAGTTCTCCAGGCCGCTATCGACATCGGCAATAAGCTGGTTAAGCTCGGAGATAATCCAGCGGTCGAGCTCGGAAAGCTCTGACTTAGCCCCCTCTTTTGTGGGGGTAAACTTGTCTATATTGGCGTAGGTAACGAAGAAGGAATATACGTTCCACAGCGTGGAGAGGAAGCGACGGCTAATCTCGGCCACCATGCTTTCGTCGAAGCGATAGACGTTACCCACCGCCGTGCTGGTGAAGAAGTACCAGCGCAGGGCATCGACCCCGTATTTGTTGATGACCGCCCAGGGCTCGACCACATTCCCCTTGGTCTTGCTCATCTTCTCCCCTTTGGCGTCGAGGACAAGCCCCAGGCAGATAACGTTGCGGTAGCAGGGCTTATCAAAGAGCAGCGTGGATATGGCGTGCAGGCTGTAGAACCAGCCTCGCGTCTGGTCGACGGCCTCGCTGATGAAATCGGCGGGGAAGCGCCCGTCGGTGAGCAGGCTATCGTTTTCGAAAGGATAATGATGCTGAGCGATGGGCATGGCCCCGGAATCGAACCAGCAGTCGATGACCTCGCTGACGCGTTGCATCTTGGCTCCGCACTTCTGGCAGTCGAAGGTTAGCTCGTCAACGAAGGGGCGATGCAGGTCCAGCGGCTCCTTGAAACCGGAAAAGCCCGCCTTATCCTTAAGCTCCTGGACGCCGCCGACGCACTCGTAGTGGCTGCAGGACTGGCATCTCCAGACGGGCAAAGGCGTACCCCAGTAGCGCTCCCGCGATAATGCCCAGTCCACATTGTTCTCCAGCCAGTTGCCGAAGCGCCCGTACTTTATGTATTCCGGATACCAGTTTATTTCCTTATTGCCATCTACCAGGGCATCCTTGATGGCGGTGGTTCTGATATACCAGGTCTGCTTGGCGTAGTAGAGCAGCGGGGCATCGCAGCGCCAGCAGAAGGGATAGGTATGCTTTATCGTCTCGCTGCGGAAAAGAAGTCCGCGAGACTTTAGGTCATCAAGAATATCCTTATCGGCATCCTTGACGAATTTGCCGTGACCCGGCACAGACTGTAATTCCTTCGCTGATGATATCAACGCTAAGGCTTCCTCTTGCAGCATACGCTTATATATACTAGGTGTATAACCAGTTGGAAACTCCTTAACCATTCCATCTAAATTCACAGAGTGAACAAGAGGCAAACCCTCTTTTTCTCCTACTTCAAAGTCTATCTCGCCATAAGCAGGAGCCATATGCACTATGCCAGTACCCTCTTCCATAGAGACAAAATCGCCTGCAATAACGCGATAAGCAGGCTTATCTCCCTTGTCAGAGAAGATGTCAGCCTGATATAGAGGTTCATAATGAACGCCAACCAACTCGTTCCCCTTCAACCGCTTTACCGTCTTGTAGCCCTCAAGCCCCACCACCCCCACCAGTGTTGCCGCCATGACAAGGTAGTCATCCTTACCTTTCAGTACGGCGTATTCAGCGTCGGCGGCGACGGCCAGCGCCGTATTCCCCGGCAGTGTCCAGGGCGTCGTCGTCCAGGCTAGCAGGTAAACGGGCTTATCCGAGGGCAGCTTCGATGACTTGGCCACCTTGAACTTTATGTAAACCGATGGGTCTTCAGCGTCTTCATAGCCGAGGGCGACCTCATGGGAGGAGAGCGAGGTGCCGCAGCGGGGGCAATGGGGGGTGACCCGGTAGCCCTGATAGAGTAAACCCTTATCACACATCTGCTTAATGGCCCACCAGACGGTCTCAATGTAGTCGTTGCTCAGCGTCATGTAGGCCTTTTTCAGGTCAACCCAATAGGCAATGCGCTCGGTGAGGTTGTTCCATTCTTTCAAGTAGCGAAAGACGCTTTCCCGACAGCGCTGGTTAAACCGTTCCACGCCATACTGCTCAATCTGCTCTTTGCCGGAGAAACCGAGCTCCCTCTCTACTTCCAGCTCTACGGGCAGGCCGTGAGTGTCCCAGCCCGCGATACGCGGCACGTAATAGTCTTTCATTACCTTATAGCGGATGATGACATCCTTGAAAATCCTGGCCAGAACATGATGGATGCCCGGATTGCCGTTGGCAAACGGAGGCCCCTCATAGAAAACGAAGCGAGGTTTTCCCTGGCGCTGTTCCACACTGCGCTCAAAGATGTTTTCATCCTTCCAGAAGCTGAGGGTTCTCTCCTCGGCTTCCGGAAAATTCACCCTACTGCCAACCGGTTCGAACATAAGACCCCCTATATTAAAAAATCCCGTCCCCTAGGGACGGGATTCTACCCGCGGTACCACCCTATTTCCCCCGCTTTCAAAGCGAAGGCTCTTATCAGGGCACATCCTAATGCCCCCGTCAGTGATAACGGTTGACGTTACCGACCAGGTCTACTCGGTGACCAAGCACCTTTCGGTTGGTGGCTCGGGAGTGATCTTCGGGGGACGGCAACGTCTGCTCTCACCCGTTCAGACTCGCTTTAAGCTACCGCTCTCCCCCTACTCCTCTCCGTCATTGCCTTTACCGCTAAAGGTTAGCACAGCTTGAAAAATAAAACAAGCTGCTGAATATCCTAACGGCGCTCCCACCACTCGGGGTATATCTGCATCAGCACCGGCGACGGGTCACACAGCGGCCCCAGATACATAACCGGGTAGCCGATGCCCCGCGCTTTAAGCGACTCCAGACCTTCGACAGCTTTGCCCAGCATCTTCGGCGGCAGGGCCATCACCATCTCGTCCTCGGTAACGGCGCCGAAAGCCCTCTCGCCCAGGCAGGGAATAGCCAGGGCGGGCTTGCCTGTGGTGTAGCACTGCGCCAGTCCGTCGGCACAGGAGCCTTCCCCGATAAAGAAGAACTGAAAGCGCTCGTAGTCCTTGAACTGAAGCCCGTTCATGAGGAGCATCATCTGCGCGGGGTTGCCGTAGATGAGGATAACCTCAGGCTCAAACTTCCCCGCCGCCAGCGGGGCCAGCACCACGGCTTCTCCGGGGGGAACGGTGGGGTAGGCCGCCATCTGCTTTTTGGCCTCTGCCACGTTGGCAAACCAGGTATTAGCGAATTGCTCCGCCTCCCAGTCAACCTGCTGCTGGCTAGACTCCGCCAGGCCGTTGATGCGGGCGCAACGCCCGCCGAAGTTATCCCTGGTGGCCGATATCGTCAGGCCCATGGTGCGCACCATGGCTGGCACCTGACAAAAAGAAGCGCGGCGGTCGAGGGGCATTACCTCGGGTATTTTTTCCAGCTCGGCGGCTTTCTCCAGCCGCTTGTAAGCAACGGGGCTTGCCTTGAGACGCAGCAAACGGTCAATCTTATCGCTAAGCCCCGCCCAGTCGGTCTTCGCCATTTTGTGCCCCCTTTTCTTGATTGTTATGTAAAGCAATCAAAGCCAGCTTAGTGGCTATTGCTCACGGGGCATAATGACTACCTTGCGCGTCTCGCCTTCGCCGACGCTCTCAGTGGTGACGTCGGGATCATCGGCCAGAGTCAGGTGGATAATGCGCCTCTCGTAGGCCAGCATCGGCTCCAGCGTAAAGGGGCGGCCCTTGGCTTTAACCTGCTCGGCCATGCGCTGGGCCAGGGCCTGCAACGCCTCGTAACGGCGCTGCTTGTAGCCCTCGACGTCGATGACTATGGGCACCCGGGCCTGAGTCTGATGGGCCAGGATGAGCCTGACGACGTACTGCAGGGAGGAAAGGGTCTGTCCCCGCCGCCCGATGAGGATGCCCAGGTCGTCACCGCTCACATCCAGGGTAATAACCTCGCCCGCCCCCTCCCCTGTCGGTGGTTTGGTCTGACACTCCACCGAAGCCAAAACCCCCAGCCGGGTCAGAAGTGTCTCCAGGACTTCCCGAGCCATCTCGTCCATGTTCTCCGGCACGCTGGCCAGAGGTTCAACTCTTACCATGGCCTCTTCGGACCCCAAACCCAAAATACCGTGCTTACCCTCTTTTAGGACGGTGACCTCTACCTTTTCTCGACTTAGGTTTAGTGTCTCTAATGCTTTTTGGATAGCCTCCTCCACGGTCCGCCCGCTTGTCTCCAGGCTCTTCATAGCTCGTATCCTCTTCCCGTGCCGCACTGGGCACGATATCAGCACCGCCTTCGGAGGCTTGCTCCACCTCGGCGATACGCTTTTTATACTTCTTGTCCCGACCGGTCTCTTTCTTGGGCGATGACTTCACCAGGCCTCCCCACCCCCCGATCCAGTACTGTAAGCCAATTCTAAACAGGTTAGAAGTCACCCAGAAGAGGGCCAGCCCGCTGGGGAACGATAGTGTCAACCAGGCAAACATGATGGGCATTATCCAGAGCATCAGGCTGCTCTGCGTCTTCTGAGAGGGGTCGACCGACGGCGCCATAATCATCTTCTGCTGCACCCACATCGAGGCGCCCACCAGCAGTGCCAGGAAAATGTCACCGACAGCCAGGTTTAACCAGAGGAAGTGATTGTCCAGAGGTAGGGTGGTATAGACCACCTGCCAGGAATAGAGATAGTGGGAAAGCCCCGCCAGGTTCTCTGGGATTACCGCCACCATTCGCGTGATGGACTGGAAAAGGGCAATCCAGACAGGCATCTGGACTAACAGCGGCAGCACGCAGCCGGCCGGGCTAACCCCCGACTCTTTGTAGAGCTTCATCTGCTCCTGGGCCATCCTCTCCCTGTCCTTGCCGTACTTCTTCTTAAGCTCAGCAAGCTTGGGCTGAAGCGCCTGCATGGCCCTGGAAGCGCGAATCTGCTTCAGTGTCAGGGGGAGCATAGCGCCGTTAACGATGAGCGTCAGAGCGATAATAGCCAGCCCGAAGTTGTTGAAGAGGTAGTGGGTCATCACCACCAAGATGTTGGTCATTGGCTGTATCGCGATTATGTCCCACCAGTTCAGGTCCAAAGAAATCTACCTCACTTATTAGTCAACGGTCTGAACCCACAGCCTTACGCCCGTATCAAGGTTAAAGGCGTGGAGATTCAGCTCCTGGGTATAAACATAGAGGACGTTCTCGCCCAAAGCGAGCGGGGCGTATATCGTCTCGGCCAGGTCGGCGAAAAGCCCCATCTGGTTATTGACGGCATCTATGGCGTATATCTTGCCCGCCTCGCTGGCGACCAGGACCCTGTCACCGTCCAGGACTGGCCAGGAACGGACCGGGCTTTCCAGGTCGAACTCGGTTATCTCGACCCCAGTCAGGGCATTCAAGGCGTAGACCTTATTATCGAAACAGCCGACATAAATGGTGTCTTCAAAGACTACCGCCCGCGTCCAGAACCACTTTTCCGCCTGGAACTCCCACTTAAGTGTGCCGTCGGCGGCGTTTATGGCATAGAAGTAGCGGTCGAGGGTGCCGATATAGACGGTGCCGTTATCGACCAGCGGCGTAGAGGCAAAAGCCCCCCCCACCTCGAACTGCCATAATTCAGTGCCGTCAGTGGCGTTTATGGCATAGAGCTTCTTGTCGAAGGAAGCCACATAGAGCGTCCCCGCTTCGTAAGCGGGCGTTGACCATATCTTGTCCTCGCTCTCGGTGGCGAACTCCCAGAGCAAATCACCGGTAGCTACGTCTAGGGCGTAGACACTCCCGTCGGAGCAGCTGAAATAGAGCTTATCCAGGCCGACGACCAGGCCGCTGACGATGGGATCCAGGTTACCGGTACGGGGATAGACCCAGCGCAACGCCCCCGTCTCGGCATTTAGGGCGTAAATCTTGCCGTTATAGCCAGCAACATAGACCAGCTCTTCGAAGACAACGGGGCTGCCGTAAATGGCCACCGGTATCGTCGTCTGGGCACAGCCGAAGCCGCCCGATGTCGTCGCCCCTTCCAGCGGAACCTCCCAGCGTTGTACTCCCGTCTCCGCGTTCACCGCCACCAGCTTGCTCTCCGCCGCCGGCGCCGAACAGCCGAAGCCTCCCGACTGCGGCAAAGAGGGGGCTAAGAATATGGTCCCGTCGGCCACGGTAGCGCCGGAACCGCCCTCAGGCGAGCCCCTGATGCCGGTACACCCAACCAACACCAACCCCACTAGGAGCATAACAATGAGCAGGCTAATCTTGCCCACCGGTAGATTCTTGTTACCAATCCTCACTTAGCTGTTGCCTCCATGGTCAGCGTGCGGCACCGGGTCGTAACCGCCGGGGTGAAAGGGGTGGCAGCGGGCGATTCGCCTCGCCCCCATCCAGCCCCCCTTAAAAAAGCCGAAACGGGAGATAGCCTCATAGGTATACTGAGAACAGGTAGGGCTATAGCGGCAGTTGGACGGAAAAATCCGCGAAATAGTGAGCTGATACAATCTAATTAGCCCTAAGGCCAGCTCCTTCATGCTCCCTCTCTAAAATCCTGGCCCGGGAAAGCAACCCCCGAACCGTTTTTTCTAAGTCCGCGAAACTGGCTTTTGCCGCTTTGGGGCGGACGATAAAGATGATATCCCACCCCACCTCCAGCGGTAACGCCCGCAATATTTCGCGCATTCGGCGCTTGACCCGATTCCTCACCACCGCCCCACCCAGCCGTTTGCTCACCGAGAACCCGTACCGGGTCAGGGCAAGCTGGTTAGGCAAAGCCTTAAGCACCATCAGGTCGCTTGCCCAGGAACTACCCTTTTCATAGACCAGGGCGTAGTCATCCGACCTGGTAAGGTATTGCTCGCCTCGCATGGTTACACCACGGTCAAGCGCTTACGTCCCTTAAGCCGTCGTGCCTTCAAGACATCTCGACCGCCACGGGTGCTCATTCTGGCCCTAAAGCCGTGCTCTCTTTTTCGGGGGATACTCTTCGGTTGATAAGTTCTCTTAGGCACAAATAACTCCGTAATTAAACCAGGATGATTATACTTCTGTATTCGTGGGGTGTCAAAAGGGGATGAAGCAGCTAAGGACACTTAAAATAAAGGTCCTAAACCGCACTAATCGCGTACACCAACGCCCCCTGTCTTATGGATGTGCGCCGGCACATAAGGCAACAGGGCTAAGTGACGCGCCCTCTTTATGGCCAGCGCCAGGGCGCGCTGATGCTTGGCGCATGTGCCCGTCTTACGTCGCGGCCCAATCTTACCCCTATCCGATATGTAATGGCGCAACTTGGCCGGGTCTTTGTAATCTATCTCCTTAACGTTATCGACGCAGAGGGAACAAAACTTGCGTCTCGGTATATATCTCGACCTGCCCGGCCTTTTCGCTCTAGATTCGTCGGCTCTTCTTCTAGCCACCTCTTATTGTAGTACCTAAACCCTTCTAGTAGATTTCTAACCCTCATCGGGGAAGGGCGCGTCTTCCACCGCCGCTGGCTCCGGCTCGCTGTGGGCCGCCTCCTCGCCCCCCTCCCCGGGAGTGGGAGCCGTTGCCTGTCGGTCAAGGAAGAGCACCCGGTTAGCCACTATCTCCGACCGGGAGCGCTGCTGCCCGTCCTGGCCTTCCCAGCTACGGGTGTGCAGCCTGCCCTCGGCATAAACACGCTGACCTTTGGTCAGATACTGGTTGCAATTTTCGGCTAATCTGTTCCAGGCGACTACGGTAAACCATTCCGTCTCCTGCTTACGCTCGCCTTCGGGGGTGGTGTAGACTCTGTTGGTGGCAACTCGGAACGAGGTTACCGGGTTGCCGTTAGGAGTGAAACGCATTTCGGGTTCAGTGCCAACATTTCCTATAATCATTACTTTGTTCAGGGTCAACATCGCCGTAACTCCTTTCGCCCTCACCCAAATCCGTAGGAAACAGGCGTTTTCCTCTATATTAGCTTTCTAATCTTACCAGTAAATGCCGCAGCACCTCCTCAGAAATTCTTAAATTCGCTTCAAGCCCTTTGCCCGATGTCGCTTTCATCTTGCATCGGAACAGAACGTAATTGCCTTCCAGAAAATGTTGAATGGGATAGGCCAGCTTGCGCTTGCCCCAGCGGTCAACTTCATCAACCGTGCCGCCGTCCTGAGTAATCAGGCGGCTGATGTTATCCACAATGCCGTCAAGGGCTTCCTCGGCAACCTCGGGGCTGATAATCACTACCAGCTCGTAATCGCGCAGCTTGCTGTCCTCGGTAACCTCATTCTCCTTAGTAACCATGTTCTCCTTTACCCATTAGAGATTAGCATTATAGCATACAACCACTGATGCAACAACAGCGAGGCTTAACCGTCAGCTTGACAGGGAAAGGTGCCCCTGATAGACTTTGCTTACCAAACGGCCCCGTGGTGTAGCGGTCTAACATGCCACCCTGTCACGGTGGAGATCGGGGGTTCGAATCCCCCCGGGGTCGCCACCCTTTTTTCAGCCCTTTAGATAGCTGAATACCGCCTTGGCGGCGGTGGCGCCGTCGCCCACAGCGGTAGCAATCTGGCGGGCTGAACTCTGGCGGACGTCCCCGGCGGCAAAGATACCGGGAACCGAGGTCGCCATCGTTTCGTCGGTGCTGATGTGGCCAGTCTTAGCCAGCTTTAGTATGCTAGCAAACGGCTGGCTGCTAGGTATAAGCCCTACAGCGACGAAGACGCCGGCCACCTCCAACGTGGAAGCCTTTTTGGTCTTAACGTTGCGTAATTTAAGCGCCTTGACCGCCTCCCCACCCACGACCTCCTCGACAATGGTGTCCCAGATGAACTCTATCTTGGGCTGGGCCTTGGCCCTCTTCCCCAGAACCTCCCCCGCCCGTAGCTCGTCACGTCGGTGGATGACGTAGACCTTAGTGGCGTGCTGGGCCAACTCCAAAGCGTCGGTGATGGCGGCATCGCCCCCACCCACCACAGCCACCTCCCGCTGGCGAAAGAAGAAACCGTCGCAAGTGGCGCAGTAAGAGACGCCATGTCCAGTGAGTGTTCCCTCGCCGGGGACGCCCAGCTTCTGGTAGTCCGAGCCGGTGGCGATAATAACCGCCTCGGCCTCGAAATTCCCCTTCTCGGTGCTAATCTTATGCGTCCGCCCCGTTTTGATAGCGGTGACGCCCATCGTTTCCGTCTTCAGACCGTATTTATCCGCCTGCTTACGCATCAGCTCCCCCAGTTCAGCGCCGGGGATGCCCTCGGGGAAACCGGGGTAGTTCTCCACCATGGGCGCGTTGAACATCTGCCCGCCAAAGGCGCCGCGCTCGATGAGCAGGCTCTTCAATCCCGCCCGCGCCGTGTAAAGCCCCGCGGTAAGCCCCGCTGGCCCCCCACCGATAATAACCACTTCGTAGTCAGCTTGAGCCATCGCCTACCTCTTAAAAAACCTCGTTTTTAGATTATAGCATAGAATACCTTTTTGTTATGATACCGCCTCGCCGCCGGGCTAAACTTGTTAATAAAACGGACAGCGTGTAGAATCTAAAGAACGCAAAGGTGATATCTTGAAAAACAGCGACGGTAAGATCAACTGGCAATATATCTTCGACCCCAGGACGGTGGCCGTCATCGGCGCCTCCAACAACCCCGGTTCCTGGGGATACGGCATTATGAAACACCTCCTTGGCCCTGCCCGCCGAGAAATCTATCCGGTCAACCCCAACGCCGCCGAGGTTATGGGGCTTAAGGCCTATCCCAGCGTGCTCAATATCCCCGAACCAGTAGAACTGGCCGTTATCGTCGTTGCTGCGCCCAGGGTGCCCAAGGTAATACGGGAGTGCGTGCAGAAAAGTATAAAGGCGGCCGTGGTCGTCTCGGGCGGTTTTGCCGAGAGCGGTGGCGAGGGCGTCAAACTGGAAGCTGACCTGGTCGAAGTCGCCCGCCAGGGAGGCATCCGCTTCATCGGGCCCAACACCATGGGTCACGCTGATACCTCGTCCCATCTCTCCACGCTGGCCTGGACCTTTGAAACTCCACCTGGGCCGGTAGCCCTTCTGTCTCAGAGCGGCAACTACGGCCACCGCATCCTGCACCGTGGCATGATGTCGGGCATCGGCTTCAGCAAGTTCGTTTGCACCGGTAACGAAGCCGACATACGCTTTGCCGACTACTTTGAATACCTGGCCGAAGACAAAGACACCAGGATAATCGCTACCTATATTGAGGGGTTGAGAGAAGGCCGACGTTTTTTTGAGCTAGCCAAAAAGGTTACCCCTCACAAACCCGTTATCGTCATCAAGTCGGGGGCGACCAGGGCCTCGGCCGAAGCCGCCATGTCCCACACCGCCACCCTGGCTGGCTCGGACAGGGTGTATGAGGCCGCTTTTCACCAGGCGGGGGTGCTGCGGGTGGAAGATGATGACGAGCTCTGCGACGTGGTCACCGCCCTGCTCTATCAGCCCCTCCCCCACGGCAAGAAGATTGGCATTTTGACCATTGGCGGGGGGTTGGGGGTAATGTCTGCCGAGGCCTGCGAAAAAGAAGGGTTGGAGATACCCAAACTGGCCCCGGCCACCATCGAGAAGCTCAACGCCCAGCTGCCGCCGCGCTGGTCCCACGCCAACCCGGTGGATATGGCCGGTATCAGCATGGCCGAAAACCCGGTCACCTTTCCCTCCCTCTTCGCCATGATGGACGACAAGGATATCGACGCCATCCTGCTGCAGGCGCCCATCGGGGCCAGCACCGACCGCCTGGCCACCATGTTCACCAAAGAGGAGATTAAGGCCTACCGAAAGGCGGAGGAAAAATCCCTGGACCAGCTTAAATCACGCGTCCAGCGCGATGAAAAACCGGTATTCATGGTCAAGCCCGCTGTCGAATTCGCCACCGACCCCGAGGTCGCCTCCCTCTTCAGCCGAGAAGGTATCCCCGTCTATCCCAGTCCCCGTCGCGCCGCCCACGTCCTGAACCGACTGGCCTGGTACCGCGATTACCTTAATTCTATCGGCAAATAGGGTTACCCAAACCCGATTATAGTTAACAATAGTCGATTTATTTCTATTGTCAGAATATACCAGCCGTAGATGGGCAGTAGAAGGGCGTTTACTTCACATATCGCTCGAATTTGGCAGAAAAAGAGAGTATGAGCCAAATTAAGGCAGATAGAAAAGAAAAAAGTCCATCCCCTCTCCCATAGAATCAACTTGACGCCGAAGCCCTCTAATAAGTATGA
Source organism: uncultured Dehalococcoidales bacterium (assembly GCA_964408935.1). Taxonomy (GTDB): domain Bacteria; phylum Chloroflexota; class Dehalococcoidia; order Dehalococcoidales; family BS750m-G39; genus E44-bin88. The sequence goes on along the minus strand of CAYPBF010000003.1, from coordinate 14,564 downwards.
TAAAGTATGCTAGACGGCAAATGCCCAAAATGCGCCTATCGCTGTTCAGGTTGGGCGTTGCAGTTCCCCCAAAATCAGACGTGTCCCAGATGCGGTACGGGGTTGGTGATTACCGAGGGCGGCAGGAAGGTTTCCACGGGCTACTCTCCGTTCACGGCGGAGAAGTATGTCATCGATGCGCCCTCCAAGACCCCCACCCCCACCAAGAAAAAGGGCGGCCAAGACAAGCCGACCGGCTCCTAAACTAATCGCTCATCTGGAAGCACGGTTTGCGTTTCACTATCGCCAAATTTTCCCCTTTTAAACCTTCGGGCAAAAAAAGTTGCCATGCAATATTATTTTATGCTATCCTCTGAAACGGCAAAATGTCACCGACATTATGCGATGTTTTTCCAATTTTATGACTATACCCAAGACCCGTGAAATTGAAGGGTCGATTTTTTTGATAAGAAGGGCATCATCCCAGCGGGAGGTAGAACCATGAACAAAAGGGACAAGCTGGTGGCCATCGTCGGCGTCGAGAACTTCTCCGACGACCCCAAGGCTTTAGAGAGCTACGCCAAGGACTTCAGCCTGCAACCGGCGGGTAAACCCGAATACGCGGTCAAACCCAAAGACACCGAGGAAGTGCAAAAGGTAATCAAGGTGGCTAACGACCATTCTCTCCCCGTGGTACCGGTCAGCTCCTGGGTGCACTACTACGGGGCGGCCATCCCCAAGAAGGGCGGCATCATCCTCGACCTTACCCGCATGAACCGCATCTTTGAGGTCGACGAGTTCAACCGCCGCGTCCGCTTCGAGGCGGGGGTGACCTGGGAACAGCTCACCGAACACCTGGCCGAGAAGGGCTTTCGGGTAATGATGCCCCTCCTCCCCCACCCCCAGCGCTCGGTGCTCACCGACAGCCTGGAGAGAGAAGTCATCACCAACACCGTCTATGACTACGGCGAACCGATGCAGAGCATGGAGGTCGTCTGGCCCAACGGCGAGGTCTTCCGCATGGGCTCGGCCAGCGTCACCGGTTACCCCGATTCCCCCTCCGAGGGGGGCAACCCCTCCGGCCCCGGCCTGGACTTCTATAGGTTAGTGCAGGCGGCCCAGGGGACGATGGGGGTGGTGACCTGGACCAACCTCAAGACCGAGTTCCCCACCCAGAAAGACAAGATGTTCATCGCCCCGGTCAAAGACCTCAACCAGACCGTCGAGTTTCTATATCGCATATTGAAGATAAGAATCGGCCAGGAGTGCCTGCTGCTCAATAATACCGACTTGGCGGCAATAATGGCCAACGACATCAAGAAGGAGTTCGCCTCACTCAGGACCTCCCTGCCGCCCTGGACTTTGATCCTGGTCATCAGCGGACACTTCCGCGACCCCGACGGCAGGATTAGATACGAAGAAAAGGCGCTTAATGATATTACCAAAAACGAGTTCCCCGAAATATCGTTCGGCGCTGACCTCCCCGGGCTTCCCGGCTCGGGCCAAAGGCTGCTGGGTATGCTGCGCCAGCCCTGGCCCAAAGAGGTGACCTACTGGAAGAACCGCGCCAAGGGCGGCTGTCACAGCCTCTTATTCATCACCAAGCCGATGCTGGCGCCCAAGTTCATTGAGAAGATGACATCGCTGGCCTCCCGATACGGCCTCCCCGAAAGCGACCTGGGCGGCTACATGCAACCCATCGAGCATAATCGGGCCTGCCAGCTGGAGTTCGACCTCTTCTACGACCCCGCCAGCAACCCTGAGGTGGAAAGGGTACGCACCCTGGGCAGCGAGGCCGCCAAGACCTTTTTCGACCAGGGCGCCCTCTTCACCCGCCCCTACGGCGACTGGGCCGAGATGGTCTACGCCCAGGCCAACGGCTACGCCGCCACCCTGAAGAGGGTGAAAAAGCTCTTCGACCCCAATAATATAATGAACCCCGGTAATCTGTGCTTCTAGGGAGGAATAACAATGCTTAAAGGCAAGGTTAAGCTGGATGTAACCAACTTAGATAACTTCGAATACGACATGAGTAAGTGCATCAAGTGCAAGGGGTGCACCTGGGTCGACCACATTTATATGCCCGGCATGACCTTCAGCACCCGCTGCCCCAGCGCCACCAAGTACCTCTTTGATTCCTACGGCGCCTACGGCAAGATGCGCATCGGACTGGCTATGCTCGAAGGCAGGATGGAATACTCCGACGAGCTTTTGAAGATTCTCTACGCCTGCACGCTCTGCGGCGCCTGTGACGTGGGCTGCAAGCGCAACCTCGACCTGGAGATAGAGCTTACCCTGGAAGCACTGCGCATCAAGGCGGTTAAGGACGGCAAGGGCCCCATGCCCCAGCACAAGAAGCTGGCCCAGAACATCGCCAAAGAACACAACCGCTTCGGCTCACCACACGCCAACCGCAACAAATGGCTGCCCGGCGACGTCAAGCCCGCCGAAAAGGCCGATGTGCTTTACTTCGTCGGCTGCTCGGCGGCCTACACCAACCCCGAGATTGCCCAGGCCACGGCCAAGATACTCAAGGCCTCGGGGACACCCTTCATGCTCATGCCCGATGAATGGTGCTGCGGCAACATTCTCTATTCGGTGGGCATGTACGACGAGGCCAAGAAGCTGGCCAAGCGCAACGTGGAAGAGGTCAGGAAAACGGGCGCCAAGACGCTGCTCTTAAGCTGCGCCGAGGGCTACCGAATGTGGAAAGTCGATTATCCCAAGCTGCTCGGTATTTCCACCGACGAGCTCGGTTTTAAGGTCGTCCACCTGGTCGAGTTCGTTGATGAGCTGGTCAAGACAAAGGCGCTTAAGCTCAAGAAGAAGGTCAACCTCAAGCTCACCTATCACGATTCCTGCAGCCTGAGTCGCTTAAGCGAGCCCTGGAAACCCTGGGCGGGTGAGCGTGGGGAGTGGGGTATGGTGGAGCCCAGACTGGAGCGCCGACGCGGCCACAACGGCGTCTATCAGCAACCCAGAGATATTCTGCAGGCCATCCCCGGCGTCGAGCTGGTGGAGATGGTAAGAATGAAAGAAAACGCCTTCTGTTGCGGCGCGGGCCGCGGCACCAAAGAAGCCTTCCCCGACTTCGCTTCCTGGGCGGCTCAGGAAAGGCTGGAGGAGGTCAAGGCCATCGGGGCCGAGGCCCTGGTCGCCAGCTGCCCCTGGTGCAAGGAGAATTTCGCCCAGGCCGCCGGCAAGGAAGGCGTTAAGGTATTAGATATCTCCGAAATCATCCTGGCGGCAATATAGAGGTAGGAGGCAATCATGGCTATATCCAAGGAAGCATTGAAGGCGCTGGAAGCTATCGTGGGCAAGGATTATATCTCGTCCGAGCCCGCCGTCCGTGAAGGCTATCGCTCCGGGCCCGCCGGCTACGAGGCCGGACTGGGCTACGAGCGGGTAATGACCAAGGTGCCCGGCTGCGTTATCATGCCGCGCACTACAGAGGAAGTCCAGAAGATAGTCAAGGCCTGCAACAAATACAAGGTCCCCTACGTCCCCTACAGCACGGGCTGGTACGGCCCGCGCTCTCACTGTCACGTCGATGACGAGCTGCTGGTCGACCTGAAACGGATGGACGACTGCGAGATTGACGACAAGCACCTCTATGCCACGGTGGGCTCCGGGGTTATCTATTCCCAGCTCCAGGAAGAGGCGATGAAGCGGGGCTGCTATATCATCGTCGGCGGCGGCGGCTCGCAGTGTTCCGCCATCGCCAATATGCTCGGCGACGGCTGGTCGCCCTTAAGCTACCGCATCGGTCTACCTCACCGCCGCATCCTGGGCACGGAGCTGGTCCTGCCCGACGGCGAGGTGGTTAAGATGGGCTCATTGGCCACCGGGGAAGACCCCTTCTGGGGCGAGGGCCCCGGCCCCGACCTGAGGGGGCTGCTGCGCGGCTTTACCGGACTCAGGGGCTGCCTGGGCATCGTCACCAAGATGGCCATTAAGCTCCTCCCCTTCCAGCCGGAAAGGCTGGAGCCGACGGGCATTTCACCCCACACCTCCCTGGAACTCCCCGTCAAGCGGGTAAAATGGATAAACTTCACCATGCCCAGCAAGGACGCCATGAAAAAGGCCATGTTCGAGATGGCCAAGGCGGAAATCGGCGGCGGCGTGACCAAGGTGCCCATCTTCTGGAGGGCCATCGCCAAGGCCAGTTGCAAGGAGGAGTTCTGGGAGCTCTGGTCGCAGGAAAACGAAGAGACCATCGCCGGCTTCCATTTGCTGCGCGTGCTACTCATCGCCTTCACCTCCGAGGAGCAGATGGATTATGAGGAGAAAATACTCAACGATATTATAACCGAGCTCGGCGGGGAAGCCCGCCGCACCCGCCCCACCGACGAGTCCTGGTTTAAGAACGCCGACTCGGCGGGGATGTGGCTGATGTGCGGCGGCTACGTCTCGGTGGACTATGTCATCGAGACCCTCACCCACTCCATCCCCCATGGAGAAAACTACGCCGAGCTGAAAAAGAAATTCACCCCACCCCTCATGCCCGACTACGGCGACCCCGGCTGGTTCCAGAGCTTCGAGCTGGGCCACCAGGGCTACTCCGAGTTTCTCGTTTACTGGGACCCCGACGTCAACACCGATGGCGTCGACCATTTCTATCTGGAAACATCCAAGGAGAACATCAGGAAGCGCTTCTACACCTCGCTGCTGGGACCTCACCAGCCGTTGTACCTTACCGGCCCCGCCTACGGGCCAAACTATCATACCTGGCTGCTCAAGGTCAAAGACGAGTTCGACCCGCAGTTCCTCTGCCACCCACCCGTACCCCTGGCGCACGACGAGTTCGTCGAGAAAGCGCCGTGGATGAGGCCGATGAAAGACTGGGAAAGCCCAGAAATCAAGCCCAGCTCATAACCTGAAGAAAAAATTTGCATCGCAACTCAATAGTGTGCAAGAATATAGGCTGGTATTAAATCTAAAGAAGAATTGCGCTAATGGCTAAGGCGGAAATGATATGCCCCTTTTCGGGGACGATATGCAAAGACTGTCCTGTCTATAGGGGCCGCCACTACCTTTTATGCTATTGCGAAAAGTATCGGGGGTGTTTGCCGGAGGTCCTAAAGAACCTGCCTCTCTCAAAGGCGGGTTCTAATGGTAATTTCACCATGCCCAAGCTCCCCACCCCCAGCGCAGACCCGTACATTAACCAAATGCTCTAAAGAGCGAGAAGGAGGCGAATCTCAAAATGAAAATTGAGGGGAAGTTCACCATGAAAGCGCCAATACAGAAGGTATGGGACTTTCTGCTCAAGCCGGGCACGCTGGCTTCCTGTATCCCCGGCGCTGACAAGATGGAACCCGTCGACGATACGACCTGGGAAGGTATCGTCAAACAGAGGGTAGGCCCCATCGGCGTCAAAATCAATTTCACCCAGAAACTGAGCGATATCGACCCGCCCAAGCATATCAAGGCGGTGGGGCGGGGTTCGGCCATGGGTGGCGCCGGCACCTTCAGCCAGGAGACCATAGTCGACATGAAGGAGCTAGGCGGCGGCGAGGTTGAGGTCGCCTACATGTCCAACGTGAGCATGGTGGGCCGGCTGGCCACCTTCGGCGAGAGAATTATGCGCGCCAAAGTCAACAAGGTCGGGGCGCAGTTTATCGAAAACCTTCAGAAAAAGCTGAAGGAAGAGCTGGGGTAAATAGAAGCCCATAGATACTGAAAAACGGAGGCTTTAAAGTGACTAACGCTACAAAATCTAGGAGGTCGGGCTAATGATAAAAGAGTTTGAACACTTCGCTCCCAAGACGCTCAAAGAAGCCCTTGCCCTGCTGGATAAATACCAGGATGATTGCAAGGTAATCTGCGGCGGGCAATCACTGCTGGTCTTGATGCGGCAGGGACTGGTCGCCCCCCCCTACCTGATTGATATCAAGGGCGTATCCGAGCTGAGCTACATTAAGGACGAGAAGGACGGGCTCAAAATCGGGGCTACCACCACCCACCGCACTATCGAGAAATCGGCGGTCATTAAGAAGAAATACCCCGTGCTGGCCAAGATGGAAACCCGCCTGGCCTCGATTCAGACCCGCAACTGGGGCACCATCGGCGGCAACGTCTGCCACGCCGACCCCGCCGGTGACCCCATGCCGGTGTTCATCGCGCTCAACGCAACCTTGACCATGACTGGCTCCAAGGGCAAGAGGAGTATGCCCGCCGAGGACTTCAGCCTGGACTACTTCGAGACGGCGCTGGAACCGGGTGAGCTGCTTACCGAGATTTCGCTGCCCCCCGTCCCGGCCAAAACCGGCTCCGCCTACTACAAGTTCAACGTGATTCAAAGCGACCTGGCCACCGTCAGCGTGGCCGCATCGGTCACGTTGGGCGCGGGCGACGTCTGCCAGAATATCCGACTCGCCCTGGGGGCATCGGCACCGACCCCGCTTAGGCCCAAGAAGGCAGAGGCAATACTTAAGGGCAAAAAGCCCACCGACGCCCTGCTGGCGCAGGCCGGAGAGGCCGCCGCCAAGGAGGCCGACCCCATATCCGATATCTACGCCTCGGATGAATACCGACGCGAGCTGATTAAAGTCCTGGTCCCCCGACTAACTAAAGAGGCCATGGCTAACGCCAAGAAGGCTTGATAGAGAGGTTTGATGATGAAAAAAGAGCTAAAATTCAAGGTTAACGGCCAACCCTACGACATTTTTGTCAAACCCAACACCCTGCTCTCGGACGTTTTGAGGATCGAGCTGGGCCTGACCGGAACCAAGCGGGGCTGTAACTCCAGCTCCTGCGGGGCCTGCACCGTAATGCTCAACGGCATGTCGGTCAAGTCTTGTTCCATGCTGGCCCTACAGGCCAACGGCAGCGAGATAACCACCGTGGAGGGGCTGGCCAAGGGCAACAAACTGAGTCCGCTACAGAGAGCCTTCCTCGACCACGGCTCCTACCAGTGCGGCTTCTGCACTCCGGGGATGCTGATGTCGTCCACGGCCCTGCTCACCGAAAACCCCAAACCCACCAAGGCAGAGATAAAAGAGGGCATTGACGGCAACATCTGCCGCTGCACCGGTTACAACAGCATCATCAGGGCCATAACCGCCGTGGTTAAGGGTGAGTATAAGGAGGCGAAATGACTAGTAAATTTACCGTAATCGGTCAACGGGTACATAACATCGACGGAACGGAAAAGGTAACCGGCAGCGCCAAGTACACCTTCGACGTGGTTCTGCCCAACATGCTCTACGGCAAGGTCCTGAGAAGCCCCTACCCCCATGCCAAGATTCTCAAGGTTGATACCAGCAAGGCCAAGAGGGTCATTGGTGTTAAGGCGGTGGTCACGGGCAAGGATACCCTGGGACGCAAACAGGGCATCTGGCGGCGTTTCCCCGAGCTTTGCGACGAGGAAATTCTCTGCCGCGAGAAAGTCCGCTACATCGGCGACCCGGTAGCGGCCGTAGCCGCCATCGACGAGGACACCGCCGAAGAGGCGCTGGACCTTATCGAGGTGGAATACGATCCTCTACCCGCCGTTTACGACCCCCTGGAGGCTATCAAGGAAGAGGCGCCCCAGGTACACGACGGCGTTGAACTGAACATCAACATCAACCGCCACATCGAGTGGGGCGACGTTGACGAAGCCTTCAAGAAGTGCGACCACATCCGCGAAGACCAGTACAAGTGCTCTTCGCAGGCGCACGTCTGCATGGAGACCCACGACGCCGTAGCCAGCTTCGGCCACAACGGCAAGCTCACCGTGTGGACATCTACTCAATCGTCATATTATATCCAGCGGCTCTACGCCGACATGCTCGATATTAGAGAGAGCGACATCCGGGTGATGAACCGCCACACTGGCGGCGGCTTCGGCAGCAAGTTCGAGCTGGATTCGGCCCAGTTCTGCGCCGCTGTCCTCTCCCAGAAGCTCTGCCAGCCGGTAAAGATAGTCTTATCCCGGGAAGAGGAGTTCACCGCCACCAAGCGCCGCACCCCCATGTATTATTTCCTCAAGCTGGGAGCCACCAAGGACGGCAAGATGCTGGCTAAGGAAGCCCGCGTCATCACCGAGGGCGGCGCCTACACGGCTATGGGCGCCACCGCCCTCTACCTGACTGGTTTCTTCTCCTCCTTCCCCTATAAATTCCCCAACTACCGCTACGACGGTTACCGTGTCTATACCAATACCGCCGTCACCTCGGCCATGCGCGGTTTCGGCGCCCCCCAGTCAACGTTTGTCGGCGAATCCCAAATCGATATGATGGCCGACGACCTGGGCATCGACCCCATCGAAATACGGCGCATAAACGGCATGACCCCCAACTACGAAGTCCCCGGGCAGGCCTTTATCCAGAGCTGCGGCCTGCACCAGTGCCTGGACAAGATTGAAACGCACATCAAGAAGCGGGGCAAGCTGCCCGCCAACCACGGCATCGGTGTTTCCGCCTACGGCTTTATGTCGGGCGGCATCTTCAACTGGTTCAACACCCCCTACGCCTTCTCGGCGGCCGTGGTCAAGATAAATATCGACGGCAAGGCCGATGTCTATACCGGGGCCTGCGATATCGGCCAGGGCTCTAATACCACCCTGGCCATGATATGCGCCGAGGAGCTGGGCATTAAGCTGGAGGACGTCAGGGTCTTCTCCGGTGATACCGGCATCTGTCCGCCCGACCTCGGTGCCTGGGGCAGCCGACAGACGCTGATGAGCGGCAACGCCGTAAAGCGCGCCGCCGCCGAATGCAAGCAGCAGATTATGGAATTCGCCGCCGCCAAGATGAACGTCAACATCGTCTACGACCTGGACATCAAGGACGGTTGGATTCATATAATCAACCGCCCCGAGAGAGGCGTGTCCTACTATGATATCGTTAAAGAGGCGATAAGGGGCAAGGATGGTGTGGCTATCATGGGCCGCGGCCACTATACCCCCCACCGCAAGGGCATGATATCCCCCGCCTACAGTTTTGGCGTCCAGGCGGCCGAGGTGGCCGTGGACGTGGAGACGGGCCGATACTATCTGGTCAACGTCACCACCGCCCACGAAAGCGGCACCGTGGTCAACCCCGTCGGCATCGAAGGGCAGCTGGAAGGCGCCATTATGATGGCCGGCGGCTACGGCTACTGTGAAGACCAGCCCATGGACGACGGTAAGATACTCAACCCGTCCATTGCTGATTACAAGCTCATCCGCTCCCTGGATATGCCCGAGACCGAAATTCTGGAAATCGATACCTACGAGCCCGAAGGCCCCTTCGGCGCTAAGGAAGCTGGCGAAGGCCTGACCAACCCCACCGCCGGCGCTATCGGCAACGCCGTTTACAAGGCCGTCGGCGTCCGCATCAACGATTTACCCATAACCCCGGAGAAGGTCTTCAAGGCCCTCAGGGAGAAGGATAAAAAGAAGGCTAAATAAGTCTTTTAGCGGAGGTTTAAATGAGTTATCACTGTCCGGTATGCAACAAGGTTTCGAGCAGCTCCCTCGACCTGGCCCGCCACATGATAGGGCGGGGCGACAAGGTCCATCGGGACTGGATTAAGTCCAAGGGCTTTAAGTACTCCGAGCTGCTTACCCTGCAGTTCAAGTCCTTCGGCGGTGAGGGCTTCAAAGCCCTGGCCGAGGTGCTGGAGAAAGAAACCAAGGTAAAAGACTAAAGCAGCCTTCTTGGCAACCCTATTTATAAACCGAACAGGGTCGAGGCAGTCTCCTCGACCCTGCTTTTTTAGACTTATATATACTACAGCTTGCCAAAGCTGACTAGCTGGTCGAAGTCGATCAGTCCGCTCTCGGCCACGTTTTCAATCTCGATGCCGGCTTCGACGGCCGCCGCCACCGGGTTAAGCCCGCCCAGCTGGACGGCACCAACCCGATTCAAGGCCACCGGAATCTGACAAAGCGGCTCGCTGGTCTCGCCCAGGGCGTAGACCCCGTTGATACCGATTTCTTTGAGCAACGCCAGCTTTTCTTCCACGGCGGCTCGGGCCTGGGCGGGTATGGTGCGGAAATTACCCAGAATCTTACCGCTTCCAGTGCGGGCGGCTTCACCGACGCTGGTCATCCGGGCGCGAATAAACTGCTCGGAGGGGTCGAGGGAGGTGCCGGCATAGTCGATGATGGCCACGAAACGCCTCGCCTCCGACTTCCTTATTTCGAGCACGCCGCCGAAGCGAAATTCACTGGGTATGCCTGCCTTAAGTAGCACGCCGTTAATGGCGGCGCCGCAAACGGTGGCGAAGCCGACCTTGCCCTCGGGCACGACCACGGCGCCGAGGTGTTCGCCCGCCTCGGCCGTGGCCACCAGCTCGCTGACGCAGATGCCCGCCCTAAAGGTCTCCTTCATGGCGGAAAGCGCCTTCCTGAACTTATCTTTGGCCACGAATGAGGTGTTGATGGGCAGCTGCCCCTTGCGCTTTACGGGGTCGAAGGTGGTCTGGTAGGCCAGCAGTTCCAGCTTCTCCTTGACGAAGCCGAGCTGCTGCGAAGCCAGTGCCTCTTTGACCTCCCGCCGCCCCTCGTCGGTAATCATTCGCCCGTCCCGACCCCCAGGCTGGGTGTAGCCGCGCTCGTCGGCAATCTTTAGATGGTATCTGACCGCCCGCTCGCTCAAGAAAACCCCCTCCCCCTCCAGGCGGCGGGCGATGGTGATGGAGCCCAGCGGCTCCGAGGACTCGCTTAAGATTCTGAGGATGACTATCAGCTTACCTTCAGCATCAGCACCGACGACCTGTTCCATGAAAGACCTCTCTGCTCAGATGGTACGGTTTGGGCTATTATACCACGCCCTGCCAATAGCTTTAAGCCCCTACCCACCCTTATAGCGGTTGGTAATGGGCAAACGGCGGTCCCGTCCGAAGGCGCGGGTGGTTATCTTTACCCCCGGCGGCGACTGCCGCCGCTTGTACTCGCTGCCGTCCACCAGTCGGGCGGCCTTCCTGACCACCTCTTCGTCGATACCCAGGGCGATAATCTCCTCGACGCTCTTATCCTCCTCGACGTAGGCCTTGAGCACGGGGTCGAGCCGCTCGTAGGCAGGCAGGGTGTCGCTGTCTTTCTGCTCCGGCCTCAGCTCCGCCGAAGGCGGCTTATCGATAACCGAAGGCGGTATCAGCTCTTTGTCCCCCCGATAGTTGCGGTATCGGGACAGCTCGTAGACCATGGTCTTGGGCACATCCTTTATCACGGCAAAGCCCCCCGCCATATCCCCGTAGAGCGTGGTGTAGCCGGTAGCCATCTCGCTCTTGTTACCCGTGGTCAGCACCAGCCAGCCGAACTTATTGGAGAGCGCCATCAGGATGTTGCCCCGGATGCGCGCCTGGATATTCTCCTCGGCGACGTCGGGCTTCGTCCCCTCAAAAGCCTCGGCCAGCGTATCGCGGTAGGCCTGAAACACTTGTTCGATAGGAACGGTCAAGAGCTTGATGCCCAGGTTCTTGGCCAGCAGCTCGGCGTCGGAGAGGCTGCCCGCCGAGGAATACCTGGAGGGCATAGCCACCCCCACCACCCCCTCCTTGCCCAGGGCATCGACGGCGATGACGGCCACCAGGCTGGAATCGATTCCCCCCGAAAGTCCGACCACGACCTTCTTAAAGCCGTTCTTGGTCACGTAGTCGCCCGTGCCCAATACCAGGGCCTCGTAGATTTCGGCGTAGAGGCTCCTCGGCCTGACCTTCTGGGGGGAGAGCGCGGGTTTATCGACAATGAAAGGTTTTTCGGATAACGTAGCTCGGGTTACTTTCCAGGGTGGTTTTTGGGTAGATGACTTCTTTTCTGGGCGTGTCCGACTGGCGGCAACATCCAGGTCGGCTATTATCATATCTTCCTCGAACTGCTTGCCCCTGGCCAGCAAGCGCCCCTTTTCGTCCAGAATCATACTGCCGCCGTCAAAGACTAGCTCGTCCTGCCCCCCCACCAGGTTGTCATAGGCAAAAATAGCCCTATTATCTTTAGCCTGGCTGGCTATCATCTCCTCCCGGAAGCTGCCTTTGCCGAAGTGGTAGGGCGAGGAACTGATATTGACGATGACCTCGGCTCCCGCCGCCGCCTGAACGTTAGCCGGGCCGAAATCATACCAGATATCCTCGCAGACATTGACGCCGACCTTAACGCCGGCGATGGTATAGACGGGGCAGCTATCACCGGGGCGAAAATAGCGGTTCTCGTCAAAGACGCCGTAGTTAGGCAGGAATATCTTGTGGTAAACGTCGGCCAGCTTGCCGTCGTGGATAACGGCGGCGGCGTTATAGATAGCGCCGTCGCCATCGGCAAAACCAGCGATAACGGTGATTCCCGCCGAAGCCTCGGCTAGCTTTCCCAGGTAGCGTCGGTTTTCAGCGATAAAGTGCGGCTTAAAGAGCAGGTCTTCGGGCGGATAGCCGCAGACGGCCAGCTCGGGAAAGGTGACTAGGTCGGCGCCTTGCTCCTTCGCCCGCTCGACGCCTTTCAGCATTTTACGCAGGTTGCCCTCGAAATCGCCTACCGTGACGTTGAGTTGGGCCATGGCAATGCGCAGCCGACGGGTATCACCCGAATGAGGCATAGCGGCCTCCTTCTTGGCTTATAGTACCGGCAGGTACTTCTTCAGCTCATATTCGGTGACCTGGGCTTTGTACTGGTTCCACTCTATTTTCTTGTTCTGGATAAAGGCCTTAAAAACGTGCTCGCCCAGAGCCTTTCGAACTACTTCACTTTTCTCAGCCAGCTGGATAGCTTCCACCAGGCTGGCCGGTAGGATACCTATTCCCCGTTTCTTCATCTCCTGCTCGGTCATTTCGTAGACGTTTTCTTCGACGGGCGGAGGTGCTTCCAGGCCCTTATCAACTCCTTCCAGCCCGGCGGCCAGCATGACGCTGAAGGCAAGGTATGGGTTACAGGCGGGGTCAGGGGAGCGGAATTCTATCCTGGTGGCTTTTTCCTTACCCGGCTTATATTCAGGAACCCTCACCAAGTCAGCCCGGTTTCGCCTTGCCCAGGATTGGTATACCGGTGCCTCAAAGCCGGGAACCATCCGCTTATAAGAGTTGACCCACTGGTTGGTCACCGCCGTGATTTCCGGGGCGTACTTGAGCAGGCCGGCGATGTAGCTCTTAGCTACCTGGGTCAGGTGATACTCGTCTTTGGCATCAAAAAAGGCGTTCTTATCGCCCTTAAAAAGCGACTGGTGCACGTGCATGCCGCTGCCATTAACGCCGAAGATAGGCTTGGGCATAAAGGTAGCGTAGACACCGTTTTGGATAGCAATCTGCTTCACCACCAGCCGATAGGTCATCACGTTATCGGCCATGGTCAGGGCATCGGTATAGCGCATATCTATCTCATGCTGGCTGCCGGCCACCTCATGGTGGGAATACTCAACGCCGATGCCCATCTCCTCCAGGGCTAGCACGGTTTCCCGGCGCAGGTCGGTGGCCATATCCAGCGGGATAAGGTCGAAATAACCGCCCTGGTCGAGCTGCTCGGTGCCGTCGGGACCCTTAAAGTAGAAATATTCCAGCTCCGGCCCCACGTAGAAGGTATAGCCCAGGTCAGAGGCACGCTTCAGGTTCTGTTTGAGGACATATCTGGGGTCGCCTTCAAAATGCTGACCGCCCGGCCTGAGGACGTCGCAGAACATTCGCGCTACAGCGCGGTGCTCGCGCGGTCTCCAGGGCAGCAGCTGGAAGCTATCGGGGTCGGGCATAGCTACCATGTCACTCTCATCGATACGGGCAAAGCCCTCGATTGACGAGCCGTCAAAGCCCATCCCCTCCTCCAGTGCCATATCCAGCTCCTCCACGGTGATGGCGAAACTCTTGAGCATACCCAGGATATCGGTAAACCAGAGTCGGACGAACTTAACGTCGTGCTCCTTAGCCATCTTCAGGACATAGTCCTTAGCTTCTTCCTTGGTTCTCTTTGCCATTGCTGCCCCTCCTTTAGTATATACTTAATAGGATTTCGCTATTTATTATCAATAATGTACTACATACTTCTCTAACTAGCAACTTGTCTAGATGGCATTTTCGTCCCTATCACCAGTGCGCACACGCACCACGGAATCAACAGGCAACACGAAAATCTTGCCGTCGCCGGTCTGGCCCGTGCGGGCGTTACGGACAATGGCCCTTACCGCCAGGGGAACATCCTCGTCGAGCACCACCAGCTCAATCTTGAGCTTGGGTAGCAGGTCCACCCGGTACTCCCCCGCCCGCCACTGTAAGGATATCCCCATCTGCTTGCCCCGCCCGCTGACCTCGCTGACGGTCATGCCGAAGTAGCTGTTTTCCTCCAGCGCTTTTTTGACGGCATCCAGCCTTTCCTCGCGGATAATAGCTTCTATTTTCTTCATCGGAGTAACCCCCCATAAGCCCTTTCGCCGTGTTGCGCGAGGTCCAAGCCAACCACCTCTTCTGACTGGCCTACTCTCAGTCCAACGGTAACGTCAACCAGCTTGCCCAATATCAGGGTAGCGACGAAAGCGAAACCGGCGACAGCTACAACACCGATAAATTGGGTTAGTAATTGGGCTGCATTACCCTCTAACAAACCAGGCGTTCCCGAAACTGCTGAGCTGGCGAAGATACCGGTTGCCAAGGCTCCCCAGATGCCACCCATACCATGAACGGCAAAAACATCCAGAGAATCATCA
>CAYPBF010000002.1:0-101127 GCA_964408935.1 uncultured Dehalococcoidales bacterium | reverse complement strand
CACCTACCATGAAGAAGAAGACATAGCCGTCCTGGCACCGCCAGACCTGCCGCTGCATGGAGTTGACCGTCCAGCGAAAAGCCCCCGACCGTTTTGAGACTACCCCGCTCAGCTCCCAGAGCGGTATGGCATTAGCCAGGAACCAGGCAACGCTCTGCTGCATTGATATATCTACCTGCTGCCCTTGGCCGGTCATCTCCCGGTGGTAATAGGCAATCATCGTGCCTAAGGCGGCATCGGCTCCAGCGTGCTGACAGGCCTGTGGCAGGCTCATCTGCACTGGGGGGCGGTCGGGGTCACCGGTCTGGTAGAGGATTCCGGACATACCCATGAGAACGATATCCGAGGCCTGGTAGTCCCTATAGGGCCCCGCCTGGCCAAACGGCGTAATGGAGGTCAGGATTATTCCCTTCCTAATTCTGTTGAGCCTGGCGTAGTCCAATCCCAGCTTGTCCATAAATCCGGGGGGGAACGACTCAATGACGAAATCGACCGTCTTGACTAGTTCTTTAAGTATTTCTCGACCTTTGTCGGCCTCAATATCTAGGGTAATGCCTCTTTTGTTCGAGTTATAGGCAAACCAGTAAAGACTTTTCTCGGGGTGGGGGGTGTCTGCCCAGAAAGGCCCACTCTGGCGGGAAGGGTCGCCCTCGGGCGGCTCAACCTTGATTACGTCAACGCCGAGGTCGGCCAGGATTTTGCCGCAGAGAAAGCCGTTTTCGTCAGTTAGGTCTAATGCCCGACAACCTTTTAGCACGAGCTAAGCCTTCCCTTTGGCTCTTAAGCTCTTCCGTAGGTCTTCTATAACCAGTTTCAAATCGGCTTCAGGTGGGTAGACTTTTTCAAAGCCCAGCTTTATAAATTTCTTCTCGACTTCTTTGAAATCCTGCCGGCCCACGCTGAGGACACCACCGATAAAGAGAATTAGCTCTTCAAGACCAGCTTGCTTACACTTCTCTTTGAACCCTCTCAAGTCCAGCTCGGCCATGCCGTAGAGTGAAGTCATCAGGATGGCATCGGCCTTTGTTTCTTGAGCGACTTCAATGAACTCTTCTGTTGGTACCTGCATGCCCAGTTCGACGACATTGAAGCCGGCATCCCTTAGGGCGCGCGATAGGATTTTAGTGCCGATGACATGGGCGTCCATGCCTACCGTTCCCGTAATCACTGTGGCTTGTTTTTTCATCGCCTCTCCTTGTCAAAAACTATCAGTTAGAGGGGGTGCCTACGATTCCCCCCTTACTAAGAGCCCATAAGTCCTCAACCGCCACCTGGTAGTCCAGCTTTCTGCCTTCGGCGCGCTCCCTCTCGGCTATCTTTTCCCGATGGAACTCTTTAATCTCATCCGGTATGGGCAGATTGCCGAACTCAAGGTAGCGGCAGGCTCCGCTAACATCCTTGACACCGAGCACCTTGTCTTTGATATTGATATTAGGGCTGAATGGTGAATCAATCATGCCGGCCTCAACCCCCTTTATCGAGCCAATGACTACGTCACCATCGCCAAGTTCCAGGATCTTATCAACTATTGCCCTCACCTCTGCCTCGGTTAGCTTCTCTTCTGTGGCCACACCCTCAACCTCGAATTTAATCTTTTGCGTCCTGACCACATTCAGAATCCAGTTGGCCGACTCATAGCTGAGGGCATGGCTCTCCCTGGTGGCCACCCCCGCCCCCTCATCGATAGTCCTGACAAACGCGGCTTCGGCTTCGGCCAACGCCGATACCAGGGCCGTGTAGTTGAGGTAGGCGAAGGCTCCTCCCATGCCCTGGGGAACGGGGAAAAGGGGAATCTGATTGGACATTATGCCCGGGACGACGACGTCCTTATAGCCGAATTCTTCCAGATATTCCCTCATCAGTCTGGGCGTTAGCCTCATCCAGGCTATATCCTGCGCCATATGTCCCAAACAGTGGGTCTGAGGCATTATGCTTTTAACACCCTGCTCGGCGGCGACCAGTGTGTCGACAATGATACAGGCTATATTGACACTGAGGGGGAAGACACCAGAAGGCACCAGACCATGGATATCGGTAGTTATTATGCTGCCTCTTTCTGTATAATATCCAGCCAGTCTGTTGGTATACTGGCTGCGGGCAAAGCATTCTTCCAATGTGGTCTTTTTCTCGTAGCTACCAAATTCAAAGAGTGAGCTCTTTCCCGCTGCCGTCATACCTGAGGCGAGGGCAATCTCCATGGCCAGTTTGCCGGCTCCCCTGGGGACAAAGGCGGCGTCAACGCTTTCCACCAGCTTTCTGGTATTCTTCACGCCGTAGTTAACGATGGGATAACCGTTAAGCATGGGGCGACCGGTCTTGATACTCTCATCCAGGGCTTGCTGGGCCTTATCAAACTGTAACAAGCGGGTATAGCTATCGATGGTCACCGGGATGTGGCGTATGCCGGCCTCTACCAGCGTTTTGACCAGGGTAATCTCGTCCTCAAGGACCGGGGTTCCGGCTCGGGGCCAGATAAGGGTTTTGCCTTCCTGGCGCGCCTTTTCGGTCACCTTCATGAAGTTTTTGCTTTCGGGCAGGCTCCGCTGGTATTCTACCGCCTCTTCAAGGTCTACCTCCTTACCCGTTGGCCATTGGGCCAGCACCTCCTTACGCATTTCCAGGAAGCGGTCTTCATCAATACGCTTTTGTTTAACTTCCATTATCTCCTCCCGAATCTGCGGACGGTCTAGCTCTAAATTACTTCCTCGTCTTTCAGTTTGGCTATATCTTCCCAGCTGTAACCGAGGATATCCATCAGCACCTCTTCCGTGTGCTGGCCGAAGTTGGGAGCACAGCTCTGAATCTGGGCTGGCGTCTGGCTGAACTTGATGGGTATACCGGTCATTTTGACCTTGCCCAGGGTAGGGTGGTCAACGTCGGTAATATATTCGTTAGCCAATACCTGCGGGTCTGAGGCAAGTTCGGTTAGCTCAAGTACGGGGGAAAAGGCGATGCCTCCCCCCTCGGTTTGCAGAATAGCTATCCATTCGTCTCTGGTCTTGGTCTTAAATACCTTCTCCAGGGTGGCGGTAAGCTTCAGGAAATTATCACGCCTGTCTTTGGCAGTGGCGAATTTGGCATCCTTTTCCAGCTTTTCAATGCCTAGGGCGAGGCAAAAGTCATGCCAGAACCGGTCGGACTGGGGCTCGGCCAGCAGCAGCCATTTGCCATCGGCACATTCGTAGTGATTGGCCAGGGGGTTTTTCAGCGTCTGTTTGGAGGGCCTTGGCATCGGGCGTCCGCGCAGTAGGGCCACATTAAGGTTATACGCCTGCATGTGTATTCCGGAGCCGAGCAGAGACACCTCAACCTCCTGCCCGCTTCCCTGTCTGTCTCGGGCCGTCAACGCGGCTAGTATGCCGTTCACCAGCAGGGTGCCCGTCATCTGGTCGAATATCGCCCCAGCCAGCTGCAGCGGGGGGCCATCCGGCTCGCCGACGGTACCCATTATCCCTGAGCGAGCCTGAGCGATGGTATCGTAAGCGCGCTTTTCGCTATCGGGCCCCAGCGACCCGTAGCCCGTGGCCACGCCGTAAACGAGTTTCGGGTTGTGTTTCTTGAGGGTTTTATAGTCTATACCCAGGCTATCAATGGCCGAGCGAGAGAAGTTGGTGCAGAATATGTCTGAAACGGCTACCAGACGGTATAGCAGTTCTCCCCCCTTTTTCTTCTTTAAGTCCAGCGTCAGGCTCTTCTTGTTTCTGTTGGCGGTCTCAAACAAGATGTTGGTGCCGTCGGGCATAATCATACCTCTACCGAAGGTGGATGACATACCGCGGACCGGGTCTCCCTTGACCCTGTCTTCTATCTTGATGACTTCAGCCCCAAGGTCGCCCAGCATGTAGCCCGCCGAGGGGGCACTGAGATAGCCACCGCACTCTAAAACCCGAATGCCTTCCAGTGGCCCGGCCATAAAAAGCCTCCTTTGTTAGTAGCTGACTAGATGGTTCTTAAAGCTCATGAGCGCCGAGGCGCCAACCAGCGCAGCAATTTTAGCTCATCTGGCGTGGGTTTGGCTAGCTCTTCAACCTTATCGGCCAGCTTCAGGGGCCAGCCGCAGTTTTCCTGCACCCGTTTTATCCTGTCTTCCAGGCTTGGTATTGTGGAGTCGGGCAAGCATGCGGTCAGGTGCAGTTCCGCTTGGCCGTTTGGTTTGGTGAAAACGCCCATGTTCGATACTACTGTGCTTACCCTATCACCCGAGCAAGTAATATAAGGCAAACTTTCGGGGAAACGCTCTTTTGATTGATTGAGGATTACGATTACTTCCCGGGCGTTGGCGGCATCGTTGGCTCCCCCAGAGCCGACCAGAAACTGACCTTCAGCGGTTGTGGTTGAATTGAGGTTTCCCTTGCGATCAATCTGTCCAGCACCGAGCACACTGAGACATTTATTGTTGCTACCGCCAACAAATACCCCATGGGTGGTTAGGGTATCGGTCAACATTTCTGAGCTGTATACCCCAGCTACGCTTGGTATAGCCAACTCTGCCGGTAGTGGCTCGTAGCCAATCTGCCCGTTACCGGTGATAAGCCCCAGTTCGTACCCTTTAGCTTTGAGCTGGTAATAGGCTGCTAACACGGCCACGGCTCGAGAGCCAGCACCGACAAGTATATTCCTGTGTTTGCTTTTGAGCACGCTCTTGGTTATCTCCCTGGCGGCCACAATCAGCATCATTTCTTCGGAGTCTGGCTCCGCTTCAGGGGCGGCTTTTAGCGAAAAATCGGGGGCTTTAGCGCCCTTGGTAGTTATCTGCTTAAGGGCCTTTACCCTCCGGCTACCCAGTTTATTCAGGTAATCTTGCGGCGTGGGACAGTCTATTACCCACTCCTTTATCCAGGCGTCTAGCTTCTGGCTGCTAGAAAATGCCTGGTGCAAGTCTTCCAGAAACTCGGTATCGGCTTCGTAGGCGTCAAAGCCGCTTATCCCCGGGTTGGCCAGGGAAAAGGGGTGAAGCCCCAAGGGCGCTTCCGATACCGCCCTGACGATATGGCCGGGTATCTTCACCAGGGGGGCGTGTTTCTTGATGAAATCAGCGGGTACAATCCTCTCGACGGTAACCAGCACTCCGTTAGTGCTGGCCAGAGCCCCCCACAGGTCGTCGCCATAGGGGACGGGCAGAATGGTATTACCCTGCTCGTCGGCGACGCACCCGTGAACTATGGAGATATCAGGGTTGATGGCCTTGACCAAGCCTGTCTTGCCCCCACCCCCGAAGGGGTCGTCAATCTCCTTAAAAGAATCCTTGTTGTCCCGCGCCAGGCTACTCCTGGCAATAGAGCGAGTCGGCATGAAACTAACGCCCAGCGCTCCCGCCATAAGCCCCTGCTGGAGGGAGCAGAGAGACCAGTTCTCCAGCTCGACGCTCTTTTCCGCCCAGGCTTTCTGCATTATCTGGCTGGGGCGTCCTGAGGTCGATATGTCAGCGCCGGCGGCGAAAATCAGCTTTTTAACCAGCTTACAGTGGAGGAGGTTGAGAGCATGGCCTGACAGTGTGCTTTGAATGAGCAAGAAATTGGGGGTGGTGCCATAGTATTGTCGGATAATCTCGCCGATGGCGGCGCTGGGCCCCCCTATGCCCCCGGCCAGATGCAGCTTCACCCCTGGTTTCAGGTAGCGTTCTACCGCTTTCCTGAGGGGCAAAAGCTTGCTTTCGGGCTGCCGCTTGTAGCTGGGAGCATCACTCATGTGCATAATTATAGCACAGCCCAAGCCCGTTACCCACAGTCTTAAGAAGACTCAAGCCGGAGAGAAGTTGTCAGAGTCCCCCAAATGGCTTACAATTGAGACAACCTATTGCTGACTGAAAATCGTTTGTTCTTGAGAATACACCATATCTGCGGAGGGTGCCCATGAAGTACAAGAATATCATCTATGAAAAGAGTGATTATATCGCCCGTATTACCTTGAACCGCCCCAAAACATTGAACGCCATGTGCCCGGAACTCAGCGACGATATAAGCCGGGCGATAAAAGAGGTCAACGAGGATGATGACGTCAAGGTGGTGATTTTCAAAGGGGCCGGCCGTGCCCTCAGCGCCGGGGCCGACCTTTCTAAGGTCGGTTTCGTTTACGGCTGGAAGGAGCCCAAGCCCGGAGAGAAAGGGAGCCGCCCCAGCCTGAGGGTGCGCCTGCACTTCGATAGGCGCACCTTCTGGGAACAGTCTCAAGAGATATTGCTCTGCCAAAAGTTGACTATCGCCCAGGTGCATGGTTTCCTGCTCGGTGCCTCACTAGACCTGTTCCTCAATTGCGACCTCCTTATCGCCTCTGAAGACTGCAAGCTCGGTCATGTTGAGGAGAGGCTTGGTCTAGCCGGCAACACTATCTCACCAATTTTAGTACTGCGCTGCGGTTTGACACGGGCCCTGGAGCTAAGTATTACCGGTAAAATGATTGACGGTAAGGAAGCCAGTGAAATAGGACTAATAAACAGGGCCGTCCCCGCCGATAAGCTGGAGGCCGAGGTAAATGAACTCGCTAAAGGGTTGGCCCGCTTCCCTCGCGATGGTATTGCGCTGGGTAAGGCGTCACGGCATTTCCTCTACGACATTATGGGGGTCACCCAGGGACTTACCCATTCCTACATACAGCATACTATGGGAACCAACCTGAGCTTTGAGCCGGACGAGTATAATTTCTTCAAAGAGAGAAGGGACAAGGGGGCGAAGAAGGCGGCTCACGATAAGCATGATTTCTACCAGGCGCTGGATAAGTAGGTCGGAATAATACGTCCGTTCATCCGCCGGTAATGGGGACGAGCAGGGCGATACGGTCACCGCTCTTAATCTTTAAGTCCATGTCATCATAGTAGAAGCGCCCGTTGACATTGAACTTGTAGTTCTCAACCAGCTGGTCTTCCCCGGCGCGAATAGCCGTCCCCTCCAGCGCCGGGACTTTGCCTTTTAGCGCGGCCACAACGTCCCTCAGGGTAGCCCCGTCATCTAACTCGACCTCCACCTCCCGCAGCTCGGTTATCTCGCTCGGTAGCCCGAACATCTCCACAACGCATCTAAACATAGCCTGATGCTCCCATTCCTGCTTATTTAGGCGGCCAGAGCTCACGGGCTACATCATCCAGCCCCAGTTCCAGCAGCTTTCTCTGGCTTGGTTTGGTCGTTTGCCGGTCCCAATCAAGGGCGCCGAGGTTCCAGTAGATTTCAGCCTCGATTTCTGACGATACCCCCGCCAGGGGGCCTTCTTGCCGGGGAGGGCGCCCGATTATTCGGCCGTGTACCTTGAGTTCCCGGGGATTGATACCTTCGCGAAGGTTGAAGAGGTGCCTCATATTGGCAATCCTCTCGCCGCACACGAGCAGCTCGTCCAGGGAGCGGTCCCAGCCGGTCACCGCCCTCATGTATCCCACCAGATAGTTGTTGGGGTCGGGCACCGCCAGGTTGCTATGCAGGCAAAGCCCGCTGGCGTTGACCACACCAATCTGGAATTGAGTAGGGCCGAAACCAGCGGTATGCCGGCCGGGGGTAGCATCCATCTGGTAACGGGCCGCCGTCGGCTGACCGGCAAAAGGCGGGAAATCGAATTTCGGGTCGTGCATACCCAGTTCCTGCCCCCCGATATGAACGGCGTACTCCTCAGCCCCCTTGCCGATTCTCTCGGCGGCCAGCTTTACCCCGTCGGCGAGGACGTCGCCGAAGCCCTCCCGCCGGGCAATCTTCTCGAGCATGGCAATCATGGCCCGGTGATTACCCCAGGTTAGCTCAATCCCGTCAGTATCCGCTTTGGTAATGAGACCATGCTCGTAACATTCCATGGCAAAGGCGAGGATGGTGCCGGCGGAGATAGTGTCCAGTCCGTAGATGTCGCAGAGGTAGCCCGCCATGGCTATTGCCTCGCTATTATTGTTGAGGCATATGGCTCCGAAGGCGGCCTGGGTTTCGTATTCCGCCCGGTGAATGCCCGCCGGGTAGCTATAGTCGCCGGCTGCCTCTTTTAGCCTGGCCTTGCAGGCCGCCGGACAGCGCCAGCAGCCGGTCCGGCTGGCCACTCTGGCATCTACCACATCCTTACGCAGGTCTGATACATCGGGTAGGTCAATGACGCCGATGCCGCCCCAGTTTTTGACCGGTGTATCGCCGCTGTGGGCGGACTCGGCGGTGTGGCCGCTGGTACCGTACCTGTGGAAATCCTCAAGGAATGGGGAGCCCTTCATCTCGGCTATATGCTTCCGTCGCAACCTGTTGGCCGCCTCGCTATCGGCCATGGGCACCTTCCGCTCTCCCCTGGCTACCACTGCCTTGAGCTTTTTGGCGCCCATCACCGCCCCCAGCCCTGAGCGCCCGGCAGCATCAACTCTATTGTTCATAAGACAGGCAACAAGGGAGAGGTTCTCTCCGGCCGGACCGATGCTGACGACCTTAGCCGCTTTGCCGTGTTCGGCCTGCAGCAGGTCGTCAGTTTCGTAGGTGACCTTTCCCCAGAGGTGAGCTGCCTCTCTTAACTGGGCTTGGCCATTGTCAATAAAAAGGTAGACCGGCTTTTCGGAAATGCCGGTGAAAAATACGCCATCATAGCCGGCGAACCTGAGGTTGGGGCCGAAATCTCCGCCGCAATTGGCGTCCCCCCACCCGCCAGTGAGGGGCGATTTGGCCACCGCTACGTAGCGGCAACCAAAGGGTGCCGGGGTGCCGGTGAGCGGGCCGGTAACCAGGCCAAGTGTATTATCCGCTCCCAGCGGGTCGGCCCCTCCCTTCTGGTGGCGGTAAAGAACCCTGGCACCGAGGCCGTAGCCTCCGATGAAATCTCGATAGAGGCTCTCGTCGGGTGTTTCCTCTTTTATCTCCCCTGTGGAGAGATTCACGAAAAGTAGCTTGCCCATATAACCTGTAGTCATCGCTTACTCCGGGTCGGTTCAGTTTCTAGTACATTATACTAGTTTCCCGCCTGATATCAAGGTAGAACGATGTTGCTTGGTCAGATTTCCGCTTTATTTAAGCCTCAATATCCTGTTTTGGCTACAGTAATCGGGACTTTCCTCCCATGTTCTAGTACTAATTACCCCCGAAATTGACCCATTTGGGGGATTCCCATAGTGGCTTGTATTGAGGCATACTGACACATATTAAATATAGTCATGTTTAGAAAATCTTAAGAAAAATCGCAGGAATTTAAGAAAGGATTAAGTTATGTCGGTCTTGTTTAAAGGTCAAACATATTACCGGACCCGGGAAGCCTGTGAGATGACGGGTGTCAGCCGGTCCACACTACTACGCTGGCTTAAAAGCGGCATACTTAAGGATGCCGCCCACCGGGACGGGCGGGGGTGGCGGCTGTTTTCGAAAGCCGATATCGAAAGAATAGGAGTCGAAGTAAGACGGATGAAGTACGACCAGCTAGGGAAGCCCTTTATTTTTGAGAAGAGATTAGCCATGACGAAGAACAATAGAAATCTAATCGGCTTAAGCAACGCCGCAGAGGAGGTAGGAATGGAGTGTTATCAATCATGAATCATAGAGATCAAAACCAATCAACTAAGAAAGGGGGTGAATAGGAATGAAAAGTATACTATTTAGCTTTATGACCATGGCTTTGGTGGGTGCTCTAATCGGTGGTGGCGTTTACGCTTACTTTAGCGATACGGAGTCCAGCGCGGGCAATACCTTTACCGCGGGCACGCTTGACCTGCAGGTCGATGGCGAGAACCCGTGGACCAGCACCGCGGTGACTATCTCCGACATGGAGCCCGGAGTGGCGGCCACCCCGGTTGATATCACCTGCGAAAATGTGGGCAGCCTGACTGGCGACCTGTATGTGAGGATAACGGGTGTTACCGACACCGGTGAGACCATAAACGAGCCGGAATGTGTCGCTGAGGGTGGGTCATGGACCAGCCCCAGCGGTCCTTGCAACGGCAACACGCCCGTTGACAACATCAGCACCCAGATTACCTTCAGTTGCCAGGTCGATAGTAGTCCGGTATCGGGCCTTAACGGCGTGCTGCTCAGCGCCTTGCCGGGCACCTGGACGCTGATAAAGGACGACCTGAGTGCCACCAGTATTACGCTTTCTATAGGCGGTACGCTTAGCAGTAGCGCTGCTAATGAATATCAGGGCGATAGGAGCACCTTTACCATCGAGCTCTATCTAGCGCAAGATGGTCAGACGCCTTAATTAGTCTAGAGTCCAGCCGGGATTCATGGGGTGGTGGGGTTAAATTCAATCCCTGCCGCCCTAAGAATCCAAATCATCCCGGGTGGACTAGGGGGGCGGCGGGGGCTGTATAGTCCTGAGTTAGTAAAGGAAGACGGTTATGAAAAAAGCAATACAGGGTTTTGGCGTTGCCTTAGTAATTCTACTTATGGCGACAGCCGCATTTACTTTTCTGGCGCCTCGCTTTGGCTGGAGCGTGGACACTGTTTATTCAGGCAGTATGGAGCCCCAGCTTAAAGTGGGGGGTGTGGTGGTAACGCGCCCCGTGGCGGCGGAAGAGATAAGGGTGGGGGATATTATCACCTTCCACTCTCCGCTGAACGATGAGTTGACCAGTCACCGGGTGGTAGCCGTGGAAGACGGTGTGGTAGCCGTGGAAGACGGTGTGGTGGCCATAGAAGACGGCTCACCGCTTCAGTTCCAGACAAAAGGGGATGCCAATGCTCATGTTGACCCCTTTGTCGTGCCGGCTCAGAACCTGGCGGGCGAGGTTTGCTTCCATATGCCTTATCTGGGCTATGCTGCCCAGTTCATTAAAAGCCCTCTGGGGCTGATACTGACGCTGTGCCTGCCCGGCCTCGCCATTATAGTGATGGAGGTAGTGAAGGTATTCCGTGCGATAAAGGAGAAACGAGCCAAGAGGGAATACGGGATGTGGTAAGGAGATGAAGGTTGATGAGGGGTAAAAAGTGGCTGATTTTGCTTTCAGGCCTGGCCCTGGTTCTGCTGGCCAGTAATATTGGTATGACCAGCGGCACCTTGGTTGACGCGGAGAGTTCCACTGGTAACGCTTTTCAGGCCTGGACGGTCGGGGTGTGGACGCAGACTACGCAGGTGGATTTTGAGGCTGGGGTAGGAAGTAACGTCGATACTTCCTCAAGCCCTGGGGATGTTAAGCTCGCCCAGCAGGCTAGCCAGAGTGTTATCGCCACTGATGGCTTTGAAGGAGGCTGGTCCGGTGGCTCGGGCTGGTTGTGGGGATGGTGGCACGAAGGAAGCTCGTCGCTCACCACCAGCGGGTCTCCTCACGGCGGCAGCTACCATCTCCTGATGACTTCCTCTGATGCCTACGTTGACCGGGCCGTGGACCTTTCGGGGCGTAGTGACGTGCGTCTGCAGTTCTGGGCCAAGGCTGATTCGTTCGAGCCTGGTGAGTTCGTCGAGTGTTATATCTATGACGGCGTCGACTGGAACGTGGTGGAGACGTGGGTGGATGGGGAAGATGACAATATCTATCACTTCTGCGATATAGACCTTTCTTCGTTTAACATGTCGAACCAGTTTTACGTTTGTTTTGATACGGAGATGTCAGGTGCTGATGATTACCTCTATATAGACGACCTGGAACTGGTAACCGTGTCTGATTGGTATGATATGTCCTGGAGTTGCCGAGCACCGGTAACAATAACTAACGCCGGCTCCAGTCTGACTGGCTATCAGGTCGAGGTTAATGTTAGCTACGACGCTAACATGCGGCCTGACTTCGGCGATATTAGGTTTACCGATTCCGACGGCTCAACCGAACTGGCCCACTGGCGGGAAAGCTATGTCACCTCCTCATCGGCCACCTTCTGGGTTAAAGTCCCCTCCCTTCCTTCGGGCGACACGATAATCTACATGTATTACGGCAACAGCGCCGCCAGTACTGCCAGCGATGGCGACGCCACCTTTGAGTTCTTCGATGACTTTGGGGATGGGGATATCTCGGACTGGTACCAATACGGCAGTGGGGTGGTGCAAATCGCCAATGACAGCGGCAACTACGTCCTGCTTAAAACGGCTCATAATGATTCGCATGGAGGCTATTCCCTGTTTAACAACGGGGCATTGAGCGATTTTGAGGCTGTCTTTAAGACGAAGAGGATAAACGAGAACGGCGGTACTCAAAACCGCTATGGCGTAGAGGATGGCAGCTTTAACGGCTACGGGCCCAGAATGTACGATTTTAATAGCTTGCCGTCAAATTTCGCCATAGAGAGA
The DNA here is from genome assembly GCA_964408935.1 of uncultured Dehalococcoidales bacterium. Classification (GTDB taxonomy): domain Bacteria; phylum Chloroflexota; class Dehalococcoidia; order Dehalococcoidales; family BS750m-G39; genus E44-bin88. The sequence continues at coordinate 88,980 of CAYPBF010000002.1, read as the reverse complement.
AGAACGGGCGGCTTAAGCACTAACCTGGCTTTAAAGAGTACTTCAGCCTACCAATGGAATACCTGGATGACGGTCAAGTTTAGGAAATACGGTAGCACCATTGAGTTTGAGCTATACAACTCCTCGGGGAGTCTGGTTGAGTCTATATCCACTTCCAACTCTTCATATAACAGCTTCGACAGATTTGTGGTGCATGGTGGCTGGGAATTTTACACTGACGATATAAGAGTTCGCCAATACGTCTCCTCAGATCCGGTAGCCAGCGTGGGTGCGGAAGAGGGCTTGTATATCTCCCCTGGCACCATTGCTTCCCAGGTCCTGGATACCGGGGCATCTGGAACCAGCTGGAATACTTTATTCTGGGATGAAATCTTGGAATCGGCTACCGATATAACCTTTGAAGTGAGGGCTTCCGATAGTCTAAACGGCGGTTATCCTGACGCCGCCTGGATTCCGGTAGGAGGTACCCCTCCGGTTAGCTCGGGACTACCTTCGGGACGATACATGCAGTGGCGGGCGACGCTGACTACTTCGGATGCGGCCAATACACCAACATTAGAGGAAGTCAGGGTCTATTACTACTGAGGGGTTAGGCCAGGTGTTCAGAACTAGCAAAAATGGCCTTCCCTGCGCACTCCCCCTTTCAGTTTATTTATTGAAGCCCCTATACCGTGATAGATGTCACTTCAGCTAGTTAGAAAAAACATAGCTAAAAATCCCTTTTAGTGAACAAAAACACTACTCAACCGTTCACTCCTAAATGTAAGCTGTAACAAAAAGGGGCTCGGATAGAATATAAAGGCTTTTTCGTGAGATATTAAAAATGAAAAAAATAGTTGCATTGTTACTCGTATTTACTCTTAGCTTTACTCTTAGCGCCTGTTTCGGCGATGCAGCCGAATCTAATAACGCTTCATCTCCATCCAATTCTGAGAACGATGCATTCGTGGCAATTTCCGTTGTATATGACAGTGAAGACCTAGATTTCAGTTGGGAAAGCTCCGAAACGTCCTATATTGTCTTGGCCGGCGATTCGATAGAATTCTACGGGAGCGGGGCAGTAGTTGACGGTAATCAAATAGCCATTACCTCTGCTGGCACCTACTGCATAAATGGTACGCTGAATGACGGACAGATTATAATAAATACCAAGGATGAGAAAACAGTAAGGCTCATTCTAGACGGGATGGATATCACCTGTTCCACGAGCGCACCTATTTATATTAAGAATGCCGAAAAAACCGTCATCACTCTGGCGGACGGCACTGAAAATTTCGTAACAGATGGCGATTCCTATCTTGCTGATAACTCTCATATTGAGGACTCAGAATCAATCGAACCCAACGCGGCAATTTTCAGTAAAGACGACCTTACTATTAACGGCAATGGTGCACTGACAGTCAATGCCAACTACAACAACGGAATTCAGAGCAAGGATGACCTTATAATTACCGGTGGCAATGTTACTGTAAACGCCGTAAACGATGGTATTAAGGGCAGGGACTCCATTGCCGTTAAGGACGGAAACATCATCGTAGACGCGGGCGCTGACGGCATGCAGTCCAATAATGATAGTGATGAGGAAAAGGGATATGTTTTTATTGAGGGCGGGACTATATTCATTACCGCCGGGGAGGACGGTATTCAGGCGGAAACAAGCATGATGATCAGCGGCGGTGATATAACCATATCCTCAGGCGGTGGCAGCATCAACAGCAGCCGTAATATCGGCCAAGAAGGAAATACATGGGGTGATTGGGGGAATGGGGGTATGCCGCCTGGGGATATGGGAACTAACCCGGATGATGCCAGCACTTCCGGCAGCGCCAAAGGGTTAAAGGCTGGCCTTAATATAACGATTACGGGAGGCACCATAAACATAGATTCTTCTGATGATTCTATCCATTCCAATGACAGTATAACGATTAACGGCGGTAATATTATTGCGGCATCCGGAGACGACGGCATGCATTCGGATTCAAACCTGGAAATCAACGGCGGAGAAATAAGCATTACTAAATCCTATGAAGGTATCGAAAGCGCCGTTATTACCATTAATGACGGGGATATCCACATTACCTCCAGCGATGATGGCATAAATGTCCGCGGCGGCAATGATGGCTCCTCAATAGACGGAAGGCCAGGCCAAAATGATTTCAGCTTTTCCAGTGATAACTGGCTTTATATAAACGGTGGATATACTGTAATCGACTCTAAGGGTGATGGCCTCGACGTGAACGGTTCCATCAACATGACAGCAGGTGACGTTATCGTCAACGGTCCTACCGGTGATATGAACGGGGCTATAGATTATTTGGGTACTTTCACTGTTAGCGGTGGTTATCTTGTGGCGGTAGGCAGTTCTGGTATGGCAGAAGCTCCTGACACGTCATCCACCCAATATTCGGTGCTGATAAATTTCTCGTCACAACAGTCGGCAGATACGATTATTCACATTGAGACCGAAGACGGCGAAGAAATCCTTACCTTTGTACCGACAAAGACCTACCAGTCCGTCTTGCTATGCTCGCCCGAACTGGAAAACGGCGAAACCTATATTGTTTACACCGGAGGCAGTTCAACTGGTACTGTTACCGACTGTCTATACTCAGGCGGAACATATACCGCCGGTACTCAAATTACCAGCTTTACAATTTCAAGTGTTGTAACCTGGGCAGGCTCATCTGGCAACGGTTTTCCCGGCGGTGGGCCACCTGGTGGTGGCGGCGGTGGACCACCTGGTGGCGGTGGACCACATTAGGGGCACATTCTAGCCCGATATATTCTATCGGGCACTTATTTCCTGGCCTAGTCCCAGATTTTTGACATGAACCGTTTGAATGGGTCGACGGCGCTGGGCATTTTGTCGGGTTCCCAGACGGGTTCCAGGGGTTTGTTCTTAGCGGTGGCTTCATCCGCGTTTTCTAGGTGTCCCCGATAGCTCTTGCTAAAACAGAGGTAATAGTGTCGGCCCCGGTAAAGGGGGCACTCCTGGCATAGTTTCCCGGAGAAGGGGCATAGCATTCTTTCCTTAGCCATGGTGCTGTCTCCAATCTGCTCGTTATTGCTTACGGTATGCCTTTTTCCAGGGCTCCCTTTTTATCATCAGGTAGTCCCTGATGGCCGCTTTCAGCGTGTCTGCCGCCAACAGGGCGCAGTGCTCGCTTTCCTCGGGCAAGCCCCCCAGGGCGTCGAGGACGTCTTGCTGGCTTATCTTCTGAGCCTGGCTGAGCTTTTGGCCCTTGGCCAGCTCGGTCACCATGCTGCCCGAGGCGATACTGGTGCCGCAGCCGCTGGTGAGGAAACCAGCTTCCTGGATGGTCTCGCCCTTTAGCTTGAGCCATAGCTCCATGGTGTCGCCACAGGGACCGGTAATTTTGGCGAAGCCGTCGGCGTCCTCTATCTCCCCCACGTTTTTGGGGTTCATGCTGTGCTCGACAACCGCCTCTGAATAGACCTCGAGCATTTTAGCCTTTAGCTGTTCCACGAAGTTATCCCATGATGACGACATGGTGATTCTCCCTTTCTAGTGGTCACAGGTGTTAGCGCCGCTATCCAAATTTCCCTCTAGATGTTTGAGCACCGCCTGCTCCGGATCGCTCTCGCTGACGCCGATGATAACGCCGATGCCGTGCTGCTGGAAGAGACTCTGGGCGTGGGCGCCAATGCCGCTGGCGATGACCAGCGAGACCCCCTGCTCGGCCAGCCAGACTGGTAAAAGACCGGGCTGGTGGGGTGGGGCGGGGGCCAGCTCTTTTTTCACTATCTTTTTGCCCGTTTCGTCAACGTCAAACAGGGCGAATTGCTCGCAATGGCCGAAGTGGGCCGACAACAGGCCACCGCTTGTGGGTATGGCGTATTTCATTAAAAATACCTCCTTAAAAACGTTTCAGGGGCGGGAGATTGACTCCCACAGCCCCTCTATTTCCCGCGAGACTTTGCCGTCGGCGTATTCCACCACGGGCACGCCGCGGACGATGGCCTCGGTTACGGCATTATCGAAGGGGATTCTGGCCACCACCTCGATGCCCTGCTTATGGCAGTAGTCCTCGATTCGGCGGCTGTTCTCCTCGTTTAAATCGTACTTGTTTATGCAAACGGCGGCAGGCACGCCGAAGTGGCGGCTGACGCCGAGCACCCTTTCCAGGTCGTGGATGCCGGATAGGGTGGGCTCGGTCACCATTAGCGCCAGGGAGGCGCCCGAAAGCGAGGAGATAACCGGGCAGCCGATGCCCGGGGGGCCATCGCTGATAAGACATTCCAGGTTCTGCTCCTGGGCGATGCGCCTGGCTTCCTGCCTGACCTGCGCCACCAGCTTGCCCGAGTTCTCCTGGGCGATGCCGAGACGGGCGTGGACCAGCGGCCCGTAGCTGGTGTCGGAGATAAACCAGTGCCCGGACATATTCTCTTTCATAGTTATGGCGTCCACCGGGCATATGTGCGCACAGAAGCCACAGCCCTCGCAGGCTATCGGGTCGACCTTATAGTCCTTGATAGCTTCAAAGCGGCATAAGTCCTGACAGAGCCCGCACTCCGTGCACTTCTCCTCGTCGATTTGGGCGAGCTGACCGCTCCAGAACTCGTTTTCCTGCTTCACCGCGGGCTTGAGCAGCAAATGAAGGTCGGCGGCGTCCACGTCGCAGTCGGCCAGCACCTTGCCCTTGGCCAGCGCCGCCAGCGAGCCGACGATAGAGGTCTTACCCGTGCCGCCCTTACCGCTTAAGACTACGATCTCTCGCACCTATTGTCTCCTTGAGACTCTCGAAGAGCCCGACGAATTTTTCTTTCCATTCCGGCCTGCCCTCGACCAGCGTTATCCCTCGAGAGTACAGGCGGGCAATCTCGGTATCGAGGGGTATGGTAAGCAAAATGGGTATATTTTGGCTACGGCAATAATCCTCCACCTTATTGTCGCCGACGCCAGCGCGGTTGAGGATGACGCCACAGTCTATGCTCAGCTGCCGCACCGTCTCTACGGCTAGGACAAGGTCGTTGAGGCCGAAAGGGGTGGGCTCAGTAACCAGCAGGCAGAAGTCGCTGCCCTCGATAGCCTCTACCACCGGGCAGGATGTCCCCGGCGGGCTGTCGATTATATTGATACCGTCGCTATCAGTATGTTTTTTAACTTGCCTGGTTACGGGCGAGGGCATGGCCTCGCCGACGGTGAGCTTGCCCTGAACGAAATCAAGGCCATCGGCATCTCCCCACTCCACCACGCCCGTTCGCCTATTTTCCTCGGTTATCGCCTTTTCCGGGCAAAGGTAGCTGCAGGCGCCGCAGCCGTGGCAGAGCTCGGGGAAGGTTAGTACGTGCTCGCCGAGGACGGCGATGGCGTTGTAGGCGCAGACCTCGGCGCACTTACCGCAGCGGGTGCACTTGGCCTCGTCTATCTTGGGGGCAGGGATAAAGACAGGCTCACTGCCACTGATATCGGGTTTTAGAAATACGTGATCGTTAGGCTCCTCGACATCACCGTCGAGCAGCTTCACCTTATAGTCATCCTTGAGGGCAAGGGCTAGGCTGGTGGCTACCAGCGTCTTGCCCGTGCCGCCTTTACCGCTGGCGATAGATATTATCATTCAGGCTCTGGTCATCTTGGCCCCGCACTTGGGGCATTTAATATCGTAGCAGGGGGTGCCTCTCTGGTGGGCTACCTTTGTTCCGCAGGCGGGGCAGACGCATTCACCGCTGGGGCCGGCGCCGGGGCGATTGCCCCCCATCCGCCCCCTGCCGCCGCCTCTTCCCCCGCCTCTGCCTGTTCCCGGTCCGCTCCCCCAGGGAGGGCCCGTTCCGTCTCCTCTAGGCATAAATTCACCTCCAAAAAGGGTCGCTTAGATTACATAGATTAGTATCGCTTTTACCCCTTCTTTGATTCTTTTAGGGCGATTAGCTCCACCCTCAACCTAGCAAAGGGGCATTCATCGGAATGAAGCTCCTTACCGCATTTGAAACAGACCAGGCTTTTCAGAACCTTATCTATCTCATCTACAGTTACTTCCTTATGCTCCTTAGTATACTTCCAGACAGGCATAATTCCTCTTTAGTTCCCTTCCTTTTCCAGCTCCTCGATACGTCGCTGGATGTCGTTGAGTTGCTGGGCTAAGTCCTGCGACTGGGCCTTAAGCCCATCGATTTCCGAAGCGGGGCTCTGGGATGAAGAAGCCATAGGCGGGTTCATGCCGAAGCCCATGCCGCCACCTCGCCCGCACCTTTTACCCATGCCGCCGCCCATACCGCGTCCCATGCCGCCACCCATGCCCCGTCCCATGCCGCCGGCCATACCACCACCACCACCACCGCCCATGCCGTAGTGGTCGGGGACGTTGGGCTGGGAACTGGCTTTGAGCTTACCGGCGCGGTAGCCTTCGATGGCGTCTTTTACTTTCCCTGAAGCGCCGGTTATCATCTCGATGCCGGCGGCGGACAGGACCTGGTGGGCGTTGGGCCCAAGGTTACCGGTGATAACAGCCTTTACGCCTTTCTGGACGACCATCTGGGCGGCGGATATGCCCGCCCCGCCGGCGGCCATGGCGCTGGCGTTATCGACCGCCTCAAACTCCATAGTCTCGGGGTCGGCGATGATAAAATAGGCGCAGCGCCCGAAGCGTGGGTCAACCTCGGCATCGAGGCTGGGACCATTAGCTGATACCGCGATTTTCATAAACTGCCTCCCTTTTTCTCATCCTCAAGCTGGCGCATCCTGGCTTCAATCTGCTCCAGCTGCCCCTTGAGTGCCTCCGCCTGGCTCTTCAGTGAGTCGAGCTCGGCTTCCCCGGTCGGGGGTGTAAAGGGGGTGGTTGGGGCCGCACCGGGGCCGCTCAGGTAATAGCCGCAGCGCGGCAGTCCGCCTCTACCTCTACCTACGTAGGGCCAGGGAGGTGATGCACCCCGAAAACCGAAGCCCATGCCTCCGCTTCCACCTTTTCCGGCGCCTCGGCCTCGTCCCATTCCGTAATACATAATTTACCTCCTTCCGCCATTCATCATCGTTAGCTGGCGGATTCCTTTAATCTGGGGATAGGTCGCCCCTTGGCTGACGCAGTTCATCGCCAGCTGGGGGTCGTTAACCTTAGTTCCCGATATAGCGTTAATGCCGTGGTCGAAGAGCGCCGGGGAGAGGGGGGCGGTATCGCCGATGATGATCACGTAGGCTTTGGAAGGGCATAATTTAAGCAGCCTCTCGATAGTGTGGTTGGTGAAAGCCGTGCCGGTGATGCCGACGACGTCAGCTTGGGGGATAAGATTCTCCGCCTCGGCCTCGGGTAAGTCACCAGCACGCGGGTTCTTCTCGATTATCCAGAGTTTATCCACCACCTCCCGCAGGTGGGGGGTGAAGGGGAAATGGCCGATAACAGCCACTTTTTTCCCTTTGCCCTTTTCGGCAATAAGCTGGCTGGCGTTAAGCTCCTGACATTCTTCGTTGTTAATCTCGAGCAGCGAGTTGATGGCGGCCATGCCAATAGCGGCTTCTAGTATTTCATCTGCGTAAGACATCCTCACCAGTTCCGGGGCGCTTTTCTCGAGGAGGCGCCCTGATTCCCCAATTGATGGCGACTCCTGTTGGAGGGCGTCGCGGGGTAGCGTCGCCGCCAGCCCGCAGTTACGCGTCAGGACAGCGGTGTGAAAGAGGCCCATTCGGATGTCCTTTACCTCGGCGTCCATGTGCAGTGTTGAGATTAAATCATCGAGGACTTTCATCGTTCGGCTAGTTAATGGTTTCTTACCATTCGCGTCGGCCCCGCCCGTATCCCATCGGCCAAAGCGCCATGATTTCGGCCGTGCTGCAGGTGGGGCAAAGCTCCGGCGGCTCCTTTATCATCTTTTCGAAGGGGACCTCCCATTCATGGCCGTTACGGCAGCGGAAGCGGCGTAACGACATCTCGTAGTTGCCCCCCTCGATTCTTATCGCCTTGCCGTTGAGCAGGGCGTCGGCCATCTTCTGCCGCGCCGATAGCAGTATGCGGGCGAAGGTGCTACGCGACACCTTCATCTTTTGGGCGCACCCGTCCTGCCCCAGCCCCTCAATGTCCTTGAGCCGAATCGCCTCGGCTTCTTCGACGGAGAGGCGTGCTTCCTCAAGGTTGGCCAGGGGAACGCCCGCCGGTTTGAAATAAGTCACCCGGGGGATAGAGTCCACCCGCCGCCACATAGGCTGTCTACCCATAAGCCTTTATCCCTATATTTTAGTCATAAGCCCATTAAATAGTGATGATTATAGGTTATTTTGGTCTTATGTTCATAATTATTCTAGTATATTACTTCTCCGTTGTCAACTGGCTTGAAGATAGATTAGGCCCGAGTAACAGTACTGGACGGAGTTCCAGGATTATGTACATGATGGGCTGTTCGTAAACTGTGGCGTCTGTTTAATATGGGGCTACCAAGTTCTGAGCCTCGAGGTTGGTGACTTCGGCTATGGCTCTTGGGTAGACCTTGCCTACGCTTATGCGGGTATCCAGCATAAGTAACAAGTGGGGTAATACTTCATTGAACAGTCTAGCGGTTTGTTTACTAGTACCTAAGCTAGCCTATCCTCATCAAATAATCGTGAGAATAAGGTTACTGACTAGTCCCCAACATGAACCCTGCCCCAGATAGCGATGGCCCGGGCCAGGGATTCCACGTCAACGCACTCTGTCGGCGTCTCACCTTGGAAACAGATTCTCATGTAGTTTTTCAGGAGAAGGGCAGCAGTACCCTCGATGGCGGAGCGCACCGCCGCCAGCTGGGTAACCACGTCTTCACACTGGCGGCCGGCTTCAATCATCTTTTCGATACCGCGAATCTGGCCCTCCGCCCTCTTTAGACGCTGTAATAATGTTTCTTTAGATACCGGTTCTTCTACCATTTCACCTCTCACTTAGCCCCTTAATGTAAGTATTGACATGCTATACCCCCGTAGGGTATTATACTTTGGGTAGAGCTCTTTAGCTCTTTAATTTTACCACATAATAAGGCCGAGCTATAGTGCTGCGCCCAAGAAGTGTGATGACGGGCGATTTCGAGCCAAAAATAGTCGGTTTCCTCTGCAACTGGTGTTCCTACGCTGGCGCTGACCTAGCTGGTACCGCGCGCCTGAAGTATCCCCCCAACGTTAAAGTGATAAGGGTAATGTGCTCCGGTCGGGTCGACGAGCGAATGATTCTCAAGGCTTTTATTGCCGGCGCCGACGGCGTTCTGGTTTGCGGATGCCACCCCGGAGACTGCCATTACCAGAAAGGAAACCTCAATGCCCGCCGCAAGATGACGGGACTTTTTCCTTTCTTGGAAGTCATGGGTATCGGCAAGGACAGGCTCAGATTAGAGTGGATAGCCGCCTCCGAAGGTCCCAAAATAGCCGAAACGGTGAAAAGTTTTACCCAAACCATAAAGGAGCTTGGCCCCAATCCAATTGTAAGAAAAGTGTCTCGAGATAGCGGTAGGAAGCAGGAAGCGGCGGTTAGCTGAGATGTTTTTGGCATCTAGCCTGAACATAAAAAAGATTTTTAAATAAGGAGGGTTCACATGGCTAAAGTAGCAATCACGGTTAACGGTTCGGCACCCCCCAACATTTACCCGCCCATGATTTTGGGTTCCAGCGCGGCGGCAAGCGGGGACGATGTCACCATATTCTGTTGCCCCGGTGGTGCACCGACCATGGTCAAGGGCGAGTTGGAGAAAATCTCGGGCAAGGGTCTACCCAACATCGTAGAGCTTTACGACGGCATACTCTCACTGGGCGGCAAGATTTACGTCTGTGAGCTGGCGCTGGAGAACAAGGACCTTAAACCCGGGGATTTTAGAGAAGGCGTGGAAATTATCGGCGCCACTACGTTTATAGCCTCGATTTCGGACGCTAACATAACCTTCTCTTTCTAAAATAGCTAAAACTAAATCAGGGTGATTTAAGGAGGCAATTATGGCACTACATACATTGGATGTTTTAGGGCTTAAATGCCCGCAGCCGGTGCTTAAATTAGCCGCCATGGCAAAAAGCATCCCGGCGGGAGACACCGTAGAGGTTATAGCTGACTGCGAGTCTTTCCCCAAAGACGTTGAGGCTTGGTGCGGCAAGATGAATAAGACGCTACTCTTTTGCGTCGACGAAGGCGGGGGCAAACACAAGGCGCAAATCCAGTTTTAGCCCGGAGGTTTTATGGAAGCAGGTTTCACCCCCAAAATAGTCGGCTTCCTTTGTAACTGGTGTTCCTATGCCGGCGCCGACCTGGCCGGGGCAACCAAGCTGGAAGTGCCATCATCCCTTTCCGTAATTAGGGTGATGTGCTCCGGCCGGGTCGACCCGGTTCTGGTGGCCACGGCGCTACTGCATGGCGCTGACGGCGTGCTCGTTGCCGGCTGCCACCCCGGTGACTGCCACTACCGGGAGGGGAACTACTATGCCCGCCGCCGGTTTGCTCTTCTCAAGAACACCTTTGAAACCCTGGGGCTGGACTCGGACCGGCTCATGCTTGCCTGGGTGTCGGCGTCGGAAGGACAGAGATTCAAAGACGTAGCCACCGAATTTGCTCAGCAGATTACGGGAATGGGGCCCAACCCCATGAAGACAAAGACTTCGCTATAGATGGTGGAAAGAAATGACTGATAAAAGACAGAATACCCCGGTAGTGGTTATCGGGGGCGGTGTTGCTGGTATTGAGACCAGCCTACTCCTGGCCAACTCGGGTAGAAAGGTATACCTCGTCGAAAAGAGCTCGTACATCGGCGGTAATGTCATAAAATTTGAAGAAGTATTCCCCAACATGGACTGCGCCACCTGTATGATAGCCCCCAAACAGCAGGAGCTTTTAGCCGACGAAAATATCGAGCTGCTCAGACTAAGCCAGGTCGAATCCGTCAGCGGCTCGGCGGGCGATTTTTCGGTGAAAGTCAGGAAAAAGGCGAGCTACGTTGACCTGGGCAATTGCATCGGCTGCAACGCCTGTTTTGACCCCTGCCCGGTGGAGGTGGATAACGAATTCGAGGAAGGGCTGGCTAAGCGTAAGGCGATATATATTCCCTGCGCCGGGGCGCTGCCTAATGTCCCCGTTATCGACACCGAGAACTGCCTGCGCTTCAAGGGGAAGAAGGAGTGCAAGGCCTGCCAGGAAGCCTGTATGTTTGAGGCCATCGACTACACCCAGAAGGACGAGGATCTGGAGCTCAAGGTAGGCGCCATCGTCGTCGCCACCGGTTTCGCATCGTTCGACGTTGGTCAGACCACCCAATATGGGTATAAGAAGCTCAGCGATGTCTACTCCGCCATGGAGGTGGAGAGGATATGCGCCTCCAACGGGCCCACTCAGGGACAGATTACTCTAAAGAACGGCCAGCCGCCCAAGTCGGCGGCCATTATCCACTGCGTGGGGCGTGACCAGAAGGGCTATTGCTCTTCAGTATGCTGCATGGCCTCTCTAAAGCTTTCCCACTTCATTAAGGCAAAACTGCCCGGGGTGAAGATAACCCACTTCTACTCCGACCTCTGTATTCCCGGTAAAGACTATCAGCATTTCTATCAAGAGGTAAAAGAGAGCGGGGTTGACTTCGTTCGGGCTACGGTAACCGGTGTTTCCCAGTCGGGGAAGGAACTGGCTATTAAACATAAAACCGAAGACGGCCAGGAGAAAAGCCTTACCGTGGAAATGGTTATTCTCAACCCGGCCCTGGAACCGGGGCACGATTCAGCCAAGCTGGCTGGGATTCTGAACATCCAGCAGGATAAGGACGGGTTCTTTAGCGAGAAGGAACCAGACCTTAGTTCCATAACCACTGTCCAGGACGGCATATTTATCGCCGGCTGCGCCCAGGGGCCCAAGGATATTGCCGAGACGGTAGCCGAAGCGGAAGCGACGGCGGGAAGAATACTTTCATCATCGAAATAGAGGTTGCAAAGTGGCCAAGAGAATAGGCGTATACGTTTGCGAATGCGGCACCAACATCGCCGAAAAGGTAGATGTTGACCAGGTAATTGAGGCCGTTAACCCCCTCAAAGATGTAGTTGTTGCCGAGAAGTATAAACTCTTATGCTCTGGCGACGGGCAGAAATTCCTCGAGCAGGCTATCGAAGAGCACGGCCTGACGCACCTGGTGGTGGCGGCCTGCTCGCCAAAGCAGCACGAGATTACCTTCATGAATGTCTGCCAAAAAGCGGGCCTCAATCCGCAGCTATTCCAGCTGGCCAATATACGCGAACAGTGCGCCTGGGTCACGCCGGACGGAGCCGAAGCTACCGATAAAGCGATAAGACAAATAAGAGCCGCCATCAGCCGGGTGGGCTATCACAACCCCCTAGAGAACAAGGAGATTGAGTGCAATCCCGACGTGCTGGTAATCGGCGGCGGCATTGCCGGCATCAAAGCCAGCCAGGTGCTGGCGTCACCGGATAGAAAAGTCTATCTGGTGGAGAAAAGCTCTTCGCTGGGCGGTAAGGTGAAGGGCTTGAGCCAGCTCTTCGTCAACATGGAATCCGGCCCAGGCCTGATAACCAAGGAGATAAAGGGCCTCCTCGACAATAAGCATATCCAGGTGCTTACCGAGAGCGAGGTGGAGCAGATTCTGGGCTTCCTGGGTAATTTTGAGGTAAAGGTGGTAAAGAAAGCTGAGGACGCTGAAGACAAAGAGCTCGACTTCAATGTCGGGGCGGTGATACTGGCTACCGGCTTCGAGCTTTTTGACCTCAGCGGTCTGCCCCGGTATGGTTACGGGAAGATAGACGATGTTTATACTGGTTTAGAGTTCGAGGTGATGAATATCCCCGAAGGGCCTACCGGCGGCAAAATCCTGCTTAAAAACGGTAAGCCTCCCCAGTCGGTGGCTATCATTCATTGCGCCGGCAGGGAGGAGAAGGGCTACTGCTCCAAGGTATGCTGCGCCTACTCCTTCAAATTCGACCGCATGCTTAAATCACAACTGCCCCAGGTCAAGGTGACCCATTTCTACTCCGACCTGGTTATTCCGGGCAAGTCTTTCCAGAAGTTTTACGAAGATACCAGGGGCTTGGGCGCCGACTATATCCGCGCGGCCAAAACCGAGGTCAGCGGCAACGGCAAGGGCCCCACCATCAAATACGAAACGGAGACCGGTAAGAAAGGCGAGCTGGCGGCGGACATGGTTATCCTCCTGCCGGCGATGGAGCCCGCCGGCGATGCCAATAAGTTCGCCGAAATGCTAAAAATCCCCCATGACGATAGAGGCTTTTTAGTCGAAGAGCACCAGTTACTTGGCCCGATAGCCTCCGCCGTCGAGGGGGTATTCGTTATCGGCTGCGCCCGGGGGCCTCAGAGTATCGCCGAGTCCATAGTCCAATCGGAGGCGGCGGCGGGTAAAATACTCTCGGCGCTGGTTCCGGGGAAGAAGCTGGAGCTAGAGGTCAGGGTATCCGAGATATCGGAGAATTTCTGTACCGGTTGTAAGACCTGCCTCGATGTTTGCCCCTACGGTGCTATTAGCTTCGACGAAGACAGGATGGTCTCGGTGGTGAACGAGGTCTTGTGCCACGGCTGCGGTAACTGTGCCGCCGCCTGTCCCTCCGGAGCCGCCAGGCTGAAGCATTTTACCTTCCCCCAGATTTACCAAGAGCTTAAAGAGGTATTGCGATAAGAGGTGTCTGATATGGCTGTCGATAGAAAGGGTGCGCTTTTCGCTGCCGAAGGCGGACCAAGAGAAAAGGTCATAGCTTTCCTTAAACAGGCAATCGGCAAGGGTTGTTTTGACGCCGTCCTCATACCCGTAAGGGCGCCAGGGACCGATTCGTTCAGCTATTTACTGATTCGAGACGAGTCGCTACTAGAGAACGCCTATCCCCTCCCCCCGGTTATGACCGTTCAGGGAGCTAAAGCCATTTCCAGCCTTACCGGACACGGCAAGGGCAAGAAGAAGATAGCCGCTATGGTGCGACCCTGTGAAGCCAGAGCCACCGTCGAGCTATTCAAACTGGGGCAGGTGGACTTAGATAACATATTCCTAATCACCATCGATTGTCCCGGCGCGTTGCCGCTGGCCGATTGGGCCAAGGACGCCAAGAAAGCCGAGGAGGTATTCGCCAAGGTCCAAAAGGGGGAGGCCAGCGAGAACTTAAGGCCCACCTGCCAGATATGCGATAAATTCTCGGCCACTGGCGCCGAAGACCTGCATATAGGGATACTGGGGGCCAAGGGCGGTATTTTCCTCATCCCTAATAGCCCGAAAGGTGAAACTATCCTGGAAAAGCTCGGCCTTGAAGCTAGCCAGGACATATCGGGCTGGGAACAGACGGTGAAATCCCTGACCGAGAAGAGAAAAGGGGAACGTCAGAAATTTATGCAGGAATTCAAGTCCAAGGCCACCGGATTGGATAACCTGCTTAAAACCTTTAGCCAGTGTATAAACTGCCACAACTGTATGCGGGTCTGTCCCATATGCTACTGCCGGCAGTGTTTCTTCGATTCAAGTGATATGAAGTTCGCCTTTGAAGACTACCTAGACAGAGCCGAAATGGGCGGTGGGCTGAGGCTTCCGCCCGAGACCCTCCTCTTCCATATCGGACGTATGCTGCATATGTCCCTCTCCTGCGTATCATGCGGAGCTTGTGAAGATGCCTGCCCTACCGCCATCCCGGTTGCCCAGGTCTTCAGCCTGGTGGGCAACCAAAACCAGGCGGAATTTGACTATGTGCCCGGCAGGAGCCGCGAGGAACCGCTGCCCTTAAGGGTTTATCAAGAGAAGGAGTTCGAAGAAGTGGAGCAGTCTTACGCAGAGACCTCCGCCAAACAGGAGGCTTAAAGATGCCCAAGGCGTTGAAGTTGAATAAGGGCGCGGAAGAATGTTTGCTGGAGTTTTTGAAGTTCCTGCTAGAAAGCGGCAAGGTCAAGGGGGTTTTTACCCTGGAAAAAGCGGATGAAGGCGTTGTCTATTCGTTGATTACCGACCCGGCGGCGCTCGAAGAAGCCAGGCCATTTTTCCCCTTGATGCCGGCCAGTGCCGCCAAAGTGCTTTCCCGTCTTACCCTGGTGGAAGCCGCCGCTCGACCCATCGCCGCCGTGGTCAGGCCCTGCGAACTGAGGGCACTTACCGAGCTCATGAAGCGAAAACAGGGAAGCCTGGATAACCTCTTATTGATTAGCTCGACCTGCGGCGGGGTCTATCCGCTGGAAATGTCTGTTGACGGGAATATTGAGGAGAAGCTTCCCTCGTATTGGGAGGCGGTGAAAAAGGCCGAGATTGCCTCCGATATCAGGCCCGCCTGTGCCGCTTGTGAGCACTTCGTACCCTATAACGCCGACATCACTCTGTCTCTGATTGGCAACAATGCCGCCAAACAATGCCTGCTACACCTAAATACGGAAAAGGGCGAGGAGTTTGCCGAAGGCTTTAAGGGCGAGGTCAGTGGGGAAGAGGTCGAATCGGGAACAATTGATGGCCTGCGGAGCAAGAGGCAAACCAGAAAGCAAGAGATGTTCGAGGAACTCGGCGTCGACAGCTTCGATGTAAACAAACTCTTTGAGAAATGCATAGGCTGTCGTAATTGCAGTAAGGTCTGTCCCGCCTGTTACTGCCATGTTTGTTTCTTCGATTCTGGGGGCGATGAGCACGAGCCGAACTACTACGAAGCCCAGCTGGAGAGAAACGGATGCGGACAGATTCTGCCCGCCCCCATATTCTATCAGCTGGTAAGGTTATTCCACGTAAGCCTGACCTGCATCGGATGCGGCCAATGTTCCGATGTGTGTCCGGTCGATATCCCGCTCTGGGCAGTTGCCCTGAAAACGGGCGGGGCCGTCCAGGAATCGTTTGGTTATCTGCCAGGGAGGGACCTGGAGGAGGAACTGCCCATCACCGCCTTCAAGCCCGACGAATTCGCCGCCGTTGTCGATTAACAATCACTTGTATTGAGGTCTAGTCACTAAAGAGGCTTTTGTGTGGCGGTAGAGCGAAAATCAGGACGTAAGGCCGTTGCCATCGTAGTTGTTTTGGTGATAATGGGGACGCTGGTCCTGCTGGTTAGAAGAAGGGTTAACTCAGAACGGTTCTATGCTTAGGCGGATTGCTGCACCTCGGCCAGTGTGTAGTATAAAGGCAGCGTGCCGGTGGGGCAAAGCGGGTAGCAGTCCTCGCACTGGCTACAGCCGTTAGCCGCTAACTCGGGGAAAAAGACCACTTCCCGTTCCGTGCCCCGTCCGACGAAGCCGATGGCGTTCTTCTTTTTCACCTCGTTACAATAGCGCACGCAAAGCCCGCAAAGCAGACAAAAGGTGGGCTCCACCTCGAACTTGGTTCGGACTCCGTCTATGTCGGGAACCATACCGTAGTCAGCTCCCCCCTCCTGGACGGCGGATATGCCGTACTTTACGCCGTATTCCCGTAACGCCTGGACGCCGGGGGCACGGGCCCACAACAGCTCCAGGAGCATCTTGCGCCCCCTGGTCACCGGTTTCGATTCCGTCTTAACGATGATCCCCTCCTCCGCCGGATAAACGCAAGAAGCCACCAGCTGTGATTGCTGCCCCCTCTTTATCTCCACGGTACAAAGGCGGCAGGCGCCGTAGGGAGCCAGCCCCTCGTGGGAGCAGAGGGTGGGGATATCGATACCAGCGCTTCGCGCCGCCTCAAGGATTGTGGCCCCTTTGTCGACTTTAACTAGGATGTCATCGATAATCAAGCTAACTTCGGCCATTTTGCCACCTCATTTCCTTACTACTGCCGCTTTTTTAACCGGTTCCGGCACCTTCACCCCGGAAAGTTTGGTCACGGCGCTGAAGCGCGGCGGACAGACCTCAAGGCACGTCCCGCACTTGGTGCACTTCGTCTGGTCGATGACGTGAACGACCTTCTTGTCACCGCTGATGGCCTCGGCGGGGCAGTCCCGCAAACAAATCAAGCAGGCTTGGCACTTCTCAGGCTCGATGTAGTAGGCAATCAGCTCTTTGCAGACCAGGGCGGGGCAGCGCTTTTCTTTGATATGGGCTTCGTACTCATCACGGAAGTACTTGATGGTGCTTAAGACCGGATTGGCCGCCGTCTTGCCCAGGGCGCAGAGCGAGAAGTCCCGCACCGTTTCTCCTATCTCCCGCAGCAGCTCAATATCACCCTCCCGGCCCCTCCCCTCACAGATTCTATCCAGTATCTTGAGCATCTGATATATCCCCTCACGGCAGGGCACGCACCGCCCGCAGGACTCCGCCGCCAGGAAGTTGACGAAATAGCGGGCCACGTCCACCAGGCAGGTATCCTCGTCCATAACGATCATACCGCCCGAGCCCATTATCGCCCCAAGCTTGGTCAGCTCCTCGTAATCCACCGGGGTATCGAGCAGGCTCTCGGGGATAACCCCACCCGAAGGCCCCCCTGTCTGGACAGCCTTGAACTTCTTGCCGTCGGGAATGCCGCCCCCGATTTTAAAGACGATATCGCCCAGCGTCATCCCCATGGGCGCTTCCACCAGACCGGTATTCTTCAGCTTGCCCACCAGCGAGAATATCTTGGTGCCTTGGCTCCTCTCCGTACCCCGGCTGCGAAACCAGTCCGCGCCTTTATTGATTATCAAGGGTACGTTTGCCCAGGTCTCTACATTGTTTATATTGGTCGGCTTGCCCCAGAGCCCACTGGTAGCGGGGAAGGGAGGCCTTTGCCTGGGCTCGCCAATCCGCCCCTCCAACGAGGCGATAAGGGCCGTCTCTTCGCCACAAACGAAAGCCCCCGCCCCCCGGTGGACATAGACCCTGAAATCGAAGCCCGAGCCCAGGATATTTTGCCCCAACAGCCCGTATTCCTCTGCCTGCTTGATGGCCGTTTCCACGTTTTCCACCGCCAGCGGGTACTCGGCGCGCACGTAGATATAGCCCTCGGCGGCGCCGATGGCGTAAGCCCCGATGAGCAGCCCTTCCAGGACGCTGTGGGGGTTGCCCTCCATAAGAGAGCGGTCCATATAAGCCCCCGGGTCGCCCTCGTCGCAGTTGACGATGACGTATTTGGGCTCGCCCGGAGCCTTACGGCAAAACGCCCACTTCACCCCGGTGGGGAAGCCGGCCCCACCCCGCCCGCGCAGCCCCGACTTTTTTACCTCGTCTATGACCTGCTGAGGCTTCATCCCGGAAAGGACCCTGGCCAGCGCCGAATAGCCGCCCAGGGCGATGTAATCGTCTATCGAGCCCATGTCGACCAGTCTATTGTTGCCCAGGACGGTCCTGTCCTGTGGTTTGTAGAATGGTATCTCGGACTCCTTTGCTATTTTATCCCCGCTGGTCGGGTCTTCGTAGAGGAGATGCTCCACAACCTCGCCCTTAGCCAGCGTCTTGGAGACGATTTCGGGCACGTCCTCTGGCTTCACGCTAACGTAGCAGATTTCCTCAGGGGAAATGAGCACCGTCGGCTCCTGCTCACAGAAGCCGTGACACCCCGTGCTCTTTACCGTCGCCTTTCCCCCCAACCCCTGCTTTTTTATCTCATCCTTCAGGGCACGGAAGACGACCTCGCTGTGACGCGTCCGGCCGTCCGTTCCGTTGGTCACCGAAACGGTTCTTTTCCCCTTGTTTTTGTCTTGCAACTGCTTTCGGAGCTTTTCCAGGTCTGTGGCTGAGTTTAACCGAGGCATAACCCTCTCCTTTCTTAACTCTCGATTTCTTTGGCCGAAATAACCTGCTCGACCTCTTTACGAGAAGGTTTGCTGTAGTATTCGCCGTCCACCACCATCACCGGCCCTATGGCGCAACAGCCCAGGCACCGCGCCGTATCCAGGCTGAACTGCTCGTCGGCGGAGGTCTGGCCGGCGTTTATCTTCAGGGTCTGGGTGATGTTATCCATAAGTCGCGGCGCGCCCCGCACCTGGCAGGCCGTGCCCAAACAAACCGTTACCGAGTGCCGTCCCCGTGGTGTCAGGCTGAAGACCTTGTAGAAGGTAGCGATATGGTAAATCTGGGTCAGGGCTACGCCCAGCCTATCACTGACCTGTTTTAGAGTCTCCTTGGAAAGCCAGCGTTTCCGGCGCTGAACCTCAATGAGCACCTGAATTAAAGCCGACTTATCACCCCGGTATTTAGCGATGATTTCGTCGACTTCTTTGTCGGCTACCGTCAGCGTCTGCACCATGTTCGGCTACCTCCTCAACGTCATTTTGGAATTTGGCTCATTAGGCTCTACGCCCAATAATCCCACCACCACCCCTGTTCCTTGCGGCGCAGAGCCTTCTGCCTATGAACGAGCTGATGCTCGAAAACATTTTCGACCATCTGATTGAATTCGCAGGTGGTACAATTGAACAGTCGCGAACAAAGACGGAAAGAAACGTTGCCTTTGAGTGAATAACGGCAGAACCTCTGTCCTCCCGGCAGGCTCTTGAACCGCTCCAGCGCCTCGACAATCTCGGTGTCCCCCGACTCCGCTCTCTCCTGCATCTGCCTGTCGAAATCACAGCCGAGGCAGTTGTAATCACAGGTGCAAAGGCGATAGGGCACTACCTTCATCATCATGTAGACGCAATAGTTAGGCTTTTCCGCCTCGGTGGGGGCTTCTTCGGGTCGGGCCAAGGCTTGCTCCGCCTTCTGAATCCATACCCGTGCCTCCATATTAGCTGGGGCAATCTTGAGGATGCAGTCAAATATCTTAATAGCCTCTTTGTGGTGCCCCTCTGCTAGTTGGTTCTTACCCTGCTTGAGGTAGGCGGGGATTCCCTGTGGGGTTATGGTGATGAGATCTTCGGCTTTAGCCTTTTGGGTTGTAGTCTTCATTTTTCGCCTCCTTCTTAGGGAGCAAAAACAAGGCCGACTTGGCCCCCTGCTATCCTTATCCGAACATCGGATTGGTTACACCCGAAGCCAAAGCTTTTAAGTCAAAACTCCACGCTAACTCACGTGAAAGTGCATTTATGAACCTATGCGCACATACTACAATGATTAGCCGTCAGTGTCAATACCATTTCGGCATTTTTGATAGCCTTTTCCTAAACCCGATGCCTGATTCAAGACAAAAACGCCCTAAATTGACAACAGCGTCGTCTGTCAGTAAAATTCTAATGGTATTGTGATTAAGGATTTCGTCACTTTTCTAGAAGATCTAATGCGGCGGCGAGGCCGGCTGCCCAGCCAGCTTGCTGCCGATATCGGTGTTAGTCACACCAGCGTCAGCCGCTGGCTCTCCGGTAAAGACAAGCCTAGTCTCGTCTCCTGCGTCAGGTTGGCGAAATATGCCGAGGTGCCGCTGGAGCGCGTACTACTCGCCGCCGGACACTCGACACCGCTGGGGACAACGGCTAGCGAACTCCCCGAGTTTCGCGAATATGCCAGAGCTAAATATCCGCGCGAGTTGGATGATGACTTGGTCACCCTGATTGAGGACCTCATTGACCGCCGGAGGAAAAAGGATGGGAAGCCCCCCACCTAATCCCGAAAGTCTCTTAGGGGTCATACTCACCGAGGGTAGGCATTGTAAATGCCGTAGTGAAGACACGTGCCTCGATGCCGGCACCGAGTGGTGCCACCAGCTGTTAAGAAAAGACGGCGGCGTCAGAATATCGAAACCAGACCCCCCCGATACGCGCAAATGCCTCTACGGAGATAAGCCCGGTTGCTGCTGGGTGCTGGGGGCGGTAGAAACGCTGGCCGAAGATTACCTCAACAGAGGCGGAGTCCGTAATCCCCCCGTGCCGTTGGAGCTTATCGACTTCTTCGACGAGAGCCGAAAGGTCGAAGTGCGGTTGGTACCCTTAAAAGCCCTTCACGGGGCCGTCTGGCTCCTGGGTCAGGAATGGGTAATCCAACTCAACAGTAGAGACTCCCCCTGCGTCCGGAGATACTCCATGTTCCACGAGGCCTTCCACATCGCCTACCGCATGGCCTATCCTGCCTTCAACAAATCGGAACTGATGGTCACCTCTTTCAACGAAGTCCTGGCCGACCATTTCGCTAGCTGTTTCCTCATGCGGAAAGATTGGGTCGAGCAATACTGGGCCAAGCTGAAGGATGTCAAGGAGATGGCGAGCAGGTTCGATGTGCCCGCCAGGCAGATGCGACGGCGGCTACAACAGCTCAGCCTGCTTGATGAGCAGGTCTAGCCCGGTCGAACACGAGTAATACAAGTTTGGTTTTGTAGCTAATAAAAAACCTGGCAGCGGGTGGGTTCGAACCACCGACCAAAGGCTTATGAGTCCTCTGCTCTACCGCTGAGCTACGCTGCCATGGGCAGAATGAATATAGCACGCTCGCCTTTCTGGTGTCAATTCCATCTTTTGATAACGTGCACGGCGGTAGCTTTGAAGGTGGCGTGGATTTTCTTACCGACGGTCAGCTCGAGGTCTTCCGCTGACCTTTTGGTGACGACGGCGAAGAGGGGGAAGCCGCAGACGACTTCTACCCTGACCAGCGCGCCGATAGAAAAGGTCTTGGCTATCTTGCCCGCGAAGACGTTTCTGGCGCTGCTGGCGTCCTTATGAATGGCCAGGGTGACGTCTTCGGGACGGATAAGGGCGTGGACCTCGGCGCCGATAGGGTAGTCGGAGATGGCCTGGATGTGGGCGCCGTTGACATCAATGGTGACCAGCTCGTCGTCACGGTTGACGATTACGCCACTCAGGATATTATCAACACCGACGAACTCGGCCACTTCCTTATCCCCGGGGGTGCTGAAGATATCGGCGGGGCTGCCGAGCTGAAGCAGGCGCCCGTTCATCATGACACCTATTTTGCCCGCTAGACGCTGGCCCTGCGACATATTATGGGTGGCCATGACCACCGTGGTCTTGCCTTCGCTTATTATATGCGCCAAAACCTCCTCAATCTTGTTGGTGGAGACTGGGTCGAGGTTGGCCGTGGGCTCGTCGAGGAAGAGCACCTCGGGGGCAATGGCAAGGGCGCGGGCGATGGCGACGCGCTGGGTCTCGCCGCCGGAAAGGGTGCGGGCGTTGCGCTTGGCGTAGTCGGCCATGCCGGCTAATTCTAATGCTTGCTCTACCCGCTGGCGGAGGACGAGCCCTTTTTGCTGGCGCCACTTCAGCCCGCAGGCGACGTTATCATAGACGCTCATATTAAAGAGCAAGGGCTTCTGCAGTACAAAGGCCATGCGGCGGCGCGCCTGCAGTCGTAGGCCCTTGTTGGCGGTGACGTCAATGCCGTCAAAGCGGATGCTGCCCTTGGACGGCATTTCCAGCAGGTCGAGCAGGCGCAGCAGCGTCGTCTTGCCCGCCCCGGTGGGGCCGATGAGGGCGAAGACCTCGCCCGTCTCGATAGCCAGGCTGACGCCTTCGAGGACGCTTTGCCCGCCGTATTTCTGACCGATATTATCCGTTTCGATTAACGCCATTTTACCTCTGCTGAATCCGATTGAGCACAAGATTGATTATCAGGGCGATGACTATAAGGATGATACCCAGCGCCAGCGCCAGTTCCAGGTCGCCCTTGGAGGATTCCAACGATATGGCGGTGGTGATGGTGCGGGTGTAGCCTGCGATGTTGCCGCCGACCATCAGAGACAGACCGACCTCGGAGATGGCCCGCCCGAAGCCCATAATCAGCGCCGCCAGCACGGCAAAGCGGGCCTCCCGTATGGTGACGAAGGCCATCTGGAAGCGGTTGGCGCCGAGGGAGACGGCGGTATCGGGAATGGTTTTATCGACGCCGCTCAGCGCCGAGATGGTCAGCCCGAGCATTATGGGGGAGATGAGCATGACCTGGCCGATGACCATGACGGGGGGGCTGAACAGGATGCCCAGCCCGCCTATGGGCCCGGCGCTGGAGAAGAGGACGAAGACGAAGAGCCCCACCGCCACCGTGGGCAGGCTGAACATGGTCTGGACAACGTTTATCAGGGTGCGCTTGCCCCAGAACTTGTTGAAGTGGATGACGGTGGCCAGCGGCAGACATATCAGGGCAGCGATGGTGGAGGAGGTCGCCGAAATCGCCAGCGACCTCCCCGCTATCGCCATGACCTCGGGGTCAAAGGATACTATCAGTTTTAGGGCGGTGACCAGACCGTCCCAGAGCTCGCCCAATTTTTAACCCCTTTTTTTATGAAGTCGGCTCGTTCCCGGCGCAGGGGATAAAGAGCTGCATGCCGTATTCCTCGACGCCGTATTCGCCGATAAGATCCTGAATCTCGTCTGAGGTGAGGAAAGCCACCATGTTGTTGGCCATATCTATGTTGGTGTTGGGGTCGCTTTCCGGGTTGACGGCAATCACCGAGTAGACGTTGAGCAGTATCGAGCCCTCCTGCACGATGGGTACCAGCGACAGGTCGCTCTGGTAGGAGAGGAAGGTACCCATGTCGGTGAGGGTGTAGCCGCCCATCTCGCTGGCCCTGAGCAGGGTCTGCCCCATGCCTCCCGCTGCCTCAACGTACCAGCTTCCCGCCGTCCTGACCTCTTCGTAGTCATAGCCAGCGGCGGCCCAGATTGCCTTCTCCTTGCCGTGCGTTCCCGAGTCGTCACCGCGAGAGATAAATTTGGCGCTGGCCGACTGGAAGAGGGTGTCGAAGGCGTCTTCGGGGCTCATGTCCTTAATGCCGGCGGGGTCATCGGCGGGGCCGACGATGAGGAAATAATTATAGGCGAAAGGGACGCGCTCGACGCCGTAGCCGTCGGCGACGAAGGCCTCTTCGCGGGACTTGGAGTGGACGGTGATGACATCGACGTCACCGCGCATGCCGTATTCTATGGCGATGCCGGTGCCCGCGGATAGTATATCGACCTCTACCCCGTATTCCTCTTCGAACATTGGCTCCAGGTAGCCCCAGAGACCGGTGTCGTAGAGGCTGGTGGTGGTGGCCACTCTCAGCCTTTCCTGGGCCGCCAGCGGGTCAGTGCCGCCGCAGCCGACAAAGCCAATCAATAAGCTGGCGATGACCAGCGCTGATACTATAACGATGGTAAGTCTTTTCAAAGTGTACTCCTTATAATTCGTTTAAGATATGCGCAAAGAAAAAGCACCTCGGAGGAGGTGCTCTGCATGCCAATAACGTCAGCATGAGCGCTCTCCTTTCCAAACACGGGAGGCACCGCCGTTTCCAGCGATACCCTATCGGCCTGCACTCCGTAGCTTAAAGCTTTAGGATGAGCGGGCTCGGAGAGAGTATTTAGTTTTTCAGTTGAGTATATTATCACATAGGTTGGGGGGTAATCAACCCTACCCCACCCCCCAGGTCTTTCTTCCCACACCAACCCGCCCAGAAACGTCTTTCAAGAAGGGGCTGCGCCCCCTCTTGGACTCCCCCATGATATGTGGAGCCGATGTCCTCTTGGGGTGTTTAAGAGGGGTGAAACCCCTCTTAATTCCTTAAAAGGGTGGTGGGTGGGAAAAGATAAAATCGGGGTGGGGTGGGCAATTATCAGTTACGCCTCAAAGAAGGCAGGGGATTTTATTCATTTTTCCTTGACGCTAACGGAGGCGCTCTGATAAAATCCATTCGGTTATTCCTCTTTTTTACAAACCGCTTTTCAGCACTGCAAGGGAGGTCTGTTATGGCAATCGACTACAAGAAGGAAGGCCGAATCGCTATCTTCACCATCAACCGCCCCGAGGCGATGAACGCCTTGAGCATGGAGACGATGCGCCAGTTCCACGATGCGTTAAAGGACTTCCGCGACGACGACAAGCTCTGGGTGGGTATCGTCACCGGCGCCGGGGAGAAGGCCTTTTGCGGCGGCGCCGACATCAAGGACACGCTGCCCTTTATGAAGGAGCACAGCCGGAGCCAATGGGCGATGCCCGCCAGCATAATGCGGGGTCTGGAGCTGTGGAAGCCCATGGTTGCCGCCATCAACGGGATGGCGCTGGGTGGGGGGCTGGAGCTGGCCCTGGCCTGCGACATCAGAATCGTCGCCGAGAACGCCCGCCTGGGCACTCCCGAGGTGACGCTGGGGCTGATTCCGGGGTGGGGAGGGACGCAGCGTCTGCCGCGGGCTATTCCCTGGTGTAAGGCGGCGGAGCTGCTGCTCATGGGCAAACTGATAGACGCCCAGGAGGCCTACCGCATCGGGCTGGTGAACCAGGTGGTGCCCCAGGCCGAGGTTATGGCTACGGCCAGGGAGTGGGCGGAAGCCCTCTGTAAGGCGGCGCCGCTGGCGGTGAGGGCGGCCAAGGAAGCCATGCTCCGCGGTTCAGCGATGACCATAGAAGAGGGGTTGAGACTGGAGAATGCTCTGGTGGCCTCCGTGATGGCTACCGAGGACTTCATCGAAGGCACCAAGGCTTTCGTCGAGAAGCGAAAGCCAAACTATAAGGCAAAATAAACTTTACATAAAAGGAGAGGAGCCTATAATGGAAGTAAAGAAGGTCGGAGTAGTTGGCTGCGGGGCTATGGGCGCGGGCATCGCTCAGCTTTGCGCTCAGTCGGGTTTCCCGGTGGTGGTATCGGAGATAAACGACGAGCTACTAAAGCGTGGGCTGGGCTTCATCGATAAGACACTGGCCCGCAGCGTGGAAAAGGGCAAACTGGAACAAAAGGATAAAGACGCCATAATGGGGCGCATCAAGGGTACCACCAGCACTAAGGACTTTGCTGATTGCGACCTTATGATTGAGGCCGCCATCGAGAATCTGGACTTAAAGAAGAAGATATTCGGTGAGCTGGACGGCATCTGTCCCAAGGAGGCTATCTTGGCCACCAACACCTCCTGCCTGTCCATCATCGACATGGCCATAGCCACCAAGCGGGCGGATAAGGTGGTGGGGCTGCACTTCTTTAACCCGGCGCCAGTGATGAAGCTGCTCGAAATCGTCAAGACTATCGCCACCAGCCAGGCGACGATGACCACCAGCCAGGAGTTCGGCGCGAAACTGGGCAAGACCACCGTCGTCGCCCAGGACGCGCCTGGCTTCATCGTCAACCGCCTCTGGATACCCTTCCTGCTCCACTGTATCCGCCTCTACGAGGACGGGGTGGCCAGCCGCGAGGACATCGATAACGCCATACAGCTGGGCCTGAATTACCCGATGGGGCCGCTGACGCTTTCCGACATGGTGGGCATCGACGTGGTCAAGTTCGTGGCCGACGCCCTCTACGAGCAGCTTAAAGACCCCCGCTACATCACGCCCACGCTGGTGGACAAGATGGTGGCGGCGGGGTGGCTGGGGCGCAAGACGGGTAAGGGCTTTTACGATTACAGCAAATAGAGTCCTAAGTTATAGGTAAAGCTTAAGAGAATAGCTAGAGCCAGTTAGAAGGAGGCTTTTTATGACCGAGGTGGTAATTGTCAGCGGGGTGAGAACGGCTATCGCTAACTACGGTGGCGCCCTGCAGAATACGCCAGTAATGAAGCTGGGCAGCATCGTCATCAAAGAGGCGATGAAGAGGGCGGGCCTGCGCCCCAAGAAAGGCCCTCCTGACAACAGCTTCGTACCCAACGCGCTAAAGGGCGACGAACTTATCGAATTAGAGAAGAAGTACTTCGACTGGGATGACTCCCTGAAAGAGGTGCGCATCGACGAAGTCATCATGGGCAACGTCCTCCAGGCGGGGCAGGGCCAAAATACCGCCCGCCAGGCGTCCATAAACGCGGGCATTCCCAAAGAGGTAAACGCCTTCACCGCGAACAAGATTTGCGCCTCGGGGATGAAGGCGGTGGCGCTGGCGGCCCAGGCCATCAAGGCCGGCGACGCCGAGGTTATCATAGCCGGAGGTATGGAGAACATGAGCGCCGTGCCTTACTACCTGCCCAGCGCGCGGTGGGGGGCCCGCATGTTCAACGCCGAGATGATTGACGGCATGGTCTATGACGGCCTCTGGGAGATTTTCTATAACTACCATATGGGCATAACCTCGGAGAATATCGCCGAGAAATACGATATAGGCCGTGAGGAGCAGGACAAACTGGCCCTGCTCAGCCACCAGCGGGCGCTGGCGGCGATAAAGGAAGGCATCTTTCGCCAGGAGATAGTGCCCGTCGAGGTCAAGGTCAAGAAAGAAGTCAAGCAGTTCGACACCGACGAGCACCCCCGTGAGACCAGTATGGAGGCGCTGGCTAAACTACCCGCCGTGTTTAAGAAGGACGGCTCGGTAACCGCGGGCAACGCCTCGGGCATCACCGACGCCGCCGCGGCCATGGTGGTGATGTCGGCGGACAAGGCTAAAGAATTGGGCCTTAAGCCGCTGGCTAGGCTCAGGTCTTACGCCTCGGGTGGCGTCGACCCCGCCTTCATGGGGCTGGGGGCGGTGCCCGCGGCTAGAAAGGCGCTGAAGCTGGCTGGTGTCGAGCTAAAGGATATCGACTGCATTGAGCTTAACGAGGCCTTTGCCTCGCAGGCTATCGGAGTGATGAAAGAGCTGGGGGTGGGCACCGAGAAGGTGAACCCGCACGGCAGCGGTATCTCGCTGGGGCACCCTATCGGCTGCACGGGGGCCCGCATCATCGTTACCCTGATGTATGAGATGACACGGCGGAACTATCATCTGGGGTTGGCCACGCTTTGCATCGGTGGGGGGCAGGGGATGGGCGTCGTCTTAGAGAAGGTTTAGGCTATTTGCCCCGCTTGGCGTAGTCGGGGCACCAGGTGGCGTTGGGCCTTTCGGGGCGGTGACAGGTGCTGCGCCAGTCCCATTTGCAGCTATCGCAGAGGAAGATGTTCTTCCCCATCATCTTCTTGAAACGTATTTTAATCCTGTCACCCAATGAGGGCTTCGTTTTAATTTTCATAGCGTCCCCGCTGACTCCGCTATAGAATATAGCAGATAGAGTGCTATTTGGCAACGATTGTGGTAGAATAGGGCGGTATTCTAGGCGGAGACAGTATTATGGCCATCCCGAGGATGAGAAGAGGCAAAAAAAACGCTCCCGAACTGGCGCCAGAGTCGAGTAAGCTCAATATTGAGTCGGTGACTGGTGACGAGCTGACCTGGATTAATATCGAGTCTCCAGGCAAGGCGGAGACAGACTGGCTGGCAGAAAACTACCCGTTCCATCCGCTGGATCTGGACGATTGTCTGAGCCGTATCCAACGGCCCAAGATAGACCGCTACGACGAATACCTTTTCCTGGTCTTTCACTTCCCCGTCTTCAGCCCCCAGGCCCGGGTGACCACCCCCAGCCAGGTTTCGGTCTTTATCGGGCAGGGCTACCTGATTACTCTGCACAAGGGCGACCTTAAGCCCCTGGTAAACCTCTTTAACCAGTGCCAGAGCGAAGACAATATAAGGAAGGAGTATTTCAGCCAGGGTTCGGGCTACCTGCTCTACCGCATCATCGATAGGCTGGTGGACTACTGCTTTCCCATCTTGAATAAAATCGGGGAAAATATCGAGGCGGTGGAGGACGCCATCTTCGCCGTGAAGGCGCGGCGGACAGTGCGTGAAATCTCGACCTTAAGGCGGGACGTTATCTCCTTCCGCCGTATTGTCTGGCCGATGCGGGCGGTTATCGGGGGAATTGAGCCTAAAATCCGCCGCTATTCCAGGATGGACCTGGAGGTCTATTTCGGGGATACCGTCGACCACCTGGACAAGATATGGGACGCCCTCGACGAGTACAAGGAGATTATCGAGGGCCTGAACGATACCTACGATTCCCTGGCCAGCAACCGCACCAACGAGGTCATGCGCATGCTGACCATTATCGCCACTATCCTGCTGCCGCTGACGGTCATCGCCTCTATCTACGGTATGAACGTCCCCCTGCCTTTCCAGGAGTCGCACTCTTCTTTCCTCATCGTCTTCTCCATCTGGGCGGTGGTGGTGGCGGGTATGCTCTATTTCTTCCGACGTCACCACTGGATATAACGATTAAGATATAAAGATGAAGGTCTCGTACCGACTGCTTATCATCACTGCCCTCTTTATTACCTGTTTTATCACCGCCAACATCATCTCGGTAAAGATGCTAAGCTTCGGGCCCTTTACCGTCTTCGCTGGCGTTTTTATCTTCCCCATAAGCTATATCGTCGGTGACGTGCTAACCGAGGTCTACGGCTACAGAATCGCCCGACGGGTCATCTGGCTGGGGTTTGCCTGCAACCTTATCTTCGTTATCTTCGCCTGGATAGGGCAGATACTGCCGGGGGCGTCGGGCTGGGAGTTGCAGGGGGCCTACGAGAGCATACTGGGCTATACGCCACGGCTGCTCTTGGCCTCCGTCTGCGGCTACCTGGTGGGGGAGTTCGCCAATTCCTACGTACTGGCCAGAATGAAGGTCTTTACCCGGGGGCGTTGGCTTTGGAGCCGAACCATCGGCTCGACCATAATCGGGGAGGGGTTGGATACGGCCGTCTTTGCCACTATAGCTACCGTAGGCACCCCCTTCTTCATGCCGACGGTGATCCTGAGCCAGTGGCTGTTCAAGGTAGTAATCGAAGTCGTGGCCACGCCGGCCACCTACGCCGTGGTCGGCTACTTGAAGAAGAAAGAGGGTCTCGACAGCTACGACCGCACCACCAATTTCAATCCCTTACGCTTTTGGGATTAGAGAGTGAGTAGAATATGAAGATTCGTTTTCTGGGGGCACACAACTGCGAGACAAAAGACACCAGGCTCATCAGCCTGCTTATTGACGATGTATTGGCCATAGACGCTGGCGGTCTTAGCTCCAGCTTATCATTAGAGGCGCAGCATAAAATAGAGGCAGTGCTGCTCACCCACCAGCACTACGACCACGTACGCGATATACCCATGCTGGGCATGAACCTTTTCCTGGGCGGCGCTAGTACCACCGTCTACTCCATACCGAAGGTGCTCGAGGTGGTGGAGGATAACCTGATGAACGAGGTGATTTACCCCGCTTTCCGCTTCAAAGTGCCCGATAAACCGATCATTAAATTCGGCGTCGTCGAGCCGAATAAACCGCAAAAGATTCTAGACTACGAAGTTCTGCCCGTACCGGTAAAGCACAGTGTGCCCACCGTGGGCTACCAGCTGACTAAAGACGGTAAGAGTTTTTTCTACACCGGGGATACGGGGCCGGGGCTGGCCGAGTGCTGGGAGAAGGTTTCCCCGCAGCTGCTTATTATCGAGGTCACTGCTTCCAACCAGTTCACGGAGTGGGCGGCGGAGGGGGGACACCTTTCCCCCGCGCTGCTGGAGAGGGAGTTGGTCGATTTCAAAAAGCTGAAGGGCTATCTGCCCCGCGTAATCATCGTGCACATGAGCCCGCACCTGGAGAAGGACATCGCGGCGCAGGTGGCGGGGGTAGCCAA
The DNA here is from genome assembly GCA_964408935.1 of uncultured Dehalococcoidales bacterium. GTDB lineage: Bacteria > Chloroflexota > Dehalococcoidia > Dehalococcoidales > BS750m-G39 > E44-bin88. Next base: position 58,924 of record CAYPBF010000002.1, on the reverse strand, counting down.
GCGCCTGGACGCTTCCATGACCCTGGCTCATGAGGGGATGGAGATTAATCTTTAAGAGGGCGCTAGCCTGTAAGGCTGCGTCGGTCTGTAAATAGCGTGCGTGGGGGGTGGTATGTCAGACACCCCGAGGTTTATCGTCGACCACAACGTGGGCAAGCTGGCCAAGTGGCTGCGGCTCATGGGCTACGACGCCCGCTTCTTCCGCGGTGAAAGCGATGCCGAGATGGTGGCCATCGCCCTTAAAGAGGGGCGGATAATACTGACCAGGGACACCCGCATCATGCAGCGGCGGCTGGTGACCAAGGGCAAGCTCAAGGCACTGTTAATCGAAAGCGACCAGCCTAGTGAGCAGATTCACCAAATAATCAATAGCCTTAACCTCGACTACTACTTCAATCCCTTCAGCCTCTGCCTGGAGTGCAACCAGCCCCTTGTGGAGAGGCAAAAGTCAGAGCTTAAAGATTCAGTGCCCCCCTACGTCTTCAAGACGCAGGAGCAGTTCCGCCAGTGCCCGGCTTGCAAGCGTATCTACTGGCGGGGGACGCACTGGCGGGCGATGACGCAGCGGCTGGAGGGGTTGGGGGAAGGCTAGTACCATCGCCTCTCTTGACCGCAGCCCAGTATATTGCTACACTTCTGAATAACAGTGGAGGCACAAACGATGGCTTTTAAGAAGATTTTACTGAAAAAGAAAGACGGGGTGGCCAAGATTACCATAAACCTGCCGCCCTTGAACATCCTAGACATCGAAACCCTGGAGGAGATGAGCCAGGCGCTAGCCCAGCTCAAAGAGGACGACGAGGTCAAGGTGGTGGCTGTCACCGGTTCGGGGGACAAGGCCTTTTCGGCGGGGGTTTCCGTCGGCGACCACCTGGGCGATAAGCTGCCCAAGATGGTCGAGGTCTTCCACAAGCTCTTCATGTCCCTCATCGAGGTGGATAAGCCGACCATCGCTCTGGTCAATGGGCTGGCGCTGGGTGGTGGCTGCGAGATAGTGGCTGGCTGCGACATGGCTGTGGCTTCGGATAAGGCCAAGCTGGGGCAGCCTGAGGTCAAGCTGGGGGTCTATCCGCCGCCGGCCTCGGTGCTCTTCCCCAGAATAATGGGGCGGCAGAAGGCCTTCGAGCTTATCCTTTCTGGTGACAACATCAGCGCCGAGGAAGCCGAGAAAATCGGGCTGGTGACCAAGGTCGTTCCCGCCGCCGATTTCGAGAAGGGATGCGACGAGTTTATCAAGCGTTTTACGTCCAACAGCGGGCTGACTCTGACCCAGGCGCGGCGGGCGCTTTACCGCAACTTCGACCTGAGCTTCAACGAGGCGCTGGAAGCCACCGGTGCCGACGCCACCATGGTTATGGCTGGGGAGAACAGCGTCGAAGGGCTGACCGCCTTCCTGGAGAAGAGAAAACCCATCTGGATAAGATAGTCTTTTACGGAGGTAGAGGGAAGTGAAAGTTGTAACTACTGACCAGATGCGCCAATTGGAGGAGAATGCCGCCAAGTCCGGCGTGACCATGGAGATGCTCATGGAGAACGCGGGGCAGGCCGTCGCCGACGAGGTGGCGCGAATCGTAGAGGATGTCCGACAGCAACAGATTCTGATCCTCGTCGGGCCGGGTAACAACGGTGGGGACGGGCTGGTCGCCGCCCAACACCTTCATGACGCGGGGGCTAAGGTCTTCATCTATACGTTCGGACAGAGACCCGCCCGCGGCCCCACGCTCAAGCCGATAAGGGAGCGCCGCATCAAGCGCGTCGAGGCGGAGAAGGACGAAAACCTGGACGAGCTGACCAAGCTGCTGGCCTCGGTGGATACCGTTATCGACGCCCTCTTCGGCACGGGCACCACCCGCCCCTTTTCCGGTCTGCTGCTGATGGTACTGGACAGGGCGCGGCGGGCCAAGATCAAGCGCCCCAATACAAAGCTCATCGCCCTGGATATACCATCAGGGCTTAATGCCGACACAGGCGAGGCCGACGCGGGCTGCCTCTATGTCGATAATACCATCACCCTGGCTTTCCCCAAACCGGGGCTCTTTAAGTTCCCCGGGGCGGAGAGAGTGGGGGAAATCAGTGTGGTAGATATCGGGCTGCCCGGATACGTGGATGAGCAGGCCGGCCCCGAATACCTCGCTGACGAGTGGATCCAGTCGGTGCTGCCCGAACGCTCACCCCAAGCCAACAAGGGCGATTTCGGTAAGGTGTTAGTGCTGGCCGGCTCCATTAGCTACATCGGCGCGCCCTATCTCGCCTGTAACGGCGCCATGAGGGTCGGCGCGGGGCTGGTGACGCTGGCCGCTGTCGGCAGGCTGCAGGCCATTCTGGCCAACAAGCTGACCGAGGTGACCTACCTGCCCTTGCCCGAGGCCCGACCCTGGATTATCTCTCCGGATGCCCTGCGGCTGATTTTTCGCCAGTCCGAGAACTATAACGTGCTGCTTATGGGCTGCGGCATGGGGCGGAACGAGACCGTGGTCAGGTTCATCAGGTCTGTCTTACTTACCCACCCCAAGGCCAAGACCGCCAAGCCCAAGTTACCGTCGGTGGTCCTCGATGCCGACGGGCTCAACGCCCTGGCGGGCGTGCCCAAATGGTGGGACCTGATGCCCGAGGACGCCATCCTTACCCCCCACCCCGGGGAGATGGCCCGACTGACGGGGATGACGGTGGACGAGGTTCAGCTCGACCGGTTGGAGCTGACCCGAAAGATGGCTGGGGAATGGCACAAGACCATCGTCCTCAAAGGGGCGCATACCGTGGTGGCCGCGCCCGACGGACGGTCGCAGATAAGCCATGTGGCCAATGCCGGCCTGGCTTCGGCGGGGACGGGTGACGTCCTGGCCGGGGCTATCGCTGGGCTGCTGGCGCAGGGCATGAACCTTTTCGATGCCGCTGCCGCTGGCGTCTATATCCACGGCATGGCCGGGGAGGCGGTTAAAGAGAGGCTGGGCGACGCGGGCATGATGGCCTCCGACCTTCTGGACGAACTGCCCATGGTCATCAAGCAGTTGAAGGCTCGCCCCGCTGAACCTACAGAAGAGGCTGAGTAGCATGCTGTTAGCGGTCGATATCGGCAACACCAGCACCAAGCTTGGCATCTTCGAGGGTGATAAACTACGGGCGACCTGGCACATGGCGACGGGCTTCCACCGCATGGCCGACGAGTACGCGGCGCTGCTTCTTAACCTGCTGCGTCAGCAGGGGCTGGAGACCACCGACATCAAGGCGGTGGCTATGTGCAGCGTGGTGCCGCCGCTGATTTCGACATTCGAGGAGCTTTTCGAGCGATATTTTCATATCACACCGCTGGTGGTGGGGGCGGGGGTAAAGACGGGGGTAAGCATCCGTATGGATAACCCCCGCGAGGTCGGTGCTGACCGCATCGCTGATGCTGCCGCTGCCCATAAGCTCTACGAAGGGCCGGTGATTATCATCGACCTGGGCACGGCCACCACCTTCGGCATTGTTTCTAAAGAAGGGGACTACGTCGGCGGCATTATCGCCACCGGTATCGCCACCGCCGCCGAGGCGCTTTTTACGCGCACAGCGCAGCTGCCCAGGGTGGAGCTGGCGCAGCCCAAGCACGTCATCGGCACCAACACGGTAGCGGCTATTCAATCGGGTATTATCTACGGCTACGCCTCGCTGGTGGAGGGGATGCTGGAGCGCATCCAAAAAGAGCTTGGGGGCAAGTATAAGGTGGTGGCCACGGGTGGCTACGGCGAGCTTATCGCCAAGGTGACAGACACCATCGACGTGGTCAACCCCGACCTGACCCTAATCGGATTGAGACTCATCTACGAGATGAATAAGAGCTAAAAGATGCTAAAGGAAAAGACCATAATACTGGGTATAACCGGCAGCATCGCTGCCTACAAGGCGGCCGACATCGCCAGCCGTCTGACCAAGGAGGGGGCCAAGGTGGAGGTGGTTATGACCAAGGCCGCCACTTGGTTTATCGCTCCGCTGGCCTTAAGCAGTATTACCGGGCGGAGGGTGTTTACCGACGTCTTCGGCCCCGATTCGGAGCGCACCGTCGAGCATATCGCCCTGGCCGAAGCGGCCGACGCCGTGGTTATCGCCCCAGCGACTGCCTCGTTGATTGCCAAGTTGGCGGCGGGCATCGCTGACGAAATGCCGGCCCTGGTGGTGCTGGCGACCAAGGCCCCCATTGTCCTGGCGCCAGCCATGCACACCAACATGTACCTGAACCCCATAACGCAGGAGAACCTGGCCAAGCTTAAAGCCCGTGGCTTTACCATCGTCGAGCCCGAGACCGGGAGACTGGCTTCGGGTGGGGTGGGGCCGGGGCGGCTGGCCGCTAGCGATAAAATTATGGGCACCATCAAGCAGGTTTTGGCGAGGAAGGGCGATTTGGCGGGTAAGAAGGTGGTGGTGACGGCGGGGGGCACCCAGGAGCCCATCGACCCGGTGAGGCACATCACCAACCCTTCCTCGGGGAAGATGGGCTACGCCATCGCCGAGGCCGCTAGAGACAGAGGCGCTGACGTCAAATTGATTACCGCGCCCACCTACCTTCCTCAGCCGGTGGGGCTTGAGGTCATTTCCGTCAAAACTACCTCGGAGATGCAAAAAGCGGTGGCTAAGGCGGTAGCCAAAGCCGACGCCCTGATTATGGCGGCGGCGGTGACCGACTATCAGCCCAAGACCACCGCTAAGGAAAAGCTCAAGAAGGATACGCCTGAGCTGAAGCTGGAACTGGTGAGGACGCCCGATATCCTGGCCGAGGTCAGGGGCAACTTCGTCAGAATCGGCTTCGCCGCCGAGAGCAACGACATCGTCGCCAACGCCAAGAAGAAGCTGGCGGGGAAGAAACTGGACATCATCGTCGCCAACGATATTACCGCCGCCGACAGCGGCTTCGGCGTCGACACCAATAGGGTCATCATCATCGACAAAAAGGGCAAGGTGGAAGAACTGCCCCTGATGAGCAAGCGTGAGGTGGCCGAGCGGATACTGGACGGGGTGGTGGGGTTGGTCAAAAAGTGAGGAGTAGCGAGAAAGGGTGAATGAAAGTCCAGACACCAGCTCAGAAACCACTCAAAGCAGCGCTGCAGGTTTTTCTATTTGCTCATTATATCTCTGTTTTGGTGGAAAAAGGTTTAATCAACAAAGACCAATTACCTTCAAAGTTCAGTATTAAAGCAGGCACAGGTCAAATATTTGTCGACTTTGGACTTAATCAGCAATCAACCAAGCTCGTTGCTCGTAACACGGTAGTTCTCTGTCTAGGTGCGTGTGTCAACACATTTGATGGTGTGCTTGAGGAGACCTTCCAACCTTCAATTAAGAGGTTTAGTGCAAAAGATGACTCTGTAGACGACCTTACAGCAGCTAGGGCTATTATCAACCAGATGAGGAACGCTTTCGCCCATTGTCCTGAGGCACCTGTTTGGCGTGTGAACAATACGGAATTTCAGAGAGTTTTCCAAGTCAAGCAGATAAACCTGACTGTAGACTTCAAAAAATTGCATAAGAAGCCGATTCATCCGAAACAAGTTGGTGGACATCAGGCTTTATTTGCCCTATTCAAATATTGCTTTGATGAAGTAGGAAAGGCGCAACAATTAAAGGGGTAAGGTTGTTCAGTAGTTTTTAGAAAGGTAATAATGGCAGCACCGAAAGAAGAGATGCCCAAGGCCTATGAGCCGCAAAAAGTAGAGCGGCATTGGTATAAGTTCTGGCTGGAGAAGGGCTATTTCCGCGCCGAGATTGACCCCAAGAAGAAGCCCTTTGTCGTCATCATGCCCCTGCCCAACGTCACTGGGGGGCTGCACATGGGGCACGTCTGCTTCCTCACCCCCGAGGACGTTATGACCCGCTGGCACCGTATGAAGGGGGATTCGGCGCTCTGGCTGCCGGGCATCGACCACGCTGGCATCGCCGCCCAGGTGGTGGTGGAGCAACAACTGGCCCAGGAGGGGACGGACCGCCATAAGATAGGGCGGGAGAAGTTTTTGGAGAGGATGTCTGAGTGGGCCAAAGAGTGCCGCCGGACGATAACCGAGCAGGAGCAGCGGGTAGGGGCTTCCTGCGACTGGAGCCGTGAGAGGTTTACGCTGGAGGAAGGGCCGAGCCGGGCGGTGCGCACCGCCTTCGTCAAGCTCTACGAGAAGGGCCTAATCTACCGGGGGGAGCGGATTATCAACTGGTGCCCGCGCTGCGCCACGGCGCTCTCCGACCTGGAGACCGACCACAAGGATATACAGGGCAACCTCTACTACGTGCGCTACCCGCTGGTAGATAGCAAGGAGTTTATCACCGTGGCCACCACCCGCCCCGAAACCATACTGGGGGATACGGCGGTGGCCGTCAATCCCGAAGACAAACGCTTTAAGGGGGTGGTGGGTAAGAAGGTCATTTTGCCCGCCGTCAACCGCCAGATACCCGTCATCGCTGATGAGGCCGTTGACCCTGAGTTCGGCACGGGAGCGGTAAAGATTACCCCCGCCCACGACCCCGTAGACTTCGAGGTCGCCCAGCGCCACGACCTGCCGCTGGTCAATATATTAAACCCCGACGTGACCATGAACGAGAACGCGGGCAAATATAAGGGCCTCGACCGTTTCAAGTGCCGCGAGGCGATACTGAAAGACCTTAAAGAATCGGGGCAGCTGGTTAAAATCGAACCCTACGGGCATTCGGTGGGGCACTGTATGCGCTGCCAGACGGTCATCGAGCCCATTGCCAGTAAGCAGTGGTTTGTCAAGATGGAACCCCTAGCCAAACCCGCCATCAAAGCCGTCACCAGCGGTCGCATCAACATTATCCCCGAGCGCTTTACCAAGGTCTATCTCAACTGGATGGAGAACATCCGCGACTGGTGCATCAGCCGCCAGCTCTGGTGGGGGCACCGCATCCCCGTCTGGTACTGCCAGAAATGCAATGAGCTTACGGTATCGGTAGACGACGTTAAGAAATGCGCCCACTGCGGCTCGTCAAAGGTGGAGCAGGACCCCGATGTTTTGGATACCTGGTTCTCCTCGGCGCTGTGGACGCACTCCACTTTGGGCTGGCCCGACGACACCGAAGACCTGCGTTATTTCTACCCGACGACGGTGATGGAGACGGGCTACGACATCATCTTCTTCTGGGTGGCTAGAATGATTATGATGGGGTTGGAGGATGTGGGCGATATACCTTTTAGCACCGTTTACCTGCACGGGCTGCTGCGGGACGAGAAGGGGGAGAAGATGAGCAAGGTGAGGGGCAACGTGCTCGACCCGCTCGACACTATTGATAAATACGGCACCGACGCCCTGCGCTTTGCCCTCTCCACCGACGTTTCGCCGGGCAATGACATTAACCTGACCAAAGCCAGGCTGGAAGCGGGGCGCAACTTCGCCAACAAGCTCTGGAATGCCGCCCGCTTCGTGATGAGAAGCCTTGAGAAGGCAGAAATAAGCCCCGAAATCAAGCGGGAGGGGTTGGGGGTGGAGGAGCGCTGGATTCTGAGCCGATTGAGCCGAATCAACGCCAGCGTCGTCAAGCTGATGGATAGCTTCCAGTTCGGAGAAGCCTTAAGGCGGCTGCACGACTTTATCTGGGGCGAGTTCTGTGACTGGTACATCGAGTTCGCCAAGATTAGGCTCAATGCCAACGATGCCTCGCCCCTGCCCGTGCTGATATACGTTTTGGAGAGGTCGCTGCGACTTTTGCATCCCTTCATGCCCTTCGTCACCGAGGAGCTTTGGCAGCACCTTAAAAAGCGCCTGCCCGCCGGCTGGCAGGAGACCGATTCCATAATGGTTGCCGCCTACCCCGAGGCCGACGAAAAGGCAATAGATGCCGAAGCGGAAAAGACAATGGCCGCCGTCATCGAGATAATACACGCTATCCGCAACGCCCGCGCCGAGCACAGGGTAGAGGCTAACAAATGGATTGAGGCGAGGGTCTACGCCGGCGAGCTTAAATCAGCAATCACGCCCCATGCCCCCGCCATCGAGATACTGGCCAAGGCCAGACCGGTGAGCTTTGGGGAGGGGAGGGGGGAGGCCAAGCCCGACGAGAACGTCCTGGCGCTGGTGCTCAAGGACGCTGAGGTCATTATCCCCATGGAGAGCATGGTCGACCTCGATGCCGAACGTAAACGTCTGGATGATGAGATAGCGCAGAGCCAGGCGCAGATTGCCTCGCTGGAAAAGAGACTGAAGGACAAAGCCTTTCTCTCTAAGGCACCGGAGGCGGTGGTAACTAAAGATCGGGAGAAGCTGGCCGAGCGTCAGGATAAGCTCAAGCGGCTGAAAGAGCAACTGGCGCGTTTCAAGTCCTAAAAGATAAAAAGGGACAAAGCAAAACCGCCCTCCCCGCTTTAAGAGGAGAGCGGTTTTTCTAGCTTGTTTCGGCTTTTATCGGGTGGGGTTTAGTCTTCCCACTTACCGCCTTTACCGAGACGGGTGAAGCAGAAGACTAGACCGACGATAAACACCAGACTCATGATAATGGTAGTTATTATAGCCGCTGTTGTCATTGCAGCTTCACCTCCTTAGGCCCTCGGGTCTTGGCGGCTTGCAGCCAGAAGCTCAAGAGCAACGTCACCCCCAGTATGATCCAGATGATGTGAGAGCCATTGAATGGCCCGATCACATAGCCGCCGTAGCCGGGATCGGGTATGTCGTTCTTAAAGCCGCCGTAGATGACCACAAAGAGCAGCCCGGCGGGCACGACGATTTTGATCAGCCAGTCGAACCAGGCCCCGACCCTGAAGTCCGAGGTCGAGTTGATGTGCTCCCTGAGCTTCTCGACGCCGTAGAACCAGCCGACGACAATGCAGGCCAGGGCACCGGTTATGAGCAGCCCGTAGAAGGAGACTGCCCTATCCACGATATCCAGCCAGTAGAGACCACCGCCGGTGGTAAAGAGAAGCCCGATAACAAGACCGAGAGCGCAGATAAAGGCGGTGACCTTGGCGCGGCCCCAGCCGAATTTATCCCGGAGCGGGGCGATAACGCCGCCGTAGGTCAGGAAGAAGGCCGAATCTATGCCCAGGAAGAAGAAGCAAATGAAGAAGACGACGCCAGTAAAAGCCGCCAAAGCGGGCATCATAGAGATGGCCGCGGGGTAGGTAACGAAGGCCAGTCCTAGGCTGGCGGTGCTGACCTCGCCCACCGAAACGGACAGCGCCTGCATGAGGAAGCCGACGATGCTGAATACGGCAAAACCAGCGAAGAAGCTGGTGGCGCAGTTGGAAAAAGAGGTGATGAAGGCATTGTTGTTGATGTCAGCCTTCTTAGCCACGAAGCTGCCGTAGGCAAACATACCAGCCATGCCCAGTGACAACGTGAAGGCAATCTGGCTGAAGGCTCCGAACCACAAATCGGCGTTGCCCAAGGCACCCCAATCCGGCGCCAGGTAGTAGTTAAGCCCGTCAACCGCTCCCGGTAGCGTCAAACCCCTTATCAGCAGGACAATGAGCAAGGCCCAGGGGATGACTACCGTCCAGACGGCGACCTTGCCGATTATCCTGGCTCCCTTGAACATGATGAAGAACAACGCTACCCAGACAAAGGCCAGGGCGCCGACTACGGGCCACTGCAGACCGCCGAGGTCAGTGGGTCCCGAGGACAGGTTCAGTACGTCCCCGAAGAAAAAGCCACCGGCGTTAGCGGCACCCGCTGTGCCTGTCCCCCAGGCAACGGTAGCCGAGTCAACAGCGTAGTTAAGGGACCAGGCTATGACCACGGCGTAGTAGGTGACGATGAGGAAGGCAACGAAGACGGGCCACCAGCCCAGCCATTCCCACTTCTTGCCGATGCCTTCGAAGACGCCGGGAGCACCTTTCTGGAAGAAACGGCCCATGCCGAATTCCATCATCATCCAGGGGATGCCCAAGATGATGAGGCCGATAATCCAGGCAATCAAAAAGGCTCCGCCACCATATTCATAGGTCAAATAGGGGAATCGCCAGACATTGCCCAGACCTATTGCGGAGCCCATCGCGGCGAACAGGAAAAAAGCCCTGCCGCTCCATCTTTCCCTTGTTAATTCCGCCAAATCCTCATCCTCCTTTCGTCAGAATTAGTCGAACAAGAGGACACAAATTTACTCGATGCAGCTTCCTCCTTTCTTTTTGGGGTTATTTAATGTTAAGAATGATTAGCTAGAATAACGACATACTCGTTGACGGAATTTTACTCGCCTAAAAGCGGGATGTCAATAGGGTTAGCCCCATCCGTTTTGCTTTAGCTGTTCCAGCGCCTTCTTGGTGTCGCTGGCCACCCTGGCCTTATCGCACTGCTGGAGCCGATACTTAAAGAGCCAGTAGCTGAACTCCTTAAGCTCGGCCAGGCTGGTGGACTTGAGCTGGGGGTAGCGCCTTTGGCGCCGAAAGCGCTTGAGCAGTATGGCCTTGGTTGAGCCGTAGATGCGGCGGTAGGCCTCGTTAGCCAGGTTTTCCTCGCGGGCGTAGCCGGAGATTCGCTTTTCCTTGCGTATCTCGGCCTCTACCGCCCGCAGCAGGGCTTCTTCCACGGTGACACCGTAGAAATAGTTCAGGTACTGCTGGTATTTGCCGCCACCGATGAGCTTCTTGAACTCCTTGTCGCTTAAACTAACGGGCGGCTGGCCGTGAAAGAGCAGGGCGTCCCTCTCCGCTTCAGGAATGAGCTCTGCTACCTCGTGGCAGAGCCTCTCCGCCAGCAGCAGCCAGTCGAAAGCTTCGCCGTCAATGAGGTAGCGGTAATGGCGGCCTCTGTATGTCTCCTCGGCGCCAGTCCACAGGCCGATGGCTTCGAGCAGGGCGATGTACCAGTTTTTACCAGAGGCTATCTCCTGCTTAAGGTGGGTGATGGCCCGGTTGTCGGCGGTGGGGGTGGTTTCGGTAGGGATTAATTGGTTGTCCACGGGTCTCTACTCTGTGGAGGATTCGCTTTTCAGCTTTTCGTAGTATTCCAGTTTGCCTGTGGTCACCAGCTCGGTAAGTTTTTTGCTGATGGCCTCCCCCGCCCCCGGTATTTCATTGAGGCGGTTTTCTTTAACCAACTGCTCAACGGGCACGGGCAGGTCTTCGATGGCGCGGGCGACCTTCTGGTAGGCCCGGATTTTGAAGATGTTCTCCTTTTTGGCCATGAGCCTTTCGGCGATGTCGTCAAAGATGGCGGCGATTCCTGTATTTTTCATCTCCCACAACAGTGCTTGTATTTCTTCCCCGACCCACAGGGGCAGGGGTCGTTGCGGCCCACCTTCTTACCCTTCACCTTAAGCCGTTTCCTGGACTCTCCACCGGTCTGGGCCTGGGCCGCCGCTGCCACCGGCGTTGGCGGCTGGGCCGTCTGGCCCTGAGGGGTTTCGCCCTTTTTGGTGATATTGGCGCGGTAGATGACGTGGGCTATATCGTGCTGGATGGCCGCCATGAGGGTCTGGAACATGGTGTGGCCCTCTCGCTTGTAGGCGACGAGGGGGTCGCGCTGGGCCGTTGCCTGCAGCCCGATGCCCTGGCGCATATGCTCCATAGCGGTGAGGTGTTCCACCCAGAGGCTGTCGATGATGCGGAGCAGGAGCAACCTTTCCATGATGCGCATGTTTTCGGCGCCGACATCTTTCTCTTTCTGCTCGTAGAGGGTTTCGGCTTGGTCGAGGAGGGAGTCTTTAATCTCGCCGGCGCTCATCTGGGAGAGGGTTTCGGCGTTCAGGTCGGGGGGGAGGAGGAAGAAGGTGGCCAGTTCGCCGACCAGGCTTTCGATATCCCAGCCGTCGCCGTAACCGCCTGCGGTATGCGTTTCCACCAGGGATTGCAGCTCTTCCTTAACCATAGACAGTATGTTGGACTTAAGGTCGGCGCCTTCTAGGATTTTCTTGCGCTCCTCATAGATGAGCTCACGGTGCTTGTTGACCACGTCGTCGTATTCCACCAGGTGTTTGCGGATATCGAAGTGATAGCCCTCCACCTTGACTTGGGCTTGTTCTATGGCGCGGCTGACCCACTTGTTCTCGATGGGGTTCTCCTCATCCATGCCCGCCCAGCCTAGAACGGTCTTGAGGCGGTCGCCGCCGAAACGGCGCACGATATCGTCTTCCAGGGATAGATAGAAGCGGGAGCTGCCGGGGTCACCCTGACGTCCGGCGCGGCCGCGGAGCTGATTATCAATACGTCGCGCTTCGTGGCGCTCGGTGCCGATTATGGCCAGCCCACCCATATCCAGCACCTTCTCGTGTTCCTTTTGCCATTCCTTCCCGTCCCTGCTTTCGGGGTTGCCGCCCAGAATAATATCGACGCCGCGCCCGGCCATATTGGTGGCCACTGTTACCGCCCCGGGTTTACCCGCCTGGGCGATGATTTCGCCTTCTCGGGTGTGTTCCTTGGCGTTGAGTACGTTGTGTTTGATGCCGCGTTTATTGAGCATGTCGCTCAGGTGTTCCGAGGTTTCGATGGCTACCGTGCCGATGAGCAAGGGGCGGCCTTCCTTATGCAATTGCTCAATGTCACGCACCACCGCCTTGAACTTGGCCTCCTCGCTCTTATAGATAAAATCGGGGAGGTCCTGGCGAATCATTTCGCGGTTGGTGGGGATGACGACCACCTCCAGCTTGTATATCTTGTGAAACTCTTCAGCCTCGGTGAGGGCGGTGCCGGTCATGCCCGCCAGTTTCTCATACATGCGGAAGTAGTTCTGGATGGTGATAGTGGCGTAGGTGCGGCTCTCCTGCTGCACCTTGACGTGCTCCTTCGCCTCTATCGCCTGGTGCAGGCCGTCGGCGTAGCGCCGTCCGTACATAAGTCGGCCAGTGAACTCGTCGACGATGATAACCTGGCCGTCTTTGACCACGTACTGGTGGTCGCGTTTGTAGGCCTCTCTGGCGGTGAGGGCGTTTCTCAGGTAACGGTGCAGGTCGGCGTTGGCGGCGTCATACAAATTGGGGGCCTGGAGCAGCCCTTCGCGCTTGAGCATCCGTTCCATTTTGGTCATGCCCTCATCGGTGAGGCTGACGGCGCGCGATTTTTCGTCCATGGTGTAGTCATCCTCTTTTTTCAGGGAAGGAATGAGGCGGGCAAAAATCTGGTATTTCTTGCCCGCTTCCACGTCGGGGGCACTGATGATCAACGGGGTGCGGGCTTCGTCGATAAGCAGGTAGTCTACCTCGTCGACGATGGCGTAGTTGAGCGGGCGCTGAACACAGTTGGCCAGGTCGGAGACCATGTTATCGCGTAAATAATCGAAGCCGAACTCGCTGCTGGCGCCGTAGGTGATGTCCGCCTGATAGGCTTCCTGGCGGGAGATTTCGCGGAAATGCGGCCAGCGGTTGTCCCCGGAATCGTGTTCGGGGTCGTAGAGGCGGGTGGGGGTGCGCTCGTCGGGGTTCTGCATTGGGTAGATACTGGCCACGCTGACCCCCAGAGCGTGATAGACGGGGCCCATCCAGTAGGGGTCGCGCCGCGCCAGGTAGTCATTAACGGTGACCAGGTGGACGCCTTTGCCCGTCAGTGAGTTCAGGTAGAGGGGGAGGGTGGCTACCAGGGTTTTACCTTCGCCCGTCTTCATCTCGGCGATTTTGCCCTGGTGGAGGACGATGCCGCCCATAAGCTGGACGTCGAAGTGGCGCTGGCCGATGGTGCGGCCGGCGGCTTCGCGGACGGCGGCAAAGGCTTCGGGCAGGAGCTTGTCCAGGGATTCGCCTTTGCTTAGCCTGTCCTTGAACTCGTCGGTCTTGGCGCGCAGCTTTTCGTCGCTAAGTTTCTTGAACTCAGATTCGAGCTCGTTGATGCTGTCTACTATGGGTCGCAGGCGCTTCAGCTCTTTCTCGTTGGAGTCGCCGCCCAGCCATTTAAACACTTTCTTCTTCCCCGATTAACCTCTTGGCTTCCTCGGCTTTTGATGCGCTGACCATGACCTTGTATTCCCCCATCCCATCCACGGTAAATACGTGTATGGAGGGCGCGGCGTGAGACTTGAGGATGGAGGGTATGCCGTGGCTCTCCAGCAAGCTCTTGATGATGAGGGCATCGGCTTCGCCGAAGGCCTTATATACTTCGACCAGTTTTATCTCTTTGGACATGTTACCTCTATTCAAACATGGCGCTGACGGACTGACCGGTGTGGATGCGGTGGATGGCTTCGCCCAGCAGGGGGGCTATGGGCAGGACGATAATCTTATCCAGTTTCTTTGCGCCAGGTACGGGAACGGTGTCGGTGGCCACCACCTCGTTGATGTCAGCGGCGGCTAGATCTTCGACCGCCGGGCCGGAGAATATAGGGTGGGTGCAGCAGGCGTATATATTCTCGGCCTTTACGCCACGATTTTTCAACTCCTCGACGGCGTTGAGCATGGAACCGCCAGTGGCAATCTCATCATCGACGGTGAGTGCCACCTTGCCTTCCACCTCGCCGACGACGTTCATCGGTTCCTCCTTATCAATCTGGTCAGTGTTGCCGATGCGCTTCTTCTCTACAATCGCTACCGAGGCGCCTAGTCCCTTGGCCAGGTCCCGTGCCCGCTTGGCGGCGCCGATATCGGGGGCTACCACCACCAGGTTCTTGAGCTTTTTCTCTTTGAAGTATTTGACAAAAAGCTTGAGGGGGGTCAGCTCGTCGACGGGTATGTTGAAAAACCCCTGAATCTGGCCAGAGTGCAGGTCCACCGTGAGCAGGCGGTTGGCGCCCGCTACGGTGAGCAGATCGGCTACCAGTCGCGCCGTTATCGGTGCGCGGGGCTGGTCTTTCTTATCGGTGCGTCCGTAGCCGTAGTAGGGGACGACGGCGGTGATACGTCCCGCCGAGGCTCTCTTCAAGGCGTCGAGCATGATGAGCAGCTCGACCAGGTTGTTGTTTACCGGTGAGCATATTGGCTGAATAACAAAGGTATCCCGCTGGCGGACGTTTTCCTGGATGCGGACGAAGATGTTTTCGTTGCTGAAGGTAGAGACCTGGCACTCGCCTAGTGGTATCTTGAGATATTTCGCCACCGCTTTGGCCAGTTCGGGGTGGGCATTACCGGTGAATACCTTTAGCTCATCCATACTCGTTGTCTCCTCTCGAATACGGCTTTAACCCATTATAGCACTATTGTTTATCTAGCTCACCCCCTTGAACCATCCCACCTTGTTGTGCGAAGGTGAGATTTTCCCACCCGTCCCGCCCAACAGAAGTCTTTCTAAGAGGGGGCAAAGCCCCCTCTTAAACACCCCCAAAAAATAAGGGGTTTATAGAGGTCTAACCTTTATAGGGAGGGTATTGGGTGGGAAGACAATACGTCCGCTAAAAGAGTGGGGGGAGGTTAACTAGTTATTTCTTTGATTGTGTGCCTTGTAATCGCTCGGATACCTAAGAAGAAAGGGATGAAAGCAAGCACTATGCTGAATACCAGGCATAGTGGCCGTGGTAAAAAACATCCAATAACCGCAATTGCTGCTATCGATGCCCATGTTAGTACGATATATTTCCAATTCCATCGCCAGAAGTTTTTAGTAGTAATTATGGTGGGCGGGAAAGTTTTTAATTCAAGCTTCGCGGGAGGTACTTCGATAGTTACGTCTTTCCTTTTATCCATTGCCACCACCTTACTTAATCATCAATGCCGGGCACGGGGAAGCGCGCGCACATCTCGGCTACTTCTGCGGCTGCCTTCTTTTGCACTTTGGCGTCGTCTATGTGGCTGATTATTTCGATAATCCAGGCGGCAATCCTCTTCATCTCCTCTTTGCCGAAGCCGCGCGTGGTCACGGCGGGGGTGCCCAGGCGTATGCCGCTGGTGATGCGGGGTGGCTTGGGGTCGAAGGGTATGACGTTGCGGTTGACCACGATGCCGACCTCGCCCAGGGTTTCTTCGGCCTGTTTGCCGGTGACGCCCGTTTCGGTGAGGTCGACGAGCACCATGTGGTTATCGGTGCCGCCCGATACTAGGCGCAGGCCGTTCCGCTGCAGCCCTGCCGCCAGCTCTTTAGCGTTATCGAGCACCGCCCGCTGGTAGTCGGTGAAGGCGGGTTGCATCGCTTCGTGGAAGCAGACCGCCTTGGCGGCGATGACCTGTACCAAGGGGCCGCCCTGCATCTGGGGGAAGACGCCGTCATCAATAGCGGCGGCGTAGTCTTGGCCGCAGAGGATGAAACCGCTCCTTGGCCCGCGCAAGGTCTTATGCGTCGTCGAGGTTACCACCTCGGCGTAGGGGATGGGGGTGGGGTGCAAGCCCACCGCTATCAGCCCCGCGATGTGGGCCATATCCACCATGAGCTTGGCCCCCACCGAGTCGGCAATGTTTCGCAGGCGCTCGAAATCAATAATCCGGGGGTAGGCGCTGGCCCCGGTCACAATCAGCTTGGGCTTATGCTTCTTGGCCAGCCTTTCAATCTCTTTGTAGTCCATCCGCTCCGTTTCGCGGTTGACGCCGTAATGAACGAAATTATAGGTCTTGCCCGAAAAGCTGACTTTATCGCCGTGAGTGAGGTGCCCGCCATGGGCTAGGCTCATTGCCAGGACAGTGTCGCCGTGCTCAAGCAGGGCAAAGTAGGCCGCCATGTTGGCCTGAGAGCCGCTGTGGGGTTGGACGTTGGCGTGGTCGGCACGGAAGAGCTTCTGGGCTCGCTCCTTGGCTATCTCTTCCACGATATCCGCGTTATCGCAGCCGCCGTAGTAGCGCTTACCGGGGTAGCCTTCGGCGTATTTGTTGGTAAGAACGGTGCCTTCGGCCTGCAAGACCGCCCGGCTGGCGTAGTTTTCCGAGGCGATGAGGTTGATGGTCTCTTTTTGTCTTTTGGCTTCCTTGTCGATGACGCGGCTGATTTCGGGGTCAACTTCTCCTAAAGAATCCATGGCTTTTCCTTTCTGCTTTGATAAAGTCTACAACTGCGGGTAATGAGTGTCAATAAAGGGTTATAGCCTCCACCCCACCTTGTTTAGCGAACGTGTGATTGTCCCACCCAATACCCACCCTATAAGGGGGGTACCCCTTATATATCCTCTTTAGGGTTGCCCCACCTGTTCCCAGATAAAGGCTGTAGTGCTATCATGTAGATGTGAGTCACCGAAGAAACAATAAAATAGCCCTTTTGGCAAGCACCCTGGTAATAGTGTGCCTTTCTTTGCCACTTTTCTTTTCAGGCTGCAACGGCGAGGAGACTTATTGGGAGAACTACTGGTTCACAGATCCGCCAGAGATTTTCCACACTAATGACGCGGAACAGGCACAGGGAGAAATCCCTTTCACCTTGATACTGCCTAAGTATTTACCCGATGATGTTCCCTCTATTCCGTATATGATCGAAGGCCCCATAAGAGGAACGTGTCCCGAGGACGAAATATTAATTAGAGTAACATACCTCGCAAATTATGAGGGAGGCCCATCGATCTATATTGATGAACTAAACTCGGAGGTTACTCAGTATCCCTCATCAGAATCCAGCACGTATCTGAACATTGCCGGGATTAAAGTTTTAGAAGAGGAGACTGGCGCTTTTGTAATCTATCCTTCTGGTGATGACGAATATGAGCAAGGGCTGAGCTATTCGTGGAACCGAAATGGTGTGCATTTTGATGTTGATGTCTTTGGATGTGACAGGGATGAGGCTAGGAGGATTGTTGAATCAATGATTGAGCAGGTTGAGTAGCTCGCCGAGGGGGTTGGATAGAGGAGTAATCATGTTGATGAGAAGAGCAGCAAAGATTGCTTTATTGATATTCGGACTATTACCCTATATTACCTTCACATTAGGAGCCACAATAGTTGGACTTGGTGAAAAAACGACAAATCCACTTTTTATAATATTGGGTGTGTTAACATTTCTTGCGTTCCCAGGTCTGTTGATATTCTATATAGTTCATGTTTACAGGGGCAAAAAGGTTAAAAAGGATCAGAGACACCTCTGGGCGGCATTATTGTTATTTGGCAATCTCGTAGTCTATCCCGTCTATTGGTATCTGTACGTTTGGCAGAAACGTAAGAAGCCCATTATGAGTAATTAGAATGGAGGACGTTGAAATGATACCGGACAAGGTATGTGCTGAATATGCAGAAAAAAAAGGGATGAAGAAAATCGCAATTCAGGTTTTTAAAGATGAGGAAGCAGATATGGTCCTGATAGAAGGGGAGGCTGAGGCATTGGAATTCCTTGGGAATGTACTTTTAGCCCAAGCAAGATTCGAGAAAGACTGCTCATTCTTTATCGGGCCGAATACTGCAGGGTACGGATTTTTCACAAAAAATTCTACCCATGGACTTTACATACATCGCCTTCCTTGTCTTGAAAAACCGGGGCTTAAACTGGCTAAACGTAATAAAGGGAAGGGATAAACATAAATTCGGCTTCCTACCCCGCCCCCAAATTCTCAATTGACTTGACATATTGCCCGTGCTATCATATTTAAAAGGCTGGAGAAGTATGTCGGCTCTCAGTGAGCTAAATAAAGAAATAGCGCTTTGCCAGCAGTGTGAAATAGCTAAATATCGAAATAGGGTGGTGCCTGGAGAAGGGGCGGAGGCTGCCGATATCATGTTTATTGGTGAGGCGCCAGGCTGGCACGAAGACCAGCAGGGGCGACCTTTCGTGGGGCCGGCGGGGAAATACCTCGACGAACTGCTAGCGACCATCGGACTGAATCGGGCACAGGTTTACATCGCCAACGTGATAAAGTGCCGTCCTCAGGGGAACCGAGACCCCTTACCCATGGAAATCCAGAATTGCCGCGCCTGGCTGGAACGCCAGATTGAGATCATCAGTCCCAAGATGATTGTGACTCTAGGGCGTTACTCCATGGCCATGTTCTTCCCTGGTAAGAGCATCAGCAAGATTCACGGCACCTGCCAGAAGCGGGACGATGTCCTCTATTACGCTATGTATCACCCCGCGGCGGCCTTACATCAAGGCAGCCTGCGCCAGGAGATAGAGGCGGATATGCTCAAGATACCGACACTGCTTAACCAGTCAGAGACAATTAAGGAGGAAAAACCACCAGAGCAGTTAACCATGTTCTAGGTGAAACCAAAATTGAGAAAGCCAAGGAATAAATCTAAATCAAAGCTGAAGATAATCCCCCTGGGGGGGTTATCCGAAATCGGCAAGAACATGATGGCGTTGGAATACGAGAACGACATCATGATTATCGATGCCGGTCTTATGTTCCCCGGGGAGGAGATGCTGGGCATCGACCTGGTCATACCCGACATCAGCTACCTGCTGGAGAACAAGGAAAAGGTGAGGGGCATCGTTATTACCCACGGCCATGAAGACCATATCGGTGGCTTGCCCTATATCCTGCCCCAGCTCGATGTGCCCGTCTATTCCACTAAGCTGCCCCACGGTATGATAGAGGTAAAGCTGAAGGAGAGGAAGGCGCTGGAGGGGGCCAAGCTCAAAACGGTAAACTACGGCCAGCCGATATCGCTGGGGCGATTCAAGGTAGAGTTCTTCCCCGTCTGCCACAGCATACCCGACGCCGCCGGACTGATTATCCACACCCCGGTGGGCACCATCGTCCACAGCGGGGACTTCAAGCTGGACTATACCCCCGTTCACGGCAAACCCACCGACCTTTCGCGCTTAGCGCAGTTGGGGTCGCAGGGAGTACTGCTACTCCTCTCCGACTCCACCTACTCCGAGCTGCCCGGATATACCCCGTCGGAGAGGATAGTGGGGGAAACGCTGGACCGGGTTATGGCCCAGGCACCGGGGAGGGTCATCGTAACCACCTTCTCCTCGCTGGTGTCGCGTATCCAGCAGGTCATCGATGCCGCCGCCCGCCACGGACGAAGGGTCTTCGTCGTCGGGCGCAGCATGACCGATATCGTCAAGATGACGCTGGAGCTGGGCTACCTCAAGGCGCCCAACGGCATACTGGCCAACATCGACCAGCTTAGGAAAATGCCGCCTGAAAAAGTGGTCCTGGTGACCACGGGCAGCCAGGGCGAGCCGACCTCGGCCCTGGTGCGCATCGCCAATAAAGACCACCGCCACGTCCATATCATCAAGGGGGACACTGTTGTCCTCTCAGCGACGGCGGTGCCGGGTAACGAAGCCCTGATTAACCGCACCGTGGACACCCTCTTCAAGCAGGGAGCGCAGGTGCTCTACAACAAGGTGGCCAATGTGCACGTTCACGGGCACGGCAGCCAGGAAGAGCTTAAACTTTTGCTCAACCTGGTCAGGCCCCGCTACTTTGTCCCCGTCCACGGCGAATACCGCCACCTGAGCCTGCACGCCCAGCTGGCCGAGTCGGTGGGCATTCCCGAGTCGAATATCTTTGTGCTCGAAGACGGCGATATCCTAGAATTAGGCCCCAACGGGGGCAAGGTGACGGGCAAGGTCAGCTCGGGCAACGTCTATGTGGACGGCCTGAGTGTGGGCGACATCGGCAGCGTCGTGCTGCGTAACCGCCGCATGCTCTCCCGTGACGGCATCGTGGTGGTGATTATCGCCACCAACCGCCAGTCGGGCAAGCTGGTGGGGAGGCCCGATATCGTTTCCCGCGGCTTTGTCGATACCAGGGAATCCAAAGATATGATTGAGGAGAGCCGTGACCTGGTGGCCAAGGCTTTCGACCACAGCAGCGGCCGTTCCACCGACTGGGGCTATTTTAACACCAAGGTCAGGGACATACTCAATAAATACTACTACGACCAGACCAAGCGCCGACCCATGATTCTGCCGGTTATGGTCAAGGTGTAGGCCAATGGCCAGGAAGCGCAGTACCAACCGTCAGTCCCGCTCTCAGCCCAGACCTAGAGGGGGGTCGGGGGGCAACCGCTTTTTCCGTTTCGTCTTTTCGGCTCCCGTGCGCCGCCTGATACTGACCATTATCTTTGTGGGGCTGTTCATCTGGCAGTGGGATAACATCTCCAGCTGGGTGGACAGCGTATGGAGCGGCACCACCGACCTCTTCGGCTGGGGGTTGCTCTTCTTCTTTCTGGCCCTGGGCTTCATTATCGGGGTGATTTGGGGGCGGCGGGTACTCTCCGTTATCTACCACTGGAACCAGTGGCTGGGCGTCGTCGCCTTTATCTTTGTCATCTGGGGAATCCTGGGCTTTACCGGGCTGGGGGGCGATTTCGGCGAGGGGATTGTTGGCGACAGCGGCGTCGGCGGCGTCTTTCGGCTCATCGGGCTGACGCTTCTGGGCTTCATTCTCATCTCCCCCGGTTTTTTCTGGCGGCAGCTAAAGAGGTTCTGGAGATGGCTCATGAGCAAGCGCCCCGAGCCCCGAGAGAGGGTCTATGTCGAGCCCAGCCCGCTCGATAAACCGATGGAACCCACCGTTATTACCCAACCGCCCGTCAGGCCGCCCGATGCCGGGGCAATGGCTCCACCCGTGGTTACACCGACGCCTGCCGCTGCCGCTGGGATGACGCTCACATCGGGTCAGCAGGAGCTGAAGCAGGTGGCCCAAGAGGTCTGGAAGAAGTACGGTGAATCTGCGTCGGTGATTACCGCCGACGGCTGGAGATTGCCGCCCATCGATATACTGGACAACGTGCCCGACGTCGAGTTCGGGCAGGCGGATAACACGCAGCGGGCGCACCTCATCGAGGAGGCGCTGGCCAGCTACGGCGTGGCCGCCAAGGTAGTGCAGATAAACGCGGGGCCGGTGGTGACTCAGTTTGGCGTCGAACCGGGCTGGGACCGCAAGATAAAAGAGGTAAAGGAGCGCGACAAGGACGGCAACATAAAAATCAGGCAGGAGGAGGTCTCCAAGACGCGGGTCAAGGTGGAGAGGATTACCTCGCTGTCCAATGACCTGGCTTTGGCTTTAGCCGCCCCCAGCATCCGCATCGAGGCCCCCGTTCCCGGAAAATCGCTGGTGGGCATCGAGGTGCCCAATACCATCTACGGGCTGGTGAGCCTGCGCGGGGTGGTCGAGACCAGCGTCTTCCAGAAGCTCATGCCCAAATCAAAGCTGACGCTGGCGCTGGGCAAGGGGGCGGGAGGGGAGGCGGTGGCCGCCGACCTTTCCCGGATGCCCCACCTGCTTATCGCCGGGGCCACGGGCAGCGGCAAGACCGTTTGTCTCAACTCGGTTATCTGCTGCCTGCTGCTGCACTATACGCCCAACGATTTGCGCTTTATCATGATTGACCCCAAGCGGGTGGAGATGACCGCCTTCAACAGCATACCGCACCTGGCGACACCGGTTATCGTCGATACCAACAAGGCGCTGGGCACGCTGCGCTGGCTCAATCAGGAGATGGATAAGCGCTACCAGAAGCTGGCTGCCGATGGGGCGCGCAACATCGAGGGCTATAACAAGAACCGCGCGGGTAACGAGAGGCTGCCTTACCTGGTGCTGGTCATTGACGAGCTGGCCGACCTGATGATGGCCGGCTTCGACGAGGTGGAGCACGTCCTCTGCCGCTTAGCCCAGCTGGCCCGTGCTACCGGTATTCACCTTATCGTGGCCACGCAGCGCCCTTCCGTGGACGTGGTCACGGGCCTAATCAAGGCCAACTTCCCCACCCGCATCAGCTTCGCTGTCACCTCCCAGGTGGACTCGCGCACCATCCTCGATATGGGTGGTGCCGAGAAGCTTTTGGGGAGGGGTGATATGCTCTTTATGCCCACCGAGGCGGCTAAACCCAAGCGCCTGCAGGGCTGTTACGTCTCCGACGCGGAGAGGGAGAGGCTGGTCTATTTCTGGAGCAGCCAGCAGCAGGCAGAAGCGGTGCCGCTCAAAATCGCGGAGATTTCCACCCCCACGGTGGGGAGTGGGGACTATCCGCCCGACCCGCTGCTCGAAGCCGCCCGGCAGTTGGCGCGGGAACACGACCACGTCTCCACCTCTTTCCTGCAGAGGCGGTTGCACATCGGCTATCCCCGAGCCGCCCGCATCATGGACCAGCTCGAGGAAGAGGGCTTCCGTCGCGACGAGAGCCAGGGCTAGGCTTCTATTCTTCTTTGGCAGCGAAGTAGCCCACCAGCCACACCCACAGACCCCATATAAAGAGCGCAATCGATATCAGGAAATATTCCGTAGACCATAGACTGAAGACGGCTTCATACTTAACGCCGCTTATTATGCCCAGCACCAGAGCGGCCAGGGCCAGGACCTCCAGGATAATAGCACATGTCCCGTAGAACTTGGGACTCATGCCGCAGATTACACACTTGAACTTACTGGGAACTGCCATCTAGTTGCCTCCTTAGAGTTTACTGCCTTCATTGTACTACGGGATTAGGGGTTGTCAATGGGTTTCTTTGCCCGCCCCCCGTTTTATATCTTTTCCCGCCCGCCGTCAGATTTTAGTCCCATATTCTGACTTGGGGTATTGTTAATTGAGAGTGTTAGGGGCGGCTTGATGAGAGGATTGAAGGGGGGACGAGGCTTAAGCCTCAATCAATAAGTAATATCTAGGGAGTCTTCTTTCTCGACGTATGAATGGGCATTTTTCCAAAGTTTGTAGACGTATTCTGAAACTCGTTGGGCTAGAGATTTAAATGTGTCAAGGAAGAAACCTTCATCAATTACCTGATGAACAGTAATCACATACTGTTTCAAACCCTTGGAAGGAGAAGGGGTGTACGAACGGTGAATGCTATAACGCTCTAATAGTTCATTATTTACTATGATTTTCTTACTCATTAATTGCATTAGTAAATTCGTATAATCTATTTCTTCGAAAAAGGTGGGGACAAGCTTCAAATTAAAAAGCGATTCATCGCTGATCATTTGCCTAGTTGTACCTGTCATCAATCCTGAGATACCCTTCTTTTTGTCCTGTTTTAACATCAAACCAAAAGAACCTATCAAAGCTTTGGTCCTTTCAGTTGTTAAAGGTGGCGAACCTTTTAATAAATCATCATCAGACTCTACATCGAGCCATCTCCTGCATAAGGGTACTAAATAATATTTATTATAGCGGTATTTATCAATTTCAGCTAGAAATCGAAGTTCTGAATTCCAAGCAGAATATGTTTTGTAATCCAAGCATGCCGCGTAAAAACTAATCGCATTAGTGTCAGGTCTGTTTTTAAGAAAGGATGAGGAGTAATACTCTTGAACACTCTTATGGATAAACCGATATTCGTTTCCTTCTTCGAGTAATAAACAGGTTACTTGTTTGATATCTTTTAGATAGCGATCCGGGTCTTCTTCAACGCTAGCTAAATCCATTGCGTCTTTAATTAGTTTATAGACCGTTTGGTAATCAAACGCAGCACCCCGTTCTCTTTTGGACCGAAAACAGAAAGCATCAAATATTCCACGGTACTGACTGTCGTTGATTGAGCAACGTCTAGGTCGCATAAAACCAGGTTTAGTGCCGTCGTGCCTTTGCAATAATACAAAAAATATCGATTCATAGAAGTCGGATAACTGCTCTGGCAATTTCTGATAAGATTTGTAAGTTATTAAGAGAAGGGTTACCAGCAGCGGGTTGCATAAAAGTTCAGAAAGCTTGGCTTTATGAGACTCAATTACTCCGATTAGATTGCTTGAATATTCTGGCGAATCCGCTAGTTTTTCAATGACCCTTTTGTATTCGTTTCCCTGAAGGTTATCTAATAAATACACATCAAAATAAGGAGACATTTCAATTGGGCTATTCGGTCTAGTGCTTACAATGAATTGAGAGTTTGTTGCACATGAGGATAAGTACTCCAATTCGTTTATGATACTTAGTCTTAAATCGTCTGGAATCTCGTCGAAGCCATCAAAAAAGAAAATAAACTTGCCCGATTTTGATAATATTTTGAAGAGATCTTCGTCTATGGGGAGGTCTAAGATATCCAGGAAACGATTTATATGTTCGAGTACAGTCTCATTAGCTTGTATCCTTCTTAGTTCAATAAATACAGGTATACGTATACCTGTTTCAAATTCCCGCGCACATAAGTGCCTTAAGAAAATCGATTTTCCCTGACCAGCTATGCCTTTTATTACAATATTATGAGTTGTATTTAAATCAGAGACGGCATCTACCTTTTTTCTGGCTCCCTTCCCTCCTCTTTTCTTTGTGGGGAATATTAAATGAGTATCGCAGTAAAAGGTTTCAACGTCTACTGCTTGGTCGAGTTGCCATAGCGTCTTAACATTCCGAACGTTGCAAATCTTGTTAAGTAAATCGGGCACCTTTCTCTCGATATTCTTTTTCTGTATAGATTTACTTGTCTTGTCCTTTATAAAATCATATAAATCATCGGTGATGCGAGAAAGAATTCTAGTTCCAGCAGAATACGCCAAGAGATCTACCATTTAAATCTCCCCTTTGATTTGTCAGCAATGTAATGGTATTAAAAATACTAACACTTTTTCGACAGGTGTCAAGTATGAGGCGTAATTTTTGACTATCCCCCCCCCTAATCCAAATCATAAAGCTGTTCGGTTACATACCCTCTTTCCGCCAATAGGGCAACTATGCCTTGCTCACCAACCAGATGGCCCGCCCCAACGACGACAAAGTACGTCTCGTCTTCGGCAAGGAAGCCCTCTATAGTTTCCGCCATGGTGACGTTGCGGGCGTAGATTAATACGTCGTAGTAGGGCTCCAGTAACGGCTCATCGCTTAGGGATTCAAATAAAAGCGTTTCCATTGTTGCCGTATCGCCGTCTTCCCAGACTTCGAATAACAAATCCCCGTCCTCCTGCGTCATGGGGTTCTCCACGTAATCCTCTAGCAATAATATCATCAGTTCATCGGGGAGGGCGCTTTGTATTTCAATCTGGTAGTCCGCCGTTTCCAGTTCGATGATATCTTTGCCGCTATCTGCGGCCTGGTTAATGAAGTGCAGGTCTATCCCGTATTCGGAGTTGTAGCCCAGCTCCTGCATTTGTAGCTGTTCCAGAAGCGTAACCACAACCCACGGTCTAAAGATATTTATATCAATGGCGACAAGGCCGAGGTCAAACTGTTCGGCTAGTTGAGCGTAGAGGTCATCGGATATATGGTCCTGCAGTGTCTCACCCGGGGGATAGGTGCCATAGTCCATAATCAGTTGCAGGACGTACATATCGTCCACCTGGGTTAGATCAACCTCAACGACGAGATTATCGGCCAGCTCGAAGGCATTTTCTATGGCGCTGTCCAGGGGGTATATATCCGGGCTGGCCACATGGATAGAGCCCAAGAGATAGATGGAGTTCGCCTCTGACGATATTTTCCAGATGAAGGACAGGTTCGGGGTATCAGAGCCATCTCCGTCACAGGCAGACAGCGGCACTAATGCTAACGAGAGTAGAATTACTAAAGCTAAAACTGCTATCTTGCCTGGATTTCTCATTTTTTACCCCTCAACCTCTTAATAACCGCCTCCATGTAAACGCGCGCCAGGTTTTTACCGTGCTTGGACATGCGCTCCCGCTTCTTCTTCAGCTTCTTCTCACGGCGCTCCTGCCGCGTCTTTAGCTCGTCGTCAGTCATCCTTAATCTCCGCTTTCTCGGCTCCCTCCACAATCTCTACTGGCTCGAACTCCTTACGCAGCTCAACGATGCGGTCGCGGATAAGCGCCGCCTTTTCGAACTCCAAATTGCGGGCGGCGGTCTTCATCTGGCCCTCTAATTCCTTGATGAGGCGGGTAACGTCCTCACGGGTGGGTGGGGCCTCGGCGCTATAGACGGCGCGGACCTCGGCGGCGACCTTGACGCGCTCGGTGATGTCCTTGATGGCCTTTCTGATGCCCTGCGGGGTGATGCCGTGCTCCTGGTTAAAGTCTTCCTGGATGCGGCGGCGGCGCTGGGTCTCGTCGATGGCCGCCTGCATGGACTTGGTGACGGTGTCGGCGTACATGATGACGTGGCCGCCGATGTGGCGGGCGGCGCGGCCCATCGTCTGAATCAAAGCCCCCTCCGACCTGAGGTAGCCCTCCTTATCGGCATCCAGAATGGCCACCAGGCTGACCTCGGGCAGGTCGAGCCCTTCGCGCAGCAGGTTTATGCCCACCACCACGTCGTAGACGCCTAAGCGCAGGTCGCGCAATATTTCCACACGTTCCAAAGTATCTATCTCCGAGTGCAGATAGTGCGTCTTGACGCCCATTTCAATCAAATAGTCGGCCAGCTCTTCGGCCATGCGCTTGGTCAATGTGGTCACCAGGCAACGCTCTTTCCTGTCCACGCGGGTCTTTATCTGCTCCATTAAGTCGTCAATCTGTCCCTTGGTCGGCTTGACCTCGATGGTCGGTTCCAGGAGACCGGTGGGGCGCACCAACTGCTCGACGACCTGCTTACTGTGCTTGTACTCGTATTCGCCCGGGGTGGCCGAGGTAAAGACCACCTGGTTGATGCGCTGGTTGAACTCGATAAAGTTCAGGGGGCGGTTGTCCAGCGCCGAGGGCAGGCGAAAGCCGTACTCCACCAGCGTCTCCTTGCGGGCAATATCACCGTGGTACATGCCGCGTATCTGGGGGATGGTCATGTGCGACTCGTCAATGAAGAGCAGAAAGTCCTCGGGGAAATAGTCCAAAAGCGTTGACGGGGGACTGCCCGGAGGTCTCTGCGCCAGGTGGCGGGAGTAGTTCTCCACGGCGTGGCAGTAGCCGGCCTCGCGCAGCATCTCCATATCGTAGTTGGTGCGGGCTTCGAGTCTCGCCGCTTCCAAAAGTTTACCCTGGCCTTTGAGCTCGGTGAGGCGCTCGGCCAGTTCCTCCTTAATGCTCTCGATGGCCGTCATCCGCTTCTGGTAGGAGGTGACGAAGTGCTTGGCGGGGTAGATGTTCACCGAGTCCTTCTCGTGGAGCATTTCCCCGGTGAGGGGGTCGATTTCAA
Source organism: uncultured Dehalococcoidales bacterium (assembly GCA_964408935.1). Lineage (GTDB taxonomy): Bacteria > Chloroflexota > Dehalococcoidia > Dehalococcoidales > BS750m-G39 > E44-bin88. Next base: position 31,288 of record CAYPBF010000002.1, on the reverse strand, counting down.
TGATTCGTTCCAGCGTGTCGCCGAAGAACTCAATGCGCAGGGCCAATTCCTCGTAGGCGGGCTGTATCTCCAGGGTGTCGCCGCGGACGCGGAACTTGCCCCTCGTAAAGTCGATGTCGTTACGCTCGTACTGCATGTCCACCATCTGCCTGAGCAGCGTTTTGCGGGGGTAGTCCTCGCCTTTCTTGAGGCTCAAAACGAAGCTGCGGTACTCTTTGGGCTCGCCGAGGCCGTAGATGCAGGAGACCGAAGCCACGATGACCACGTCCCGCCGCTCGATGAGGGAACGGGTGGCGGCGTGGCGCAGCTTATCGATTTCCTCGTTGATGTCAATCTCCTTCTCGATAAAAGTATCGCTGCGGGGGAGATAGGCCTCGGGCTGGTAGTAGTCGTAGTAGCTGACGAAGTACTCCACAGCGTTATCGGGGAAGAACTCCTTGAACTCGGTAGAGAGCTGGGCGGCCAGGGTCTTGTTGTGGCAGATGACCAGCGTGGGCCGCTGCACACGGGCGATGACGTTGGCCATGGTGAAGGTCTTGCCGCTGCCGGTGACACCGAGTAGCGTCTGGTATTTGTGGTCCTTTTCCAGACCTTCGACGAGCTTGTCCACCGCCTGGGGCTGGTCGCCCGTCATCTTAAAATCGGAGACAATCTTGAAGTCAGGCATACTATTAGTATAGCCTTTGGCGCCGAGGGTGACAATGCTATCTAGCTATTGACAGGACGCCCCATATCTTATAGACTGTGTATTCATTATAGAGTGACTGACTCAAAAGAGAAGGAGGGTAATCATGGACAGCGTTTACAAGGTAATCACCCTGGTGGGCACGAGCACCAAGTCTTGGGAGGAGGCGGCCCGGGAGGCGGTGGAGACCGCGGGCAAGACTTTGAGAGACCTGCGCATTGCCGAGATCGAAGAGCTGGACATGCAGTTGGAGAAGGGCAAGGTTGTCAACTACCGGGCCAAGGTAAGGTTATCCTTTAAGTACGAAGGCAAATAGGCCGATTAGCTTACTAACTTAATACGTTAGGAAACGTCGGGGAGGGGCGTTTACCCCTCCCTGATTTTTTGTATCCTTACGGCTCAATTTTGTGGCCGAGAGTGAACACATTAAGAGGCCCGTTGGGGTCAAGATAGGCACTATATTCTTGGGCGAAGGCCTGCATTTCGGGTGTTTGATTATCTTGGCCAAAAGCCTCTAGGTCTTCTACCTCGCACTTGGCCACAAACTGATAGGGGGGCTCCGAGGGCGGGTTCTTGGCATCGACTACGGAGGGCGCCAGTACCTTGTCAATCCGATACATGTCAAATGCGTTTATGTAGGGCTTGGAGCGTAAGAGGGGAATCTTCTTCCTCTTTAGATATTGTTCGTAATCGTCAGCAGTCTTTTTGTCCTTGGCGTTATACACCACAATTATAGTCGGCATAATTACTCCTTTCCCTGATTTTTTGTTTCAGGCATACTTGCGGCAGCCGTACCAGTAGATAACCCAGAACGTCAGCAGGTAGCCGATTGTCCGGATGACGAAGAGCAGGACTTCCAGGCTTTCAGCTAGGTCGAGGAGGGTGAACAGGTGCGATGCGCCGAAGCAGGCGAAGGCGGCACCAAGCAGCAGGGGCCACATCCTTTTCATTTTGAGGTAGCTGGTGATGCCCAGGCAGAGGATGATGACGCAGAAGATGAGGTTGGTGAGGATTTGGGGGTCTATATCCATTTTCGGCTCCTTTGGGGGGTGGTGGATTCTACGTTAAAGGTGGCATGATACTTGTGGTAGTCTATTGATGATAGCGTTTTTGCCTCACTCTGGTTTCAATATATTCATCATTCTGTTTATTGCCCCAGTGCAAAGCGGCCATAAGTCCTGAACTTCGTTTATATCATATATTTTGTCAGGATGCTGTGTTGGGTTTCGATAGTGCAAACGAATGTTATCAAGATTATCGTATAGTTCCCCATATTTTTTCGTTTTTTGTCTGGTTCTTAAATCTTCTACCATATTCGCCCATAGAAGAGGTGTTACTCGTTTTTGAAGTACAAGATTACAATAAAAAAGGCGTAATACAGATTCTGTGCCACGTAGAATGTGAAAAGCCGCGGCTGTAGGTCTTTCAAATGCGATACATTTACCTGCCTCGCTAAAATCGTATGCTGAGATATTTGGTAAGGCTTCAAACACATTTGGAGCAAACAATAAATCAACGTTGCCAAGGAGTTTATCGGTATCAAATATCTTTGGCGTTACGCTGAAGGCTTCAATTTGTGTAATCTCTGCATCAAGCGTTATCCTGATCTGATCCATCAGGTATCCCAAATCCTCAGCTTCTTTTTGCGAAAGTGAAGGTTTCTTGGCCTTCTTTTCAAGGAGCTTTTGCCTAAAGGCTTTTAAACCACGAGCAACTCGCTGGGTTACATTTAGACCAAGTTCATCAAGGCTTCGGAAGAATTCGTCAATATTATCTATAATGAAACCATCCCCCTTAATGGGGTGGCCAGCCTCGGCATCTTGGAGATATCTTAGACAAGTGCCAAAGTAATAATACTTGTATATAGATTGCTTTTTCACTAGTTCTTCACTTGGATTATGACATAACTCATGTACGATTTTGTCTGGTTGACAACTATAGTATTATTTTACACCCAGCTGTCAACCCCCTATTCCTCCCCCTCCTTTGTCTACTCCCCCTCCCCACCCTTAACCTCCTCAGCCACGCTTATCCGCTTCACCGAAAGCGGCACGTAGTTGACCATCTTGCACTCAATGAGGTCTCTAAGCTCCTTCTCGTCGGGGGAAAGGGCCGCCTTTCCCGTCTTGACCTCGATGAAGTCAATGCCCTGGCCGTACTTGATGCCGACAAAGTCCACGGGGTTGCCGCCGAGGTAAAAGAGTCTGTCATAGTGTGTAAGCTCCAAAGTGGCCAGAAGCTCGTTGAGCTTGCCCGCCCTGACGGCCTCGCTGGAGGTAATTGATTTGAGGACATCGCGGGGCAGGCTTTCCAGGATGCGCTGTATCTCCCGCACTGAGTCCGCCGAAGCCAGGGCGAAGCGCAGCTTTTCGGCCAGTTTATCGATATCGGTGGCGGGCGCCTTCCTCATCCTAAAGATTAAGAAGATGATGACCAGAATAAGCAGGAATATTACGGCCAGGAGGGCGTATTCCATCAAGTCTCCTTTTCCAGTGCCTCCAAAGTGACCTTCAGCTTTATCTCCTTGGGGGTCGCCTTATCGATTTGGTCGGGGGGAATGAAAAAGCCGACCTCGGTGGGGTCGGTGGTAACCTGAAACTTGCTGATTTCGCCCGTCCAGGAGTCCCTTATTATATTGTTGACCGTCCCCAGAAGCTTGCCGTTCTTGTCCTTGACCTTAGCGCCGTACTCAATCTCCATGCCATACCTCCAATCAAGAGCTATTCGTATTATCTTAAAGTTCAAAGCGGCTACTTGGCGGCGAAAAAGCCCAGCGCCAGCTTTATCTTCTCCTCTAAGGTCAGGTCGGAGTCGAGGGGTAGAGTGGCGATAGCGCGGGTGGCCTCCCGCACCGAATAACCCAAAGCGGTGAGGGCGGCCAGGACTTCGGAGTTTTCCTCGGCGAACTCGGGGGGTGGGGTTCCCCAGGCGATGCCTATCTTCTCCTTAAGCTCCAGGATAATGCGCTGCGCCGTCTTTTTGCCCACGCCAGGGACCTCGGCCAATAAGTCGGCATTACCGGTGGCGATGGTCATCGCCAGCTTTTCGGCGCTCATCGCCGAGAGCATGGAAATCGCCAGCTTGGGCCCCAGCCGCGATACCGAAATCAAGGTCTGGAAAAGCCCCAGCTCTTCGGGGGCGGCAAAGCCGTAGAGGGTGGCGTTGTCCTCCCTGAGATGAAGGTGCGTGTGCAACTCCACCTCCTCGCCCTTCCTCCCCATCGTGGAGAGGGTGGAGGTGGGCATAAAGACCTTGAAGCCGACGCCGTTGACATCAATGACGGCAAAGTCGCTGCCCATGGTTTCCAGCTTGCCTTTGAGGGAGGCTATCACCGTTTCTCCTCGCTTTCGGCTACCAGACTCTCGATATGCATCTTGCGCAGGTGGCAGATGGCCACGGCTAAAGCGTCGGCGGCGTCGGTGGAGTGGGGGGCTTCGGCCAGGTTTAGCTGGAGCTTGACCATCTCCTGCACCTGCTCCTTGGTGCTAACGCCGTAGTCGGTAACCCGCTTTTTGACCTCGGCGGGGGAGTATTCGTGGGCGGGTATCTTGCTTTCGGCAGCGGCCAGAATGGCGACGGCCTGCGCGCGGCCTATGGCCAGCGCCGTCCTGACGTTCATGGCCACGAAGGGGCTCTCGATGGCGATGACGTCGGGCTTAAAGCGGGCGATTGTCTCCCGAAGACCCTGGTATATATAGCTCAAACGCTCCCCGATGGGGGAGCGCTCGGAGGCGGTCAGGGCGCCGCAGTCAACAAAAGTGGCCTCGTCGTCTTCGACCTCAATGACCCCGTAGCCCGTTATTATCGTGCCCGGGTCGATGCCTAGGATTCTCATCGGGGGCGACTCACGATTGGTATTTCTCCAGTATGGCGTCGGAGAAGTCGGCGTTGCAGGCGACGGTCTGCACCTCGTCCAGCTCCTCCAGCTTGTCCAAGAGCTTGAGTGTCTGCAGGGCGGCCTTTTCCTCCAGCTCGACGACGCTCTTGGGCACCAGGCAGACCTCGGCCGAATTGATGGTCATTTTCTTCTGCTCCAGCGCTTCCCGCACCTTTTCCAGCTCGGTGGGCTTGGTGTAGACCTCAAGGTATTTGTTCTCTATCTTGACGTCGTCGGCGCCCGTATCGATGGCCTCCAGCGCCATCTCTTCGGCATCCTGGGCGTTGGTGGGCACGGTAATCAGGCCGCGCGAATCAAAGAGCCAGGCGACGCTGCCGCTTTCGCTCAGGTTGCCGCCTTGGCGGGTGAAGATGTTCCTCACGTCCTGCAGGGTGCGGTTGCGGTTGTCGCTGAGGGCCTGCACCAGGATGGCCACGCCGCTGGGGCCGTAGCCTTCGAGAACCATCTCGACCAGGACGACGTCGTCGGCGTGGCCGCTGCCCCGCTTGATGGCGCGGTCAATGTTATCCAGGGGCATGTTGTTGTCGCGGGCCTTTTGCACCGCCAGCCTAAGGCGGAAATTGGCCTCTGGGTTGGGGCCTCCCTCACGCACCGCCACGATAATCTCGCGGGCCAGCTTGGTGAAGAGCTGACCGCGGCGGTCGTCAGCTACCCCCTTTTTCCGCTTGATGGTTGACCATTTGGAATGACCCGACATAGCTACCTCTTTAGTAGATTCTAACACCTCGCCTTTTGGGGGTCAAAGGGTGGTGCGAGTCCTTTCTGGCCCCACCCCAGGTCTTTCTTCCCACCCGATACCCACCCTATAAAGGTGACACCTTTATAGAATTCTCTCCCCGCCCTAATGAGTAAGCTCCTTAACCTGATGGGTTACGACCCATCCGCCCCACCTTATTGTGCGAGAGGGATTATTTAGTATCGCCGATGGCGATGGCGATGGCGTATTCCTTTGAGTGGGAGAGGCTGACGGCGATTACATCCAGTCCCAGCGCCTTGGCCTGGTTTTGCGCCTCGCCGTAGAGGTTGACCAGCGGTTTGCCTTTGTCGTCAGCCAGTATTTCAATGTCTTTGAGTCTGGCGCCCGCCGTCGGTTTGCCCAGCGCTTTTATGACCGCTTCCTTGGCGGCAAAGCGCGCCACCAGCGAGGGGAGCTTCCAGCGGTAGGCTTTTATTTCAGCGTCGGTGTAGATCCGCTTTAGGAATTTTTCTCCCTGACGGGCGATGGCGTCTTTTACGCGGCTTATTTCGATGATGTCGATACCGATGGCTTGCATGGTCACAAATCTCGTGTTGGGATTATAGTCTATTTGTGGGGTTGTTTCAATCTACCTTCCCCACCTTGTTGTGCGCAGGTCTTACTTTCCCACCCGTCCCACCCTACAAGGGTGGTACCCCTTATATATCTCCCTTTAGGGTCTCCGCCCCACCCCGATTTTATCTATTCCCACCCGCCGCCCTTCAATGTAGAAAGGGGGCAAGCCCCCTTTTAAACCCCCTTGAGGTGGGGTGGGGGAGAAAAATCTATAGAAGTGACACTTCTGTAGGGTGGGTCTTGGGAGGGAGCATCTTACGTACGCTAACAGAGTGGGGGGATAAGCAACTAGGGGTGGGGAGGCGATTTGGAATTTCACCGCCGCTGGTGTTAAAATTAGTGGCGGAGCAAATCCGTATTTTTTTATAGTTTGAGTCGTTTTGTTGGCTAGAAAGAGGCTTGAATGAGTTATAGATTGCTGGTAGTGGATATCGATGGCACCCTGTTGGGCAAGGAGGGGGTTATCTCCGATGAGGATAGGGCGGCACTGGCGGCGGCGCAGCAGGCGGGGGTGAAGGTCTGCCTTTCCACGGGGCGGGCGTCGCAGGGTTGCCGCTGGATTGTGGACGAGCTTTCGCTGGACGGCTATCATATCTTCTTCGACGGGGCGCTGGTCTTGGGGCCGAACGGCGAGCTTTACGCCGAGCCGTTGGCGAGGGGGGTGGTCAAGGAGGTGGTCGATTTCGTCCGCAAGAACGATATTTACCTGGAGCTTTATTCGGCGACGGACTATTTCGTGGAGTGGGAGAACTGGGCGACAGAGATTCACCGTAGTTACTTTAAGCTGGAGCCGATGGTGGTCGATTTCGCCAAGCTGAGGGGTGGGGAGAAGTTCGTTAAAGGTGGGCTGATAACGCGCGACGATGAAGAGAAGGCCAAGGCGCAGAGCTTCCGCAACCGCTTTGACCGCAGCTTGCGCTTTTCGGCGGCACGGTCGCCAGCCTACCCCGGGGTGGAGTTTATCAACGTGCTCGCCCCCGATGTTTCCAAGGGGAAGGCGCTGACGGCGCTGGCTTCGCATTTGGGGGTGCCGTTGAGCGAGGTTATGGCTATCGGGGACGGCACCAACGACATCAGCCTGCTTTCCATCGCTGGGCTGGCGGTGGCCATGGGCAACGCCCCCGATGAGGTCAAGGCGGTGGCCCACCGCGTCACCGATGAGGTGGGGAAGAGTGGGGTGGCGGCGGCGGTTAACGAGTTTTTGCTTTGAAACGCTTCTCTGGTTTTAAGGCTCGTAGTTTAGCCTTTTTTCTGAAGCACTCTCCAAGTAATCAGCAGTGCGATTAAGGCGGCGATGAGAACCCATTTCCACCATTCCATGTTAGTTCTCCTGCAGTGCTGGTCGTGCGACAGCTTATTTGAGCCATACTACCCAAGACTGCGGTCGAATTCAAGATAGAACCACCGAGTTTTTCTAGTGTATTGGCTGGTGGTGCTTTTGGGGGAGTACCGGATGAGGTCAACCGAGAGCCAGGGCTTTTAAGCCCTGGCTCTCATCTTATTCGATTTTGGTTTAAAGTCGACCGTTAATCAGGCGGCTTATTCTTTGCTGCGGACGGCCTTAACGACCCCGGTCACGACCAGGGCGGCGCCTATGACAATAACAATCCAGAAGCCGTAGACCGAGAGCCAGAGAATGAGGCTGCGATTGCCTTGGGCATCGTCAACCAGGTAGTCTATGGTATCGTCGTCGAAGACTATGCTGGATATATAGTAAGGCATCTTCGTTTCGGGCCCGACGACCATACTGTAGGTCGAGTTGCTCATGGTGTAAACGGTGGTACCGGTTACCGGCTCTACCTTCAGGCTGATGTCAATATCTAAGACCTGAGGGATACCAGTCCCTTCCTGAGCGCCGATGTCCAGGTCCTGCTCACTAATGGCGAAGTTGTAGACAGTGATGCCGTGAAACTCTTCCTCACCGGTAAAAGCGGCATCCAGGGGACGCCCGGCGCTCAGTATCCACAGGGAGTAGCTTTCCTGTTCCAAATCGGAGGGGAAGCAGAACTGGCCGCTCCGGGGTATACCATCGGCTTGGTTGGCCACATATGCCCGCGTAGAGCGGTCAACACTCAGCTCACCGTAAGCGCCGAAATCGGGCAGCTCCATGCCGGCCAGGGCGTGGGTGCAGGTGACCGTCTCACTGATGGTGATAACGTTGTCCTGAACTTCCATGGCATCTTGCAATCGCTGCACAAGCACGGGAATTTCGTCCAGCGTTTGGGTATCGGGGTTGAGCACGTAATAGGTACCTTCGAAGTTGATGTCTCGGTAGTGGTCAGTGGGGATTTTGACCATGCTGGGGAAGATAGCCAATAGCCAGACCAGGGCAAAAACGACCAGGACCAGACCGATAACGGTCAGGCCCAGGCTCCAGCCTTTCATTCTCATCTGTAGACCTCCTTACGTTTACCTAGTGTTAATAGGTATATAGCTGAGCATTATATAGCAGAAATAACTCTTTTGCAATAGGTAGCTTTAAAGAGTTTTGGTCATGTGATGCCAGCTTTGGTAAGTTACCGTGGCCCCAGCGATATCTCAAAGGTGCAGCTCGATAATATCGCCGTCCTCTTTTTGGTGCTTTTTTTTGGGGGGGTAGTGTGAGCTTGAACGCTATGTTATAATGCCGCTAGCTTTTTATCCCGCAGGGGGAATAAAAGTGCGGCCGATATTTGGTGACGATGCGGGGGTATTCATGAGCTGGATTTCCAGCCGTGATGCCCCTGTAGTTTTTTAGGGGTGTAAATAATGCAACGGCCAAGGAGGGCGAAATGAAGCCAGCAGTTAAGGTAGTCGTTTTTCTGGTGATTCTAGCCCTGATTACGGTGCCGATGGCGGCCTGTAACCTGGGACAGGATGGGCAGGTGGCGCAGGTGGACCAGGGGCTGCAAGGTCCGGCAGGGCCGCAGGGGCCGCAGGGGCCAATGGGGCCGATGGGGCCAGCAGGACCGGAAGGTCCGGCGGGACCTCAGGGCGCCCCGGGACCAGCGGGACCACAGGGTCCGGCAGGGCCGCAGGGAGAGCGGGGGCTGGTGGGAGCACAGGGTCCAATGGGACCACAAGGTCCGCAAGGCGAAGAGGGCCCACCGGGAGCTTCGTTGAACCCGCTACAGATTGCCCTGCTGCGGTGGTGGGAAGCCAATGAGACGGGTATAAGCTACGGCGTCGGCACTCAGCCTAAGGGCATCTGCTTCGACGGTGAGAATATCTGGGTCGCCAACTTCATCAGCGACAATGTGACCAAGTTGAGGGCCAGCGACGGTTATGTGCTTGGCACCTACCCCACTGGCGGCACTCGGCCCACCGGCATATGTTTTGACGGCGAAAACATCTGGGTAACCAACTACCTCAGCGGTCATGTGACCAAGCTCAAGGCCAGCGACGGCACCCAATGTGCTGGCAGTCCCTACTACCTCGGCGGAGACCTTAATGACATCTGCTTCGACGGCGAAAACATCTGGGTAACCGACTACCTCAACGGCGATGTGATCAAGCTCAAGGTCAGCGACGGCACCGTGCTCGGCACCTACGACGTCGGCCCAGACCCCGCAGCCATCTGTTTCGACGGCGAGAATATCTGGGTCGCCAACCTCTCCATCGACAAGGTGACCAAGTTCCCGGTCAGCGACCCACTTACTACCAGCACCTACGACGTCGGCAATGGGCCTGTGGACATTTGTTTCGACGGTGAGAACATCTGGGTCGTTAATCAGATCGATGAACAAGTGACCAAGTTCCCGGCCAGCGACCCACTTACTACCAGCACCTACGACGTCGGCACGACTCCCACAGCCATCTGTTTTGACGGTGAGAACATCTGGGTCACCAGTTACGGTGGCGATAATGTGACCAAGCTGAGAGCCAGCGACGGCAGCCTGGTGGGCACCTACGGCGTCGGTGTAAACCCTATGGGCATTTGCTTCGACGGCGCTAACATATGGGTCGCCAATATGGGTAGTAATACGGTGAGCAAGCTCTAGAGGTGCAACTCTATTATATCACCATCCTCTAAAACGTGGTCCCGCCTGGCCATGACGCCGTCGTGCTTGCCCGAGCCCCAGATACGGGCGTACTTCATCCTGGTGCGGAAGTCTTTATGCACCGCCTCGGCGGCGTCGGCCAGGGTGCTGCCCCGCTTTAGGATGATGGGGTCGTTGGGGTCGGGCTTTTTGCCGGGGGCTTTGGTGTAGACGCGGATGATATCCAGTACCTCGTAGATTTTACCCCTAAGCTCTTCCAGGCCCTCACCCTCGGTGGCGGAGATGGCGATGAGGGGTAAACGCTGGCCATAGTGCTGCTTGAGGTTGGCAAAATTGCGCTCGTCCGAGTCCAAATCGCTCTTGTTGCCGACGACGAGCGCCTTCTGATGCCAGACGGTGTAGTCGGGGGCTATTTCATTATCACCCTCGCCAATCAATACCCTCATCTTCTTGAGCTGCTCAGTGACGGATTTTATCTGCTCCAGGGGGTCGGCGCTCAAATCAATAATGACGAGCAGGGCGTCGGCTTTTCTGAGCATGGGGGGCAGCCAGAACTCGATGGCCTGGGGGGCGAGGGGTGGGGTATCGATGAGCTGAATCTTTATGTTCTCGAACTGCATCATACCGGGGAGGGCCTGGTGGGTGGTGAAGGGATAGTCGGCGACGGGTGGGGAGGCGTTGGTGATAGCGGCCACTATTTGGGACTTGCCCGCGTTGGGCAGGCCGACCAGCGCCAGCTGGGCGGCGCCTTCCTTTTCAATCATCAATGAGGCCCGCCGCGCCCCGCTTTTCTTGGCCGCCTGCTGGGTGAGCTTGGCTATTCTACCCCTCAGCTCGGCGCGGAGGTGGTCGGTGCCCTTATGCTTGGGCATGATGGCCAGCATCTCTTCCAGGGCGGCTATCTTTTCCAGGGGGTCTTTGGCCTCCCGGAAGGCCTTTTCGGCCTCAAAGTAATGGGGCGGCAGGTTGGCGGGCATTGGCTAGATATACTCCTTTATTTTATGCGCTAGACTCTCCGTTATCCCGTTGACCTTGGCCAGCTCCTCTACGCTGGCCTCCCGTATGGCTTTAAGCGAGCCGAAATGGCGCAGCAGGGCCTTCTTGCGCTTGGCGCCGATGCCGGGGACGCCGTCGAGAACCGAGGCGAACGTTTCTCGCTTGCGTAGCCTATGGTGATAGCCTAGGGCGAAGCGGTGCGCCTCATCGCGGAGGCGCTGCAAAAGCTGCAGTCCTGGGGAGGAGGGGGGCAAAACGATGGGCTTAGCCCGTCCGGGGATGAAAAGCTCCTCGTTTTCCTTGGCCAGGCCCGCGGCGGGGATGCTTTCGGCCCCCATCTCCCGCATCGCGGCCAGGGCGGCATTGAGCTGGCCCTTACCGCCATCAATGAGCACCAGGTCGGGCTTAATGGCCCAGCTGCCCGAGGCGGCATCCGCCCGCTTGAAGCGCCGCCTAAGCACCTCGGCGAGCATGGCGTAGTCGTCGACGCCGCTGACGCTCTTTATCCTAAAGCGTCGGTAGTGCGCCGACTTGGGCTTGCCCTTTTCGAAGACGACCATGCTGCCCACCGCCGCCGCGCCCTGGATATCCGAGATATCATAGCCCTCGATGCGCTCGGGGGAGTGGGGGAGGTCAAGCGCTTCCTTAATCTCCTTCAGCGCCGCCGAGAGCGCCTTGGGCGAGGCCAGTTGTTTTATTTTCAACTGCTCCAGGCCCTGATGGGCATTCTGGGCGACGATGTCAACCAGCTGCTTCTTGCTGCCCCGCTGGGGTACCTGAATCTTGACGCTGCCACCGCGCTTATCCGAAAGCCATTGCTGCAAGGTTTCCTTATCCTCCACCGCGTGCTGTAGCAGGAGTAGGGGGGGGATGTGGGGGGCGGAGGCGTAGAACTGCTGGATGAAACTTGACATAATGCTACTCGGTTCTTCGTGGCGGGTGCCCTGTAATACGAAGCTCTCGCGGCCGATTAGTTTACCGTTGCGGATAAAAAAGACCTGGACGTAGGCGCGGTCTCGCTCGGTGACGAAGGCGATGACATCCTGCTCGCCTCTGGTCTTAGTGGCGATGCGCTGCCCCTCGACCACCGCCGTCACCGCCTGAATCTGGTCGCGGAGACGGGCGGCGCGCTCGAAGTCCATGTTTTCCGCTGCCTTATTCATCTGGCTCTCCAGCTGCTTGACCACTTTCTCCTGTTTGCCCTCAAGGAATAATATTACCTGTTTGATGAGATGGTCGTATTCGGCGCGGCTGGTCTGGCCGATGCAGGGGGCCAGGCAGTGGCCGATATCATACTGGAGGCATGGGCGGGGGTCATCTCCGCTAATCTGGCGGGTGCAGGAGCGGAAGGGAAAAATCCCTTTGAGCAGTTTTAACGTCTGCCTTATTGATTTGGCGCTGGCGAAGGGGCCGAAATAGCGCCCGCCGTTGGCCTTTAGGGTGCGGGTGATGTGGACGCGGGGCCAATCTTCACCCAGGTCTATCTTGAGGTAGGGGAAGGTCTTATCGTCCTTGAGGCTGACGTTATAGCGGGGGTGGTGCTGCTTAATCAGGTTTAGCTCCAATATCAGGGCTTCCTGCTCCGAGGCGGTGACGAAGTATTCCAGCTCCTTGACCTGACTCACCATACGTCGGGTCTTGGGCGTCAGCTTGAGCTCGGCGCCGAAGTAGGAAGCGACGCGGTGGCGCAGGCTGGCCGCCTTGCCCACATAGATGATGTTGCCCTCGGCGTTTTTGAAGAGATAGACACCGGGGGTGGGGGGCAGTCCCTTCAATTGTTCGGTAACCAGGCTGGTCGTCATACCGATTCATTTTAGCATAGCCTGCGAACTGGGCAAAGCGCCGACAAATTAGCGCAAAACAGGCGTGAATCTCATTGACCTCAGAATGTGTTGGCTGGTATAATTGCCCGCAGAGCTTTTTATCTAGAAACGGCTAAGGAGGCGAGATGAAGCGAGCCAGCAAGATAATCGTCTTTCTGTTAGTTATAGCCCTGATATTAATACCGCTGACGGCCTGCGAGCTGACAGCGGGGCCACAGGGAGAGCCGGGGCCGCAGGGAGCGGCAGGGCCACAAGGAGAAGTGGGGCCACCGGGACCTCCGGGCCGACCGGGTGACCCAGGGCCGCAGGGGCCAGAGGGGGCGGCGGGACCACAGGGCGAGGTAGGTCTGCAGGGGTCTCAAGGGGCCGTGGGGCCACAGGGTGAGCGGGGGGTGGAGGGGCCACAGATAGTGGCTACCTGGGCGAATGTGGCGACGAAAGGGCCCGGCGGCGAGTTCGGCGATTTCAGCATGGAATACCCTTATTCGGGACCGTTTGCGATAACCGATGTTACCGTGTGGGCCTACGGGGAGGGAAGCTATCCGCCGCCTTACGGGCCGGCCTGGGTGCGGATTAAGGGCTCGGGCTTCGACCCGGGAGTCACGGTGGTCTTGACCATCTGTGAGGACGATTACGTTCTCGACCTGTATATCGCAGATTATGTGGTCGGTGATGGCATACCGCTTAACGATATCGCTGACTATGTCGTCGCCAACGACTGCGGCGCCTTCGAGGTGTTTACCTACATGCCTGATATCTGGCCGGAGGTGGGTGTGAGTACGTCGGTAGTCCACACCTCGGTGAAGGCCTATGTTAGCAATGTATTGACGGCTTCCTGGGCGCTGGAAGTCTGGGATTTCGGTTCATTTGATGAGGCTTCTTACAATCACTTGATGATGCTGATGGATGGGGAAGGCTAACCCTGTTAATGAGGAACCTGAGGATTGTTTAAGGAGGCGAGATGAAGCGAGCGAGCAAGATAATCGTCTTTCTGTTAATTATAGCCCTGATAGTGGTGCCGCTGGCGGCCTGCCAGGGACTGCAGGGGCCGCAGGGCGACCCGGGGCCGACAGGGCCACAGGGTCCCCAGGGCGACATGGGACCGCGGGGACCCCAGGGCCAACCGGGGCCGGCGGGGCCAGCGGGGCCAGCGGGCACAGAGCCAGGGCCGCAAGGCCCGGTGGGGCCGGCGGGGGCCACGGGCCCGCAGGGAATAGCGGGAGCGTCGGGGCCGCAGATATCAACCACCTGGGCGAATATCGTGGTTGCTGACGAGCCGCCCTATCTCCCCTACACGATGGAGGATGAAATAGGCGAGCTTACCATTAACGATGTTACTGTTCGGGACTACGACTTCCAGACAATCTTCCCGGTGCAGGCATGCTGGGTGCGGGTGAAGGGCTCAGGCTTTAACCCCGGAGAGGTGGTGGTGCTGACCATCTGTGAAAACGACACGGTCTTGGACCTTTACGTCTATTCTTACATACTGGACCATAGCGAGGCGTTAACTAATATACCCAACTACATCACGGCCAACGACTGCGGCGCCTTCGAGGTTTTTACCTACATACCTAATCTCTGGCCGGAGGTGGTGTCGGGTAGTATAGCGGTAGTCCACACCTCGATGAAGGCTTATGTTGACGGCTTGAAGCAGGCTTCCTGGCCCTTAGAGGTCTGGTATGGCAAGGTCTTTAATTACGCCTTGTATTATCATCTTTTGAACATAAACGGGGATGCGTAGTTTTTAATGATTGTTTAAGGAGGCGAGATGAAGCGAGCCAGCAAGATAATCGTCTTTTTGTTAGTAATAGCCTTAGTTCTGGTGCCGCTGGCGGCCTGCGAGCTGGTGGAGGGGCCCAAGGGCGAGCCGGGGCCGGCGGGACCGCAGGGGCTTATAGGCGACGCGGGGCCAGCGGGGCCTCAAGGCCGACAGGGCGAGCCGGGGCCGCAGGGAGAACCGGGGACGGTGGGGCCGGCAGGGCCGCAGGGCGAAGCGGGGCCGGCCGGAGTGCAGGGTGCGCCCGGCGAGCAGGGACCGCAGATAGCGGCTAACTGGGTGGATATCGAGTGGGATAGTGGACTTGAGGTGTACTATATAGGCGGGTTTTTCGGCTACTTCGATGTCGTCGATGTCACCGTCTATGATTACGATTTGACTACTCCCCAGGGGCAGCACCCGCAGGAGGCTTGCTGGGTGCGGATTAAGGGCTCGGGCTTTGAGCCGGGAGAGGTCGTGGTGCTAACCATCTGCGAGAACGATTACGTACTCGACCTTTATATCCATGACTGGGAGCTTAACCCTGGTTACCTTACCGATATTGAAGATTCCGTCACCGCCGACGATTGCGGCGCCTTTGAGGTTTTCACCTATATGCCCGAGATATGGCCGGAACTGATAACTGACGGGCCGGGTTATGCCGTGGTGGTCCACACCTCGGTTAAGGCTTACGTTGACGGCGTAATGCGGGCTTCCTGGCCGTTGGATGTTTGGAACGACGTTATCGATGCCTTCAACTGGGCGTTCTATGACTGGTTGTTAAATCACGGTTCGTAGCGAAAAAGTCCGAACGTTTTTTTCGGCGCCTCCCTTGAAGGAGGCGCCTTTTTTGTAGGGTAGCTGAATTTTCCCAATTATTATGTTAAAATACATAATACAAAAGGCAAGCGAGGAGAGCGGTGAAAGAAGCGGTTGATAACTTCCTGGACTATCTGGCGGTGGAGAAGGGCTTCTCGGCCAACACCATAGCCGCCTACCGTAACGACCTGCACCAGCTGGCCAGCTTCGTCGAGGAGGAGGCGACCAAGCGGGGCACCATACCGCCCTGGGTGGCCTTCGACCGTCAGGCGATGATGAGCTACCTGCTCGACCTTAAGGGGCGGGGCTATGCCGCCACTACCGTGGCCCGCAAGGTGGCCGCGGTGAAGTCTTTCTTCGCCTTTATGGTGGCCGAGGGCATGATGAAGGATAACCCGACGGAGGGGGTGGCTTCGTCTAAAGTGGGACGCTCGCTGCCCAAGCCGATTTCCATCGCTCAGGTGCATAAGCTCTTGGAACAGCCGGCCAAACGGGGCGGTTCCGAAGCCAAGCGGGATAGCGCCATGCTGGAACTACTCTACGCTACCGGTATGAGGGTGAGCGAGCTGGTGTCCCTGAATATAGCCGACCTGGACCTGGAGGGAGGCTACGTGCGCTGCTTCGGCAAGGGGCAGAAAGAAAGGCTTATTCCCGTCCACGAACGGGCGATGAAAGCGGTGAAGGCATACCTGAAAGAGGTGAGACCAAGGCTAGGGCGGGGTGGGGACGAAAAGGCGGTCTTCCTCAACCGCCGCGGTGAGAGGCTGACGCGGCAGGGGCTTTGGCAGATACTTAAGGGCTACGCCAAGTCGGCCGACCTGGGGACGGAGATTACCCCCCATACGCTGCGTCACAGCTTTGCCACCCACATGCTGGGGGGCGGTGCCGACCTGAGGTCGGTGCAGGAGCTTTTGGGGCACGCTAATATCTCCACTACTCAGGTCTATACCCACCTCACCACTGAGCATGTCCGCCGCGCCTACCAGAAGTCTCACCCCAGAGCTAAATAGGAGTCTAGTATGTCAGGCAAATCGAGAAGGCGGGGCCGAAGGCTGTCCCGCAGCCAGAGAAGAAAAGCGGGCAGGGTAACTGCCGCCCCGGTAGTTGAAGCCGCGGCACCGACTGCCCAGAAGCCTACGCCTACGTCGCAGCCGCCGACACCCGTGGTCACCAAACCGCCCGCCGCCAAGACGGCGCTGGTTGAGCCCCCCGATATATCGGGAGAGCTGAAGAGCATCGGGGTGGTGGGGGGAATAATGGTGGTCCTGCTGGTGGTGGCCTATTTCGTTTTGCCTTTGATTTTGGACTAACCCTCCGAGTGGGTGCCTTATGGACTTGGATTTTGAGGTCGCCAGGACCGAGTTGGTCGATAACCTCAGCACTGAGATTAAGGATAAGCGGGTACTGGCGGCCATGCGCTCCATACCCCGCGAACACTTTGTTCCCCGTGAGAGCCGACAGATGGCCTATGAGGACAGGCCGCTGCCTATCGGCTACGACCAGACCATTTCCCAGCCCTTCATTATCGCCCTGATGACCGAGGCCTTGGAGCTTAAAGGGGGGGAGAAGGTGTTGGAGGTGGGCACGGGCAGCGGCTATCAGGCGGCTATCCTTTCCCGGCTGGCCCGTGTGGTGGTTACCACCGAAAGAGTGCCGGCTCTGGCCGAGCGGGCCAAGAGGCTGCTCGACGAGCTGGGCTGTAATAATGTCGAGGTGCACCAGGCGGAGAGTACGCTGGGCTGGCGGCGGAAGGCGCCCTACGACGCCATAATGGTCACTGCCGCCGCCCCCAAGGTGCCGCCCGTGCTCATTTGGCAGCTGGCTATGGGGGGGAGGATGGTCGTCCCCGTAGGCTCGCGCCATATCCAGGAGCTTTGTAAGGTTACCAGGGGCTCTAAAAAGACATCTATTATCAACCTGGGCGGTTGCCGTTTCGTGGCCCTTATCGGGCGGGACGCCTGGGAAGAAGAGTAAGGGAGTTTAATGTGGACACACTAGAGGCAATTAAACAGAGAAGAAGCATCCGCCGCTTTAAGACCACCCCGGTGGAGGACGAGAAGGTCGAAATGATACTGGAGGCCGCCCGACAGGCGCCTTCCTGGGCCAATACCCAGTGCTGGCGGTTTATCGTGGTGCGGGATGACGATACGAGGCACCGTCTGGCCGATACCGGTTTCGGTACCGGCGGTAGCCATCCCAATGTAGCCACCGAGGCGATGCGGGTGGCGCCGGTAACTATCATCGCCTGCGCCGAGCTGGGCAAGGCGGGTTGTAGCTACCGAGAGCCCAGGGAACCGGTCACCGATAAAGGCGACTGGTTTATGTTCGACACCGCCCTGGCCATGGAGAATATGGTGTTGGCGGCCACGGCGCTGGGGCTGGGCACGGTCTATATCGGTGCCTTCGATTCCGTGGCAGCGGAAAAGGTGCTGGGGGTGCCCGGGGGTTACAAGGTGGTCTCGATGACGCCTCTGGGCTATCCCGATGAGGAGCCCAAACCGAGACCTCGTAAAGCGCTCGACGAGATTGTCTTTAAGGATAGGTTCGGGGCTAGATAGGTTTAATATTAGCTTTAAGGAGGCTGTCCGATGATGAGCGAACTGGGACTGGTGGCCCCTTATTGGGTAATCGTGCTGATATGGCTGACCAAGGTGGTGCTGCTCGCCTTCATCTCCGGCCTGCTGGCCTGGTTCGGGGTGTTGACCATGGATGCGCTCACCCCCCATATCTCCCATCGCGAGCGTATTGGGGAAGACCCGGTGGCGGTGGGCATTTTCGTCGCTGGCTTTTTTATCTTCATGGGGCTGGTGGTCCACGGCGCCGTCAGCGCCCTGACCGCGGTCACCTCACCTATCGTCTGGTACATCTTCGATTTCAGGACCTGGGGGCTGCTGGCGATAAGCTTCCTGGTGAGTTTGCTCTTGGGGGTAGCCGTATTCTACATAGTCGACTGGCTGACGCCTAAGATACCGTTTTTGAGCATAAACCGCAGCCCGGTGGCGGCGGGGATACACGTTGCCGGCTACCTCGTCTTTTTCGGGCTGATATTGCACGCCGCGCTGACGGGACCGTTATGAAAAAAATCGGCGTAATCATAACCCTGGCCCTGCTCTGTTTAAGCGGACTGGTCGGGGCCAGCTATGCCTGGGCGGCTTCGTCGGAGGGGTTCTACGAGGCCGATGGTGAGCTCTTCGACGATTGGGCAGTATGCCGCACGCGCTCTTTCGGCGAGGACGGTTTTTACCAGGTGACCGCGACCGATTTCCGCCCCGTTATCGTCTTCGAGAGCCTGGGGGAGAACGCCGACGTTGCCTACAGCCTGGGGCAGGAGTTTGCCGCCGAGTATCCCGACGTTATCGAGCGGGCGGAGGCGGTCTTCTACTACGTGCGGGACAGGGTGAGGTATACCAGCGACATCGACCAGTTCGGCTATGGCGAGTTCGCCCAGAACGCTGACGAGCTGGCCAGTGTTATGGTCGAGGATAACGGGCGGGGCTACGGCGATTGTGAGGACAGCGCCGTGCTGCTGGCGGTGATGTGTAAGGGGGCGGGGCTGCGCTCGGCGATAGCCATCAGCGAGGAGCACACCGCCGCCCTTATCTACCTGCCCGATTACGAAGAGGCCACCATCCTTTTCGAGCTTTCGGGGGAGGTGGGCTGGGTTTGGGCCGAGGCCACGGGACGGAGTAACCCGCTGGGCTGGGTGCCCGAGGAGCTACTCTACGGCGGTCTGGCTGGCTATGAGGTGACCGATGAGACGCTGGCCCGTGCTAAGGACGCCCCGGAGGCGGAGGTTACCGAGGCGCAGGTCAGGAGTAGGAGTAGCGATAGTGGTTTTTCCTGGCTTTTCCCGTTTTTGGGGGTGGTTTTCTTCTTGTGGTTTTTTAGCTCTTTGTTCCGCCGGGGTAAGCGACGGACTAGGTAGGTATTTCGTTCCACCGCCCTACCTTTGTTATCGGACGTTGTTTCTGACCCACCCAGCCCGCCCTAATAAGTAAACTTCTTAACTTGAGGGATACTCCCAACCATCCCACCTTGTTTAGCGTGCGTTTTGTTTGCCCACCCAATACCCTCCCTATAAGGGTTAGACCCTTATATATCTCTTATTTGGGTCACGCCCTGCCTCCCAGGTCTTTCTTCCCTCCCAATACCCACCCTATAAAAGTGTAACTTCTATAAACTTCTCTCCCTACCCCCAATTAGGGGGTTTGAAAGGGGGACGGAGTCCCCCTTTACCTTAAAAGGGGGCTTTGCCTTAAAAGTCCTGTTTTTCGTTGACTTTTAGGGCAACTGGCTGTTTTGCCCCAAAAGTCATTTGTTGTTTCTTTTCCAGTCTTTAATCCCGTTATCAACGTGCTTCTCCCAATCCAACTTTTGCTTCCAGCCCTCAATAGCACCGCTTATCCAGTTCTTAGGCTGTTCCCCAGCGAAGTAGGACTCGATTTGCGTTCTAGTCTCCGCATCTCCAACGGTATAGGCTTTGAGAAGGGAATATATGTGTGCTAATTCGGGTAGCGGTTGATGGAAAACTAAGGTTTCAAAAATTATAAGAGACCTTATGTCTGGTAAATCGGGCAGGTGTAAGGACACCCCGACCACAGCGAAGTTTCCTATAGATATATGATGTATGTCTTTTGGGAATGATTTTTCTTTCACTGAGGCAAACCTAGCCGATACTGCCTGTTGGAGTTTACTTAATTCGTCCATCTTGCCTGCGTAAAGGAAAGAGATACGCCCATCGGTTGTTATTGCTGGTATGTAGTAATCGGTGTTCTCATCAACGGCTTTCTCCAAATGGCATGAATAGACAACAACTGGCGGTGGTGCTTTGGATGGCACGGACATATCAACATCGGTAGCATCGTCAAGGGTTAGTATGTGCATATGATAGTCAGTCATTTTTAGTCTCACCCCCAATCATCGTTTCTTTTGCTCCTCGGAATAGTCTGGACAGGCAGGACATTTCCCGTGGAATATTCCCCGCTTCGATAAAATCACTAACTTTATATGGATTGGCGAACTAGCTTCGTAGCATTCCTTATAAGCTTGTCTGATTTCATTATTCAAAGGCAATATCGCTTCTAGAAGGTTAGGAGATAGTTCTCTTGCGTCCACTGCTATATCTGCCAAAGCGGGGTCTCCCCATTCTAACTCAGGAATGATATGCCATTTTTCGGTAACACCGATAGCCACTTGAGCTAGGGCATACAATCTTTTATGGAGGATAACTGCTGCATCCTTTAGTTTTGTCATTTTGGCTTCCCAATTAGGGTCTTCTTTTGTTAAATGTGTCTGCAAATGAGAATATAACCCCCAATCTGCTTCACTTCTAATGTAATCTGGCGATTTTTGGTAATCTAATGTCTCCCAATGGTTGATAAACATAATCGCCTTAATACCATCATCAGCTTTATCCACTTCGTCTGCTAGTCTAGCGTAACGCTCATCTATTGAGAAGGGAAGTGACATTTTGGATGCTATATCCTGACAAAGTAATGCTAAGTCGTTGCAATGTTTACGGAATGCCCTTTCTGCGTTTTCCTCATAGTATTTGCTATCGGCGCTTAGGCTAGTAAGTTGTGAAATTTGTTTCCACGCTTCATCTCGCTGACGATATGGTGTTCTAAACAAGTTCCAGAGGAAAATTATGCCATATACTATGAATAAACCTACTACAAAAACCCCAAAGGTAATAAGTCCAACTTGCCAACCTTGTAAACTACTTTTGTCCCAAAGCACCCATGCTGTTAGACCCGATAATGTCCCACTCATTACTACCTCCACCGCCCTAAACCGTGCACTGCTATCTTTACGGAACTTCTCGGTATCCGTATATGCCCTTTGTATAGTAGTCTGCCATTCTGCCATATCCATATTTTATCACACCTATGCCCATTTTGAGGTTTGAGAGCGTCCAGACTTTTGAGGCAGCCCCCCGACTTTTGGGGCAAGAGGCACTTTTGGGGCAAAGCCTTAAAAGGGTGGCGGGTGGGAAAAGATAAAATCGGGGGGTGGGGGAATCTAAAGAGTGGGATTGTTTCGCTTCGCTCACAATGACATTTAGTCGTGCGTTCTCCTTAACAACAACTTGCCCTATGGGGCGGGGGTGATTATAATAGGGGGGTTAGTTTAGAGAGCAGGTGGCATTTCATGCAACAGTACGGACTGGAGAATATCAGAAACGTGGTCTTGCTGTCCCACAGCGGCGCGGGCAAGACATCGGCCGCGGAAGCGATGCTTTTCAACGCCAAGGCCATCAAGCGGCTGGGTAAAGTTGAGGACGGCAGCACCACTTCGGACTACGACCCCGATGAGGTTAAGCGGCAGATAAGCATAAGCCTTTCCCTGCTTCCCTGCGAGTGGCAGGGTTCCAAGCTCAACATTATCGATACCCCCGGCTATTCCGACTTCGTCGGCGAGGTCAGGGCGGCGATGAGGGTGAGCGAGGGGGCGGTGATTATGGTCTGCGCGGCTTCGGGGGTGGAGGTAGGCACCGACCAGGTTTGGGGCTACTGTGAGGAGAGTAAACTGCCGCGGCTGCTCTTTATCAACAAGATGGACCGAGAAAACGCTGATTTTAATAAGACGGTGGGACAGATTCAGGAGCGCTTCGGTAATAAATGCCTGCCCTTGCAGCTGCCCATCGGCTCTCAGGACAGCTTCGAGGGCGTGGTCAACCTGCTCACCATGAAGGCCTATACCGGTAGCGATGCCAAAGAAGGTGAAATACCCGAGGCGCTTAAACCCCAGGCCGACTCCTTCCGCGAGAAACTCATCGAGGCGGTGGCTGAGGTCGACGACACGCTCATCGAGAAATACCTGGAAGGCCAGGAGCTGAGCCAAGAGGAAATCGGGGTGGGGTTGCGCCAGGCGATTGTGGCCGGCAAGGTGGTGCCTGTCCTGACCGGCTCGGCCCTGAAGAACATCGGCATCGGCATGCTCCTGGACGCTATACACGGCTACCTGCCTTCGGCTAAAGAGGGCAAGGTAGTAACTACCACCGATTCCAAGACGGAGACGTCGGAGCCGAACGCCGATGGCCCCCTGGCGGCTCTCGTCTTCAAGACTACCGCCGACCCCTACGTGGGCAAGCTGACCTATTTCCGCGTCTATAACGGCGTTATGAAGAGCAACTCGTCGGTCTGGAACGCCAATCGCAAGGACGCTGAGCGCATCGGGCAGCTATTCATGGTTCGGGGTAAGAACCAGGAACCGGTGCCCCAGGTGGGGGCGGGGGATGTGGGGGCGGTGGCCAAGCTTACCGAGACCAATACCGGCGATACCTTATGCACGCAGGCAAAACCGCTAAAGATTGCCCCTGTCGAGTTCCCTGAGCCGATTTACAGCTTAGCCGTTCACCCCAAGACCAAGGCCGATGTGGATAAGCTGGGGGCGGCGCTGACGCGAATCGTCGAGGAAGACCCCACTATCGAGGTGCGCCGCGAGACGGGCACCAACGAGACGGTTATGTTGGGGATGGGCGAATCGCAGCTTGAGGTCGCTGCCGACCGGATGCAGCGCAAGTTCGGTGTCGGTGTTAAGCTGGAAGTACCTAAAGTTCCCTACAAGGAGACGATTACCACCGGCTCTAAAGCCGAGTATAAGCATAAGAAGCAGACGGGGGGGCACGGCCAGTACGGCCATGTCCTCCTTGAGTTGGAGCCTTTGTCCCGCGGCAGCGGGCACGAGTTCGCCAATAAGATTGTCGGCGGTGCCATACCCCGCAACTATATCCCCGCCGTGGAGAAGGGGGTCAACGAGGCCATTCAGGAAGGGGTGCTGGCGCACTACCCCGTAATCGACGTCAGGGCCACGGTCTACGACGGCAGCTTCCACCCGGTGGACTCATCGGAGATATGCTTTAAGATTGCCGGGGCGGGGGCGTTCAAAAAAGGCCTTTCCGAGGGTCAGCCCATCCTGCTTGAGCCGATAATGAATATCGAGGTCACCATCCCTGAGGACTATACCGGGGATATTATCGGTGACCTGAACACTAAACGGGCGCGAGTGCAGGGGATGAACCCGGGGGGTGGCTACAACGTCATCGAGGCCCAGGTGCCCCAGGCCGAGATTTTGCGCTATTCCATCGACCTGAAGTCCATCACCCAGGGGCGGGGCAGCTATAAGGCCAGCTTTAGCCACTACGAAGAGGTGCCCGCCCACATCGCTGAGAAGATTATCGCCTCGCGCCAAACGGAGAAGGCGGCTTAAGCAGGATTTCTCTTAGGGGTGGGGTGAGAATGCTGCCAGCCTTCCCAACCTTGTTTAGCGTGCGTCTTCTGTCCCTCCCAATACCCACCCTACATAGGTGTAACCTCTGTAGACTTCTCTCTTCACCGTCTTAAGTCTCTAGGTGGGGTGATGGGGCGTATCCCCAAGTTAAGGGATTTACCCATTAGGGCTGGTTGGGTTGGGATAAATAATACGTTCGCTAACAAAGTGGGGTGATGGGTGGGAAGAAAAGCCTGGGGGTGGGGGGTTAGGTAGACCTTATCTCCTGCCGCATAAAGACCACGTAGTTGATGCCGAAACAGATGGCGGTCAGGGCCAGCAGGGCCGTCAGTTGGGGCCAGACGATGAGCAGGCTCTGGTCCAGGGAGAGGGGATTTAGTAGTACTCCCGTGGTATCGCTAACGGTGAGCATACTCAGCCCTCGGAATGACGGATTGAGCAGCGCAATAGTAGACTCTCCGAATAAGAAGAATGGGGAGAGCCGGTATAGAATCAGGGCCGTCCCTGCCGAGTCGGTCAAGGCCGGCACTATAAAATTTATATAGGGGTTGAAGATGTTGGCGGGCATGCCCATAAAAATCCAGATAGCCAACGGGAAAAGCAGAGAAACGGCCAGGGAGCGGACGAGCACCGAGAAGAGTATAGCCAACCCCATCCAGAAGGCACCGTAGATAACCGCCGATAGGAAGTAGATAAATAGCCTGATGATTTCTTCGGCGGTGGGGGGCACGCCTGTTATCCACAGCCCATTGCCGCCGACAATGAGTATGATAGCCCCTATCATGATGGTCATGGTGATTATGCCCGCCAGGAACTTGCCATTGATGACGCTGTCCCGATAGACGGGCTGGGAGAGGATGCGGTTGAGCGTGCCGCTGGAGCGTTCGCCATTGATGGCGTCGAAGCCCAGGGCGATGCCGATTATGGGCACGAGCAAGGCAATGAATACCGCCAGCGAAGGCAGGTCTTCGCCGGTGGTAAACAGTTTTATGAAAACGGAGCCGGGGTCTATTACTGCCTCTCGGATGCCGTAGAAGCCGGCATAGATGGCAACGGCGCTGGCGATAAAGACCAGCAGGAATAATATCAGGCACCTTATGCTGGTGAAGTAGTCGGCCAGTTCTTTACGCAGGATAGTCAGCATTTAGTCGTTCAATCCTCGTGGAAGTACTTCATGTAAATATCGTCCAGGGAGAATTCCTGGATTTTTACCTGAATCAGGGCGGCGCCGCTTTGCACCACCGCCTTGGAAATCTCCGCCCGCAGGTCGGCGTCGGTGGTTATGTGCAGCTTATTGCCCTCGGCGGCCACCTTGCTTACCCCCTTAATCTTTTTAATCACCTTTACCAGTTGGGGACTGGGCTCGGCGGTTTCCACCTCTATCCGGAAGCGTCCTTCGGTCAGGGCGTCCCGGCTCAGCTCGTCGAGGGAGCCCTGGACGACCATTTTACCCTTGGAGAGTATGCCGATGCTGTGGCAGACCCGCTGCACCTCGTAGAGGCGGTGGGAGGAGAAGACCACCGTCGTGCCCATCTTGGGCAGGTTGCCGATTAAATCTATAATCTGGTTGATACCCTCGGGGTCGAGGCCGGCGGTGGGCTCGTCGAGAAAAGCCAGCTTAGGCTTTTTAACCAGCACGTCGGCGATGCCTAAGCGCTGCTTCATGCCGCGGGAGAACTTGTTCACCGTCTTGTCGCCGACGTCGACCAGACCCACCGATTCCAGCGCCTTGTCGATGAGGGGCTCGGATTCGGCATAGCCGATACCGTTGAGCTTGGTGATAAATCTGAGGTTTTCCTTGGCGGTGAGGGTATCGTAGAAGCCGACCTTTTCCGGCAGGTAGCCCACCAGTCGTTTTACCTCGAGGGGCTGGCGGGTGGCATCAAAACCGAAAATCTTGGCCGTGCCCGACGCTGGCTCAGTCAGCCCCAACAGCATGAGTATAGTGGTTGTCTTGCCGGCGCCGTTGGGGCCGAGCAGCCCGAACACCTCGTTTTCGGCGATTTCGAGGTTGAGGTGGTCGACTACGGTGGCCTTGTCGTATTTCTTGGTCAGATCTTCGGTCTTAACTACAATCTTTTTGCCCATATTCTATCGTCGGCTGAAACGCATGAAGATAAGGAACAGGGCGGCGATAACCAGTATGATGATGCTGATGCCCACCCATCCCCAAAGGGCGGACGTCCTCACGGTGACCCTGATTTCCAGGCTATCTGAGGCCTGCGTGCCCGCGGCCCTGACGACAATTTCGTAGTCACCGGCAATGGCATCGGTGGGCGGCTTGATGTTCATCTCTACGGTCTGATAGTTGCCCGCCGTTATGGAATTTATGTTGGTCGGGGAGAGCTCTACCGCCCAGCCACTTGGTTTGTTGGTGGAGAGGCTGATGCTGTCGATATCGCCGGTGCCGCTGTTGATTATGACTATAGCGAAGGGGTTTTCCTCGCCGGCTCGAGCCGCGGTGCTGAGGACACTGTCGGGAGTGCTCAGGTACATGGTGTAGCTGGCGGGCACGGAGGTTACCACCGCCGTGAACTCGATGGAGGCCTGAAGATCACCCGAGCTTATCTCTACCGTTATCGGGTAGTCGCCCAGTTCGGGGGTTATCCAGGCGTCGGGGGTGGAGGTGACGACTATCTCCTCAACGGTGGCGCTTTCGCCCCCCGCCGGCGGTTCCATCCTTATATCCCGTATCTGTCGGTCGCGGGGGTAGGAGGGGGTAATCGAGGTCGTCCAGTCGGCAGGCCCCGTAGCCGTCAGGTCGAAGACCCGCGCCTCGGTGCCCGTGTATTTAACTTGAATGGTGAAATCGACGCTTTGCCCGGAGACTATCTCCAGTGTGTAGTAATCGGCAGTAAGTTCAATGGTGGCGTCATCGTCCTGAGCCAGGACGGGGCTTAGGGGGAGAAGGGTCATTAAGCACACCATCAAGACGCCAAAAGCTATCAGTCTTCTTTTCATCTCTTTGCCCCCTTGGCTGAATTGTTCCGCATCATAGCAGAGCCGCCGCTTGGTAGCAAGTGATTCTGGTCATGGTTTTAGCCGGCCAGCAGCTCTTTCAACTTTTCGGTAAAAGCAGGTAGCGCCTTCTTCCAATCACCCACCAGCCCGAAGCGGGCTTCCCGGAAGATGTTGGCTTCGGGGTCTTTGTTGATAGCGACGATGGTCTTGGAACCGGAGCAGCCCGACATATGCTGGCTGGAACCGGACAGGGCAACGGCGATATAAAGCTCGGGGGCCACAATCTTGCCGGTGAGGCCTATCTGCGCCCCCGCTGGCACCCATTCGTTATCGCAGGGCGGGCGGGTGGCGCCCACGGCGCCTTTGAGCAGCTTGGCCAGCTCCTCCAGCTGGGCGAAGCCTTCGGCGCTGCCGATACCGCGACCGCCGCAGACGATGACCTCGGCGTCTTCGAGCTTGATGCCCTCCACCTTTTCCGCCACCTTCTCCAGCACCTTGGTCCTTATCTTCGACGGGTCGAGTCCGGCCTCAACCTTAACCACCTCGCCTTTGCGGGCGGAGTCGGGCTCCAGGGGCGTCATCGCCTTGGCCCTTACCGTGGCTATCTGGGGGAAGGAGTCGGTGACGAAAACGGCCTGGGCGTTGCCGCCGTAGACGGGCTTGGTCTGCAATAATTTCTTCGATGAGGCGTCGATGGCCAAATCCAGGCAGCCCAGGGCCGCCGCCGTCTTGAGGCGGAAGGCCAGGGCGGGCGCCAGGTCGCGCCCCAGTGAGGTCTGGCCCATTAGTATAATCTGGGGCGGCGCCTGCCCGACCACCTTTTCCATAACCGCTAGGTAGGCATCGGTCTGGTAGTCTTTGAGATGGGCGTCGTCGACGACATAGACCTTATCGGCGCCGTAGGCGATGGCTTCCTTAGCCAGCTCGGCTACGCCGCTGCCGACGAGCACCGCTGCCAGCTCCTGTCCCAGGTCGTCGGCCAGCTTGCGGCCGCAGCCCAAAAGCTCGGTGGCGATGGCCGCCAGCTTACCTTCTTTAGTTTCACAATAGATGAGAACACCTTTATTTTCAGCCATAGCTCTACTCCTACAATACCTTTAGTTCGCGCAGTTTTGCCGCCAGGTTGACGGCGGCTTCTTCGGGGCCTTCGCCCTCGATAATCTCGCACTTGCCCTCACGGACGGGCTGGAAGAGCTTTTGCAGCTTGGTGCGCCGCCCTTGAGTACCAATCTGAGAGGCTTCGACGCCGATATCGGCGGGCTTCCAGACGATGGGCTCTATCTTCTTGGCGCCCATGATGCCCTTGATGGTGGGGTAGCGGGGCTCACCGATTTCGTTGCTGACGGTGACCACGCAGGGCAATGAGACCTCGACGACCTCATAGCCGTCGTCGGTGATGCGTTCCAGTTTGGCCTTGCCGTCGGCGGGCTCTATCTTCTTGACTAAAGTAACGCTGGGCAGCCCCAAGATTTCGGCAATGCCCGAGCCGACCTGCCCCGCGTTCCAGTCGGAGGCCTCGCGGCCGCAGAAGATAACGTCGTATTCGCCTATCTTCTTGATGGCCATGGCCAAAGCGTAGGCGGTGGCCCAGCTGTCGCCGCCGTCGAAGGCCTCGTCCTCCAGTAAGACCAGCTCGTCGGCGCCCATGGCCAGCGGTTTCTTGACGATATCGCGGAGCTGATTGGTACCCAAGCTTAAGGCGGTGATTTTGCCGCCCTGGGCGTCCTTAATCTTGAGCGCCGCCTCGACGCCGTATTCGGCGTAGGGGTCGATTACGGGCGATACCCCCTGGGGGGGCACCACGGTGTTGCTGGCGGCATCAATCTTGAAGCTGGCGGGGGGTGCTTCGGGGTCGATTACTTGCTTGATGCAGACAATCATATTCATAAAGCTCGTTCCTCCTGCTTATTAGTGACTATGAAGAGCGGGAAATCCAACTAACTAATTTAGCATCGGGGCCTGACCAGTGTCAAGGCGAGGGGGGTGTGTCGATATCAATGACGACGCCCTCGCACTTGACGGGGACCTCTAAGACGTCCTCGGGGTTTTGCTTGATTATCTCCCGACCGCCGACATCGCCGCTTAAATCACGCAGCGACGTCTGGTATTTCCGGTCAAAGATGAGGGGGTGGCCCCTCTTTTTCTTAAAGACGGGGATGGCGATGCCCTTGCTGTCACTGCCGAAGGCGTCAATCAACCGGTCTATGGTGGGGCTGTCGACATAGGGCTGGTCACCGAGGACGAGCATGACCGCCTGGGCCTGGCTGTCAACGAATTTGAGGCCGGCGGCGATGGAGGTGCCCATGCCCTTGCGGTAGATGGGGTTGACCACCACCTTGACGGGGCGGCCCGAAAGCCGCCTGGTTATCTCTTCGGCCTTGTAGCCGAGCACCACGATGACCTCAGCCGCTTTGGAGGCTAGGAGGTTATCCAGGGTCTGCTCCAGGATGGTGCTTTCGCCCAGGGGCATCAGCTGCTTGAGCTTGCCCATGCGGCTGGACTTGCCCGCCGCCAGCACGATTGCCGAAACGGGGGCGGTGGCCATTAGCGCGCCACCTTTATATCATTAAGACTTAAATGAAACACCCGCTCGATACCGCTCAAGTCCCTGAAGACCTCAATGGTGCTATCGTCAAAGGCTCGGTGCAACAGGCTGCTTATTGTCTGGCACTGACCAGCGCCTATCTCCAAAAGCATTGAGCCGTTCTCAGTGAGTTTGCTCTTCGCCTGCCGACAGAGCCTGGCTATGCTTTCCGTGCCGTCGGCGCCGCCGTCTAGAGCAATCGCTGGCTCGAAGTTATTGGGGGCGATTTCCGTCCGCCTGACGTAGGGTAGGTTGGCCACGATAAGCTCGACGGGCTCGGGCAGGGGTTCCAACATATCGCCTTGTATCAAGCGGACCTTGTCGTCTACGCCGTGTTTTTGACAGTTCTCTTTGGCCATCTCAAGGGCTTTGGGAGATATATCGGTGGCGTAGATTTTAGCTTGCGGTAGCTCAAGCGCCAGGCTTATGGCAATGGCGCCGCAGCCCGTGCCGATGTCAGCGATGGTGTGCAGCTGACGTTCTTGAGCTAACTCCAGCGCTCTCTCCACCAATAGCTCGCTTTCGGGGCGGGGGATGAGGGTGTGGTGGTTAACCTGGAAGTCGCGCCTGTAGAACTCGCGGCGGCCGATGATATAGGCGGAAGGTTCGCCTTTAAAGCGGCGTTCGATTAGTGCTGCGTAGGCTTTCTCGTCCTGGGTGCTCAGCTCATTTTCCAGCTCTAGGTAAAGCTGCGTGCGATTTAGCTTCAATGTGTGCCGCAGCAGCAGCTCGGCTTCCAGTGAAGCGTCTTCAATGGCGTTTCGGGTCAGGACGGCGCGGTTGCGATTCAGAACTTCGGCGAGCTTCACGCCAACTGCCTCTCCAGCTGCTTCGACTGCTCGCTGGCGGCTAAAGTGTCGATAAGCTCGTCGAGCTCGCCGTCCATGACGCGGGGCAGGTTGCGCAAATTTTTATCCAGGCGGTGGTCGGAGAGGCGGTCCTGGGGGAAGTTGTAGGTTCTTATCTTTTCGGCGCGGTCGCCCGTGCCCACCTGGGAACGGCGCTGCTCGGTGATGGCATTTTCCTGCTTGGTTCGCTCCATATCGAGAAGACGGGCGCGCAGCACCGACATCGCCTTGTTGCGGTTACGTAGCTGGGAGCGCTCGTCCTGGCAGGTGGTGACGATACCGGTGGGGAGGTGGGTAATGCGCACGGCGGTGGCCACCTTGTTTACGTTCTGTCCCCCCGCCCCGCCGCTGTGGAAGATATCAATCCTGAGGTCGTCGGGGTTGATGTCCACCTCGACTTCTTCGGCCTGGGGGAGGACGGCCACGGTGGCCGTTGAGGTGTGGAGCCTGCCCGAGGACTCGGTGACGGGCACCCTTTGTACGCGGTGAACGCCTCGCTCGTATTTCAAGCGGCTGAAGGCGCCCTTGCCCCTGACCTCAAAGATAATCTCCTTGAAGCCGCCGATACCGCTTTCGTTGCTGTTGATGACTTCCGCCTCCCAGCCCTTGGACTGGGCGTAGCGGGAGTACATGCGGAAGAGGTCGGCGGCGAACAGCCCCGCCTCATCGCCGCCGGCGCCGGCCCTAATCTCCATGATGATGTCGCGCTCGTCTCTGGCGTCCTTGGGCAAAAGGACCAGCTTCAATTCCTTGAGTAGGCCTTCCTGCTGGGTTTCGAGCTTGGCTAGCTCCTGCTTAGCCATGGCGGCCATCTCTTCGTCGAGCTCGCCTTCGAGCATGGCCTTGGTGTCTTCGAGCTGTTTGGTCGTCTCCTTGTACTTGCGATAGGCGGCGACGACATCCTCAAGGCCAGCGCGCTCCTGGGCCAGCGTCTGCACCTTTTTCAGGTCGGTGGCGACTTCTGGCTTAGCAATTTGCTTTTCCAGCTCTTGGTAGCGTTTTTCGATTTTTTTCAGTCGGTCCCACATGGTTAGTCTCCGCTGAAAATTATAGCACAGGGGTGGGGAAAGGAAAAATGAGGGGGCTTTCGTTTTTCCACCCCGCCTTTTTGTGCGTACGTCTTTTTGTCCCAACCCAGCCCGCCCTAATAAGTGAACTTCTTAACTTGTAGGTTGCGCCACCCATCCCCACCTTTTTTAGCGTACGTAGTGTCTTCCCACCCAATACCCGCCCAACAGAAGTCCTTCAAAAGGGGGCTTCGCCCCCCCTTGAACCTCCTAAAACAGGGGGTGGAGTGGTCGTTACCCAGAATGAATTCTAGAGGGAGAATCCCCTCTGAGGGTGGATAGGGTGGGAAACAACAACGTCGGATAACAAAGGCGGGGGCTAAGCGC
>CAYPBF010000001.1:0-175280 GCA_964408935.1 uncultured Dehalococcoidales bacterium | reverse complement strand
CCCGTGAGAGCAGGGCGGCGGTCTCGCCCAGTAGGCGTCCCTTGGGCAGCGCTATTTTTAGTTTGGGTTGTTTATTCACCACATCCTCTCCTTCACTCTTAGCGGCTAAGGAAATTTTCCAGAGAAATTTTATGTTTAGTTAGTACTTTCATCATCTCTTTTCGAAGCTTGTGATATTCATTTGCAAGACTGTCATAATAAATTCGGTTAATCTCATACTTGAATTGTTCATCTTCAACACGTTTCCTTATGCCGAAATCACTACTTGTTATAAATTTTACTTCTATATCTAGAGACGCCAGACAATCAGTAAGATTCTTGTTCCGTAATATGTCTTTTGGAGTAGGTTTTAAGTCGAGAAATCTTATATTGCCTGGGAGTCGTGAGCCTACCATCAGGTCGTAGAGTTCACTCATTAGTTTTGCTTCTGCTGTGCCAACTGATTTCAATATTTGGTTAGATAGAAACTCGATCTTCCCGCTCATCTGGGTCAATGCAGATAGAGTGTCAGCGACTCTCATATCCTCGTTTTGCCTAGTGAGGAAGGAAAACATCATTCCCGCCCATTGCTGGCGTAGATAAGATTCTATGTCTGAGAAATCACTAAACGGATTGAGGGCGTTATTAACGCTATTTGTGCGAACTTCCTCAATGAAGTCGAATATCTTCGTGCTATCTACGGCAGGATAAATTATTTTAGCTTCATCGATATCTGGGTTTGCTTTGTTCGTCTGGTACACGGAGTAATCCGAATGCGCTGAGCTATCGACAAGTGCAAATACGGGTATCTTTAACTTCACCGCTTCCCTATATTCGGTATTTGTAATTGAAGTACCTGTGTCTTTATATGTTTCTCCAAATCTTCCGCCAATTATGAGAACAAAAAGTTGACAGCTTGGTAATTCCGCAAGACATGAATCCTGTGTATCACGTTGAGGGTCATAGTAGACTGCTCCCTCTTCGCTCAACACTGGTTCGTATCCCAGAGTCTTTATGAAATATTTCAAGTTCTCGCGTATATATTTGAGGTCATAGCAAGTTGAACTTATGAACACCCTTGGTATGGCCATAATCCACACCTCCTCTTCAGGTATTCGCAGTTTTCAATAAGGCCAAAAGCTCGTCGGCGGTCTGCGCCGTTAGCTTTTGATTTTTAGCCGGCTCGGTCAGTATAAACTTCGGCTTGTCCTTAAGCTCCACCGTCCAGTCGAAGTCGCTCTCCTTCTGTGCGCCGAGGTAACACTCCGCACTATAGCCCGCTTTGTGCAAACGGGCGACGATGTCGAAGCTCTCCCTGGCATTGGCCACCTCCGCCTTGACTAAGACTCTGGGCGACTGGGGTGCGCTTAGCGCTTTTGGTTTTATCAATGCCATCAGACGTTCCAGGTAGAGGGC
Source organism: uncultured Dehalococcoidales bacterium (assembly GCA_964408935.1). Classification (GTDB taxonomy): domain Bacteria; phylum Chloroflexota; class Dehalococcoidia; order Dehalococcoidales; family BS750m-G39; genus E44-bin88. Next base: position 173,885 of record CAYPBF010000001.1, on the reverse strand, counting down.
GAAACCGGAGGCAGGCACGTCCTTGCCCCCCATCAGGGGAATGAGGGCGTCGTAGCGGCCGCCGCCGCCAATCTTCTCCTCGCCCTTAAATATCTGGAAAATCACGCCCGTATAGTATTCGAAGCCCCTCCCCGAGGCGATGTCAATCTGGTAGTTATAGCCCATTGCCTCCAGGAACTCGGCAATGCGGCTGCAGTTTTCGATATAGGGCTTGCATTCGGGCAGGTCCTCGGCGAAGAGCTTTTGCAGCTCTTTAGAAAAGCCCGACGGCTTCCCCTTAAGAGCCAGCAGGGAATCAATCGTCTTCTCCAGCTCGGGCCTCTTGAGCTTTAGCTTCTCCAATGCCTTCGTGTCGCCGTCCAGGATGCGGTCGAACATGCCGACCTGCTCCTCAGCGCTCAAACCCAGCCTGGCCAGCAGCGCTTTTATCAGACCCGCGTGCGAGAGCCTGAGTTCAATGCCCTCGATTTTCAACTCCCTTAAGACCTCCAGTGCCAGCATCACCAGCTCGATATCGGCCAGCGGCGGCCCGGCGCCGATGAGCTCCGCTCCGCCCTGCCACTTCTCGCGGCTTTTTTGGCCCGTGGCCTCGAACATAAAGACATTGGCCACGTAGAAGAGCTTGGCCAGCTTCTCTTTGGACATGCTGTCGATATACAAACGGCTGATGGGTATGGTGCCGTCGGGCCTTAACACAACCCTCTCTCCACTCCACCCGTCCCAGTCGAGGAAGGAGTAGACCTTGGAGAGCATAGCTGGCGTGAGCGTCCCCGTGGCCGTGAAAAGGTGCAGGTACTCCAGGGTCGGTGTTCTCACCTCCTGGTAGCCCCATTTCAGGCACGAGTCACGGAAGGCGCTTTCGATTAAGCGAAAGCTCTCCATCTCCTGTGGGGAGAGGTCGCGGGTGCCTTTTGAGCGCTGGATTTTCATAGTTGGTAAATTGTAGCACTACTACTCTGGCTATTCAACCAGAGAGGGGTTTCAGCCTCCCCGCCCCAAGCTTTTTTACCCACACCAACCCGCCCAGAAATGCCTTTTAGAAGGGGGCTTCGCCCCCTTTCAAACCCCCAAAATATGGTGGGTGGGGAGAGAAGTATATAGAGGTTACACCTCTGTAGGGTGGGTATTGGGTGGGTCTGAAAGACGTACGCTAACAGAGTGGGGTGGGGCGCTGTTTACAATTGTAGGGTAAGCAAGCTATAATTTTATCTACACGCCTTTAATCGTAATGAGCCTATTCTCCTATTGTTGAGGAGCGAATGAGCAAAGTCATAATCAGAGCCCTCGGCCTTGTCTTCTTCCTGGCCATACTGATGGGACTTTTTTTGCCCCTTATCACCAGTGCCGCTAACCAGACCATCCACGTTCTTCATGTCGAGGGCACCATCGTCCCTGTTATGGCCGATTACATCGAGCGGGGTATCGAGAAGGCCGAAGATGAGCATGCTCTGGCCTGCATCATCGAGCTGGACACGCCCGGAGGCCTGCTCGGCTCTACGGAAGAGATTGTTCAGAAGATACTGAACGCCGACGTGCCCGTCATCGTCTACGTTAACCCCAGCGGTGCCTGGGCGGCTTCGGCGGGGACTTTTATCACGCTTTCGGCGCACATCGCCGCCATGACGCCAGGCACGACCATCGGCGCCGCCCATCCGGTGGCGGGGGGTGATCAGGAGCTTTCCGAAGAGGAGATGCAGAAGATAGTCGAGTTCTCGGCCAAGTGGATGAGGACCATCGCCCAGGCACGCGGCCGCAACATAGAGGAAGCCGAGTTGGCGGTGACCGAGAGCAAGTCCTTCACCGATGTCGACGCCCTGGAGGCTAACCTTATCGACCTGCGGGCCAGTAACCTCGACGAGCTTATCACCCTGATTAACGGCCGACAGGTCACGCTGGCCAACGGCCTGGAGGTTACCCTCGACACCACTAGCTACGCCATCGCCCGCGATGACATGAGCCTTATCGAGGGCTTTTTGCACGCTATCAGCGACCCGAATATCGCTTACATCTTACTCAGCCTGGGCAGCATTGGTATTATGGCTGAGATTTATAGCCCCGGCACCTTTTTCCCCGGTATTATTGGCGCCATCAGCCTGCTGCTCGCCTTCTACTCCCTGGGCGTCCTCGACGCCAACCTGGGGGGCATACTACTGATACTGCTCGCCTTCGGGCTCTTTATCGGGGAGGTGCTTACCACCACCTTCGGCATATTTACCGCCGGGGGCATAACCGCCCTTGTCCTCGGCTCGCTGATTCTCTTCCCCGAGTCGGGCGCCCTCTTTCAGGTAAGCCCCTGGCTGATTGGGGTCATGGTCGCTGTGGTAGCGGCTGTTTTTGCTTTCGTAATTACCCGGATTGTCTTTGTCCATCGCCGCCAGGCGTATACAGGTCGGGAGGAACTGGTGGGCAAGACCGCCGTGGCTAAGTCCGTCCTGGAACCGGAGGGTATTGTCCTCTTCAAGGGCGAACGCTGGACGGCGGTGGCGGAGAAGGGCAAGGTTAAACCGGGAGAGGAGGTGACTATAACCAAGGTTGACGGTTTAAAGCTGCGTGTAGCTAGGAAAAAGACCAGGAGAAAATAGAACCCTAAAATATTATTTGGTGAGGAGTCTTCTAAAATGGACGCTTGGTTGATTGTTGTAATCGCTATCTGTGCCGCTGCCCTAATCACTTTTGTCGTCCAGCGCGTAGTCCGTGCCCACCAGCAGAAAGTGGCCGCTGGTCGGGAAGACCTGGTGGGCATGACGGCCGAGGTGGAGACGGACCTTAACCCCAAGGGAATCGTCCTTGTCGAGGGCGAGCGCTGGGCGGCCATATCGGAGAAGGGTAGGGTGAAACCAGGAGAGGAGGTTATTGTAACCAAGGTCGATGGTTTAAAACTAACGGTAGTCAAGAAAGAATAGAGGAGGTAACTAAATGAGCCCGATTATTTATGGTGTCATTGCTCTGGTTGTGCTCATACTTCTGCCCATGACCATCAAGATTGTCAAGGAGTATGAGCGGGGGGTTGTTTTCAGGTTGGGACGGCTGGTCGGTGCCAAAGGCCCCGGTATATTCTTCATCATCCCCTTTGTCGATAGCATGGTCAAGGTCGACCTCCGTGTTGTCACCATGGACGTACCTTCGCAGGAGGTAATAACCAAGGACAACGTTACGGTGAGGGTAAACGCTGTTGCCTACTTCCGCGTTGTCGACCCTGAGGCTTCGGTGGTCAAGGTCTTAGACCACATCCGCGCCACCTCCCAGATTTCCCAGACCACGGTGCGTAACGTGCTGGGTCAATCGGAGCTGGACGAGCTGCTGACGCAGCGGGAAAAGCTCAATCAGGCGCTGACCAAAATCATTGACGAGCACACCGACCCCTGGGGGGTCAAGGTGAGCACGGTGGAAATCAAGGAGGTCGAGCTGGCCGAGGAGATGAAGCGCATGATGGCGGCTCAGGCCGAGGCGGAGAGAGAAAGGCGGGCCAAGATTATCCACGCCGACGGCGAGTTCCAGGCCGCCGAGAGGCTGTCCGAGGCCGGGGCTATTATCGCCCAGGAGCCGACCACGCTGCAGCTTCGTTACCTGCAGACGCTGACCGAGATAGCCACCGAGAAGAACAGCACCCTTATCTTCCCGTTGCCCATTGACCTGCTCACCATGTTCATGAAGAAGAAATAATCCTGTCAAAACGGTGACGCTTGGAATCCCGAGCCCCCTCTAGGGGGCTCGGGGAAGACCTGTTTATTGGTGGCGCAGGCTGACGTCGCCAGCCACGATTTTCATCAGGTTCCCGTCGGGCTGGCGGAAGAGCAGGCTGCCGTCGCTGGCTACTGCTTCGGCAACGCCCTTGTATCTGGTCTTCCCCGACATTATCTCGACCTCTTTGCCCAGCGTCACCAGTCGGTCCTGCCACTCCCGAAAGACGCTGTCCCCATCGGGCAGCGACAGGTACAGGTTTTCCAATTCTACCAGCAGGCAGCGTGTTACCTCCACAAGTGCTAGCTCTTTTCCAAACTCCTGTGAAAGGCTGGTGGCTATGGCGGCAATCTCAGCTAAGTCGGCGGTATTGACGTTGACGTTGAGGCCGATACCGATAACAGCGTAGTCCACGGCGCGGCCCCTGACGTCGCTTTCAATGAGTATGCCGCATACCTTTTTGTTATTAATCAGGACGTCGTTGGGCCACTTTATCTGTGTTTTCAGGTCAGTGACCTTCTCGATACAATGAGAGACAGCCAGCGAGGCCACCATAATAAGGTAGGGTAGTTGGGCTGGGGTGGGGTGGAGGATAACCGACAGGGAGACACTTCCCTGGGGCGAAAGCCAGGCGCGCTTTAATCTTCCCCGCCCCACCGTTTGCTCCTCGGCCACCACCACCATCCCCTCCCGCGCTCCCTTTCTGGCTTCGCCTTTGGCGATATCATTCGTCGAGCTTACGCTGGAGTAGGCGATAACCTTCTTCCCGATAAGCTCTGTCTCCAGGTTGCGTTTGATGTCCGCGGCCAGGTTGCTCTCTGCCATTTAGGATATAGTAAGCCAAATGGGGTGTTTTGGCAATCTTGACAGGGGGTTGGGGGCGGGGCATAATATAATCGTTTCCAGGCGGGAGTAGTTCAGAGGCAGAACATCTGCTTCCCAAGCAGAGAGTCGCGAGTTCGAATCTCGTCTCCCGCTCCAAGCCCCCTGTATTTGCCTCGATTATAGCGACAGAGCCACCACAAGTCTAGCATTTATTTTTCCCTGCCCAGCAAAGCTCTATCCTGCCGATTGGCTTCAGTATTGCACTTCTGGCAAAATATATAGCACAAAGCGTTGTACTTTTGACGAAAAGCGTGTATAATGCGAGAACTCTGAGTATTGTCTATGTAAGAAGGAATCAACAACAATAGTGAGCGGCTGATAGAGTATGGCCAAAGCTAAGCGAACACAAGCGTCAGAGCAGCTTTTATGGATCATAGACCATGCCGTTGCCTATGTTGATAATGGCGCTGTAACAGTTCAAATAGATAAACCAACTCGCTACTTGCCTCGCCCAGAAGCTTTTAAAGTGGCTGATGAAATCTGGTTCGCAGGTCAAATGAAGAAGCTTGAGATCGCCAGACAACAATGTGAGACAAAAGAGATTCCTCTGACTGACCGAAGAAGGAGGTCATCTTTGCGGTTGGGTGGTGGTTTTATGGTTACACAGGGTACTAATCTCGTTATCATTCGGAGACATTTGAATGCTCCTCGCCCCGGTCAGTTTTGCGAGTGTGGAGGCGTTTTCGAAGTTCTAGAGCCTGTGTCTGAAAATGAGGAAAGCGATGTGCTCAACGACTACATTGCCTCTTTGCTAAAGGAGAGTCAGGAGATCATTCTCATTCGGGATGATACCTTGTATATCCCTCAGTTGGCGCCGTCTCCATCTGTGCAAATAGGTTTTCAACCTCCAGGCACATTAAGTGCATACAACAAGATTATTGAGGAAGAGGTGAAGATAGGGATTAAGGAAGCCCATATACCTGTTGATACTAAAAAAACCAAAAGATTCTGGATGAAGCTGCTTGAGTATGAGCATGCGGTTAAACTCGAATTTGCGCATTCCCCTCAATTATCAGTTGAAATCACCGCCGAAATTGACTACTCTTCGCTGGAATGTGTAGGGGTACTCAGCATTCCTCAAGATATTGATGCTGCAGTCATAGCTTATTTAGAAGAGGAACAAAAAGAATTAGAAGAGTACAAGAGAAGAAAAAGGAACGCTTCTAGAATTAAAGCAATCGAGAAGGAACTACAAGAAGCACGTGCTGAACGTAAGAAATGGCAAGGTAAAGCAGACCAGGGATTCCAATACTGGGATGCCGAACTTGGGTGGGATTCTAAACGTAAAAAGGAAGGCCCACCAGTCGACCGTGATATTCATTTAATTAATATCGAAAATGGTGACGATGTTATATGGTATGACGTTAGCGTCCCAGGTAACAGAGCAAGAAAATCCCGTAATAGTAAACTCTGGGACGAACTTTCATCAACCAAACTGGGGAAGACAAGCGGACGTTTCGCGACAGAGAAAATAGAAAAAGCAATCAGAATGCATTGTCCTTACCCGCGCTTACAGCCGCTGGCAAGATTTTAATCCGTTTTAACGCTGATCAGCTATCAAGCGAGCTAGGCTCAAATTCTAAAGCTTCCCTTGCCCCCGCTATACTTTTGTCTCATCTTGGGCTTTTCTATCTTGCCCGTCGGGTTGCGGGGGACCTTGTCGAAGATAATACGCCTCGGCCGCTTGTAGCGGGGCAGGTTTTGTTCGCAGAAATCGTTGATTTCCTTTTCGGTCAATGTCGCCCCGTCGCTGGGGGTAATCACGGCGCAGGCTATCTCGCCCAGCCTTTCGTCGGGCAGGCCGATAACGCCGACGTCGTTGACCTTGGAATGTCGGCGGATAACGTTCTCTACCTCTACGGGAAAGATGTTCTCCCCGCCAGTGATAATCACGTCCTTCTTTCTATCCACGATGTGGACGAAGTCCTCGTCGTCAATCTTGGCCATGTCCCCTGTATAGAGCCAGCCGTCCCGCAGTGTCTCCGCCGTTTTCTTCGGGTTCTTGTAGTATTCCTTCATCACCCCGTTGCCCTTGACGGTGAGCTCGCCCACTTCCCCCCGCCTCACTTCATTGCCCTTTTGGTCAACGACGCGCACCTGCCAGTTAAAGCCAACCTTGCCCGTCTCCTCCAGCTTATGGCTGTTCTCAATACGGAGGTCGACGCAGCCCGGGCCGGTGGCCTCGCTCAGGCCGTAGCTGGCGTCGTACTGCATGTCGGGGAAATAATGCTTCCAGCGTTTAATCAGGCTGGGGGGGATGGGCTGTGCCCCCATGTGCATCAGCCGCCAACTGCTCAGGTCGTAGTCCTTTAGCTTCAGCTCTCCCCGGTCCAACGCGCCTAGTATGTCCTGCACCCAGGGCACCAGCAGCCAGACTATCGTCCCTCTCTCCTGTTCGACGGCCTCGAAGATGGCTTTGGGCTCCATCTCGGTAAGTATGGTCGCCCGGGCGCCGACGAGCAGGCTGCCGAACCAGTGCATCTTGGCCCCGGTGTGGTACATGGGGGGAATAAGAATGAAGTTGTCATCGTGCTGCTGGTAGTGGTGGTGGGTTTCGGTGACGGCGGCGCACTCCAGGTTCTTATGGGTGAGTAATATCGGCTTGGGCTCGCCCGTGGTGCCCGAGGTGAAGTAGAGCGCGCACTCGTCCTCAGCCTTTAGCGCCACGCCCGGTGGCTCCGGTGAGGCGCTGCCGACGATATCCTCGAATCCCTCCATACCCGGGGGCGTATTCTCACCGACGAAGATGTAGCCCTTTACCGTGGTTAACCGAGGGCGAATTGCCTCCACCCTTTCGGTAAACTCCGCCCCCAGAATCATTAGCTTGGCCTCAGCGATATCGGCGCAGTATTTGATGTCGTCGCTGGTGAAGCGAAAGTTCAGCGGCACTGCCCAGGCGCCTGTTCTGAGGATGCCGAAATAGGCCTCAAGCCAGTTTATCGAATTCAGCATCAGGTGCAGCACCTTATCGCCTTTGCCTACCCCCCTGGCGGCGAGGGCGTTGGCTACGCGGTTGGCCCTCTCGTCGAAGACGCGCCAGCTGATTTCCCGCCTCATCTTCTGGCTCGGTTTAAGCTCGATAAGGGCGCTCTCGTCGGAGTAGTTACGGGCGTTTCGGGCCAGCATCTCGACTATGGTCATCTATTCTCAACCCAATGAAAAATCCGTTTCCCATCGACATTATAACTTTTCCCACTTATTTAGACAATCTTAAGAAAAAGAGGGCTAATTTAACGAAATTTGGTACTAAAGTATCAGCCGTAAACAGCTAAAACATTACTAATGGGTTATTTACGCTTCAGGCGTCATAACTTAAAGTTAGAGTATATTCGAGCATTATCACAGGGTCAGAGGTTGAATATGACGGTAACAGTTGATGGCCAAGTATATTATAGAACCGCTGAGGTCTGTCGTATCGTTGGGATAAGCCGGGCCACACTATTTCGCTGGCTTAAAGAGGACATCTTTAAGGAAGCCAAGCATAGGGATAGGCGTGGCTGGAGGCTTTTTACCGAGGACGAGGTCGAGAGATTAAAGGCGGAGGCCAACCAGGTGAATAACACGGACCAAGTCGGAACGGTAAAGGACTTAATCTAAAAAACGCTGTTCCGCTGAGGTGAAAGTATGGCAAACGGCAACGGTGCTAAGACTAAAAAGCAGCTTGTAAAGGAACTGGATAGACTGCCATTGTCGGCAAAAGAGCTGGAAAGCCTGGTAGCTGAAGGCAAGCGGGTGGAAGAAGAACTGATTGATAAAGCGAACCAGCGGCGTATCCTTATCGACCAATCTTTGGACGGGATAGTTATCATCGATGAGGACGCTAAAGTTGTTGAAGCCAACCAGAAGTTTGCCGAGATGCTCGGCTACACTCCCGAAGAAGTCCGTAAGCTCCATACCTGGGATTGGGATAAAAATTTCCCCCCCGAGAAACTGCTGGAGATGGGGCGGAATGTTGACGAGGCCGGTTTACACTTAGAGACGAAGCACCATCGCAAGGACGGCACAACCATTGATGTTGAAATCAGCGTCAATGGGGCCATATGCTCGGGGAAGAAGCTTATCTTCTGCGTATGCCGGGACATCACCGGGCGCAAGCAGGTGGAAGACGCGCTTCAGGAGGAAAAGAATAAGCTGCAATCGGTGGTAGATGCCCTGGAATACGGCATCACTATCCAAGATAGAGACTATAATATCATCTACCAGAACAAGATTAGTAAAAGCTATTTCGGCGACCATGTGGGTGAGAAATGTTACCTAGTCTACGGAGAAGAAAAAAAGATATGCGATGGCTGTCCGGTAGAAAAAGCGTTTAAAGATGGAAAGTCACACACCAGAGAGAGAAGGCGGATAATGCCTTCAGGTGAGGTTATCTGCTGGGAAAATACGGCTAATCCTATTAGAGACGCTAAAGGTAAAATCTTTTCCTGTCTGGAGATAACCAGGGATATCACCAAGCGCAAGCGGGTGGAAGACGAGCTTAAAGCTGAAAAGAACAAGCTGCAATCGTTGATAGGCGCTATGGAATTCACCCTGACCATACAGGACAAAAAATTTAACATTATTTATCAGAATGAGGCGTCCCAACTAACCTCTAACGGTAGCCGTGTGGGCGAGAAATGTTATAAGGTCTATGAAGGCAGGGACACGGTCTGCGACGGCTGCCCGGTTAAAAAGGCATTCAGGGACGGCAAGTCGCACACCACGGAGAGGCAGCGCACACTGCCTTCTGGAGAAATTACCTTCTGGGAGAATAAGGCCAGTCCTATTAGAGACGCTACGGGAAAAATTGTTTCTTGTCTCGAGATCGGCGTTGAAATCACCGAGCGCAAGCAGACAGAGGAGACGCTGAGAGATGAAGCCACTCGGCACCATATCCTTATCGACGAGTCTAGCGATGGTATCGTCGTCCTCGATGAGAAGGGAAAGGTGTACGAGGCTAACAAGCGCTTTGCTGACATGCTCGGCTACACTTATAAGGAAGCCCAAAAGCTCAGCGTTTGGGACTGGGAGTTTCAATTTCCACGCGAACAAGTTGCCGAGATGATTGCCAATGTCGGCCCCGAGGGCGACCGCTTTGAGACGAAACACCGCCGTAAGGACGGCTCGGTCTTTGACGTTGAAATCAGCACCAACGGCGCCGTCTACGCAGGCCAGAAGCTCATCTTCTGCGTTTGCCGTGACATCACCGAGCGCAAGCAGGCGGAGGAGGCATTAGCCGAAGCGGAGAAGAAGTATAAAAACCTGGTGGAAGCTGCCAGTGATATTATCTGGGAGGCGGATACCCAGGGTATGTACACCTTCATTAGCCCCAACATTAAAGAGCTGTTGGGCTACGAGGTGGAAGAGGTGGTGGGCAAGAAGAGGACGCTCGATTTTACCCCTAAGAAGGAACTCAAGAAGTGGCTCAAGCGCTTCAAGGAAGCCAATGCTAAAAGGAAGACCTTCGCTGGTTTTGAGGTCCTCCATCACCATAAGAACGGCACTCCCCTTATCTTTGAAGTTAGCGGTAGCCCCTTCTTCGATAACGAAGGTAATTTCAAGGGCTATGTCGGTATCAATAAAGACATCACCGAGCGCAAGCGGGTGGCTGAGGAACTCAAGGAAAGCCAGGAGTTCAGCTCAAGCCTGATGGAAAATTCGCCCAACCCGAAATCTGTGCTCAATCCGGACACCTCAATACGTTATGTTAATCCGGCCTTTGAGAAACTGACCGGATATAAAACGGCCGAAGTTGTCGGCATCAAAGCCCCCTACCCCTGGTGGCCGAAAGAAGGGAGAAGGGTAATGACCCAATCCCTAAAAAAGGCCATCTTAAGCGGCGGCAAGAAAGGTGAGCATATTTTCCACAAGAAGAACGGAGAGCCGTTCTGGGTGGCGTTGAACTCAGCGCCAGTAATTTACCGCAAAAAGCTGCGCTACTTCCTTATCAGCTGGCTTGACATTACCGACCGTAAGCGTGCTGAAGAGGAGAAAGTAGAGTTGGAGCAGAAGGCCCACCTGGCCAGCCGCTTGGCTTCGGTAGGGGAGATGGCCTCGGGTATTGCCCATGAGATAAACAACCCCCTCACCGCCGTCATCGGTTTTGCCCAGCTGCTCATGGATAACGACCTCCCCGAAGAGATTAAAGAAGACCTGACCATCATACATAAGGAAGCCCAGCGCGCGGCGGGCGTGGCGCGCAACCTTCTCACCTTTGCCCGTAAGCACGCTCCCTCTCAGCAGCCGACCAGTATCAATAGTATTATAGAGGGAGTGCTGTCCTTACGCGCCTATGAGCAGAACGTGAGCAATATTAAGATTAATACCAAGCTTGCTTCCGACTTGCCTGAGGTTATGGCTGACTATTCTCAACTACAGCAGGTCTTTATCAACATTATTCTTAACGCCGAAGCGGCCATGCTCGAAGCCAGCAACGGCGGTACGTTGACGATTACCACTCAGAGGTTCAACCACAGCGTCAGGGCGTCGTTTGCCGATGACGGCCCTGGAATAGATAAGGAAAACCTGAATCGTATATTCGACCCGTTCTTCACCACCAAGGAAGTAGGTAAGGGGACAGGCCTGGGGCTCAGTGTCTGTCACGGAATAATCGCGGAGCACGGCGGCAAGATATATGCCCGGAGCAAACCTAGCCAAGGCGCCACCTTCATCGTCGAGTTGCCGATTAATGCTCAGGAGCAATCGGAGGAAGTCAATGAACCAACCGAAACGAATCCTCGTGGTTGAAGACGAGCCGTCTATCTGTCAGGTGTGCCTGCGAACCCTCACTGCCGAAGGTTTTGATGTCGATATTGCCGTCAATGGCGCCATCGCTGGCAAAATGATCGGTGAAGTGGATTATGACCTTTGCCTTATCGACTTGAGAACGCCCATAATGAACGGCAAAGAACTTTATCAGTACATACAGGAAAAATACCCCGATTTCAAGGGAAAGATTATCTTTACTACCGGTGACGTTCTGGACGAAAAACTAGCTTCTATGCTTAAAGGAGCCGAGAGGCCCTATCTACCCAAACCCTTTACACCCGATGAGCTAAGGTCTATAGTGAAAGAAGCTTTAGAGAGTTAAAAATGGCTAGTAACGCAAAAATACTGGTTGTGGACGACGAAGCGATGGTCAGGAAGCTTCTCTGTCAACGGCTGTCCCGCGAAGGATACCAGTGCGACGAAGCTGGCGGTGCTGAACAAGCGCTGGAGAAGCTAAAGGCCGACCCCGCCGACGTGGTAATTCTTGACATAAAGATGCCGGGTAAATCGGGAATGGAACTGCTGCCCGAAATAAAAGCCGCTTACCCCGATACCGCCGTCATGATGGCCACCGCCCTGAACGATATCAATATCTCCATCCAATGTATGAAAGAAGGGGCTTACGACTACGTCTGTAAGCCCTTTAACCTGGCCGAGGTGGTGATAAGTGTGGAGGGGGTGCTGGATAAGAAGCGGCTGGAACGTGAGATTAAAGAGTACCAGCAATACCTGGAGGAGAAGGTCGAGGAACAGACCAAGGAAATCCGAAAGGTCTTTCTGGGCGCTATCGAAGCCCTGGCCTTCGCCCTCGAAGCTAAAGACAAATATACGGCGGGGCACTCCCGTCGCGTAACCGAGATCGCCGTGGCCATAGGCAAGGAGATGAAGCTATCCGACGATTGCGTCGAAGACCTGCGCTGGGGAGGCTTGTTACACGATGTGGGCAAGATTACCATTGACCAGATTATTCAGAATAAACCGGATAAGTTGACAGAAGAGGAGTATGAGCATATTATGACTCATGCCAACGTTGGCGCCGGCATCGTCAAGCCGGTGGTTAACGATAAGGTGGTGGAGATGATAGAACATCACCACGACCGTTACGATGGTAGCGGTATGAATCAAACCGTAGCCAAGGAGAAGATACCCCTGGGGGCTAGAATCCTGGCCGTAGCCGATTCCTTCGACGCTATGACCTCCGACCGTCCCTATCGCAAGGCGATGACTATGGACCAAGCCCTGGTGGAAATCAAACGGTGCACCGGTACTCAGTTCGACCCAGAGGTAACGGCCGCCTTCCTTAGGATACCGGTCACCGGAATAGTGCTGGCAGAAGCCTAAAAAGTCTGCCGATAAAAAAACGAGGAAGAAAAAAATGAGCGGGCCCAAGACAATACTTATCGCTGATGACGAAGAGACGGTAAGGTCGCTGGTAACCAGGCTGCTGGGTAAAAGCTACAAGGTTGTTGAGGCCAATAACGGTGAGGACGCGGTGAAAGTGGCCGTTAATGAAAAGCCGGACCTTATCCTGATGGACATCCTGATGCCCAAGATGGACGGTCTTACCGCCTGCTACGCCATAAAGAGGAACCAGGCAACCAAGGAGATACCGATTGTCATGCTTACCGCGGTGGACTACGAGCTTAACCGCAAGCTCAGCCAGGATGTTATGGGCGCCCAAGGCTATGTAACTAAGCCATTCGATGCTCAGACGTTGATGCGCATGATAAACAAGTTCCTGAGCGAGAATTAGTTTTGGGACTTAAACGCTAGAATGACATCGTGCCCGAGGTTATACGCTTATCGGGCCAGATTTTAATCTCCGGCGCCAGTTTATTATTCTTCCCCAACACCACGTTATCCCCCAACACGCAGTTATCCAGAATCTGACTCTCTTCTCCGATGTGGCAGTTGGCGGCCACGATACAGTTTCGTAGCAATGCCTTCTTGCCCACCTTGACTCCCTCCCAGAGCACCGACCCTTCCACGCAGGCGCCTTCGGCAATCTCACAGCGTGGCCCCATGACGGCCGGTCCCTTCAACATCGCCCACTTGGCCACAGTGCTGCCTTCGCCGATGAGCACGGGCCCCTCAATCTCAGCGGATGGGTCGATGGTGCTGCCTGCCGTCTGGATTTCCCGGTCGAAGTTGTTCCAATAGGCCGCCAGAGACGGCGCCTCACCCGAAAGCAGGTCGTGGTGCGCCTTTAGATATTTTTCGGGCGTACCGATGTCAATCCAGTAACTGTCGGAGGGGTAGCTCAATATCGACTCACCCTTCTCCAGCAGCAGCGGAAAAAGTTGACGCTCGACCATGGAGGGGGTATTGGCGGGGATATTGGCTAAAACAGCGGGGTCGATGATATAAATGCCTGCGTTAATCATGTTGGTGGTGACCTCTTCCAGCTTGGGTTTCTCCGCGAAGCGCTTTACCATATCTGTGTGGTCGGTTTCCACCACGCCGTACATCGTTGGGTCGTCCACCGGGGTCAGGGCGATGCTTACCTTGGGCTTAGCCTTGCGGTGCTTTTTCATCATATCGGCTAGGTCGATGCTGGTAAGGACGTCGCCGTTGAGGACGAAAAAGGGTTCGGTGAGCTTGGCCTCGACGTTTTTGATGGCTCCGCCTGTCCCCAGTGGCTCCCTTTCTATAGCGTAGCTCAAGCGGACGCCCAGCTCTGAGCCGTCGCCCAGCTGACCCTGGATGAGGTCGGGCAGGTAGCTCATAGCCAGGATGACGTCCTTTATGTCGTGCCTTTTTAGGTAACGGAGCACGTATTCCAGGAAGGGCATGTTCAGTATGGGCACCATCGCCTTGGTGGTGTTGCAGGTCAGTGGACGCAATCGGATTCCCTCTCCACCCACCAGAATGACTGCTTTCATTACGTTTCGGGCTCCTTATAGGGTTGCATTTTAGACGGTTTCCCAGTGGCCGTCAACCCGTATTAGTCACTTTTCTACCTTAATAAATCGAGCGTTGATGGCCACGATTATGGTGCTCAGCGACATCAGCGCCGCCCCCACCGCTGGAGAGAGCACGACGCCAAAGCCATAGAGGGCCCCCGCTGCCAAGGGGATGGCCAGCACGTTATAGCCTGTGGCCCAGCCCAGGTTCTGCAGCATCTTCTTGTAGGTGGCGCGCGAAAGCCCCACGATGGAAACGATATCCAGTGGGTTGCTCCTGACTAGTATGATGTCGGCGGTGGCCACCGTGACCTCAGTGCCGGCGCCGATGGCGATGCCCACGTCGGCCTGGGCCAGCGCTGGCGCGTCGTTGACCCCGTCCCCCGTCATGGCCACAATCATGCCCCGCGCTTGTACCTCTTTTACCTTGGCCACCTTCTGTTCGGGCAGCACCTCAGCGAAATACTCGTCGAGTCCTGTCTCGTTAGCCACCCATTTGGCTACCTCTTTATTGTCACCCGTTATCATCATGCACCTGATGCCCGTTTCCTTGAGCCGCTTGATGGCTTCCTTGGATTCGGGTCGGATGATATCGGCCAGGGCGATGGCGCCTTTGGGCTTACCGTCGATGATAACGAAGACCACTGTCTTGCCCTGCTCGGTGAGCTTTCGGGTGCGCTCGCTGTCGACCTGAATCTTATTTCCCTTTAGATAACCGGGGCTGACCACCTTCACCGCTTTACCGTTGACTTTGCCCTCGGTGCCTTTACCCGCTATCGCTTTGAAGTCCTTAACAGCGAAAGTATTCTTGGCCGAAGCGACTATTCCCCGGGCGATGGGGTGCGAAGAGCGTGTTTCCACCGAGGCGGCGTATTTCAAAAGCTCGTCCTTAGTTATACCTTTGTCAAAGCTGATGACATCGGTGACGCCGAACTCGCCCTTGGTCAGCGTGCCCGTCTTGTCGAAGAGTATGGCCTCAATCTTACGGGCGCGCTCGAAGTTGTTGCGGTTGCGAATCAACAGCCCGCTACGTGCCGAGATGGCCGTGGAGACGGCCACTACCAAAGGGACGGCTAGTCCCAGAGCATGAGGGCAGGTAATCACCATCACGGTGACCATTCTCTCCATGGAGAAGGCCAGCCCCTGGCTGGAAAGCGTCAGCCAGAGAATAATGGTAAGGGCGCCAGCGCTGATAGCGATAAAGGTCAGCCAGCGGGCGGCGCGGTCGGCCACCGTCTGGCTGCGTGACTGGCTCTGCTGCGCCTGCAAAACCAGACTCGACATCTGGGCGATGTAGGACTCCTCGCCCGTCTTGAGTACCTCAACCGTAATCGAGCCTTCGCCATTTACCGAGCCGCCGATAACTATGGAATCGACCCGCTTGGCCACGGGCGTGGACTCACCGGTGAGCAGGGCTTCGTTTACCGAGGACTCGCCCTCGATTACCCTGCCGTCGGCGGGTATCTTTTCACCGGGTTTGACCAACACCCTGTGTCCCACCTTCAACATCTCAATGGGCATATCGTGCATGCTGCCGTCGGGCATGAGGTGGTGCGCTTCAGCGGGCAACAGCTTGGCTAGCTCCTCCAATGCCGACGAGGCGCCCATGACCGATTTCATCTCCAGCCAGTGCCCCAAAAGCATAACATCAATCAGCGTGGCCAGTTCCCAGAAGAAGGCCTTACCCGCCACGCCGAAGACGACGGCGCTGCTGTATACGTAGGCCACCGTAATCGCCAACCCGATGAGGGTCATCATGCCCGGGTTTTTGACCTTGAGCTCGTCCCATAGCCCCTTTAGGAAGGGCCACCCGCCGTAGAAGAAGACAATTGTAGCCAGTCCCCAAAGGACGTAGGAATCACCGCTAAAGGCGATTACATCCTCGATGCCGAGCAGCTCCTGGACCAATGGGGAGAGCAGTAGTATAGGTACGGTCAGTATTAGCGATATCCAGAAGCGC
This sequence comes from uncultured Dehalococcoidales bacterium, assembly GCA_964408935.1. Lineage (GTDB taxonomy): Bacteria > Chloroflexota > Dehalococcoidia > Dehalococcoidales > BS750m-G39 > E44-bin88. Next base: position 157,709 of record CAYPBF010000001.1, on the reverse strand, counting down.
CGCCTGAAGTCGGCGACCATGTGGGCGTGATGCCCGGCGTGGTCGTGTTCGGCGGGCTTATGACCCGCGTGCATGTCGTGCATATCGTGTTCGGGCATTTCGTGCTGTGTCATATCGTGCTCATGGTGCTCGTGTTCGTTCATTTCCTTATTTCTCTTCCAGTTGACCCACCACGGGGAACTTAAACAATAAATCGGGGAGGTGGGGGGCGTCTTTCAGGGCCTCAGTCAGGTCTTGCCCCGCTTTGTGGCTGACCTGGTGTACCCCCTTCTTCCAGTGAAAGCTCTTAGAAACATCATAGACCTTGCCCCGGTAGGCTACATAGCTAATGCCTTGGCTGCCATCGTATTTTTTTAGCTCCTCAAGACTAAATGTTTCCATTTCGTTAACCGAAGGCGACGTCGAGCAGCATCATCAGGGCGAAGCCGACCATGGCGCCCATGGTGGCGATGTCGGCGTTACCGCCGCGCTGGGCTTCGGGTACTACCTCCTCGACGACGACGAATATCATCGCCCCCGCAGCGAAGGCCAGCGCGTAGGGCAAGATGGGCTGGGCGATAACCACCGCTGCTGCCCCGATAACCCCGGCAATAGGCTCGACTACCCCCGATAGTTGCCCGTACATAAAGCTTTTTCGGCGCGAAAGGCCCTCACGGCGCAAGGGGACGGAGACGGCCATCCCCTCGGGGAAGTTCTGGATGCCGATGCCGATAGCCAGGGCGACGGCGGCGCCGAAAGAGGCCGAGGGCATGCCCACGGCCAAAGCCCCGAAGGCCACCCCCACCGCCAGCCCCTCCGGTATGTTGTGCAAGGTTATGGCCAGTACGAGCAGCGTGCTCCGCCGCCAGCTTGTCTTGACCCCCTCCGCCTCCGAGGTGGGGAAGCCCAGGTGGAGGTGGGGCAACACCTTATCAACGCCCCAGAGGAAAAAGCCCCCGCCTAGGAAACCGACCACCGCCGGCACCCATGACGGTATGTCCATATCCTGGGACATGGCGATGGCTGGCGCCAGCAGCGACCAGTAACTGGCGGCAATCATAACCCCCGCAGTGAAACCGAGCATGGCGTCCAGGATGCGGCGGCTTATGTTCCGGGCGGTGAATACCGTCGCCGCCCCCGCTGCCGTCATCGCCCAGGTAAAGAGGGTGGCCAGAAGCGCCTGGACCACCGGATGGAGATTTTGCAGGAAGCTAATTTCCATAACCGCTCCGGCTGTACGATTTTGGGGAGGCCTATATTAGCCCCGGGCCTCCCATTATAATACACCGTCGCGCTCTTATTTCAAAAACTTGGAGACGAAGGGAGAGGTCTCGCCGCGACGCAGGAAGTGACCGGAGGGACCCTCACCCAGGAACTCGGAGAACCACGATTCGTGCTCTATCTCCTCGTTGAGAATGGATTGGGCCAGGTCATAGGTGCGGTGGTCTTTGCCCGCCGTGATGTTACAGATGTTGGTGTATCCCCTGACGGCGCACCTTTCCGCCTCCACCAGCACCTTGAGCAACGCCTGGACGTCGTGGGCTTTCTTGGGCAGGCTGGCCGGCGGGCAGGCAGAGCAGTTGTGGAAGTCTATCATGCTCTCCGGTAGTTTGCCGCCCAGCTCGTAGATGCGCGGCACCAGGGCCTCGAAGTGATTGCGGTCTTCGATGCGGGCGGTCTCGGCGATCTCCTTTATCGTCTCGCCATCCAGTCCGATAAGGTTCGCTCTCAGAATCGTGTAGTAATAATAGGTGGTCAGTTCGGCGGCGGCATTATCGACGAGCAGCTTTAGTAATTCGTCAACGTTTACTCCGGTCAACTCCACCATCTCTCGCGCTACTTTAGCCATTTTCTTTACCTCCTTGTTTGATTTTTTAGCTTATTTACCCTTAGCTTTCTTCCAGAGCACAAAACCGGTAGCGCCCAGGCCGATACCCGTCAGTGCCATAAAGGCCCCAGCCCCCTTGGCCAAGGTGAAAACGCCGAAAGATGCTACCGCCAGATAGAGGTAGTTCTCTAGGTTAAGGGCTTGGGCGTAGGACAACTGGGTGGGGTTGGTGGGGTCGAATTGCTCATCCCCCAATAGCTCCCCGTAGGTCGGGGCAATGCTATGCCGATGTCCTCGGACGGTATCGCCGGCAATTTGGGCTTCCTCTTGAGTATCTATGATGCCATCTATACCCTCTACACTCCCAAGTGTTATCTGCTCTTGCGTCATCGCCTCTTTTAAGAAGGCTTCCTTGGCAAAGCCCTGCTGGATAAAGACGATGCCTATGGCTATAGCTACCAACCCGATGACTATTATCCCCAACCCCAGGTAACGTAGTTTCTTGTTCATTTGTCTGGCAACTCCTTTCTTAAACTATGCTGGCATCAGCACTGGGAAGAACACCTGCCAGGCTAGCAGCGCCTTGGCCGTGAGACTGAGAATTATATACACCTTCTCCCCAAACAGGTAATCCCGCCAGGGTCCCACCTTCTTGTACTGCAATACCATGTTGATAGCAAAACAGTTAAAGAAAACGAACAGCGAGGCAATGATGCCGTAGACGAAACCGGGTGGCGATAAATTAAGCCCTGGCGCCCAGACGTAAATCGCAATAGCAATCCAGGGGATGGCGCCGGCAAAGCTGCCGAACCATAATGGCAGCCAGCTGGGCTTGCCTGGGTTTTCATACTTCTCCTGAAGCGCTCCGAAGAGTATCATACAGGCGTTGATGCCGAAGATGGCCATCAAGGCGGCAATATCACTGATACCGGTGATTTGAGCGATTAACACGATCATAATAGAGGAGCTGAAGAAGTACTCTATCCAGCGTCCGTAGTTACGGTTCTGTAGCAGGTTACGCTTGTACCAGGGGAAAACGAGAGGCGAGGCGATTATCAACAAAGCAACCGCTGAGATTGCCAGGAAAGCGAAAACACCCCAGCCGGTGGCGATATTAAACAGGTGGTGAATCTCGGGTTCGCTGCCGGGCGGGCCGGTTATAAACCCTGCCGTCACCGGAAGCGAAAAGTTGTTAGTGAGTACTGCTATCAAAACAGCCTGTGCGGCCAGAATCAGTCCGACAACGATATTCCAGATACGTAGTCGGTTAAGTCGCCGTTCGATAGATTGGTCAGTAGCCATTGTTCACCTCCTCCGCTGTTTTATCTCAGGGCTTCAATGATGGCCTTGTTGAAACGGGGCAGGTCGGCGGGCTTGCGCGAGGTGATTAGATTCCCGTCCTGCACCACCGGTGCATCTATCCACTTGGCGCCGGCGTTTTCCAGGTCAACGGCTATCGAGGGCCATGAGGTAAGCTTGCGCCCTTTAACTATGTTAGCCGAGATGAGCAATTGCGGCCCGTGACAGATAGCCGCCACCACCTTGCCTAGCTCGTAGGCCTTCTTCACCAGCTCAATCATGGAGGGGTCGCGGCGCATCTTGTCGGGGGCGTAACCGCCAGGCACGATAATAGCAGCGAAGTCCTTGGCTTTGACCTTATCGGCGGTGGTATCAACGCTGATTTTAGCGTTGCCCTGCTTGCCTTGGTAGTTCTTCTTGGAACCCGTGCCTACAATCACCACCCTGGCGCCAGCGTTCTTCATTGACCTCAAGGGTTCGATAAGCTCCGAGTCCTCGAAGTCCTCCTCAGCCAGGATGGCAATCCTCTTCCCGACGAGCATGCCTTTTAGTCCCCTTTATTAGGAAGTGTCGGCCGCTTTTTGCCGCTGGAAGCTGGCTCCTGCTCTGACTCGGCCACGCTGATAAGGTCGCTCATGTAACCGCACTGGATACAGTACTCGTACCAGCCGTGGTGGTCTCTGTCTATAGTAATGTCGCCTGTCTTGCACTTTGGACAGCTCTTCAGTCTCAACACCTCGACATCACCCCTTCCTACGGATGTCCCGTAAGAGATACTCGTAATCGCTTTGTATCCCCAATAATAGCGACTGAGCGATAACGAAGTCATAAAATGAAGGGGGAAAAAGTTACAGAATTATGACATTAACGGGATAGGGGCTAGTCCTGAGGTCGGTCAATGATATAGCCCGCCTTGGGCACGGTGCGGATGAGGGGATTCTTGGGGTCGCTCTGGAGCTTGCGGCGCAGTCGGCTGAGCCAGGTGCGCAGTATCTGGATATCGTCGCGGTATTCGGGACCCCAGACGCGGGTGAGCAGCTCTTCGTAGAGCATGAGCCGCCCCGCGTTGTTGACCAGCTGGCTGAGCAGCAGCCACTCGGTGCGGGTAAGGTATTTGGACTCGCCGCCGACCGTTGCCTGGCGCTTGCTGAAATCAATGGTGACGTCTCCCATGCGGAAGAGCTCGGTCTCCTTGTCCTTGTCTGTGGGCTGCAGGCGACGGCGTATGGCCTCGATGCGGGCCACCAGCTCGTCGGGATTGAAGGGCTTAGGCAGGTAGTCGTCGGCGCCTAATCGCAGCCCCTTGATGCGGTCAGCGTCGGCCCCCTTGGCGGTGAGGATAATAACCGGTACCGACGAAAAGCTACGCAGCTCTTTGAGCATCTCCAGCCCGTCCATCCGGGGCATGAGCAGGTCGAGCACAATCAGGTCGGGCTCTTGTGCCTGGGTCTGTTCCAGCCCGGAAACGCCGTCGCCGGCGGTGAGCACCTCGTAGCCCGAAGCCTTGAGCTTGGTGGTGAGGAAGTGCACGATTCTTTCTTCGTCGTCGACGACCAGTATTCGAAAACGCTTCACTATATCTTCCCAGGTGCCTGTTGCCTGTAATAATAATCCGCCTTTGCGCCGATGTCAAAGGTTAGCGCCTTGACTAGACTGGCGACCGAAACTAGAATAAAACAGCATAAGCTAAGGAAAAGCTGAAGGAGTGCCTCGGTGGCCGCCAATAAGAAGCGAAAACTATCCCAAAAGAAAGGCCCCAAGAATGCCGCCACTGTGCAGGCGGAGAGGGATTTACTTATCAGTATCCTGGAGACGCTGAGCCAGAGCCGACATATGAATGAATATCTGGAACGGCTCATTGAGCTGATTAAGAACTATACCAAGTGCTGCTGCGTGGGCATCCGCCTTTTGGACGAGGGCGGCAATATACCTTATATCGCCTATACCGGATTCAGCCAGGAGTTCTATGAGTTCGAAAGTCCTCTCTGCATCAGCTCGGACGAGTGCATGTGTGTTAATGTGATAACGGGCAATACCGGTTCATGGCTCCCCTCCTATACCAAGGGCGGCTCCTTTCTGACTAACGGCACGACCAAGCTGCTGGCGTCGGCTAGCCAGGAAGCCAAACGCCATACCCGGAACGTCTGTAACCAGTACGGCTACGAATCGGTGGCTTTGGTGCCGATGAAGCACGGGGACAAAATCCTCGGTTTAATCCATCTGGCTGACGAAAGCGAAAACAAAATCCCTCTGGGAAAAGTACAGTTCTTAGAACGGGTGGGAATCTACATAGGTGAGGCCCTGCATACCTTCATAGCTGAAGAGGCCCTTCAGGAAAGCGAAAAGCGCTACCGCGACCTCTACGAGCAGGCCCCCGATGCCTACTTCTCGGTGGGAGCGGATGGCATTATCAAGCGGGCTAACCTGCGCGCTACCGAGCTGCTCGGTTACAGCCGCGAGGAGTTGGTGGGCAAGCCCGTGATTGACCTTTATGCCGATACACCGTCGGGCAAGGCCACTGCCCAGGCGGTCTTCAAGAGGTTTATTAGCGGGGAGGAAGTCCGCGACCAGGAACTGGAGGTAAAAAGGGCTGATGGCACCAGCCTCTGGGTCAACCTGTCGGTGCGCCCGATACGCGATAAAGAGGGGAGGGTGGTAGCCAGCCGCTCGATAATGGTGGATGTTACCGAGCACAGGAAGCTGGACCAGCTCAAAGACGATTTTATCGGGCTAGTCTCCCACGAGCTGCGCAGCCCGATGACGGTAATCACGGGGGCCATCAACACCGCTCTTACCGAGGCCGAGCGCCTCTCCCCGGAAGAAACCCGCCAGTTGCTCAAGGATGCCGCCACCGAGTCGGAAACGCTCTCTAACCTGCTGACCAACCTTCTGGAGCTTTCCCGCGTCCAGGCGCAGCGCCTGGTCCTCTATAGCGAGGCGATAGACGCTAAAAAGGTAATCCAGGAAGCTTTGGATAAGGTCAAACGCCAGTATGCTACCCATAAATTCGTTATCAGCCTCCCCCGCCGTCTCCCCAGGGTCCAGGCCGACCCCTTAAGACTGGAGCGCATCCTCTATAACCTGTTGGAAAACGCGGCCAAGTATTCGCCCTCCGGTGGCGAGGTGCGGGTATCGGCCAAGCGGCAGGGGGAACAGCTGGCCTTCAGCGTCAGCGACCGGGGTATCGGCATTTCCCCCGCTGACCAGGAGAAGCTCTTTGCTCCCTTTCAACGTTTGGGAGAACGCCCTAGCGGCGTGCGGGGGGTGGGGTTGGGGCTTATGGTCTGCCGTCGGCTGGTGGAAGCGCACGGCGGCCACATCTGGGTGGAATCGGAACCCGATAAGGGTTCCACCTTTTCCTTCACCATACCCCTGAGTCAGGGTTAACCCTCAACTATAGGGAATGACATAATTCTGTAACTTTTTCCAGCCTCGTTTTATAACTTCTTTATCGCCACCCCGCTATTCTATAGATAGTGTTAACCTGTTAGAGGAGGTGATTTAACTATGGCCGAGCAAGTTTGTCCGGTATGCGGATGTATCATTACGGGTGGAGGCTACGAAAAAGAAGGGACAGTATACTGCTGTGAGCCCTGCGCCACCGGTGGAACATGTGCCTGTGGTTGCGGCACGGTAGTTGAAAAGAAGGCGGAAACTAAAGGCCGCGGCTGCCGAACTAAAAAATAAAGGGGGCTAAACATGTACGATAAGATTCTGGTTCCCCTGGACGGTTCCGAGCGGGCGGAGTGTGTTCTACCCCATGTTGAGGCACTGGCGACGGAGTGCGGGGTCAAAGAAGTTCTTCTGGTTTCTGTCACCGAGCGTGTCAGAGGTTTCGCTATGTTAGATGATTCCTCTCAGCCCTTGGGACAGCGTCTGGTCCCTGAAGCGGTGGGCAAGGAAGAAAAACAGGCTAGAAAATACCTGGATAAGATAGCCAAAATGCTAGAGGCCAAGGGCGTCAAGGTGCGTACCGAGGTGCTCATGGGCAAACCCGCCGAGGAAATCATCATCTACGCCCATAAAACGAAATGTGGGCTCATCGTTATGGCCAGCCACGGCCGCTCTGGTATCAGCCGCTGGGCGCACGGCAGCGTGGCCGACCGGGTCTTCAGGGCAGCTGATGTCCCTATCCTGATGATAAGAGCCCAGAATCTAAGCAGCGGCGCCTGAGAAGTGCTAAAATAGTTAGTGAGAGGGGTTAAAACCCATGAGAATATCGGCCAAGACGAAGTTAAAGCCGGAGGAGGTGGTCAGGCGGGCGATGAACTTCTTCGGCCCCGGTGGACAGGGGCTTCAGGTCAAGGACGAGTTACCCGATTACGTTTGTTTTGAGGGGGGTGGTGGCAGCATCGAGGTTAGCGCCTCGGCACAGGGCCAGGGCGCCTCGGTGGAGGTGGCCTCAAGGGAGTGGGACTATCAGGCCAAGGAGTTTTTAGGCACTATCTGAACCTTGACTGCAACTCAAAAGGGAAAGAGGTAAAGACAATGGGTTATGACGCCAAGGACTACAGCGCTCTTATCGGGATGAAGGGTTTCAGCGAGACCCTGCTCAAAAACCACTTCACCCTCTACCAGGGCTATGTCACCAACACCAACAAGCTCTGGGACATAATGACGGCCATGCTCAAGGAAGGCAAGGCGGGCACCCCTGAATACGCTGAGCTCAAACGCCGCTTCGGTTTTGAGTTCAACGGCATGCGCCTCCACGAATATTACTTCGGCAACCTGGGGGGTGAGAAACCACTGGATAAGACGGGGAAGGTAGTGGAAAAGCTGGCGGCGGCCTACGGCAGCTACGAAGGCTGGGAACAGGACTTCAGGGCGACGGGGGCGATGAGGGGAGTCGGCTGGGCGATACTCTATCAGGATAACACCAACGGCTGGCTCTTCAACCAGTGGATTAACGAGCACGAGGTCGGCCACCCCGCGGGCTGTGCCCCTATCCTGGTGATGGATGTCTTCGAACACGCCTTTATGCTCGATTACGGGTTGAAACGGGCGGACTACATAGATGCCTTCTTCCAGAATATAGACTGGGACATGGTGACCAAGCGGCTAAAATAGTAGCTCAGGGTTACCGAAGACCTCAACCAGCCCCCTTTTCCCCTGGGCTAGAGCCGCGCCGATTTAGGGTCGTGCATTCTAAAATGGGCGATGCGGATGCGCTTCATCTTATCGTTTTCCAGGTCGTAGAGTACCCAGTTAGTCATCACGGAGACATCACCCTTCTTTAGCCCCCCGCCCATGAAGCCAGGATAGTCCTTGAAGCAGTGGAACTCGGTGTAAAGCTCAGCGAAGAGCCGCGTCTCGGTCACTAGAAAATCGCCCAGCTCCAGCGCCTCTCTCACGTACTCGTGCAAGGCCTTATACGAATCAATGAACTCCTGGCGCCCGTGCAGGGTGCGGGCCGTCTTATAATCCCCCGGTGTGGTGAAGTACTCCACGCTGACGTCGGGTGAAAAGTAGCTGGTGACGTCATCATAGCGCTTGTTATTGAAGTGGTCGATGTACTCCAGGTACTGCTCTTTGTTCATGTGAGCCTCCTTAGTCCAGTAAGACCTGCTGTCGGTAGCGAGGTATCAACGTTTCCCAGCCCTTCTCTCTTATTAGCTCCTCCAGCTTTTCCGAGGCGTCGAGCTCACCATGGGTGATGAAAACCCGCCTCGGCGGCGCGCTCAAAGCGGAGAGCCACTTGACGAGCTCGTTCTGGTCGGCATGGGCCGAAAAGCCATGCACCTGGGCTATCCGCGCCCGGACGGGGTAGTATTTCCCCAAAATCCTGACGCTCTTGGCGCCATCGACGATATTCCGACCCAGCGTGCCCGAGGCCTGGTAACCGACGAAGAGAATGGTGTTCTCCTCACCGGTGATGTTGTTCACCAGGTGGTGCTTTATCCGCCCTCCCGTGCACATACCCGAGCCAGCGATGATAATATTGCTGCCGCTAAGACGGTTTAGCTCTTTCGACTGCTCGGTGGTCCGTGTCATCTTCAGTTCAGGGAAGTCGAAGGGCGATTTTTCTTGGCTCAGGAGCTTCTTCATATCGCCGTCAAAGAGGTGGGGGTGGTCCTTAAAGACCTCGGTGATGCTTATAGCCATGGGGCTGTCGACGAAAACGGGGAGGCGGGGGATGCGCCCCTCGATGCGGAACTGGTTCAGGTAGTAGAGAATCTCCTGGGAGCGTTCCAGGGCGAAGCTGGGTATGATTATATTGCCCCCCTTGTCGGCGGTGGCCTTTATTATCTCAGCGAACTCGTTAGCCGTATCACCGACGGGCTCCAGTTGTCGGTCGCCATAGGTGGACTCCATCACCACGTAGTCGGCTTCGTCGAAGAGGGTGGGGTCTCCGAGTATGGGCTTTTGCCAGCGCCCGATATCCCCCGAAAATATAATCGTGCGCTGTTCCCCATTCTGCTTTATCCTTAGCCTGACCATGGACGAGCCTAAAACGTGGCCGGCATCGTGAAAGCTGGCTTCGACGCCTTTGCCGATGGGCATAGACTCACCGTATCTAACGTGGGCGAATAATGGAAAGACGGCCTCGGCGTCTTCCTGTGTGTACAATGGTATCTCCGGGTAGCGCCCCTTTCTCCCTTCTTTCTGGTGGCGGCGCTTTTTGAAGGCGGCATCCTCTTCCTGCAGCTTGCCCGCGTCGAGCAGCATGATGCGGGTGATTTCGGCGGTGGCGGCGGTACAATAAATGGGCTGGTCGAAGCCCTGCTGCACCAGGCGGGGCAAAATACCGCAGTGGTCAAGGTGGGCGTGGGTCAAAAGAACGGCTCCTAGCGACTGGGGGGGCATGAAAAAGCGGTTCCAGTTGCGCGCCAATAGCTCTCTTTCCTGATAAAGCCCGCAATCGACCAGCAGCCTGGTAGCCTCCGTCTCAATCAGGTACTGCGAACCGGTGACGTTCTGGGCGGCGCCGAGAAAGCTAATCTGCATCCGTTGACTCTGGGCCGATTATACAGGCTTGGGGGGCTGGGGGTCAACGGACGATAGATTGGTGAGATAGCTGAAAAACCATTGCAAATGGCCTTGGAATATGTTAAAGAGTAACTGGTATTTTGTATCGGAGGTTAGTGATGACAACGCTCAAGGACTTTAACCGCTGTGGCGAAGAATTGGAACGCCTGATGCTCTTACGGACATCTCCTATCGCCGTAAAGATGCTGAAAACCGAAGGCGATATACCCCAGGGCTCTATAAGGCCCTACCGAGATAGGGGCATCCATATCGCTCAGTGCCAGACCTTTGCCATGTCCCGTCGCCAGAAAGAGACGATAGCCATGCTCAAGGAAGACAACTGGTGCTTTGCTGCCCTCATCGCCTACGGGCTGGTGGATAAGCCCAAAGACCCCGAGCTACAGCTTTTTGTTGATTTTCCCACCTTCGAGCGGGATAAATATATCGGCATCGTCTCGGCTCCCTTGGGGACGGCTAATTTTGCACCCGACGTGGTTATTATCTACTCCAACCCCGCCCAGCTGCGCAATATGCTGCTACCCTTTCATTTCGGTGGCGAGGAGGGGCTGGTCGACTATCACTTCTTCCCTCCGGCCTGCGCCTACCAGATTATACCGGTAATGTCCACCGGGCATTTGATGGTTACGCTGCCCGACCCCGGTGATTACCATCGGGCGCTGGCTGCTGAGGACGAGATTATCCTCTCCGTGCCCGTAGATAAGCTGATCAGGCTGCTAGATGGAATCAAAGAGGTTGAAAAGGGGGATTTCGCCTACAACAAGGCCAGTATGTACATGCAGGCCGATTTCCCCCAGCCCGAGTTCTACCAGATGCTCTTCAAGCGCTGGGGGCTCTACGGTGAGGGTAAGGACTAGCCCCTTCGAGGCAGACGGATGGCTACCTCTCAAAGTCGGGGTGGCCGGATTTGAACCGGCGACCACCTGAACCCCATCTACGGAAGCTAAAAGCAAGCAAAGTGGGCAGCTTGCCTCCTTTCGAATTGCATTATATGCTGCTAACTCTCCTAAAGCCAATACCCCTGCCTGTAGCCTTCGGGTTACGAGTGCACAAAAGCCTCTTTTGTGACGTAGAGTAATATAACAAGCTTTAGTACACTACCCATACACAGTGAAGATAACGGAATTGTGCATCAGTGGCAGCTAGTACTCACAGAAACCAGTAATCATCTACGCCAAATCCTAGCCACGCCCCTTATGCGTTGTATTGTACGTCTATCAATGATACCCTGAGGTCGAAGGAGGAGGATGATGATGAGTAATGCTCCATAAAGAATGTTGGTGTATTCAGCGATGGCTTGAGGAACCCATTGGGGTAGACCCCACAGAATTGGGGCGGCAACTAACGCCCCCCACATAGTATAACGACCACCAATAAACAGCATAGTCCACGAATAAAGTAGCAGAGAAAAGCCAAAACTACTAGGATGGATGGTACCCAAGGTGAACGCATAAATGACCCCAGACAGAGAACCTATTGCTGACGAAAGTGTCAGGGTAAACATGCTAAGCCGCGTCACGTTAACACCCATGGTAGCACCCAGACTAGGGTCGACGCGAATTGCTTCGATAGCTCTCCCGAGGCGAGAGTGGTCAAGCCGGTAGATAATAATGCCGACAATCAAGACAATTCCATAGGTTATCGGCAACAGGTAATCCACTTTCGGAATATCCCAAAAACCCCGCGAGCCGCCCAAGAACTCTGCATTCGTAATAATTGATTGGATTACGAAGATCAGGGCTATAGAAGCTATAGCTGTGGCTATGCCAGTAGTTCGAGCGAATCCGAGAGCTGGTAGGAAGCCGAAGATTGTCCCTACCACTACTGCACAAATAAGTGCCAGCCCGAAGGGCCAACCCAGATCCCGAGCCAAAAAGGCAGAAAAGTAGCCGCCAATAGCCATACAATAGATAGGTCCATTATATAATTGCCCACCACGAAAGGGTATGTAGAAAGCCCAGGTTAGTAGAATAAAAACGGCTGTAAACTGAAGGTAATATACTGCTGACAACGACATCGCTGCTGAGCTCCTTTAGCGTTTTACCAAGGGTTACGCCTGGGTACCGAATAACCCTTTTGGCCTCAGTATTATTACTATCATTATCGCCCCAAAGACTATAGCCTCGGTCCATCGTCCTGGCAGATAAGCCATCGTCAATGCCTCCGCCAAACCCAAAAGTAAGGCACAGATCAGCCCCCCCTTCAAATTACCCATACCAGCGAATAACATCAGTACCAGCGCTTTGATTGCAAGAGTATCACCGAGAGAAGATGAGGCCATACCGAGAGTCATAGCCATGAACACACCGATGATGCCTGCCAATACGCCGGCTATGGCGAAGCTGTAAATGCCTGTCTTATTAACAGGAATGCCCAGAAGGCGTGCTACGCCAAGGTTTTGGGCTATAGCCCTAAAAGCTCTACCCTGTTTATGGCGGTACAGTAAAAAGAAAAGCCCGATCACAACACCAATACTACCAAGCAATGAATATACGTGTGCCAGTGAGAAAGTAATCATACCAAGTTGCACCACAGCTCCTCCCCCTGTTATGCTCGCCGGAAAGCTAATAGGCAAGCCGCGGTGGAGGAAGTGAGACATTATTTCAGTAAGTATTATGCCTATACCCATGGCTACTATAATTGTTTCCAGAAGGGCTTCTCGCACAGCTAGAGGTCGGAAAACAAACTCGGTGGCAGTGGTTAGCAAAGTAGCAGCGATAATACCTGAGAAGATTGCTAAAGCTAGATTATTATTCGTTTGTCCTAATACCATCCAGGATACGTACATAGAGATCACCATAATGTGGGCGTAGGAGAAATGCACGACCCCCCTGACCAAAAGTATTAGGTTAACACCTACAACGACCAAGGCATAAATGCTACCCATTGCCAGACCGTTAATTAACTGGGCAACAAAGACTTCCATAAGAGCTTCTCTCTCAACAAAGTTTATCAGTGCCGCCTAAATAAGCCTGACGCACTTTCGGATTATTAGTTAGCTCTTGAGCAGTGCCTTCAAGCACAACACGACCGACTTCAAGAACGTAGGCTCTATCAGCGCACTTTAGTGCCTTTCGGGCGTTCTGTTCAGCTAAAATTATGGTATACCCTTCGTTCTTTAACTCTACTACTGTATCGAAGAGCTTACTTACCAGTATTGGAGCTAGTCCTAGAGATGGTTCGTCCATTAGTAGCAGCTTAGGGGCTCCCATCAACGCCCGGGCTATAGACAACATCTGTTGCTCTCCACCGCTTAGAGTTCCTGCTGGTTGCTCCCTCCGCTTAGATAAAATGGGGAATCGATCAAACATTCGATTTAAGAGTTCATTGCTATCACCTTTGAGATGGTAAGCCCCCAACTGTAAATTTTCCATCACCGACATTAATGGCAGAATACCACGACCTTCGGGAACCACAGATATGCCAGAAGCCACGACGTTGTCAGTAGATTTATGTGTGATATCGTGCCCTATAAAACGAATAGTACCGCTTATAGCTCGACTCACGCCGAGCACCGCTGCCATTAAAGTCGATTTTCCAGCGCCGTTTGCTCCAAGAAGGGCTACGCACTCCCCCTTATTAACTTCCAAACTAACCTGCCTAATTGCACTAATACGCCCATAGGATACGGAAAGGTTCTCAACCTTGAGGATACTTTCCCTATTCTTGGCCAAGGTAAGCCTCCAAAACCGCAGGGTCGTTTTGCACCTGTATCGGTGTTCCTTCAGCGATCTTTTTACCAAAGCTTAGAACCGTGACCCAATCTGAGATTCCCATGACTAGCTTAACGTCATGGGCCACCAAAATAACCGTTATCCCCATGTCGTCCCGTATTTGCTTGATTAATCTGTCGACTCTTTCAGTTTCATCAGGTCCCATCCCCGCCGTGGGCTCATCAAGTAACAGGAGCTTTGGCTCGACAGCTAGGGCGCGGGCTATTTGCAGGAGCTGGCTCTCTATCCAAACTAGCTCGCTGCTCCAGCGCTCAGTAGAATCTGCCAGACCGACAAACTGCAAAAGCTCCATCGCTCGCTTTTTCATTTCGGTTTCTTGTGCCGAGTGAGTAAAAGGTAAACGGAAGAATGTCCCCAGTATGTTTGTTTTAGTGCGGCAGTACATTCCCGCCATTACATTCTCTAAGCAGCTCATCATCGGCATAAGTATTGCTCTCTGGAAAGTGCGTCCGATACCCATCTTGGTGATAACTTGAGGACTAAAGTTAGTGATATCTGCGGAATCGAAGTAAATCTTTCCCTCTGTAGCCGGCAGCACGCCGGTAACTACATTAAAGAACGTCGTTTTTCCAGAACCATTCGGGCCAATAAGACCATGGATCTGACCTTCTTCGATAGTAATATCTAATTTATCGAGAGCATGAATGCCAGCAAAATGCTTACTCAATCCTGAAGTTGAAAGTATGCTCATGGCCTTAGATTGCTATAGCAGTTTCCTGTAATTTTTTATACCCTAACAATCCTACGTCTAGGAAATCAGCCCAAGTTCTGCCGTTTCCGGAAATCATCAGCCACCTCACCCATCCGGGCAAACCAGACACCATCGTGCTCTAACATGTAGCCAATAAATCTCTCCAGCATCCTCATCCGGTGGAGGTGACCTATGACGAAAGGATGCATTATCAGCATGAAGTAGATATCACCCCCCTCTTCATAAGCCCCTTTGAAATCCTCATGCCATATCTCCTCGACTTTAGACGGCGCGGCCAATCCCGTCATATAGTTTGGGGGAAACATGAAGAGGAAATGAGTGGTATCGGCAAGTTGAGGAGATGAAGGCAATTCAACAATATCGGTGCGTTTCCCTTTATATTCCAGCCAGTAAGGGCGGTCGGCTCCCATCTCACTAGCATCATATTCAAAACCATACTCAAGCAGGAGTTCAATTGTCACGTCAAAAAGTCCCATAGCTGCTGCGCGGTAACCGCGTGGCTTTATGCCTACTACCCGTTCCAAAGCTTCTAGTCCTCTCACTATCTCAGCCTTTTCTTCCTCAGGCTTCAGAGCTGGTGCCGGCGTATGTGAATAAGTGTGATGGGCTATTTCATGTCCATCGGCCGCAATAGAACGTACAATATCCGGGTAGTGGTCGGCAGTATAGCCCGGGACGAAAAATGTTACCGGTAATTCGTACTTACTTAGCAACTTTAGAATCCTTGGCATACCCTCCCGTGCACCGTATACTCCTCGCGATTCCAACCCACCAGCACCAAACATACCGGTAAAGACAGATTCGGCATCAAAATCAAATGTAAGTGCCACCGTTAATTGGTGATTCTCAGCGCTCCCGTGCTTTCCCGCCATCTAATAACCTCCTTGTAAAAGATCGATTATGATTCGCATCGTACCTGCTGCTGTCTAGCGTCTAGAGCGATATTGGGTATTTGCCATACTCGTGGATAGCTTTGACCATGGCTTCATAGTTTTCCGGCTTGGTTCCGTACTGAATGGTGTTGCTGGACTTACAAATATAGCCTCCACCTACTGCTGCCTGCCGGATGCATCTCTTTACCTCGTCTCGCACCTCGTCCACCGTGCCATGTACAAGGGTTGAACCGCAATCTATGTTTCCCATTAGGCAGACACGGTCTCCATAGTTCTTTTTCATCTCACCAAGGTCCAGCCCAGCTAACCGGTCAATCGGGTGCAAAGCATTAATGCCAGTATCTAGAATAAGGTCAATTATCGGCAGGATGTTTCCGTCAAGGTGGTATATAACAGGGACACCCAAGCGATGGGCTTCATCAACCAGGGATTTCAAAAAAGGCATGACATGCTTGGCAATGAGTTCCCGGGAAATCAAGGGCCCTTCCTTGGCGACATAGAGTGCACCGAAATACCATATGTCCGCCCCAAGCTCAACGGCATTCCTCATCTCTTTGATGTAGTGGTCGCGGATTATGCCGGTCAAGCGGTCTGCGAAATCCGGATTACGAACGAGGTCCATGTAAAAGTCGGCGGTGCCACGCACATAGCTAGCCATCTCGAAAGGGTCGAGGCTAATGCCAATAATGGCTCTCTGTCCCTTATACCTTCTTACCTCCTCCTTTACAGCCCCGTATCTATTCGGATTGTCCGGGTCGGGTGGTTTCCAGGTCTTAAGGTCTTTCTCCGACTTCACTGGCGGATCAGTGGGAAGGGGGCGCTGCGTTCCTGCCGCCCTCTCAATGTAGCCCCATTCCGACAGCAAACGTTTCCCTGACTCGTCCACAGGCTTGGACAACTCACCAATCCATGCCAGCATTCCATCCCAATCGAAGTATTCAACCCAGTCAAAGAATGAACTTCCCGGGAGTATCGCCTGCCCCACCGAAGGGTCAAGATAGAGCTCGAAATGGGGAACCCTATCTGGCTCCTGAAGTCTCATCGCCTTCAACATACGCTCGGTACCAGTCATTTCGCTCATTTTCTGCCTCCAAAGTAACGATAGCTTTCTCGTACTTATTAGCTAACCATATCACTTGCCTATCAGTTTATTGAACTTGGCGGCTGCCTCTCCGGCATTGGCGGCATAAGCATCAGCGCCAATCTGGTCAGCGAAGGCCTGGTTTACAGGGGCGCCGCCAATGGCTATCTTGACCTTGTCTCTTAATCCAGCGGCTTCTAATGCTTCTATGGTTTTTACCTGGCTATCCATCGTTGACGTGAGCAGAGCCGATAGGCCCAGAACCTGAAAGTCGTTCTCCCTCACTGCCTGACAGAATTCTTCGGGAGAGATGTCTATGCCAAGATCAATGACTTCCCACCCATTCCCCTCAAGCATCATAATGACAAGGTTCTTGCCGATGTCATGAATGTCACCCTCAACAGTGCCTATCGCCGCCTTGCCAACAAAGCTTTTAACAGTACCCTCCTTGGTCAGTAACGGTTTAAGCGATTTCATAGCTGCTTTCATGGCTTCCCCGGACATTAGTACCTCTGGCATGAAGAGTTCGCCATCCCGAAACTGTCTACCCACCACCTCCATGCCAGCAATGAGCCCTTTTTTCAATATTTCCTCAGCGGGTATCTTGGCCTTTATGGCAGCCTTAGTCAGTTCCTCAGTCTTGCCAACGTCCATGGCAATCACACTCTCGGCTATCTTCTTAAGGTCAAACATGTTGAATTCCCTCCCTCTAACCGGGGCACTGGCACTGACGAGAGAGTGTTTAGTGCCAGTGCCCCTCACATAGCATTCTTTCAATCCCAACTTCTGGTTCTTTAGCGAAACTGGCTAATCAACTCCGCTTCGTTGTCCTTTATTTGGAACATGTATAGTGGGGAATCTTTTAGGCCATCCGTATAGCCCCACTCACCCTGGAGACCAGGAATACCATCTGAATCTCGGAGATAGTCTTTTATCGCCAATCTTTCCTCGGCAAGCTTGTCCGGGTCACCGGTTATCCCTAGATTTTCAATGGCCGTTTTTATGGCATAGACAGCCTCATAGTAATCGCCAATAGCTATGGAGTATGGCAATCCACCGTCATGGTCAGCCTTATAGGCTTCAACATAAGTCTGCCAAATATCACCCTGGTAATCCATATCGTAGGAATTCCAAACATATGTATCCTCTGAGTATCCTGCACCTATCTCAAAGAATGTCACTGAGATACAGGCACCACCAGAGACTATCCGCCTTCCTTCAGTCATACCTCGCTCGTACAGAGCTTTAATAAACATAGCTTGTTCAACTTGGTTAAGAGCACTGTAGTATCCGTCAGCGTTTAGGTCCAAAGCCTTTACTGCCGCGGCTCCTGCGTCTAGACCACCCCAAGAAACCTCGACCCTGCCTTTCACTTCTATACCCAGGGCTGCAAGTTCTCTCTCTGCGACGGCAATGCTTTGGAGATGGGATGTTTCTCCTGCAACAAGGACTAAGACCACAGATTGGATGTCTGGATTAAGCCTGAGCCATTCCCTTATAGCCAGGGTATTTGCCGCGTCCCAATCTGCGTAAAGAGAGAAGCCCCAAGGTGAAAATTCATCGCGCATTGCCGGAAAGGAGAGGTCGGTGAATATAGGAATGCCCTGGCCAATGACCAGGTCTTGGCACGATTGCGTCTCGATGGCACCCATTGGCCCGAGGATTACTAATGGGTTATCCTCAAGTGCTTGGGCCATAACTTGGACTGTTTTGGAGGGATCGAAGGCTGAATCATACAAGGTCAACTTAAGCGGCAATCCCCTGATGCCGCCAGCATTATTTATCTCCTCCATTGCCCTTTCAGCTCCCCATTCGGCATCAAGGCCAAATGGTGCCGCATAACCGGTTACAGGGACTAGTAAGGGGATGTTCCATTCTTCAACAACGGCTTCGGGCTCACCACCGCAACCCAGCATGCTAAAAGTGGACATGATTACTATTATACTCAAAATCGCAAACACTATGGTAAACGTTCTCGTTTTCATCTTTCCTCCTTACTGAAATTTGTTGATGTTTATTTAACCATCTTTCCTAAAATTCGTTCATGTTCATCCCTCCCCTTTGCACCTTTGGTAAATGCAATCTTGACCTGATGACCGTGACGTAACACACAATACGGCAGCTAAGTATATGACTATATTCCACTAGATTAAACATATTGGTACAATAATAGTACTATAAACAGTAAAATAGCACACCAATTTCCTCTTGTCAAGAGGTATATTGACAATACTGTACATTTCTGCTAAACTGTCTTGAGATGTTGCTATTGCCTTAGGTGTGTTCGTACCGACAGCGTTTTTCAATTGGAGCAAGGACGCTATGGCGGCAGTAACACTAGTCAAAGGATAGGTAATAGGTAACTAAAAAATGGAGAAAGCACCTGAAGAACTATACCAAGAAAGGGAAAAGAGGATCAGTGATGCTGTCCAGTTGAAGGTGCCAGACAGGATTCCTATTGCGCCATTTGTGGGTTTTTTCCCCGCCAAATATGCTGGGATGACCCTCAAAGAGGCAATGTATGATTACGACAAAGCCTATATGGCATGGAAGAAAACATACTTAGACTTCCAGTGGGACATGATTACGCCGCTGCGTTATACTAATACAGGTCCCACCTTTGAGCTCCTTGACTATAAGCAACTCAGGTGGCCTGGGCATGGAGTTAACCCCAACTATTCATTCCAGTTCGTTGAAGAGGAATACATGAAGGCCGAGGAATACGATGCCTTCCTCGAAGACCCTTCCGATTTTATGATAAGAACCTACTTTCCTCGCATATTTGGAATATTAGAGCCTTTAAAAAAGCTTCCTCCCATACACCAGACGTTTGCCTATTATATGGGATTATACCCCAGCCTTGGCGCGATGGGCACACCGGAAGTTACCGGTGCTATCGAGTCCCTTCTGAAAGCGGCGCGCGAATGTTCCAGATGGATGGCCACCGTTGGTCCATTTCACAAGGAAATGACCGAATTAGGATTTCCGTCCATGTTTGACTCGGGGACGCAGGCACCTTATGACACCGTCGGGGATTTCCTCAGGGGGACACGTGGGATAATGACGGACATGTATAGAAGACCGGATAAGCTTCTCGAAGCTATTGATAAAGTAACACCGTGGATGATTCAGATGGCGGTATCTGCCGCCAAAACATCTGGAAATCCCAGAGTAATCATTCCTCTCCACAAGTGCCCTGAGTCTTTCATGTCACCGGAGCAGTTTAAGACCTTTTACTGGCCAGGACTAAGAAAGGTCATGCTGGCATTAATTGACCAGGGACTCACACCTTATTTGCTACTTGAGGGTAAATGGGGTTCGGGACGCCTGGAGGTAATTAGTGATATACCTAAGGGAAAGGTTATATATCACTTTGAGGCTGTAGACATGCATGAAGCGAAGGAAATCCTGGGCAAGATTGCCTGCATCAAAGGAAATGTGCCAAACTCGCTCTTAGTTACAGGTACGCCTCAAGAGGTTAAAGATTACTGTAAGAAGCTTATAGATGTCGTTGGCAGGGACGGAGGCTTTATCATGGATGCCGGGGCGATAATTGATGAAGCAAAGCCTGAGAATATCAAAGCGATGACAGACTTTACCAAAAAGTATGGGGTGTACCTGTGATGAAAGCTGGGTATCCCATAGTGTGGGAGGAAACCGATGCCTATTCGTCGGGTAGATAATTTGGGCAAAGGAAGAACAATATGGACCAGATAGACAACAAAATACTGCGCGAATTGGAAGTCCAAGGGTATCAGAAACCGGCTGTCCTAGCTTCCAGCCTCGGTATCGGAGCAGAAGCCATACGCCGACGAACAAACAGAATGAGAGCTGCGGGCATTATCAACGTGGTTGCCATGCCCAACCCCATATTACTAGGGTATAGAACATGGGCCCACATTGGCATAAAAGTGGAGTCTGGCTACTTGGATACGGTTACCTCTGAACTCTTGAAATATGCTCCGGCGTATACCATTGCCCATTCCATGGGCCCATATGATATTTGGGTAGGGGTACTTATTGATTCTTTGGCTAGGTTGGGATTCTTTATAAATTCAGAGTTGATGGGGATCGAAGGAATTATAGCGACAGAAAAGTTAGTGTTTACTTGCGTTAGAAAGTACTACCATTTTTCGTGGCCGGCTCCTTCTTTCAAGAGGATAGACAACGAATGGGTGCAGTATTCAGATGCCGATGACGAAAACAGCTACCAAATTGACGAGACAGACAGGGCAATACTTAATATCCTAACTGAGGATGGGCTCGCCAGTACGGCTAGCTTAAAAGCAAGGCTTGGCATAGGAGAACGTACGATACGTAAACGTATCAATAATATGTATAAAAGAAGGCTATTCAATCTGGAAACAGTACCCAATCTTGAAACACTGGGAGATGGTCGCGTGGTCTTTCTCGGAATCGTGGTAAAGCGGCAGTCCACTCAGGAAGTCGCGGACATAATAGTAAAAAAACCGTCTGTCTTCTTCACCGCAGAGGCGTTAGGCAGATACAATCTAATAGTGATGGCTCGCTTTGAAAACGCAGATTCAGCAAATCATTTCGTCAATTTGGAGCTCCCCGAAATAAGAGGCATTGCCTCTGTAGAATCCTTCTCGTACACCAAGATAATCAAATTACGAGGTATTAGTTTGCCCCACCCTGGAAAATAGTAGTGGCTTTGGTGAACGCAGGAGGAGGGAATTACTACTTGATGTGAAGGCGATATCTCCAGACCATACCATCTGGTAAAAGGGCGTCACTATCAACTGAATATAGATTATTAAATGAAGAGACAAATGACTAGGGAAAGTATCGCAACCAAGATACAAAGTCTAAAAGACACTGTAATCGCTAACGTTGATTCGCAGAGAGAAAAACTGATAGAAATCAGCGTGGAAATTCACGATAATCCTGAACTCTGCTTTAAAGAGTTTCGGGCTTCCAAATTGCTCACGGACTACTTGAAGAAGAATGGATTTACTATCACGTACCCGGCCTATGGTCTTGATAGTGCCTTTAGAGGTACCATCGGCAACGCGGGCTCGAAGATAGCCATTCTCGCAGAGTATGACGCGGTGGCTGATTTGGGCCACGCCTGTGGACACAACCTTATAGGATCAGCAGCAGTTGGTGCCGGGGTCGCCCTAACATCGGTAATAAATGAACTTGGTGGAACGGTGGTTGTCCTGGGAACCCCAGCGGAAGAGGGGGGTAATGGCAAGGGGATAATGATAAAACGCGGTGCTTTCAAAGATATTGATGCTGCCATGATGATACACCCCAACACAGGCCAGGACCAAGCATGTTCTGATAGTGTTGCCTTTATTCTTCTTAAGATCGAATACCTCGGTAAGGCGGCTCACCCCGCTCAGCCGGGAAAAGGTATTAATGCACAGGACGCAATGTTGATCGCTTTTACCGCTTTCAACACTCTGCGCATTGCCACCCCATACCCGGCAATAGACGGCAGTATTATAAAAGGCGGTGTTGAGCAACACACTGTCATCCCTGATCACACCGCCGCTAATTGCCATATCCGTGCTACAGATGATGAGGATTTAAGGAATCGGCTAGAAAAAGTGCTCAACTGTTTCAAGGCTGGAGCTTTGGCCACTGGTGCCAGCCTTGAATACCATTATGATTGGGAGAACAGATACCGAGCACAACGCAGCAACCGGGTTATAGCCGAACTCTTCGATACCAATATGAAGTCAGTGCGCAAGAATTGGGACCCAGTTCCGCAGCTGCCCGATCAACTAATGGTTGGTACGGATATGGGTAACGTTAGTATGATCACACCAGCCATCCAGCCTCTAGTGTCAATCGCTCCTGTTGATGTCACCCTTCATACGCCAGCGGCGACTAAAGTAACCTTAAGTGAGAAAGGTCATCAGGCAATGGTAGACTCAGCGAAGGCGATGGCAATGACGACAATTGACTTGTTAGTACGCCCCGAACTCCTGAGGGAGGCGCGTGCTGAATGGGAGACTATCCCGAAATAAAAGTGGGCGGTTTAGGGTCTTACTCCTTTAATCACCTCCTCTTTATTCAGAAGGAGAGGGTACAAAAGGATATGCTACTAACTAAACCCATAAATTCTCTTCAAGGAGATTAATATGGCGGTCAATGATGCTGAAGTCTGGCTAAAAGAGGTAAAGAAGGTAGCGGTAGTTGGTGGGGGAAGTATGGGACGGGGCATTGCCTTGGCATGCGCTCTCGGTGGCTATGACGTTATCCTTCAGGACATAGGGGAAGCCGTCTTGGAGAAGGCAACATCGCTCAACGCTTCCCATATGGATACTTTCATCAGTGAAGGCTTAGCCACAGAACAGACAAAACGAGAGGTGTTAGCCCGAATCAGGACCACCACAGACTTGGCGATTGCTGCGAGCGATGTTCAGATTGTTTTTGAGGCCATCACAGATAACCTGCCGCTGAAACAGAAGCTCTATAAAGATATGGAGTCTATGAGCCAAAAGGGCACTATACTGGCGGGCAACAGTGGCCCTCTACCAGCTTCTCAGGTTGGAGTATTATGCGAACGGAAGGATGCTATTATTGTGGCACACTGGTTCAACCCGCCCTGCATCGTGCCTGGAGTGGAAGTAGTGCCCAGTCTGGAGACTTCGGAGGAGACTGTAGCGCGAACCTGTGCCTTTTTAGAACAAATAGGTAAGATCCCTATTAAGATTGGCAAGGAAAAAGATGCCATCATTGGTGGGCGGCTAATGTTTGCCGTTCTCAATGAAGCCGCATCGCTCTGTGAAGAAGGCGTTTCCAACGCCGAAGATATCGACACGGTGATGCGCACTACTTTTGGTTTCCGTCTACCGGTGCAGGGACTTTTTGAGCGGTTTATGATGGCTTATGCCGATCAAGTCAGTAATCAAAGCGAAGAGCAGCGTCTGGCTAGCACAGAAGTGTTTGAAAAGGAATGGGGACCGGGCAGGGTTCGACAGGTGATAAAAGAGATGATGGTAGATTACAGGATTAGTATTGAGGGCAGGGGCTATTATAGCTATACCAAGGACAGTACACACGAAGAAGCGGTCGGGGACAGGGATGCTAAAATGCTCAGAATTCTCAAAGCGCTTTACCCCGATAACCTCAGGAAGATGCAGCTCGGATAAAACAGTAAGTGCTGGTGGGATTTAAAGGTTAGCTGAATAAAGCAAAAGGCGCCCAATATGCTAAATAATGCGGAAAATATGAAGTGGCAGGAACGAGCATTAAAGGTTATGCCCGGGCCACAGAGCAACCTCAGGAGTCCGTTAAGCGCCAAACCCAATTTCATTATCAGAGGCGAAGGAGCCCATCTCTGGGACGTCGACGGCAATGAATATATTGATTTCATGTGCGGAGCTGGCCCAGGCATTTTCGGCTATAGCAACAGGGAATACATCAAAGCTTTGAAGCAGCAACTGGACACTCTTTACTACCTAGTCTCCGGGGCCGCCCAGACCCCGATGGAAGTGGAGCTGGCGGAGAAGTTTGTAAAATATGTCCCCTGCGCCGAGAAGGTACGCTTCTGCCTCTCGGGAACCGAGGCAGTCCAGCTGGCTATTAGGCTTGCCCGCGCCTATACCAAACGGCGCTATTTTATCCGTTTTGAAGGGCATTACCACGGATGGCTGGATAATGTCCTAGGCGGAGTGGTCAATGACAATTCCACCGGCATGCCCTTTGCCGTGGAAAGCGAGGCCGACCCTTTGGGCACCGAAGGCAGGTATCCCAAAGCCTTCAAGCAATCTTTCAAGTTGCCCTGGAACGACATAGAAACCCTAGAAAGGGTCTTGGAGAGATATGGAGAAGAGGTGGCCCTAGTTATCATGGAGCCTATACTTTGCAATAGCGGTTGTTGCTCACCCCGGCCCGGCTACCTGGAGAAGGTCAGGGAATTATGCACCAAGTACGGCATTATGCTCTGTTTTGACGAGGTTATTACCGGTTTCAGGGTAGCGCTTAATTGCGCCCAGGGGTTGTTCGATGTAACGCCCGATATCACCACCTTCGGTAAAGCCTTGGCCGGCGGTGTGGCCATGGGGGCCGTTGCCGGAAAGAAGGAAATCATGGACATGCTTCTCGAGAGGAGGGTTATCGGGGCGGGGACTTTTAACGGGTACCCCTTCGGTATCGCTGCCTCTCTGGCCAGTCTGACCATCCTCGAAAAAGATAATAGTGCCTACTATCGGAAAATCGACGAGCTCCAAAAGCCGCTGATGAATGGTCTGCAGGAGATCAGTCGGAGGCACGGCATACCAACACTCATCCAAGGACCAAGGGGAGTATTCTACTTCCAGTTCATAGACAGGGAAGCCGCCTACAGCGCCAGAGATTTGAAGGAGGCGGATGTAGAAAAGCAGAACAAACTCCGTGTCCTATTGGCTGAGGAGGGGGTGCTAATTATGTGGGGTGGCCGGTGGTACGTCTGCAGCGCCGTTACCAAGGCGGATGTGGATAAGGTGCTGGATTGCGTTGACCGTACTATAAAAAGGCTATAGGGAAAGAGAAAGAAGAAGTGAACGATACCAAAGCGCTTAGAGAAAAGTTTTCCCTGCCTCCTATAGAACATATAGGTGTAGTGGTTAGGGATCTGGAAAAGGCAATGGACTACTATTCATCCGTATTCGGGCTGGGGCCCTTTGACGTGTACGAATTCAAGCCCGAAAAGCAATGGTTTAGAGAGAGGCCTTCTTCTTTCAGGCTAAAGCAGGGCAAGGCCGTGTGGGGCGATATCGTGTTGGAGTTAATCCAGCCGCTTGAGGGAGAGTCGCTGCATAAGGAGTTCTTGGAAACTCGGGGCGAGGGTTTGCAGCATATCGGCTTTCCGGTCTCCGATTATGAAGAGACTTTCAACAGATTCGTAAAAGCCGGTTTTGCCCCCCTAACCAGAGCGGAAATGTATGTAGAAGCCAATAAGGGAGATTTGAAGGCCTGCTATTTCGACACCCGAAGGGTGGGGGGGATTATCTTTGAGGTAGTCTGGAGGTCCTGGGTGAACACATGAAGCTTAGGTTGCACCATATTGGATTGGTTGTCCCGCACCTTTCAGAGCTGGTCGAGGTATTTCGTAGCCTGGGTCTTAAGCAGGCGACGCAGCCTGAGTCGGACCCCATCCAAAAGGTCAGGGCCAGCTTTATCGCTTCGAATGAAGGGGAGGAGACATACATTGAGTTGTTGGAACCCCTTTCCGATGACTCTCCCGTAACAAAATTTCTGGAAAGAAAGGGGGGTGGGCTGCACCACCTGTGCTTCGAGGTTGACGATATTGATAGCGTGGTGGATGAGCTGGTGGAGAGAGACTTTAAGTTGGTGTCTCCACCGGTGGAATGCGCGGGCTATGACAGAAGCTTCAGACCGGGAAGCACTCAGCCCTCCAAAATTATCTTTTTTCTACTGGGCAATAAGGTCTTGATTGAGCTTTTAGAGGAAGGAAAAGAGTGAAGATATTAATCCTCGGTGGTTTCGGCATGTCCGGTGTCGTCATTGCTGGTGATTTGATCGCTAAGCCCGAGATCAGCCAAGTCATACTGGCTGACAGGGTGATAGACAGGGAAAAGTTGGAAGCCTCCTTATGCCAGGACCAGAAGCTAAAGGCAGAAGAAATAGATGTCACTGATTATAAAGCCATGGTCGGGCTGATGAAGGGCAAGGATCTGGTAATCAACTGTGTCGGCCCCTTTTATAGATACGGCATCAGCCCCATGAAGGCGGCTATAGCGGCCGGCACTGACTATGTTGATATCTGTGATGATGCCGACGTCATTCAAGAGGCATTCACCCTTGATGATGCGGCCAAAAAGGCAGGGGTAGCCATCTGCCTGGGGTGTGGCAACAGCCCCGGATTCAGCAATGCCCTAATCAAGCATAGTGCCGATAAGCTTGATGAAGTGGCTGAAATCCAAATACTGGTGGGTGTCGGCCTGGGGGGTGGCTTCGGCCGTGCCGTCCTCTACCATATTTTCCATTGTTTAATGGATTCCAACCTCCAGTTTATTGATGGCCGGCTGCAGACACCAAATGATTGGGGCAGGGAGGAGATAGACTTTGGTGAGCCGATCGGTAAACAGCAGGCCTTCTATTTCGGCCACCCGGAGCCGGTGACACTGCCCCGGTACATAAAAGGGGTAAAGACAGTGGTCTTCAAGCTCTGTAATTTGCCCACCTGGATTAATGAGTGGTTCATAAAATGTATTGAGCTTGGCCTCGCCAACTCTGGACTAGTAGAACCGAGCACTAGCTCAATAGTACCCAGGGACTTTATCGTCGAAGGGCTAAACAACTCAGCCCTCCTGAAGAAGGAGAAGAAACGCTTCACCACAGCCAACAGGTATTTCATTATCAAGGGTAAGGAAGGCAGCAGAGACGTCACCTATACCCACCATATAACCGGGCTGCCCAGTGGTATGACCGGCCACAATTGCGCCTTTGCTGCCGAGATGCTTTACCGTGTGGAGGTCAAGGAGAAGGGCGTACTTTGCCCGGAGGCTTTCTTGGATGCCGAGCGGTTGCTGGCCTTCTGGAAAGAGCAGGGCTTGAATCTACGGAATACCAGGGTGGAAAGCTAGACGCGGGGGGAAGAGCTGAAGTTTGTAGAAAATGCGCTAAGGAGAAATAAAGCTTTAGGGAGATGACAATGGAGAAATTGATAATAACCTGCGCTCCTACGGGCAGTCTGACCGTGCCCACTCAAACCCCTTATTTACCGATAACCCCGGACCAGATTGCCGATGAGTCGGTCAAAGCGGCTGAGGCCGGGGCGGCGGTGGTGCATATTCACGCCCGTGACCCTAAAGACGGCCGGCCCACCTCAGACCCGGCGCTGTTCCGGGAGATTATCACCAAAATAAAGCAGCACAGCAATGTGGTCATCGGCCTGACCACGGGCGGCGCTGTCGGCATGACCCCAGAAGAAAGGATAGAGGTTGTTCCCACCTTCAAACCCGAGCTTGCCTCTTTCAATATGGGGCCGATATGCTTAAGCCTCCGCGGTGTTTACCAGAGATACAAAGACGAAGACTACCAGTACCCTTGGGAGAAGGACTACCTGCATAAGCTGGAGGGCTTTATCCAGCATAATACTTTTGTCTCTCTAGAAATATTTTTAAAGACCATGCAGGAGAACGATACCAGGAATGAGTGTGAGTGCTACGATGTTAGTCACATCTACAATATCTACCACTATGTCAGGCAGGGAATGATAAAGCCTCCCATCTGGCTGCAGTTCGTCACCGGTGTTGTCGGCTCAATTGGTTCGGCGCCTGAGGACGTGATGATCATGAAGCAGACAGCAGATAGGTTGCTCGGCGACGAGAATTACCGATGGTCAATCATAGGCGCCGGCCTGGGTTACATTAACACAGCGCCGCTGGCTATTATGCTGGGCGGTCATGTCAGGGTTGGCCTGGAAGACAACATCTTCGTGAAGAGAGGGGTTCTGGCCAAGAGCAACGTCGAGCTGGTGGAAAAAGTAGTCCGAATGGCCGGGGGGATGGGGAGAGAGATAGCCACTCCGGATGACGTGAGGAAAATGCTCAAGCTTAAGGGGAAGGACAAGGTCAACTTCTAGGATTCGACTAATTAAAGACAGGGAACTAGAGAAATGGAAGTATTGAGTGAAGGCAAGGGAGAGCTAATAGGCTGGCATGATCCTGATGAGGCAAGGGAATGGGTTTTGAACCAAAAGCCTCGCGAGTTGAAAAATAAAATGATGTCGGTCAAAGAGGCGGTTTCGACGTATATTCATGATGGTGATTATATCGCCAGTGGAGGATTTGGGCACGTACGAGTATCGATGGCTATTATTTATGAAATTATCCGACAAAATAAGAGGAACATCGTTATGGCCGGTAAAACAGCCGTCCATGATTTAGACATTTTAGTGGCTTCCGGCTGTGTAAATAAGGTTGAGGTGGCTTATTCCTTCGGCCATGAGCTCAGGGGACTATCTCCGGCTTCAAGGCGGATGGTTGAAAGCGGTCATTGCAGTGTAGCTGCCGAGACTAGCAATGCTGGATATCAATGGCGATTGTTAGCTGGCATGATGGGTATACCCTTTATACCAAGCCGTAATCTGCTCGGTACCGACACGGGTAAATACAGCTCGTGTAAGGTAGTTAGGGACCCTTTCAGTGGCAAACCTGTTAACCTAATTCCAGCTGCCTATCCCGATGTTGCCTTTATTCATGTCCACCGTTGTGACGTGTATGGCAATGGTCAAATAGACGGTATCGTAGTGGAAGACATAGAGTTATCCAGATGTGCCAGAAGGTTAATACTAACGACAGAAGAGATAGTTGATAACGAATTAATAAGAAGAGAGCCGTGGAAAACGAAGATACCATTCTTTGTAGTGGATTCTGTCGTTAAGATTCCGTATGGTTCCCACCCTTGTCAGATGCCAGGTCTCTACTACTATGACGAAGAGCATATCACGGAATGGCTAAGCTTGTCTAAAACTCCTGAAGGAGTAAGTGAGTATCTAGATAAATATGTCTACAGCGTTGATGATTTTCAAGATTACCTGGAACTCTGTGGGGGTAAGGAGAGGATCACTTATCTCATAAAGCGGGAGTTACTCGAGGAGCCGATGGTAGTTCCAAGAAACAAAGAGCCATAGCTTAGAGAGAAGAGGTGTTATCTGTGCCAATAACCGGGGTACAAGAGGGTAAGTACAATTTAAGAGAATATCTGGCCTTTATCGGGGCTGTTATGCTTGAGGATAGGAAATCGGTTTTTGTAGGCACTGGGCTGCCAATAATAGCCACCATGCTGGCTCAAAAAACGAACGCCCCTAACCTGCTTGCTATTTTTGAGGCTGGTGGAATAGGGCCAATATTACCCGAACTCCCTATCTCTGTCGGCGAATCTAGAACCTATTACCAAGGTATAGCCGCCTCCAGTATGCATGACATTATGTCTCTATCCCAGGCAGGTTATGTTGATTATGGTTTTCTGGGCGCTGCTCAGATGGATGTATACGGGAATATAAATACAACAGTTATCGGTGATCATGATTTACCACAGATTCGTCTGCCGGGTAGCGGTGGTGCTAATGACGTTGGCTCATTCTCACGGAGGCTCATAATCATAATTTCCAACCAGTCCAAGAGAACGTTTGTCGAAAAGGTCGATTTTTTAACGACACCTGGTTACCTGGATGGCCCTGGCAGCAGAGAGAACGCTGGATTACCAAGAGGGTCAGGGCCGTATCGCGTTATCACCCAATTAGGCATCTACGGATTTGATAATGAAACAAAAAAGCTAGTGCTGATATCACTGCACCCTGGTATCAGTCTGGAAGAAGTGAAAGAGAATAGCGGCTTCATGATAATTACACCGGATGAGATTAACACTAGCTCAGAGCCTACTGAAGAACACATAATGATATTACGTAAAGAAATCGATCCGGTGGGAATAGTATTAAAAAAATAATCTTCTTTAGTTTAAGGCAGTGAGAGGAGGACAATATTTTGGTCTTACTAAAGGTTCAAGACCTCTTCAATACAGAGTAGGGTAGGGTCAGAGCAGTGGACAGCGTTTCTTATGAGCTAAATGAGCATAGGATAAGACGCATGGTACCTGAAAACACTTCATACTTTCTTTATGGCGGGCTCTGCCAGGGGAAACTGAGGTACTAGGAGTTCTAAGTTTCTTCCTCACTGGTTTAAATTTTTGTCCCTCCCCCTCCCGTGTGGGTAGCCTCAGCTGTAATCGGGCAAGTGGCATCCCGCCTTTTTAATTATAAATCCCCAAGTCAACATTGAACAATTGTCAGAAAAGTGCAACGAGGTAACAAAAAGCCATTTTGGGGTTTACTTGGTGCAGTACCTTGCCCTGTAGTATTAGAGCCCTGTGCCGTCCAGCCTTTGGTCGGTGAACTGCCTGTTGGTGGGCACAGATCCGTAACGGGTGGCGCCGAATGAGAAGTAATTTATGCTGCCCACCCAGTCTTTAGCTTCAAAGTCGGGGTGGCCGGATTTGAACCGGCGACCACCTGAACCCCATTCAGGTGCGCTACCAGACTGCGCTACACCCCGAACTACGGCAACATATTAGCACAATTCGATTGTGGCGACAAATAAATCCGATTGAAAAGATTAGGCTTTTAGGTTATAACTATAGAGATTAACATTCGGAGGTTCGTAGTTGGCTAAAAAGAAAAAGGAAAAACCGCGGCGCGAGATTACCAGGCGTCAGCGCTCCCGCCTGCAAAAGCAAAAGAGGCGGCAGCGTATCATCTTCGGCGGGGCTATCCTGATTTTTATCGCCGTGTTAGCCGTTGTCGGCGTCGGGGTTTATAAGGGCTGGTACGTTGAAGACTACAAGCCTCTCCACGACGTTGTTCTTGAAGTCAACGGGACCGAGTTCGATATGGAGTACTACAGCAAGATGCTCGATCTCCAGACCAGTGACATGGATGCTGGT
Source organism: uncultured Dehalococcoidales bacterium (assembly GCA_964408935.1). Taxonomy (GTDB): domain Bacteria; phylum Chloroflexota; class Dehalococcoidia; order Dehalococcoidales; family BS750m-G39; genus E44-bin88. The sequence continues at coordinate 126,775 of CAYPBF010000001.1, read as the reverse complement.
TTCATTGGCTATATGACGAGCAGTGTGATCGACCTTATTACGGAATACGAGCTGTTCAAGCAGGGGGCGGCGGGGTTGGGCATAACCATCAGCGATGATGAGATTGACGAGGCTTTTGCCAGCCTCGACCCGCCGCTGCCGGAAGAATACTGGGACGAAGAGGAATACCGGGATGCCATCACCACTGATCTCCTGTTGCAAAAAGTGCGCGACGAGTATTTTGACTCCCAGATACCGCAGTACGCCGACCAGAGGCATATAATGGCTATGTTCTTGGAGGGTGAGGCGCTGGCCGACGAGGTTTCCGATCGGATTGGAGCTGGCGAAGACTTCGGCACTCTGGCCGCCGAGCTTTCCCTGGACGATGTCACTAAAGAAGCGGCTGGCGACCTCGGCTGGTGCCTGCTGGGCATCTTGCCCCTGAAGGTGGATAGCGAGGTGCTCGAAGAGAGCGCCTTTAGCGCCGAGGTCGGGGTTTTAGGCCCGCCCGTATTCGAGGAAACCAAGTCTCGTAATTTAGGCTACTGGCTGATTGAGGTCATAGCCGTCGATGATACCGCCGAGCCCGTCGAGGCCCAGCTCAGGGTAATACTGGTGGCCAGCTCTCAAGAAGCTGAGGACATTAGGGCTAGGCTGGAGGCAGGCGAGGACTTTACCGAGTTGGCCAGCGAGTTCTCCCTGCATGAGGACTCCAGCGCCTACGGCGGTGAGATTACGCTTTCCCCCGGCGCGACCACCGACACCTTTGACGAATACGTCTTTGACTCCGGGGTGGAGTTAGGGGTGTTGAGCCCGGTGATAAGGGATGAGGAAATCAGCCTCACGGGTGGTTACTGGCTGATTCAGGTCGTAGCCAGCGAGGAAGACCGCGAGATTGATGAGGAAAATCGGCTCCTTCTTACCAGTGACGCTTTTAGCACGTGGTTCGAGGAGATAAAAAATGACCCAGATAACGTCATCGTAAGTTATCTTGATGAGGAAAAGGCGCAGTGGGCAGTTGACTATGTTATACGTATGCGCACGGGAGGCGAAGCGTGAAAAAAGAGAGCATCGGTGTTGGCTTAATGGGGCTGGGGGTGGTAGCTGGCGGCGTGGCAGAGGTCTTAACCGAAAAGGCGGAAGTCCTTTCCCGCCAGGTCGGCTGCCCGCTGGTACTTAGAAAGATAAAGGTTCTGGAGTCCGACCTCTCTCGTCCTCTGGCCAAGAAACTGGGCTCGAAGCTCTTCACTACCAACGATGACGAGTTTTTCGGTCAGGATATCGATATCGTTGTCGAGGCCATTGGCGGCGAAAAACCTGCCTTCGACTATCAAAAACGCGCCCTGGAATCGGGCCGACACGTGATCACCTCCAACAAGGAGGTTATCGCCAAGCACGGTGTGGGGCTTTTCGAGCTGGCTCAGAAGAAAGGCGTCGGCCTGCACTACGAAGCCAGCGTCGGCGGCGGCATTCCCTTAATTGCTCCCTTCCAGCAGGACTTAGTGGCCAACAAGATAAGCGGTATATACGCCATCATCAACGGCACTACCAACTATATACTCACCCGCATGGCGCGTGAGGGCATTGACTTCCCCACCGCCCTAAAGAGTGCTCAGAAGCTGGGCTACGCCGAGGCCGACCCCACGAACGACATCGAGGGCATTGATTCGAGATATAAGCTGGCTATACTGGCTTCACTGGCCTTTCACCACCCGGTACGCCCCGAGGACATCCACTGCGAGGGCATTTCCCGACTGGACAGCCGCGACTTTAAGTATGCCAGGGAGCTAGGCTTCGCCATCAGGCTGCTGGCTATAGGTAAGCAGGCCGATGGCCTCATTGAGGTCAGGGTCCACCCCGTCTTTATCCCCGAAGAATCGCTGCTGGCCAAGGTCGACGGCGTCTATAACGCCATACTGGTCGAGGGCGATTTGGTGGGCAAGGTGCTCTTCTATGGTGAAGGGGCGGGGGCATCGGCGACCAGCAGCGCGGTGGTGGCCGACGTCGTTTCCGCCGCCCGCGACATCGTTACGGGGACGGGCACTCGGGCGCGGTGGTGGCGGGAGCCAAATATAAAGATAAGGCCCATGGCCGAGCTTCTGACCTGCTACTATCTAAGGCTTAACGTCGACGATAAGCCTGGCGTGCTGGCCCAGGTATCCAAGGTTCTGGGCGACCAGCGCATAAGCATCTCCTCGGTTATCCAGAAGACGGTGGACGATAAGGCCCAGACGGCTGAGATTGTCATTATGACCCACCCGGCCAAGGAAGCTGAGATGCAGCGGGCGCTTAAAGAGCTGGAGCGCTTGGCTTCGGTCAAGGAGATAGGGAACTTTATCCGGGTGGAGGCTTAAGAGGGTCGAGCTAGATGGCTAGAGATGCGGCTATAGGTGAAAAATCCATTCCCGAGCTGCTGAAAGCGCTGAAATCCAAGGACGACAGAGAGCGCTACGGCAGCTTCGAGGTCCTGTTACGTGTAAGCGAGGAAAAGCCTGAATCACTCTACCCCCACTGGGAGTTCCTGGCCGAGATGCTCGATAGCCAGAACGCCTACTGGAAGCTGATTGCCGTTAGGCTAATCGCTAACCTAACTACTGTCGATAGCGAAAGCAGATTCGAGGAGATATTCGATAAATACTACAATCTGCTCAACGACAGCGTCATTGTTGCCGGGCACATCACCGCCAGCTCAGGAAAGATTGCCCGGGCCAAGCCCAAGCTACGAGCGGCGATAACGGATAGACTGTTGAACATAGACAAGACCGCCCAGAAGCATAAAGACCTGATAAAAGCGGGCGCCATAGAGTCGTTCGGCGACTATTTCGCTGAATCTGAGGACAAGGAGAGGATAATAGCCTTCGTCAGGCAGCAGCTGAACGGCGAAAGCCCCAAAACAAGAAAAATAGCCAAAGAATTCCTGGAGAAGTGGGAGAAAAAATGAAACCCGGCGTTCTGTTTAGATACAAAGACTTCCTCCCCATAACCCCCAAAACCCCTCTCTTTACCCTGGGCGAGGGCGACACACCGCTGGTGCGGAGTCCTCAGTTAGAGAAGGAGCTTAGCGTCGGCGAGCTTTACTTTAAGCTGGAGGGCTGTAACCCTACCGGTTCTTTCAAAGACCGGGGGATGGTGGTGGCGGTGGCTAAAGCGCTGGAGGCGGGGAGTAAGGCATTGATGTGCGCCTCGACGGGCAATACCAGCGCCTCGGCGGCGGCCTATGCTGCCGGCTGCGGCGTCTCCTCCATAATCGTTATCCCCAAGGGTAAGATTGCGATAGGCAAGATGGCTCAGGCCATCGTCTACAGGGCTAAAATCGTGGCCATCAGCGGTAACTTCGACCAGGCGCTGAAAATCGTGCTGGCTCTAACCGAAAAACACCCCGTCACTCTGGTTAACTCGCTCAACCCCAACCGCATTGAGGGGCAGAAGACGGCCGCCTTCGAGATTATCGACGTCCTCGGTGAGGCCCCCGATTACCTCTTCATCCCCGTGGGTAATGCCGGTAACATCACCGCCTACTGGAAGGGCTTTAAGGAATACCATCAGGTGGGCAAATCGAAAATCAAGCCTAAGATGATGGGCTTCCAGGCGGAGGGCGCCGCCCCCATCGTCAGGGGGCACGTTGTCGAAAAGCCCGAAACGGTGGCTTCGGCCATCCGTATCGGCAACCCCGCCAGCTGGAAAAGGGCGGAGGCTGCCCGTGATGAATCGGGGGGTATTATCGATATGGTCAGTGACGACGAGATACTGGCCGCCCAGAAGATGCTGGCTACCAAAGCGGGCGTTTTCGGCGAGCCGGCCTCGGCGGCATCGCTGGCGGGGCTGGTAAAGATGCGCCAGCAGGGCAGGGACTTCTCCAAGAGTCGTATCGTTTGCATAGTCACTGGCACGGGGCTCAAGGACACCGAAACGGCGGTCAAGGGCGGCGAACCGTTTTTGGAGCTTTCCCCTGACCTGACTACGGTGGAAAAGGCGTTAGGGCTAACTTGACATAACAAGGAGGCTGAAGTGATTAACGAGGCAGAGATTAAATCAGCTGTAACCTCTATGATAAAGGCTATCGGCGAGGACCCGAGTCGGGAAGGCCTGCAAGGCACTCCCCAACGCGTGGCCGATATGTACGCCGAGCTTTTTAGCGGGCTTACCATGAACCCCAGGGAAGACCTGGCCGTGGGCTTTGAGGAAGGGCACCGCGAGATGGTCATCCTCAGGGATATTCCCTTCTACTCGATGTGCGAGCACCACCTCTTGCCCTTCTACGGCGTGGTGCACGTGGGCTATCTGCCCAATGAGACAGGGCGTGTCGTGGGGGGGAGCAAGCTGGCACGGGTGGTGGAAATCTTCGCCAAGCGCCCCCAGATTCAGGAGAGGATGACCTCACAGATTGCCGATGCCATCGTCAACGGCCTCAAACCCGATGGGGTGGGAGTCATCGTCCAGGCGGAACACCTTTGCATGATAATGCGGGGCATTAAGAAACCGGGGAGCGCTATCGTTACCTCGGCCTTGAGAGGGAGCTTCCGCAGCCGTACTGAGACCAGGGCTGAGTTCTTCTCGTTGCTTCACGGCAAATAGCTAGTCTGAGGAGGGGACGGGGCGGGGTTGCTGGAGTTCCATTTCCTGGTCGCAGCAGACGGGCGTGCCTTCGCCTGCTTTGGTGCAGAGTATTTCGGTGCCGCATTTGGTGCAGCGGTATCTTTTACCTAGTTGACTGGCCATCTACTTCTTTTGTTCCATGGGTTTGCTGCAGCAGTGGACAGTGCCTTCACCGCCGCGGGTTACGATAAACTCGGCGCCGCACTTTTTGCAGCTGTATTTCTTGCCTATCTGGTTTGCCATTGGTCAAACCCAATTATAAGCGCTGGCTAAGACGATGTCAAAGCCTATTCCCCCGTGACCTGCACCACGATTTGGCGGGAACGGGCCTTGTTATCAAAGTCAACCACCACGATTTGCTGCCAGGTGCCCAGCGCCAGGCTCTTACCGCTAAAAGGGATTACCAACGAGGCCCCCAGCAGCGAAGCCCGGCAGTGAGAGTGTCCGTTGCCGTCGTGCCAGGCCTTGTCGTGCTCGTAGGTGATGTCTTTGGGTATATTCCTTTCCCACATTGCTTTAAAGTCGGCCAGCAGCCCCGGTTCGTACTCAATGGTGGTGATGCCTGCCGTGGAACCGGTAATGAAAAGGGTAACCGTGCCCTCGCTCAAGTTTGTCTCAGCCAGGTGCTTTTGCACATCAGGCGTGATGTCAATGATTTCGCCATGCCCCTTACTTTGAAGGCTGATTTTCTTAGTCACTACCATTTTTCTACCTCCCCTGGGGTATTCTTCTCCACCCCACCTTGTTTAGCGTACGTGTTGTTTTCCCACCCAATACCCACCCTAAAGGGGGTGTAACCCCTTTAAGTCTCTCTGCCTCCGCCTCCCCCTAAATATCGTCTAATTCCTCCCACAGAATATCGTTAAGCTCGAAGATGGGCCCGTCTTTGCATACCTGTTTCAAGCCGTTTCGGGTCTTTACCGTGCAGCCGTAGCAGACGCCTAATCCACAGCCCATTCTCACTTCCAAAGAGATTTGGACGGATTTGTTTTTCAGTTCAGTCATTCGTGCCATAGACTTATACATGGCTAGTGGCCCGCAGGCGAATAGCTGGTCGGCCCAGTCGATTTGCTCGGGGATGAGGTTGGTTATCATTCCCTTTTCACCTTTACTGCCGTCCTCGGTGGCTGTTACCAGCTCGGCTTTGGTGGGATGGGAATAGAGCTCGGCGGCGTTAGCGACGCCGTAGAGTATTTTTACCGCCAGCCCTCGTTCGGTGGCTGTTTTGGCCAGAAAGATCAGTGGGGCGATGCCGATTCCACCCGCTATTATTAGTAGGTTTTTAGAGGGGGGGCTAATGCTAAAGCCGTTGCCCAGTGGCCCCAGTAAATCCAGTTTATCGCCCTCTTTACACTGCGAAAGCCACTGCGTGCCGCCGCCTACAATATTAAAAAGTAGGGCGATTTCGTTACCCACCAAGAGGTGGATGCTTAAAGGGCGGCGCAGGGGAAATTCGTCCTTTTCCCCGCAGCGCACCATAACGAACTGTCCGGGTCTTGCTTCCTGGGCGATTTTGGGGGCTTCCAGCCAGAGCAGGTGAGCACCCGTCATGGGCGCGGTGTTGGCGGTGACCTTGGCTATTTCCAGCATCAATCGGGCACCTTCTGGCGGTAGTCGGCTACGGGCAGAGCGCTGTAAATCTGGCTGCCCCGCAGCAATACCTTAAGCGCTGCCTGGGCGGTATCGAGCGAGGTGAAGCAGGGGATACGCTTCTCGGTGGCGGCGCGACGGATGCGAAAGCCGTCCCTCAAGGAGATACGCCCGCCAGTAATGGTGTTGACGATGCCGTTTACCGTCTCGTCGTAGATGATATCAAGGACATTGGGGTGTCCCTCGTTCAGTTTTTTACGTATGGTCGTTACCGGCAGCCCCGACTTTTTGATCATGGCGGCAGTGCCTTCGGTGGCGTAGAGCTTGTAGCCAATCTCAGAGAACTTTTTGATGATAGGTAGCGCCTCGGGCTTGTCACGGTCGGCGATGCTGAAGAGCATGGCGCCTTGCTCTCGGAGGTTTATGCCCGCTGCCTGCAGCGCCTTAGCCAGGGCGGCGTCGTAGCTGTAGTCAATGCCCATTATCTCGCCCGTGGACTTCATCTCCGGCCCCAGGTAGGTATCCACCCCGATGAGCTTAGACATGGAAAAGACGGGGGCTTTGATGGCTACCAGCTTTTGCCGCGGCCAGAGGCCCGTCTTGTAGCCCTGCTCTTTGAGGCTCTGCCCCAGCATGACCTTGGTGGCCACCTTCACCATGGGCACGCCAGTCACCTTGGAGATGAAGGGGATGGTGCGGCTGGCGCGGGGGTTCACCTCTAATACGTAAACCGATGAGCCATTGCCGTTGCTGTTACGCATAATGACGAACTGGATGTTCATCAGCCCCTTGATTTTAAGCCCCAAACCTATCCGTATGGCGTAGTCAACCAGTGTGTCCACCTCAGTCTCGGTCAGGTTTATTCCTGGGTAAAGCGCCATGGAATCACCGCTGTGGACGCCCGCCCTTTCGATGTGCTCCATTATCCCCGGAATGAGTATGTCCTCACCATCACCGACGGCGTCGACCTCTGCTTCCTTGCCTTCAAGGTACTTGTCGATGAGGACGGGGTGCTTGGTATCGAGCTCGATGGCCTGCTTGATGTAGCGACTGAGTTCTTTAGCGTTGTGGACTATCTCCATAGCCCGCCCGCCGAGTACGTAGCTGGGGCGCACCAGCACCGGGTAGCCAATAAGCTCGGCCACGCTTAAGGCTTCTTTAGCTGAGGTTACGCCAGCACCGGGGGGTTGTGGTATGCCCAGCTCGTTCAAGAAATTTTCGAAACGGCGCCTGTCTTCGGCCAGGTCGATGGCCTCGACGCTGGAGCCGAGAATGGGTAGGCCGCTGCGGGCTATTGGCTCGGCCAGGTTTATGGCCGTCTGCCCGCCGAACTGAACGATTGAAGGCGGTGCTTCCCCGTTTCCCCCCTCGTTTTCCAGTATGTCGCGCAGGCTCTCCTCGTCCAGGGCCTCGAAGTAGAGGCGGTCGCTGGTGTCAAAGTCGGTGGAGACCGTCTCCGGGTTGGAGTTGACCATGATGGCCTTGTAATCGGCTTCCTGCAAAGCCCAGGCGGAGTGGACGCTGCAATAATCAAACTCAATGCCCTGGCCGATGCGGATGGGCCCGCTGCCGATGACCACTGCCTTGTCCACCTTGGGGGGCAGCGCCTCGTTCTCCTGCTCGTAGCTGCTGTAGAAGTAGGGGGTGGCAGCATCGAACTCAGCGGCGCAGGTATCCACCATCTTATAGACGGGGCGTATGTTCCAGTTAAGCCGCGATTGTCTGACCTGCTCGGGCAGCCTGTCGGCTAAAGTGCCTATCTGTTCGTCGGCAAAGCCCAGCCGTTTTGCCTTGAGCATAAGCTCCGGGGTCAGCGTCTCGCCCAGCAGCTCTTTTTCCATATCGACGATATTCTGCAGCTTGGTGGTAAACCAGAGGTCAATCTTGGTGTGCTCGGAAAGCTTTTGCGGAGTTATCCCCCGCCTCAGCGCCGCCATCAAAGCCCAGAGCCTGAGGTCGTTTGGCTCCAGCGGGTAATCTTTGATGTCCTCGCCCATCTTCCAGCTCGGGTCTTCCCAGAGCAGCGAGCGCTTGCCGAATTCTAATGAGCGGATGGCCTTCTGCAGGGCGGCTTCGAAGCAGCGGTCGATGGCCATCACCTCGCCCGTGGCCTTCATCTGGGTGCCGATGATTCTATCTCCGGAAGCGAATTTGTCGAAGGGCCAGCGTGGTATCTTGACCACCAGGTAGTCCAAAGCTGGCTCGAAGGAGGCCATTGTCTTGCCCGTTACCTGGTTGGGTATCTCGTCCAGCCGCTTGCCCACGGCTATCTTGGCGGCCACGCGAGCAATGGGGTAGCCGGTGGCCTTACTGGCCAGCGCTGAGCTTCGACTAACCCTGGGGTTGACCTCGATGACGTAGTATTTCTCGCTGTTGGGGTCGAGGGCGAGCTGTACGTTGCAGCCACCTTCCACGCCCAGGGCGCGGATGATGTTCAGGCTGGCGGTGCGCAGCATCTGGTATTCCTTGTTGGTCAGCGTCTGGCTGGGGGCGACGACGATGCTGTCACCGGTGTGCACCCCCATCGGGTCAAAGTTCTCCATGTTACAGACGGTGATGCAGTTATTGGCCGCGTCGCGCATGACCTCGTACTCTATTTCCTTCCACCCTAACACCGATTCCTCCACCAGCACCTGGTTGATGGGGCTGGCGGCCAGCCCGATGCTGACCACCCTGTCCAGCTCTTTGGGCGTGCGGGCGACCCCACCCCCCGTGCCCCCCAGCGTGTAGGCGGGGCGGATAATCACGGGCAGACCGATTTCTTTGGCTACCTTTCTGGCCTGTTGCAAAGTATTGACGGTGGCGCTCTTGGGCGTCGGCTCACCGATATCAGCCATCAGCTTCTTGAAGAGCTCGCGGTCTTCGGCATTTCTGATGGTCTGGATGGGCGTGCCCAGGGATTTTACGTTGTATTTCTCTAAGATTCCTGCGTTGGCTAAATCCACTGCCAGATTCAATCCTGTCTGTCCGCCGAGGGTGGGGAGTAGGCCGTCGGGGCGTTCTTTTTCGATGATGCGCCCCACCATCTCCACGGTAAGCGGCTCGATATAGACGATGTCAGCAATGCCCTCGTCGGTCATGATGGTGGCGGGGTTGGAGTTGACCAGCACCGAGGTCACTTCTTCTTCCCGCATGGCTTTGCAGGCCTGAGTTCCCGCGTAGTCGAACTCCGCCGCCTGGCCGATTACTATGGGGCCGCTACCGACAATCAAAACTTTTTTAGGTTTGGTCAAGTTTACTCCTTATTATAATTTCGGATGGTATGATGTTTTACTCAATTGGCATCGCCATCTAGAATAGTCCAGCTTTCCCGCTCACTATTAAACTCATAACGTGCCCAGAAGTAATATTCCTTACCATTGGCTTCATAATCGACCCTTATCTCTGCGTGGAGTGTTGCGCTTCCTTTTAATATGGCGTCTTTTGTTTTACCGCTTACTTGCATAGGGTTCTCGAATTTCTGTTTTGGGATAACAATGGCTTTTGAACGTCTAGCTTCATCACTTAATTCTATTATTGCATTATTCACCTTCAATACAGGCGATATTGTCATGTTCTTCGCTGGTAATAGCCCAACATTTTGTATAACGGTCTGAAATGTAAGGAGATTTGATGAAACATTTGTTTTAATTCTATCTATATAGACCTGTGGACGTAATCTAAGCCTCTGTTCTCGAAAGGCCAGTAACGCCATGACTCCTGCAAACAAAGCAGCAAGAATAGATATTAATAATGCTGCAATTGCCATCGACCTCACCCCCTTTATACCCTCAATATGATATGGCGACGATAATAGCGGCGATGGCCACAACTAAACCAGCTATTGCAATCCAGAAGGCAGCCTTTGAACATCTCAGGATTTTTGCGTGAGCTTTGCGGTCTTCTTCAGTTGGCTGTTCTACCCCACTTTTACCTATGGCCACATTCACCTCCTTGCCCGTCTTTTCTTGCTCCTCTTTTTCTTTACGACGCTCACTTATTGCGGCTGGTATGACTACTGCGAATATAATCACGGTGATAACCGTTGCTATCGCGAATGCCCATTTATTGAGTACAAAAAGCCATGCTAATGACCCAATGATAGCTAAAGTATAAAGGGCAAGATACAAATACCTTATTCTCAGGGCACTCCATAGCCCGCCAGGTGATTTTCTTCCCCACATGTAGTTATTCCAGTCCTTGTCCTTACTCTTTTTAAAGTGGCTAATGTCCTTAAAAGTGTTTTCCATCGTGTTTTGAGTTCTGGAAAAGACTGTATTCAATTTCGAGGTAATCAAAAGGCAGATGGTTGAGATGATGAGAAAAGCAAGCGGAATAAACCAGGGGATGTTTTCGAAGCCCGTGTTAATCGAGTAGACCAACGTACCGACGACGACAGCGATGAATATGTTGGCTGTCCACATCCTTTGCGTTTCTTGATGCCTCTGGTAGAGCATATGTTCCTTCAGAATATTGAGGAGCATTTCATTCTTATCCATTTCCCGTCACCCCCTTTTTTAACCTCACCCCAAAAACTTCCTGATATTAGCCGCCCGCAAAATCATTTCCTCCAGCCAGGCCTTGTCCCCTTTGAGTGATTTAAGTATGTTGTCGGTTATTTCTTTGTGCTGCTTGTTGACCTCGAAGTCTATGGGAAAGGCCTCAATCACCCCCGCCAGCTCCTTGGTGAGGTAGGGGGAATCGGGGTTTAGGTACTGCAGGGCATCCTTCAGGTCTTCGGTGCAGTTGAGATAGGTGCTCTTGATGAACTCGATATCGTCTCTGGTCAGTGCGTTCAAGCCCAGTATCTCAGGGGGCAGACCGACGGAGTAAAGCGCGGCGGTGAAGGTGATTACCCGCGGTAGGCTGATGCCCCGCATACTGCGCTGATAGCCGAAAAGCCCGATGTGAAGCTTTCTCATACGGCGGGTGGGCACGTATTTGGCCAGCTCGATAATCGTTGGCGCCAGCACCTCGACCTGTTTCTGATATTCCTCGGAATAGCGCCTGACGATGTTCAGGCACTTTTCCTCATCCAGCTCTCGCGGTGCGCTTCTTTCCCGCTGCTGCAGCTTCTTTATGGCGGCCACGACCTTATCGTGGGGGTTGTCGTACTTAAAGGCTGACTGTATGGAGAAGGTGTGGGCGGAGGGGTGCTCGTTAGCCACCTTGTCCACCGTGTCCGGCCTCATGTTGCCGCGGAAGGGCGCCGAGCCGATGCCCATGATGGGGTAAATCTCCACCCCTGTTTCCTGCGACATCTCATGCAGCCGCTTCAAAGCAATCTTGTTGAGGAGGACGGCGCTGACCAGCCCGTAGTTCATGGAGGGGTCGGAACGGGCCAGAAAAACCCGCTGGTGGGTCAGCTTCTTGTCCTTGAGGTAGGTGCGGGTGATTTCGTGGGCGTTGAGCATGGTATCCATGTCCTCAAAGAGGGGGATGACGTTAATTGTCTCCGGCTGGAACTCGCCAATCCAGTCGCGGATGGAGATATCGCCCTCTTTGAAGCACATGTTCTGCTTACCCACGACAAAATCGGCGTAATAGCGGTAGATGCGGTCGACGCACTTGTGTGAAGTCGTCATGGGCAGGATGACTTCGAAGATGGGGGCGATGTCGTCCCCGTAGAAGAGCTTGGCGGCGTCGAAGGAACGGGGTATGCTCTCCAGCGTCTCCAGCAGTATTTTGGATTCGTCGCGCTCCACGGTGGGGTTGGGCACGCGCAGGGTGATAAAGATGTCCTTGCCCAGCCGATTGTTGCGGAAGAAGCTCTCGTAGCGGGTGAGCAGCTTCTTGACGACGTAGTCATCGACCTCTTTGCCCTCACAGTCCCACATCTGCTCGTCGCAGGCGAGGTGGGAGAAGGCGTAGTAGGCCTCCTGTATCTCGTCCTCACCGCTGAGCTGAGGGTCCTCGGCAAAGAAGGGCTGGTTAACGTTATCGGGGTGCTGGGTGCTCATGCACTTGGGTATCTTTGCTTTCATCGCTTGTTTTCCTTTATCAGCTCCATAAACCGGTCGAAGAGATAGGTGTTGTCCAGCGGGCCCGGCGAGGCCTCGGAGTGGTACTGTACGGCGAAGATGGGCAGTTTTTTGTGCTGCAGCCCCTCCACCGTGCCGTCGTTGAGGTTGATGTGGGTAACCTCCAACTCTTTGCCGATGGTGTTGGGGTCGACGGCGTAGCCGTGGTTCTGGGCGGTGATATGGATGCGCCCCGTGGACAGCTCGCGGACGGGGTGGTTGGCGCCGCGGTGGCCGAACTTGAGCTTGAAGTTCTTGCCGCCGAAGGCGCGGGCGATGAGCTGGTTGCCCAGACAGATGCCCATCATCGGCTGTTTCCCCGCCAGCCCTTTGACCGTGTCCACGATATAGTCGAGCAGGTCGGGGTCGCCTGGGCCAGGCGATAGAAGAACGCCGTCAGGCTTTAGCTCCAGAATCTCCTCCGCCGAAGTAGTGCAGGGCACGACGGTAACGGCGCAGCCCCTTTGCGCCAGCAGGCGCAGTATGTTGTATTTCAGCCCGCAGTCGAGGACGACTACCTTGTACTGCGGTTTGCCCCCGTTCTCCCAGGGGTAGGGTTTCTCTGTCGTTACCTGCTTCACAAAATCGGTCGAGTTGTAGTCGGGCTGCTTCTTGAGCTGTGCCAGCGCTTGTTTTGGCGTCTTGTCGCTGGTTATTATACCCATCATCACGCCCACGGAGCGTAGTTTACGCGTAATCGCCCTGGTGTCGACGCCGCTTATGCCCGGTATGCCGTAGTCAGCCAGGTATTGGTGCAGCGTTTGCTTGTTTAAGTAATGGTTGGGTTGGTAGCACTCCTCGCGGATAACGAAGCCTCTGACCTGAATCTTGGCCGACTCGATGTCAAGCTCGTTTATGCCGTAGTTGCCGATGAGTGGGTAGGTGGGGACGACAATCTGCCCCGCGTAGGAGGGGTCGGTGAGCATTTCCTGATAGCCCACCATGCTGGTGTTGAAAACGACCTCGCCGTAGGCGTCGGTCTCAGCGCCGAAGGAATAGCCCTCAAAGACAGAGCCGTCGGCTAGTACCAGATTCGCTCGTTTGCTCATGGGCTATCTAGCTCCCTTCGTCTTTATAGACAATCTTCCCTTGGTATATGGTCGCTATTACTTTTCCTTTAAGTTTTTCGCCTTCGAGGGGGGTGTTCTTGCCCTTGGAGGCGAAGTCTTTAGTGTTCACCACCCACTCTCGCTCGGTGTCGAATACGGTGACATCGGCTTCAGCGCCGATGGCCAGCGTACCTATTTTGCCCGCTTTATCCCCCAGTATCTTGGCTGGCTCAGCGCTCAGCTTGGCGATGAGCGCGGGCAGGCTTAATTTCTTGCCGTGCACCAGCTTCATCAGGCTGCCTAAGGCCGTCTCCAGCCCGCTGATGCCGAAGGGGGCCTTGGCAAATTCGCAGAGCTTGTCGCCCTCGGTGTGGGGGGCATGGTCAGTGGCGATAATGTCTATAATGCTATCGTTAAGTCCCTGAATCAGGGCTTCGATGTCCTTTTCCGTCCGCAGAGGCGGGTTAACCTTGGCGTTGGTGTCGTAGCCGATGAGCCTCTCCTCGGTGAGGGTGAGGTGGTGGGGTGTGGCCTCGGCAGTCACTTTGATACCCTTCTCCTTGGCACGGCGGATAAGCTCGATGGCTCCCACAGTGCTGACGTGGGCGATGTGCAGCCAGCCGCCTGTCAGCTGCGCCAGCGCCAAATCCCGGGCCACGATTATATCCTCGGCAGCGTTGGGTATGCCGCGCAGGCCCAGCTTATTCGATACCACGCCCTCGTTCATCTGCCCGCCCTCGGTGAGCGTCGTGTCCTCGCAGTGGTCGATAATGGGCAGGCCGAAGGCGCGGCTGTAGTCCAACGCCTGTCGCAGAATATAGGAGTTCAGGGCGGGCAGGCCGTCATCACTGAAGGCGATGACACCAGCCACCGCTAACTCCCCCATCTCAGTGAGTTCTTGGCCCTTCTGGCCCTTAGAGATACAACCGATGGGCAGCACCCTGATTACACCCTCGGCCTCCGCCGTCGACTTTATGTATTCAATGGCCGTCTGGCTGTCTAGCGGCGGGTTGGTGTTGGGCATGCAGCAGACGGTGGTGAAGCCGCCTCGGGCGGCGGCCCTGGCTCCGCTGGCGATGGTCTCCTTTTCCTCGTAGCCGGGCTCTCTCAAATGGACGTGAAGGTCGATTAGTCCAGGGCAGACCACCAACCCCTTGGCGTCGAACACTTCATAAGCGCCTTCAGGCGGTGCCTCCGCCCCTTTTCCCCACCAGGCGATTTTGCCCTCGGCAATGAGCAGGCTGCCGACCTCGTCAATTTTCTGGCTGGGGTCGATTATTCTTCCGCCTTTGATGAGTAAGGGCTTATTCATGGCTTCTGACTCCCGGCTAGTATGTAGAGCAGCGCCATGCGCACGGCCACACCATTGGTCACCTGCTCGTTGATGACCGACTGCGGGCTGTGTACTATGGCGGGGGCAATCTCAATCTCCTCGTTGACCGGGCCGGGGTGCATCACCAGCGCGTCGGGCTTGGCCAGCTTCAGCCTGGCCTCGGTGAGCTGGTAGAGCTGGACGTATTCTCTGATGCTGGGCAAAAGCCCGCTCTGCTGCCTTTCCAGTTGCAGCCTGAGTAGCATGACGATGTCGGCGCCTTCGAGGGCGCGCTCGATGTCGTGCTCGATACGAGTCGGCGGCAGCTGGTGGTTCTGCATCCCCATCTCGTCGGGGAGCAGGGTGGGTGGGCCGCAGAGCGTCACGTCCATACCCATCGTGGTCAGCGCCCAGATGTTGGAGCGGGCCACGCGGCTGTGCAGTATGTCGCCGATGATAACGGCTTTTAAGCCTTTCAGGTTTTCCTTGTGCTCGCTGATGGTGTAGATGTCGAGCAGGGCCTGGGTGGGGTGGGCGTGCCAGCCGTCTCCCGCGTTGATGATGGAAGCCTTGACGTACTTGGCGGCCACGGCGGGCGCACCTGAGTTGGGGTGGCGCATGACGATGATGTCCGCCCCCAGCGCCTCCAGCGTGTTCACGGTGTCAATCAGGGATTCGCCCTTGGTGACACTGCTGGCGGTGGCGCTCAAAGAGGCGGCGTCGGCACCCAGGTTCTTGGCGGCCAGCTCGAAGGAGAGGCGGGTGCGCGTGCTCGGCTCGTAGAAGAGGGTTATCAGCGTCTTACCGCGCAGGGCGGGGACGCGTTTAATCGGTCGCGAAAGCACCTCCTTCATGGCCGTGGTGGTGTTGAAGACAAGCTCAATCTCTTCACGGCTGAAGTCGTCAACGTCGAGGATATGGTGGTGCTGCCAGACCGGTGCCGGCTTGGGGGCTACCGTCTTTATCTGCTCTGTCGTCATCACTGTCCCTCCTTGGTCGGCACGGAGGTGATGGCTACTTCGTCGGTGCCGTCGCTTTCCTGTAGTTTTACCTGTATGTCCTCGTGCCGAGAGCTGGGCATGTTCTTACCAACGTAATCGGCGCGGATGGGTATTTCGCGGTGACCGCGGTCGATGAGCACGGCCAGTTGAATAAGGCGGGGCCGGCCCATGTCGGTGAGGGCGTCCATAGCGGCCCGGATGCTGCGCCCGGTGTAGAGGACGTCATCAACTAAGATTATGGACTTGCCGTCGACATTGACGGGGATATCGGTGTGCTTGACGGTGGGCTGTAGCTCCAGGGAGTGGAGGTCGTCGCGGTAGAGGCTGATATCGAGCGTGCCCACGGGAATCTTGACGCCAGCGAATTCTTCAACGTTGGCCGCCAGTCTATTAGCCAGTGGCACGCCGCGGGTATGGATGCCCACCAGTATTAAATCTTCGATAACCTTGGTGCGCTCGATAATCTCGTGGGCGATGCGGGCGAGTGTGCGCTTGATGTCTTCCTGGGTCATTATTGTTTTTTTAGGCATAAAAATAACCTCTTACCCAAACTGGCAAGAGGCCTCGCTCCGCGTTTCCATTTTTCCCTTGCCAGTCTCGCCGGACCGGCTTAAAGGTTCCTTATTCAGTTTTACTTAATTAAGTATTATAACACTTCTTCCCAGGGATTGCAAGGATTTATATGTGGGACTGGTTCGGGAGTTGTTTTTGTGGGGGTATATGGGGTCGTGTAGCCTATATGGAAAAGTGTTATACTCCAACCAAAAAGACAGGAGGAATAGCATGAACAAAGCTGAGTTATATTATGGTGAAGTATGCAGAAGAGCAGAGGAACAGTACAAAGCCAGTCAACACTCCAGTTCTACAGCTATAGCAGTTCTTGGCTTCGCTGGCATATTGTTGAGTCTTACTCCTTTCGCGGCTTCAGAATGGACGGATTATTCGATTTACCCTGCTATTATTATTAGTATTGCCTTTATAGCTGTAACAATATCAACAGTCTCCGGATTATGGTCGCGATATTGGGAATTCCAGCCAAACTTATCGGAACTGGTTAAACACATAGAGTCGTTAGAATATGATGACGAAGCACTTATTCTTTGGTCAGCGAAATGGATGTCGGATGCGGTTGCTAATAATAAAAGACCACTACGAATTAAGGCTCTCTGCCTAAGAATAGCCTACATCGGCCTTTCTATTGAAGCACTTAGCTTAATAACTATTTTTTCTTTGGGGGTCTTTCTGTCTCCCTAAGTTCTACCTCAGGTTCAGGTTTAGGTGGTAGTGGTTTAGGTTTATTATTTTTATCTGCCATGATTAAATTATACCACAGGACTATACTTTTGGCTTTGTCTTTCGTTCCTCTGTCATTTACTCAAGAAATCTTCTTATAACATTCCCAACATAGAATCTCGCAGTTGGCTAGGGAATCATCATCGGGGTTGCCGACGTGGTGGGCCTCCCAGCCTCCCCACCCCTCCTTGCCTCGCTCCCATTTCAGAAGAGTTTTATGACACCGGGCCCAGTGCCCGTGGTTGGGCCTGACGCATTCGCAGGATTTATCGGACCTCTGCCAGGCCTGGTCCACTACCTCGGCACTGAAAGCCATATCTGTCTCCTTTTATTTACCTACCGAACCGCGCTATGCTGGAGCTGAAAGCAATAATAAAGGCCCCGCCGAGGGTGAAACCGATAGCCGTGGGTAGACTCCCGTGCAGAAAGTCGAGCGAAAGGCTGCCCATCTCTTCCCAGAGCCCGAAATAGCCGAACCAGGCGACCACGATGAGAAGGACCCCTACCGCTTTTAAGAACAAGTTTACCAAAACCCTGGTAACGTTACTCATTACGTGCCTCTCACCCGCTCTACCGACCTTGCACACCAGGATTATAGCATAGCTGTCAATCAAAATAGGCGGGATTGCTTTCTAAACGCGTCTTTACCAACGCCACTCCAATGGTTATAATAGGGTGGTTCCTAACTTATTGCGGAGGTGAGACTTGGCTGCTTTATACGTAACCTCTTCACAGGCGGGGGCGGGCAAGACACTGGTTTGCGCGGGCTTAGCTAAGCACCTCAAGGGTAAAGGCAAGAAGGTGGGCTTTTTTAAGCCGCTGGTGGCGGCTATCAAGAAAAAGCCTGCCGACAGCGACACCGCCTTCCTCAAACGTATCCTCTCCCTCAAGGAGTCTGTGGAAGACCTTTGCCCGGTTATCGGTAGGAAGGGAGCCGACAAGGTGAACCAGGCCTACGACAAAGTCGCCAAGGATAAGGACGTGGTTATCATCGAGGGCGTCTGGCGGCAAAGACCTGGCACCAAGACTGCCGAAGCCTCCTTCGAAATGGCCAAAGCGCTGGGAGCCAAAGTCATTATCGTCGAGGCCTACTCGCCCGACCTCTTCAAGACGGATTTAAGTGATAAGTACGAAGGCTTCGGCGAAGACCTGCTCGGTATTGTCATCAACAAGGTGCCGATGAGCCGTATGGAAGCGGTTAACGAGCTGGGTGGGATGGTGTTGGGGGTCATCCCCGAAGACAGGACGCTGCTCAGCCTTTCCGTGGCCGAAATAGCCAAGCTCGTCGAGGGCAAAATCGTCAACGATGCCTCAAAGTCCGCCGAGCTGGTGGAGAACTATATGCTGGGGGCTTTGGGGGTGGACTCCGGCCTCGGCTACTTTGGTCGTAAGGTAGACAAGGCGGTGGTGGTCAAGGGCGAGCGCCCCGATATGCAGCTGGCGGCCCTGGAGACCTCAACCAGGTGCCTGGTTATAAGCGGCGACAGTGAGCCTATCTATGACGTGCGCCGCAGTGCTGAGGACAAGGCCATTCCCATTATAGTTACCGACGAAGATACCGCTGCGGTAATGGCCAGCGTCGAGCTGGCTCTGGGTATGACCAAGTTTAATCAGGAGAAGAAGCTGCCCAGGCTGGACGAAATCATCCAGCAGCGCTTCGACTTCGAGGCTTTGTACAAGGGGCTAGGACTGGCTGCTTAACCGGGACTACCGAGCCACTTTAGCCACAATTCCGCTGTTTTCTGGAAGTTATCCAGCGCTGCCGAGATGGTCGGGCCGTGCGCTGCACAACCGGGTATCTCGTCGCTTTTAGCCACGAAACGATAGTTCCCGTTGCCGTTATGCCTTCGGAAGACCCTGATTCGGGAAATCCGTATGGTCAGCCTCTCGTAGTTTGCCAAACTTACCATAATGTCTCTACCGCAACCCACATTTTGGTTGCAGAGGCGTTAATTATAGCGCGCCGAGCCTGGCTGTAAATAGGGAAATAGTAGTGGGGAGTGTAAGGAAAATTGCGTTCGTATCAGAAAAACCTACGTCTAAAGTACAGCGCCACGTTCACCAGGCTGATGAGCACGGGCACCTCCACCAGTGGCCCGATGACGGCGGCAAAAGCCGCCCCCGAGCCGATGCCGAAAACGGCTACCGAAACGGCGATAGCCAGCTCGAAGTTATTGCTGGCGGCGGTGAAGGCGATAGCCGTTGTCTTGGGGTAGTCGGCGCCTATCTTCTTGCCCATGTAGAATGATACCAGGAACATGACCACGAAGTAGATGAGCAGGGGAAGGGCGATGCGCAACACGTCCAGCGGCAGCTGAACGATTATCTCACCCTTAAGCGAAAACATGACCACAATGGTGAAGAGCAGCGCCCCCAGCGTGATGGGGCTTATCCTGGGGATAAACTTCTGTTCGTACCACTCCCGCCCTTTGGCCCGCATCAGGAAAAAGCGGCTGAGCATGCCACCAAAGAAGGGTATTCCCAGGTAGATAAGCACGCTCTGGGCTATCTGTCCGATGGTAACGTGGACAGCTGCCCCCTCCAGGCCGAACCACTGCGGCAGCACGGTGATGAAAACGTAGGCGTAGACAGAATAGAAGACAATCTGAAAGACGGAGTTTAGGGCCACCAGCCCTGCGGCGTATTCGCTGTCTCCCTTGGCCAGCTCGTTCCAGACGATGACCATGGCGATACAGCGCGCAAGCCCGATCATAATCAGCCCCACCATGTAGTCGGGGTAGGCGCGCAGGAAGATAATGGCTAAAAAGAACATGAGCACGGGGCCGATGAGCCAATTCTGTATCAGCGATACGCCCAGCACCCGCCAGTTGCGGAATACCCGCCCCAATTCCTCGTATTTTACCTTGGCCAGGGGCGGGTACATCATGAGTATGAGCCCGATGGCGATGGGTATGGAGGTGGTGCCGACCTGGAAGAGGGTAATGAAATCGGCGACCTTGGGGACGAAATAGCCCAGCCCCACCCCCAGACCCATAGCCAGGAAAATCCAGAGGGTTAAGAAACGGTCCAGTGTCGGCAGTCCGCCGGCTACGCCTTTCGGTTCACTCATGGTTTTGCTTGATAAACCTGCCTATTTGCTTATGCCTGTATCCAGAGTACCACATAGTATATTCCAACCCCGATAAAAATGATAGAGACTATTATGCGAAGGACTTTCTCAACGCGGGCGACGGCATTGAGCCATCTGGAGACCTTGGATATGCCAAGCGATATAAGAATACCAAATACTAGGACAGGTAGCCCGGTGCCGATGGCAAACACCGCCGGTAGGGTTACCCCTCCTGTAGATTCAAGGGATAGTGGTATTAATACCCCGAAGAATATGATAGCGCTATAGGGGCAGAAGGCCAGAGCAAAGATTACCCCTAACAGGAATCCGCCCAGCATACCCCTATTAGCTACCTTCTCCCCTAGTGCGGCCAGCTTTCCACTCCCCAGACCGAAAGAGAAGCGGTCAATGACTAGCATTATAAGCCCCACTACAATCAGCAGCGGCCCCAGTATTCTTTCGCCCCAGTCTTGTAAAAACGTAGCAACGCCGGGGATTTCCAGGCCAATTACGATTATCAGGATGCCGAGGACGGAATAGGAGACCATCCGCCCCAGAGTATAAAGGGCTCCGGTTATGATGGCGTACCTGCGCTCCGTCGCTCGGCGGCTGACATAGGCCGTAGCGGCGATGTTGGTCGCCATAGGGCAGGGGCTGATGGCCGTTATTAGCCCCAGAAGCAGCGCCGAGAACACCGGGATATTAATGCTCTCAGAGAGCTGATGTAGAAAACCGCTTAAATCCATTAACCCTCCACACTGAGACTCTGCTCAATTTTGCTCTTCACCACCCCGATAAACGCCTCATCATCACCTAGTACAGACCAGATTTCTCTTACATGTTCGATGTGGTCGGTGCCGTCTATTATGGTGTTGATAAACAGAGACGAGGTATAAGCTTCATATTTCTCGACGATGGCAGCGTTTTCTTCAGCGGCTACATCGTAAGTAGCCCAGGTTATCTTGCCACTAGCCAGCTCGTCGGCAAAGTAGGTTTCCAGCGTATACAGGGTGGTGTCTTCAGCGTAGATACAGCCGGTGCAGCGCTGTGGCCAGTAAAAGTAGATAACCTCGATATTGTCAACTGGAGAGGGAGACATTTCCGAGCCATCTGGAGTTATAGGTGTGTTCGAGTCTGGAGGGACTTCGATAGTGGTACCTCCACAAGCACAGAGCATACCGACTAACAGGATAATGAGCAAAAACGAGCTCAATATCGTAACTTTGCTTCGCATGGTCATATAATCCTCCTTGTTCTAGTTTTTTATTATCTCCTCTCCTCAATCCAACCTTTTATCTCCTGAGGGCTGGGAATCCTGCCCTCACATAGCTTGACGGCATCGATTAGGACGGCGGGTGTCATAAAGACGCCTCGTTCAGCCATAATCCTGGGGTCTTTGATTTCCGTCAGTCCTACCTCTTTGCCGTCTTCCAGCCCCATTTCCTTGAGCGCCTTGCGGACATTCTCCTTAGTGGCGTGGCACCGAGGACAGCCCGGACCACATACTTCTATCATCATTGCGTTAATACCTCCTTAATTATTCTTTAGTCTAAAATAAAACCGGCAATCCAACCGACGATTGTGCCGATAACTATAATAGTCGGAACGTAAACCAGTGCCTTCTTGACTCCAAAAACCTTGGCAATCGCTAACCAGTTAGGCAAACTAATACCCGGCCCGGTAAGTAGCAGGGCCAAAGCTGGCCCTTTACCCATTCCCAGGTTCATTAGAGTATCCACGAAAGGCGCTTCGGTCATGGTGGCGAAGTAGGTAACGCCGCCAAGCATTGTAGCCAGAAATGACTGGCGTAAGCCGCTACCACCAAGGTAAGCTTCGACCCACTCGCTGGGTATGAGGGCGCCGATAATGCCGACGATAAAAACACCCGCCAGCAGGAAAGGAAAGATGATACGGATAAACCACCACGTTTCCTTAAGCCAGGCTTTAATTCGCTCTACAGCGATGAACTTCCAGACATAGGTGGCCACCGCCAGCAATCCCACCGCCCAGATCGCCACCTTCTGCCAGTAAGGCCCTTGAGACACGATGTAATTCGGCGCTAAGAGCCAGGCGACCAGAAGCAGGAGCAAGCCCACTCCCTTTTTACTCATCAGAGGCCCAGTACTCATCTGGATGTGAGAAACGCGGGTTTTCTCTTCCTTGAGAAAGGCGTAAGCCATAACTGAACCTATGGCAAAAGACATAAGTATAGCGCTTATCAATCTGGCAGCGACCATCTCGGCCCCCAGTATCTGCCCGGTATAAACCAGGGCCAGGATATTGGCGGCAGGGGCCACCCAGAGAAGGATAAAGGCAGCACCTATGCCGGCTCCGCCATAGTAGATGCCGCTTGAAACCGGGATGACGGTGCAGGAACAGGCGGCGACGAAGAAGCTGCCGCCTGTGGCAATACCGAAAGATGATAGTTTTCGGGCGGCGGCGCCTAGATAGCCGATGATAGCCTCTCGTGAAACGAAGGTTACTATGGCACCCGCCAGGAGAAAAGCGGGGATGAGGCAGGTAAGCACATGGAGAGCGATGTAATCTTTAAGAGCAGTTAGCCCGCCAAACAGGATGTCAATGGCCATGAAACCTCTTCCCTATGTGCGCAACTTAGCATCTAAAGAAGTCAAAAAAAGAACTAGGTCGTTTTTCTCATGCGGTTTACGCAGGTAGGCCCGACTCGCTCGGCTTTCCTCAATCGTTCCCGGTCTGTATCGACCACCTTGTTACCTTCTAATGCCTTTCTCACGGTGTCAACAAGGTTGGCATAGTATTCCCCCGACTCCTCTCTGGATATAGAATATAGCGACCACAGTCCTTCTTTTCTCAACTTGAGGAAACCGGCGTCGTAAAGGGTGCTCAGGTTGCGAGAGGCTCGGGTCTGGGAAATGTCCAGCGCTTGCATCACCTCACAGACACAGCATTCCCTTTCCAGGAGCAGGTTAAGTATCCTGAGCCGGGTTTCATCTGATAGAGCTTTGAAGGCTTTAACTACATCTCGCATGGCCTGAGCCTTTGTATCTATATGCGCATTTACGACTTTATCATATAGCTTTAGCTGACTTTTGTCAATAGCTCTGCGCCTTTCCAGCTATGCCACGCCAATGGTATAATAGGATAGATGGATATTCTGGACGGGCTTAATCTGGCGCAGAAGGAAGCCGTTGAAACCATCGAAGGACCGGTGCTTATCTTAGCAGGTCCCGGCAGCGGCAAGACCAGGGTCATCGCCCATCGGGTAGCTTACCTGATTAAGACCTGCGGCGTCAGTCCCCACCGCATTATGGCGGTCACCTTTACCAATAAGGCCGCCCGCGAGATGGAAGAGAGGCTTGGTCGGCTTATCGGTGCTTCTCTGGGCAACCTCACTATCGGCACCTTTCACGCTATCTGCGCCCGCATCCTGCGCCGCGACGGCCAGGCCATCGGCGTTGACTCCCGATTCGTTATCTACGACGACGACGACCAGATAAGCCTGCTCAAAAGAACGCTGCAGGAGCTGAACCTCGACCCCAAGCAGTACGCTCCTAGAGCCATATCTTCGGCTATATCCGCCTCTAAGAGTCGTACCGTAGGTCCTAAGGAATACGCCAAGCACACCACCAGCTATTTCGAGGAGGTGGTGGGGCGGGTCTACGAGCGCTACCAGCAGCTGCTTACCGAGAGCAACGCCCTCGACTTCGACGACCTGCTCATGAAGGCGGTGGAGCTCTTCCGTAAGAGCAAGGAGACACTGGAGAAATACCACTCCCGTTACCTTCACGTAATGGTTGACGAGTTTCAGGATACCAACCTCGTCCAGTACGAGCTGGTCAAGAAGCTGAGCGGCAAGAAGGGTAATGTCTGCGTCGTCGGTGACCCCGACCAGTCCATCTATTCCTGGAGGTTCGCCGACCTGCGCAATATACTCAGCTTCGAAAAGGACTTCCCCAAAGCCAAGCTGGTGCTACTGGAGCAGAACTATCGTTCCACCAAGGCAATACTGGAGACGGCCTCCCACGTAATCAGCAGCAACCAGATGCGTAAGCCCAAGGAGCTCTGGACGGAAAACGAAGAAGGCGAGCTGGCCAACGTCGTCGAAACCTATACCGAGCAGGAAGAAGCCCAGTTCATCGTCAGCGAAGTGGATAAGCTGGTCAGGCAGGAAAAGGCCAAACTGCGTGACTGTGCTGTAATGTACCGCACCAACGCCCAGTCCAGGGCCTTAGAGGAAGCCTTTATGCGGTACGGGACTTCCTACAAGCTGGTGGCGGGCACCCGTTTCTACGAGCGGCGCGAGGTGAAAGACATTGTCGCCTACCTGAGGGTTATTCAGAATCCCAGCGACAGCGTCAGCCTGCTGCGTATTATCAACATACCGGGGCGAGGTATCGGCGAGCGCAGCCTGAGCCAGCTTTCCAGTTGGGCCAAATCGTTGGGCATCTCTCGTTACGAGGCGCTGCGGCTGGTAACCGAGGAGAATAACGGCGGACAAGAGCCGCCACCCTTCGGCTCCCGTATAGTTAAGGCGCTGGTCGGCTTTCACGGTATGATGGAGGAGTTTATCGAGCGCAGCCGTAAGCTCAATCTGGTCGAGCTTTTCGATCTGATTACACAGAAATCGGGCTACGAGCACTATCTACAGAACGGCAAGGATGGTGAGGAGCGCTGGGAGAACGTGCTGGAGCTGCGCACCGTGGCCAACGACTATAAGCATTTGCCGCCACCAGAGGGCCTAACCGCCTTTCTGGAGGGGGTAACGCTGGTTTCCGATGTGGACGGGCTCGATGAGACAGTGGATGCCGCCACCTTGGTCACGCTACACCAGGCCAAGGGCCTGGAGTTCCCCGTTGTCTTTATCGTTGGCGTCGAGGAGGGCATACTGCCCCATTTCAAGTCCTTTGCCGATGCCGAGCAGATGGAGGAAGAACGGCGGCTCTGCTACGTGGGTATAACCAGGGCCAAGCAGAGACTGTACCTGGTGCACGCCTTCCGCCGTAACCTGATGGGCTCAAGCACGCCGAGCACGCCTTCGCGCTTTTTGGACGATATACCCAAGGACCTCGTTACTAGCGGTGGCCTTTGGCAGGGAGAAGAAGGGCGGGTTATGCCGCCCCTTTACTCTTCCCGCACCCGGACGCCCGCCCCCAACACCCCCAGCTCTGATGTTCCCGAGCTTAAGCCCGGTGACCACGTCCACCACGCCCAGTTCGGCGACGGCGTCGTCGTCAACTGCCGCGCCGTCAAGGACGACAAGGAGGCGGTGGTGGCTTTCGGCAGCGGGGTGGGGGTTAAAAAGCTGCTTTTGAGCTTTGCCCGCTTAGAGAAGAAAAAGAAAGAATAGCTTTATAACTAGGGAAAGCTAGTGTTTTTTTGGTCTAAATCTTGTAGAGTACCACAAGACCCAGAAGCCCCCAATAAGAAAAATCACTGCTATAACACATAAAACCCAGTCCGATTCAGCATAGGCGATGCCGACCACTCCCAAAGCAAACCCCCATAGTATGTAACTCAGATCTTGGTATCTATACCTCTCCGATTTATTTGTATCCTCTTCGCGATACTTATCGATTTTCTTACTCAACTCTTCAATATCCATGCCGCACCTCCTTAGTCAAATTATAAGCTTGTGCCATTTAGTATTATACGATTTTACACGGCAGGCAAAATAGACTCTTTGACTGTATTAAAACAAAGGGTTAAACTTTAAGCAGCTATGCCAATCAAATCCTTATCCCCGCAGGTGGTTGCCCGTATTGCCGCTGGCGAGGTGGTAGAGAGGCCAGCCTCGGTGGTCAAAGAACTGGTGGAGAACTCGCTGGACGCGGGCGCCAGCCAGATTTCAGTAGACGTTGAGGGGGGTGGGGTGAGCCTCATCAGGGTCACCGATAACGGTGTTGGCATCCCATCTGCAGAGGTCGAGCTTGCCTTCGAGCGCTACGCTACCAGCAAGGTTAGTGCTCTCGAAGACCTAGAGTCTATTTCCAGCCTCGGTTTTCGTGGCGAAGCCCTGCCCAGCATCACCGCTGTATCCCAAGTAGATATGACCACCTGCGCCGAGGGAGAGAAGGCGGGCACTCGCGTCGGTCTCAAGGACGGCGCCATCGCCGAGCGTGCTACCAAGGGACGTTCTAAAGGGACTACAGTCAGCGTGCTCAATCTCTTCCGCAAGATACCCGCCCGTCTCAAGTTCCTCAAGTCGGTGCCTACCGAGAACAGCCATACCGCCAATGTGGTCAGCCACTACGCGCTGGCCTTCCCCGAGGTCAAATTCTCTTTGACTCTTGACGGTCGGGCAGCCCTAAATACTCCCGGCAGCGGTAAGCTGCTCGACAGCGTCGCCGCCGTCTACGGCGCCGACGTAGCGGGCAACATGATTGAGGTAAGGGGCGAAACAACGCCCCGCGTTACGGGCCTGGTCGGCTTGCCCAAGGTGAGCCGTTCCGGACGGGGTGACCTGAACTTCTTCGTCAACCGCCGCTGGGTGAACAGCCACATGCTGGCGCGGGCGGTGGAAGAGGCCTATCACGGACTTTTGATGGTGGGGCGGCACCCGATAGCCGTCATCAATATCTCGCTGCCGACCAAAGACGTTGATGTTAACATCCACCCTACCAAGAGCCAGGTGAAGTTCGCCGACGAACGTGCCGTCTTCAGCGCCGTTTATCACGCTGTACGCCAGGCTTTGGCCGAGCAGACGCCCGTGCCCAGTGTAGAAAAGGCTGAAAGGGCCGTATTCCCCTCCCAGGTAAGGGAGCCGTCGGCGCCTGCCTATGCCGAAGTTGACGTTAGCCTGTCCCAACCGCCTGCTCCCACCCCCACCGCCGCACTACCAATGCTGCGGGTGTTGGGGCAGCTGGCCAGCAGCTATATAATTACTGAGGGCCCCGATGGGCTCTACCTCATCGACCAGCACGCCGCCCACGAGCGCATACTTTTCGAAAAGATTGAAAGCCAGCGGGTAAAGCAGGAGGTAGAGGTCCAGGGATTGCTGGAGCCGATGCCGCTTGAGGTCAGTCCCCGCCAGGAGGCGGAGCTTTGGGCGCACTATCAGGAGTTGGCCGAGTTCGGCTTCAGCATCGAGCCCTTTGGTGGCAAGACCTTCCTGGTTAGGGCGGTGCCTGTTTTAGTCCACGACAAGGACTGGGTGGGTATGCTTCGGGAACTACTGGATTCTATATCGGAAGGCGATAAGGGTCACTGGGCAGAGGCGGTCACCACTACTATGGCTTGTCACGGCGCGATAAGGGCGGGGCAGACGTTAAGCGATAATGAGATGCGCGAGCTGGTCAGACAGCTGGAGCAAACAACCACCCCCCACACCTGCCCCCACGGACGCCCGACCATGATTCACCTCAGTTACGGGCAGCTAAAGAAGGACTTCGGGCGTACCTAGAGCCGCTTGAACTCCTCGAATAGCTCGGCGCATAAGCTCTCGCTGACAGCCTTGTGGCTCTGGTTGGCGGGAGTAACGAAAATCGGTGAGATGGAGATATTTCCCTTCTCTATAGCCCAGGTGTCCGTCTTCTCGTCGGTGGGCTTGTTCACCCACTGTCGGACGAACCAATAATACTGGCGCTTGCTCTCGTACCTCTCCTCAACGGTGTCGGTGTGGTTGCGGCTGGCGGGGTAGGTGAGCTTTACCCCCTTGATTTCTGCCCGCGGCAGCCTGGGCAGATTGATATTGAGGCAGGCGTTGGTTTTTATATCTACGGTCTTGAACTTCTTGACCACCAGAGCCGCGAATTTAGCTGCATCCTCGAAGTAGGGATTATCGCTCAAGGGGGTCGAGACGGCAATGGCGGGCAATCCGTGCACGTAGCCCTGCAGCGCTGCCCCCACCGTCCCCGAGATAATAACGTCATCACCCAGGTTGAGGCCACGGTTCACTCCCGAAACGACCAGGTCTATCTTGTCCTTGGCCAGCTTGCCCAGCGCTAGTATGACGCAATCGGCGGGCGTGCCCTCGACGGCGTAGCTCTCCACCCCCTCCACTATGGGTTTCATTTCCTTTGCCCGCACCGGTTCGTGGAGGCTGATGGAGGCGCCCATGCCGTGCAGTTCACGGTCGGGGGCGACGACGATGACGTCAGCGATGTTATTCAGCTCGTTAGCCAGTATTCTAAGCCCGTCGGCGAAGATGCCGTCGTCGTTGGTGACCAATATCTTCATGAGGTTTTACCTTTCTGGTATTGAAGTTTAGCACGGTGGGAATGGGGAGGACAAATGTTAATCTCCCCCACCCCCAGGTTTTTCGTCCCACCCAATACCCACCCTAAAAGGATGTAACCCTTTTGAATCTCTCTCCCCGCCTCCCGGTAGGGGGTTTCCCCTATTGGGGGAGTCCAAGAGGGGGCTAGGGTGGGACATAATACCTTCTGCCTCTCTACACTCCACTCGAACCCGTAGGCGAATTTCCTTGCGTGTTTCTGGCCGACATGTAAAGGAGATCTCAGCTTGTTGGGAAGAAGTGGTTTGTGCTACTATTTAGCTGTAACGGAGGCTATTATGGAACCCAAAATCGGCGTCTATATCTGTCACTGCGGCAGCAACATCGCGGGTACAGTGGATACTGAGGCCGTCGCCAAGTTCGCGGAAGGACTGGAAGGGGTAGTCGTTGCGCGCAACTACAAGTTCATGTGCTCCGACCCCGGGCAGGAGCTTATCAAGAAGGACATCAAGGAGCTGGGGCTTAACCGGGTGGTGGTGGCTTCCTGCTCGCCGACCATGCACGAGCCGACCTTCCGCCGCGCCTGTCAGGAAGCAGGGTTAAACCCTTACCTCTTCGAGATGGCCAACATACGCGAGCAGGCTTCCTGGGTGACGCTGGATAAGGATAAGGCCACTGAAAAAGCTAAAGCTCTGGTCAGCGCCGCGGTGAGGCGTGTCTACTACCATCAACCTCTGGAGACGAAAGAGGTCCCCGTCAACCCCAACACACTGGTGGTGGGTGGTGGCATTGCCGGCATCCAGGCGGCGCTAAAGATTGCCGATTCTGAGCACCAGGTCTATCTGGCAGAGAGGAGTCCTTCTATCGGCGGGCACATGGCTCAGCTTGATAAGACCTTCCCCACACTGGACTGCTCGGCTTGCATCTTGACCCCCAAGATGACGCAGGTGGGCTCTCATCCTTTTATAAAACTATTGACCTACAGCGAAATCGAAGAGGTCTCCGGCTATGTCGGTAACTTTAAGGTCAAAATCAGGAAGAAGGCGCGTTACGTCAACGAGGAGCTTTGCACCGGTTGCGGTGTTTGCCAGGAGAAGTGCCCCTGGAAGGTGGACAGCGAGTTTGAGGCGGGCTTGGGCAAGCGTAAAGCCATCTATACCCCCTTCGCCCAGGCGGTGCCCAATACACCGGTTATAGATAAGGAACATTGCGCCTATTTCCAGAGCGGTAAGTGCCGCGCCTGCGAGAAGTTCTGCGAGGCCAAGGCAATCGATTTTGAGCAGAAGGACGAGATAATTGAGGTCGAGGTCGGTTCCATAATACTGGCCACGGGCTTCAAGCTCTTTGACCCCACCCCCATCCACGCCTACGGCTACGGGCGGCTGGACAATGTCATAACCAGCCTTGAGTTCGAGCGGCTGGTCAACTCGGCGGGCCCCACCGAGGGCGAAATCGTGCTCAAAGACGGCTCGGCACCGAAGAGTATCGCTATTATTCACTGCGTGGGCAGCCGAGACGAGAAATACCATGAGTACTGCTCTAGGGTCTGCTGCATGCACTCCATGAAGTTCGCCCACCTCATCAAGGAGCACACCGAGGCTGAGGTCTACGAGTTCTATATAGACATCAGGAGCTTCGGCAAGGGCTACGAGGAGTTCTACAACCGCGTACTTGAGGAAGGCACCAACTTTATTCGCGGTCGCCCCGCCGAGATAACCGACGTTGCCGAAAGCCCCGAAGAGGAGGGTAAGCTCATCGTCCAGTTCGAGGATACTTTGATAGGGAGGCAAAGGCGCTTACCGGTGGACATGGTCGTCCTTAGCTGTGCGCTGGAACCTCAGCCCGATGCCGAGGCCATCAACCGCCTCTTCAATATCAGCTGCAGCGGTGACGGTTTCTTCCTGGAGAAGCACCCCAAGCTGGAACCGGTTTCGACCATGACCGACGGTATCTTCCTGGCGGGCTGTTGTCAGGGCCCCAAGGATATTCCCGATACCGTGGCGCAGGCGTCAGCGGCGGCGGCGGAGGCGCTGGCTATCATCAGTCGGGGTAGGGTGGAGGTGGAGGCGGCTACGGCGGTGATTGACGAGAGAATCTGCTCGGGCTGCCAGGCCTGCAAAGAGGTCTGCCCCTATAGCGCCATTGAATACGACGAGGAAAAGAATGTCTGTCGGGTCAACAAGGCGCTCTGTAAGGCCTGCGGCGCCTGTGTTGCTGCCTGCTTCAGCGATGCCGTAAGCTTGGAGCACTTCACTAACGAGCAAATCGTGGCCCAGATGGAGGGGGCTTTAGCCTAGAGTTTATAGCTTTATAACAGTTTAAAGGCGCTAGTTTTGCCGCTAGCGCCTTTTTTGTTTTTCAGTGTATTGACAGAAAGCTATTAAAATGCTATATGGTTGGGCAGTTGGTGGAGCCAAAATCTATTCAAAAAGGAGGATTCCGATGTCACTAGAAGAGAATAAAGCTATTGCTCGTAGCTGGAATGACGAAATCTGGAGTAAGGGGAATATGGCTGCGGTGGATGAGCTCATGGCGGCTAACTTCGTCTGGCTCAATGCTCCCCCTGGAGTAGCATCCGATAGGGAGGGATTCAAGCAATTCCAGACTGGAGCGTTGGGTGCCTTTTCCGAAATGAATTGCATCGTTGAGGACATGGTTGCCGAAGGGGAAAAGGTGGCCGTCCGCTGGACATGGAGTGGCAAGCATACTGGCGACTATATGGGGATGGCGCCTACCGGTAAGAAAGTGACGATAACAGGGGTCAGCATTATCCGTATCACCGGCGGTAAGATTACGGAGGAGTGGGACGAAGCGGACAACCTAGGCTTTATGACACAGCTCGGCGCTAAGATGGGCTAGGAAAATCAAAACCGATTAAAGAGCAAATCGTGGCCCAGATGGAGGGGGCACTGGCTTAGAAGTACTTTATGGCACCACAGAGGCGCTAGTTTTGCCCCTAGCGCCTTTTTTGTTTTCAGGGGTATTGACAAAGAGCAAAAATAATGCTAAAAATAGCCAGATGGCGAATAGATGCGGTTTTTATTCAAAATGTTCCTCACGTGCTGTTGACGGCATTCTATTTCGCCCAAAAAAGAAAAAGGGGGTAGGCAATGGTTAAGCGAAGAATGGATGCACCGGATATGGAATTTACTGAATACCAGAAATGGATAGCTGATTACTTACGACTCCGTTGGGAAGCAGCTAAGAATAAAGAGAAATACAAGAAGAAGTTTATGAAGGAAGCAGAGGCTGAGGCAATTTCGCTTGCGCCAGGGAAACCTGCAGATGATGAGGCTGTTTTTGAGGGCATGGGAGGTGAGCTGTAATGGTAAATAGACCTAAGCCTGATAAGTCTGTACCTGCTACGCCTGCACCTGGTACGCCTTACCCTGAATTGAAGCCTGTGCCAGATAGACCTGTGCGAGATGGACCTGTGATTATTAAGCCAGTGCCTGTTAAACCTGTACCTGTTAGGCCTGT
The DNA here is from genome assembly GCA_964408935.1 of uncultured Dehalococcoidales bacterium. Lineage (GTDB taxonomy): Bacteria > Chloroflexota > Dehalococcoidia > Dehalococcoidales > BS750m-G39 > E44-bin88. The sequence goes on along the minus strand of CAYPBF010000001.1, from coordinate 95,254 downwards.
GCCTAAGAGAAAGAAAAAATGCAGTTGGGAGCTTCATTTTCAAGGAGATAATGATCAACCCATTCGTATCAAAAATATGCTTAGTGGTGTTATTCTAACTGCGTTGAGAGCTCGTATAGGTGGGGGAGCATATGCGGTGGGAGGCGTTTTCATCGATTGGTTTGCAACGACCGATGTCGCTGAATCCATTACGGGTTGGACGCATATTCATGTCAAGCACATCAAGTGTGATAAGTGTCCCGGGAATAAGATTATTATCTCTGGCCGTGGACTTATTAGGGCAAAGGCCAATTCGTCAAACTATGATATTATTGACAGCACTGCTCTTGGTCAGGCAGCAGGTAGTATCCAATTCAGGGGTGACTTGACTATCAGTGTCAATGGTGGCGTAGTGTCAGGAGTTAACCCTAGCGATGACCTCAGTATCACAGTTGGGCCTGTTAGCATAAAGCCTGCCAAGAAAGCGGATGGTAAAATATCTCGCACTTTCTCTGATAGTGCTGTCAATACTGTGGCTGACACTGCTGTTATTAAAATCTCGTCCAACGCTGATGTCAAGGCTCAAGCAAGTGGGGATTTTGTTAGCGCGATTTCTTTGATTAATATTGATCCCGACCTGCAAATAGAATGCGTGTGTGAGTGCAATGCTTGTTCGTGCCCCGTGAAACTCTTTGTATATGATAGAAACCCTAAAAAGCGGCTGCAGGACCTGATTAAAAAGTACAAAGGCAAATAGTAGCACGAATACGATTAAATGGCGTAACGCTTAGCATAAGCAATGGACACGAGCACATCGAAGCTGTTCTTGCCGTCATCAAGAGGGAATGCGGGCTGCGCTTCATTTGATTTCTTAGCCCTTTATGCCTAATACTCGCTCGAAACAAAGTTCTTAATCTGCTCGTAGCTGAAGACGGGCCCGTCGCGGCAGACGTAGATATCCCCGATGTTACACCGCCCGCACTTGCCGATACCGCACTTCATCCGCTTCTCTAAGGTCGTCAGCATCTGCGACGGCTCAAAGCCCAGCTTTTCCAGAACGGGGAAGGTAAAGCGTATCATAATCGGCGGCCCGCAGACAATAGCCACCGCATCCTTGGCCTTGGGCGCCACCTCTCCCAGTACATTGGGCACCATGCCCACCTTGCCCGTCCAGCCCTCGGCCTCGCGGTCGATGGTGGTCACCATGTTTATCGTCTTATCCTTTTCCCAGGCCTCTAAATCATAGCGGAAGCAGAGGTCGGCGGGGGTGCGGGCGCCGTAGACGATATCTACCTTATTATATATATCACGGTTGTCGATGACGTTCCAGATTAAAGAGCGCAATGGCGCTAAACCGATGCCGCCGCCGACGAAGACCAGGTTCTTGCCCTTTAAATCATTTAGCGGGAAGCTGTTGCCGTAGGGGCCGCGAAAGCCTATTTCGGCGCCGACGCCCAGCCGGTGCAGGGCATTGGTCACCTTGCCCACCCTCTGTACGGCTAATTCCAGGTGGTCGGGGCGGGTGGGGCTTGAGGAAATGCAAAAGGTGGCCTCGCCGACACCGAAGACGGAATACTGGGCGAACTGCCCCGACTCGAATTTGAACTCTTTAGCCAGCTTCTTGTCCTTGAAGTTGAGGTGAAAGGTCCTTACCCCCGGCGTCTCCTCGATTATCTTTTCGATAACCATGACGTGGGGCACATAGACATTATCCTCGGCGAAGAACTTCGGGCGCTTATCAATGTCGCTGGTCGTCATTTAGCTCCTTTGACTCCTTCGGGAACGCTCTCAATCACCTGGGTTATGTCCCAGTTCACCGGGCATAGGCGGATGCAGCGCCCGCAGCCCGTGCAGGCAATAACGTCGAAGGCCATCGGGTAGAACTCGTATTTGTGGCAGACCTTCTGCCTGACGCGCCGCCACTTTTCGCTCCTGGGGTTTTCCATGGGCATCTTGGTGTAGAGGGCAAAGCCGCAGCTGTCCCAACTGCGGAACCGGGCCCCCTCCCCGCCGGCCGCCTCGTCGTTGATGTCGAAGCAGTAGCAGGTGGGGCAGAGCAGCGTACAGATGCCGCAGCTTACGCACTTGGCCGCCGTCTTAGTCCAGAAATCTTCATCATCGAAGCTGGCCTGGAGTTTGCCCTTAATGCCCTTGGTGTCCAGCTTGCGAACTACCTTATTATATGATATCTCCTTCGACTTCTCGGCCTCGGCCTCGTCGCTCTTAGTGGCCTCCTTCAGGCCCTTTGTCAACTCCTTGCCCTTGTCGGTGACCTCCTCGACGAGGAAATCGTTGCCGATATCAACGAGCATAATGTCAACGTTGGTGGAATCCGTAGGGCCGGTGCCCATCGAGGTGCAAAAGCAGCTTTCGCAGGGGTTGGTGCAGCCCAGGCCCACCAGCACCGCGCTTTTCCTCTTTTCCAGGTAGTAGGGGTCTTTGTAGTTATCCTCGAAGGTCATGTCCAGGATGGCCATGGCGCGGGCGTCGCAGGGGCGGACACCGAAGAGTAACTGCTTTTGCCCGTTCTTTGACGGTAACTCGACATTATAGCCCTCTTCGCCCTTAGCGAAGCGGAACATTTCCTCCATGGGGGGGAAGAAGCTGGCCTTGGGGGGCACCACGGTGTTGCGGTACCACTCCAAAAAACTGGTGTCTTTTCCGTCCCACTCGGACAGCTTGGCCACGCCATCGGTTCTCGACGGGGCCAACACGCTGAACTGCTGGCTCCATTTCTCCAGAATCTGGGCGATGTCCTTCTTAGCTATCTTCTTGGCCATTACTTGAAGAACTCCTCGGCCTCTTCCTGCTCGTAGTGGGCCATTAGGGGCAGGGCGTCCTTATCCATGCCCGACTGGAACTGGAAGAGCTCGCCGACGATGTCGTACATCTCGCGGGTCAGGCTTCTTAAGGGTATGTTCACCGGGCAGACACGCTCGCACTCACCGCAGTCGGTGCAGCGGCCCGCCACGTGGATGTTTCGTATTATCTGAAAAATGAGATTATCCTGCCATTGGGGCATGGGCATTACCCACTGCGGCTCGGTCTCCTCGACGAAGCAGCGCTGGCAGAAACAGGCGGGACAGACGTTGCGGCAGGCATAGCAGCGGATACAGCGGCTGAACTCTTTTTCCCAGGAGGCCCATCGCTCCGCCGACATCAGCTCCTTTAAGCTGGCGATGTTCTGCCCGCTTACCTTTAGTTCAGGCGCAGGCCCCCTTTTATCACCGAGCAGTATATCGTATTCGGTGGGGGTGGGTAATTCGCAGGCCAGGCAGTGGTCAAAGAGGACGTCAGCGGCGGCAAAGTCCTTTTTCTGGCCGTCGAGCTTAGCGCTTACCTTGTCGCCAGCCCGCGTTATATCCTCAAGCTCATCCCGCTCTTTGCCTGTAAGCCGCTCTATCTTGGCCAGGTCAATGACTCCAGGGCAGGGGATGCCCAGGATGACCAGGTCTTCGCGGGCTACCTTGTTATCCTGTATCAGGCTGACGATGGAACGGCTCTCGCAGCCCTTGGCCACGATGCCCACCCGCCCCTCGGTTTCGGTGAGGAAATTGGCCAGGTTGTTGGTGATAAAGGGGTTGATGACCAGGCGTTCGGTATCGGCAGCGTCTCGGGTGATGAGGGGAGTGGTGGTGAACTTCAGGCTGCCCGTTTCGAAGCCGATAATCCAGTCAACCTTCTTTTGCTCGAGCAGAGCCTTTGCTTCCTGCCTTAGCTTCTCTTCCATTCTTCTTTCTTCCGAACAATTGATTGGGGCCGACTTTCTTTAAGTCCTCGGTCACCTCGGTGACGACCTCAGCGAACTTGCCTCCCTCCGAGGCGGAGACCCAGCTGGCCTGCACTCTCTGGGGCTCGACGCCAAGATAGTTCAGGAATTTCTTGGTGATGGCGATGCGGCGGCGGGCGCGGTAGTTGCCCGTCTGGTAGTGGCAATCACCGGGGTGGCAGCCCGAAACGAGCACGCCGTCAAAGCCCAGCCGCAGCGCCTTGAGTATGAATAGTGAATCAACGCGCCCCGAGCAGGGGACCTTGATTATCCTGATGTTGGCTGGGTATTTCTTGCGGCTGGTGCCGGCCAAGTCGGCGCCGGCATAGCTGCACCAGCGGCAGAGAAAACCGAGCAGCTTGGGCTCCCATTCCGATTCTGGGCTCATATCGCTCCTTAGGGCATCAAGGCTGGTAGCAATTGTAGCACAGGCGTAAGAATGGCTTCAAGCGTATAAATACTTAAATTGCCTTACCGTCAGCCTACTGATATACTTTTTGAGTATATGAAGACCAGCGATTTCGATTATCACCTGCCCCAGGAGCTTATCGCCCAGACTCCTTTGGAGCCCAGAGACCAGTCGCGGCTTATGGTCTTAGACCGTAGCCAGGGCTTGATAGAGCACCACCAATTTGCTGACTTGCTTGACTATCTGAAGCCCGGTGACGTCCTCGTCTTCAACGACAGCCGCGTTATCCCCGCCCGCCTCAAAGGTAAAAAGGCCGTTAGCGGGGGCAAGGTCGAGCTACTACTGCTGCGCCAGCGGGAAAAGGCTGTCTGGGAGGTGCTGCTCAAGCCGGCCAAGCGCGTGGCCGTCGGTGCCAAACTCGAAATCGGCGATGGCGATGACAGCGTTGAGGCTGAGGTAATCGGTGAGGGGGAGGGGGGAATCAAGATAATACGTTTTCCCCAGAACATGCAGCTGCCCAGGCTGGGCAAGATACCGCTGCCGCCCTACATACGCATCCCGCTGGAAGACGAAGAGCGCTACCAGACGGTCTACGCCCGCGTCCCGGGTAGTGTGGCCGCACCCACGGCGGGTCTGCACTTTACCCCCCACTTGCTCGAAAAGCTGGAAGAAAGGGGTGTTGAGCTATTGTTCATAACCCTCCACGTGGGGCTGGATACCTTCCGCCCTGTTCGGGAAGAAGATCCGCGGCAGCATCCCATACATCAGGAATACGGCATCGTCACCGAAGAAGTCGCTAATCGTTTGACTCAAGCCAGGGGGGAGGGGAGGAGGATTATCTGTGTCGGCACGACCACGGTCAGAATCATCGAGGGGGCGGCTCAAGCCAGCCGTAAGTCTATTATTGAGCCCTTCGAGGGCGGGGTGGACCTCTTCATCCTGCCCGGTTATCGCTTCCGCCTGGTAGATGCTATGATAACCAATTTCCACCTGCCCCGCTCGACGCTGCTGATGCTGGTGGCGGCCTTTGCTGGCAGGGACTTCATTATTAACGCCTATGAAGAGGCAATAGCTGGGAAATACCGTTTCTATAGCTTCGGCGACGCCATGCTGATTCTATAAAGGGAATTATTCTTTACAAGCCTGATTTTTCGGGATAAAATACATTTACTGCGGGAGTAACTCAGTTGGTAGAGTCCCTGCCTTCCAAGCAGGTTGTCGCGAGTTCGAGTCTCGTCTCCCGCTCCAAAGCACAGAGAAACTAATGCCAAGCAATCGTACTACGGAGAAGATTATCGGTTCCCTGGTCAATGTCAGCGGTCATACCTTCGATATGCGCTACGACCTTTTTTTCACCACAGAACGGTTAATAGTTGTTACCATCCAGCATCCGGCAGATGCCCCCCAGCCATCCTTTTGGAAGACTATATTATTGGGCGATATGTTGAGTGGGAAATGGGGGAAACATGAGCAGAGGAGAGCTAGCCAAAGAAAACGTCGCAGCCTGCAGAGTATGAATCCAGACGAGTTGGTCAACGCCAATCGCAGGAACCTGGTTATAGCCTATAGTGAAATCGCCTCGGTCGAGCTAAAACGCCGCTTCTTCCAGTGGCAGCTGCGTTTCAGGGTATCCAGCCCAACCAATAAGGAGCGCGTAGTTAGCTTCAACTTGTACAAGAAACAGGTTCCCGAAGCTGAGCGCCTGCTGAAGAAGGCTTCGCTTTCGAAGGAGTCCTAAATATCCTTCAGGTCGCAGACGTTTATCTCCAGCATCTTGGTACTGGCCAGGATACGGTCGACGTTGCGGTCCACCGTCTGAATTCCCCCCGAAATACGCTTCAGCTCGGTGGCGGTCTGCTTTATTAGCTCAATCTTTTGGGCCATGTCTTCTATTTTATGTTTCTCAGCCATTTTAGTGCTCCTTATGCCTCAGGTCCTTGAATCTCTTAGCCTTGGTGGCATAGCGGGGTAGGGTGCCGTAGTCATGAAACTCAAGGTTGTACCTGAGACCGGTCTTCAGTCTCAGCTGCTGAACCAGCTTCGGCTCAACAGCCTCGATATTACGCTTAAAGTCGGGGGCTATCTCCACCTTCAGGGTTATATCGTCAATATCGCCCTTCTTGACGACAACTACCTCATACTCGTCACCTAGCTCGGGAATATCCCTTACCACCTCCTCGATGGCCGTCGGCGCCAGCAATACCCCCTTCACCTTGGTGATGTCATCGGCGCGGCCAACCACACCGCCCTTTAGCCGCCGGAAGGTCCGCCCGCAATCACATTTCTCCTCGGGGTTCCACTCAATGACGTCTTTGGAGTCAAACCTGATACAGGGGTGGGCAAAACGGTCAAAGGTGGTAACCACCATGCTGCCCTTCTTGCCCGGCTCGGTGATAGTGGCCCCAGTCTCGATATCCTCTATCTCCACCAGATGGAAGGCTTCAAGAACGTGCAATCCGGCCTGGGCCTGGCACTCAAAGCCCCAGTGTCCTATTTCGGTGGCGCCAACCTGGTCATAAACCTTAGCCCCCCAGGCCTCCTCCATGCGTTTTTTGGTGGCTGGGATACAGGCCCCCGGTTCGCCCGCCGCCGTTATCTTCCTTATATATAAATCCCTGGTCGGGTCTAGCCCCAGCTTCTTCTTGGCTGCGTCGGCCATGCCCAGAATATAGGTAGGCGTCGCCATCATAGCGGTGGCTTTCAGCTCCTGCATCTTTAAGATTCTGGCTTCGGTATCGAGCACGCCGCCGGGGACAACCTCACAACCTATTTTCTCCGCGGCGTAATGACCCGCCCAGAAAGCTATGTTAACGCTGTAGCCAAAGGGCAAAAATACCCTGTCCTTATCGCGGTAACCCTGAGCATAGAGGGCAAAGGCCCAAGACTCAGCTGACCACTCCCAGTCCTGCCAGGTCTCCGGGTGATAGACGGGCTGCCCGGTGGTGCCGCTGGTCTGGCGATATTCGGTTACCTGTTCTAAAGGGACCGAAAGGATAGTACCGTAGGGATAGGGCTCCTTGCCCTGCGCCTCCCGCAGCATTGACTTCTCTGTCTTGGGGACTTTGGCGACATCATCGAAGGTCTTGATATCGCCGGGCTCAAGGCCAGCTTCCTTATAAAGATGGCGATAGAACGGGGAGTTCTGGTAGGCCCAGGCGAGGATTTTCTTAAACTTCTTTAGCTGAAGCTGCCGAATTTTCTCGCGTGGCAACGTCTCTAGGACTGGGTTCCAGTACTCTCCTGAATTCATGGCTACCCCCGTGGGTTAATAAAAATCTTAGCTGTTATCATAGCATAGTTCCCACTTTAAATCTTGCAAAACGGCGCTTTCTTGTTCATAATACGCAAAGCAAGCAGGAGGTAGAGATGACAACAAAAGCCGAATTCAACAGCTACGGGGAAGAGGTGGAAAAGCTACTAAAACTCAAGACATCTCCCATAGCGGTCAAGATGCTGGAGAAGGAGGCCGATATCCCCAAGGAAGCCATCAGGCCTAAGCGAGACCGCGGCCATCACCTGGCCCAGTGCCAGGTCTTCGCCCTCACCCGCCGTAAGGGGGAGACGATAGCCATGCTCAAGGAGGATAACTGGTGCTGGGCGCCGCTGCTCGGCTACGGGCTGGTGCCCCCCTTCGATGAGAAGACCATCTCCCCGATGATATATATCGTGGAGAACATGGAGGCGGCTAAGAAGATGCTGAAGACCTTTCCCCGCTTCGAATACGGCAAGTATATAGGTATACTCACCGCCCCTCTGAAAACGGCCAGCTTCAAGCCCGATGTGATACTCATCTACTCCAATACCGCTCAGCTGCGCAGCATGCTGATGGCGATTAAATATAAAAAGGCCCACCTGGTAAAATCCGAGTTCGACCCCATCGATTCCTGTGTCTACTCCATCGTGCCCGTGATACAGAGTGGCGAATACCGTATTACTCTACCCGACCCTGGTGAGTTCGAGCGAGCGATGGCTGACGAGGGCGAGATTATACTCTCCGTGCCGGCAGATAAGATGCAAGAGCTGATGACGGGCTTAAGGTTCTTCGAGGAGATGAAGCTGGGCTACAGTCACCTCAGCATGCAGATGACACCCGATTTCCCCCAGCCTCCCTTCTACAAAGACCTATTTAGAATGTGGGGGCTGGATGTCGCCGAATAGGTGAAATAACGGTTGACATTTTAGGCAGGCACTAGTATACTCCCTCTGTTTGCACCTTCCCATTCTGGCCCAGGTCAATTATCAAATAGAAGTTAAGGGGATAAGCGTATGCCTAAAGACTTTGTGGCTCAACTAGCTGACTTGGAGGAAGAGGAGGTTATCAAACGCGTCAAACAACGGCTTGAAGCCGGCGAGGAAGCGCTGGCTATCCTGGAAGACAGCCGTAAGGCCATGGAAGTGGTCGGTGACCGCTTCGTCGCTGGCCAATACTTCATTCCCGAGCTCGTCTATTCGGGCGAGCTGCTCAAGCAAATCACCGAACTGGTGAAACCCCACCTCGTTAAAAGCGGCGAAACTAAGCACCTGGGTAAGGTCGTTATCGGCACCGTAGCCGGAGATATTCACGATATCGGTCTGAACATCGTCGAGTTTATGCTCAATGTCAACGGCTTCGAGGTCCATAACTTGGGCGTTGACGTCCCCGTCGAGAAGTTCGTAGAAAAGATGAAAGAGACCTCGGCCCCGGTGCTGGGCTTAAGCGGCTTTCTGACCCTCGCCTTCGACGCCATGAAGGATACGGTGGAGGCCCTGGAGACAGCGGGTATCAGGAACAAGATGAAAATCATGATTGGCGGCGGTCAGATGGACGATGAGATTATGAAATACGCCAAGGCCGACGCCTACGGTAAAGATGCCATGGCTGCGGTTTCCCTGGCCAAAAAATGGATAGGTGGCAACTAGGCTTGGCTAACTGGGACGAACTATCCTGGCAGGAGAAACGGGAAGAGCGGTTTAGGCGCTGGCTTTCGCCAAAGGTGAAATTCGCCAGCCCCCAGACAGAAAAGCTCTACAAAGAACGGCTGACTAGGTTTATCAAGGCCGTCAAAATGGAAATACCCGACCGCGTGCCCGTTCAGATACCAGGCGGGTCTTTCCCGGCGCACTATTCCGGAACGACGCTGCGGGCGCTCATGTACGATTACGATACCCTGAAGAAGGCATGGCTGAAGTTTATTAATGATTTCGATATGGATTTGTACGATAGCGCTGGCCTTATCTTTTCGGGCAGGGTATACGAAATCCTCGACTACAAGCTCTTCCAATGGCCCGGGCACGGTCTGCCTGCGGATACATCGATGCACCAGTTTGTCGAGGATGAGTATATAAAGGCGGACGAATATGACGCCTTTATCAAAGACCCCTTCGATTTCTCGCTCAGGTATTTTACCCCCCGCACCTGGGGAGCCTTGGCGCCTTTAAGCAGTCTACCCAGCTTTGACCTCGTATTCGGCCTACCCTTCCAGCTTTTGTCAATCTGTTCTAACCCAGACTTCCAGCCGGTTTTTAAGGCTATGAGAGAGGCCAGTCAGGAATTGGAGAAGTGGCAGGCGGTTATCGGTGAGTGTAGCCAACTAGCTCTTGAAGCGGGTTGCCCGTCGGCGGCGGGCGGTATGGCGCTGGCGCCCTTCGATACATTTGCCGATATGTTCCGAGGTACCCGCGGCATCGCTATGGACATGTACCGACAGCCGGAAAAGCTCCTGGAAGCCCTGGAAGTAGTGACCCCCAAGTCCGTTGAGTCAGCGGTAACTGCGGCTGATTTTGCTGAATGTCCGATGGTATTCATACCTTTGCATAAGGGCAATGACGTTTTCATGTCCAGCGAGCAATACGAGAAGTTCTACTGGCCTACCTTCCGCAAGCTGCTCATGGGCATTATTAACGAAGGCTGTGTGCCGATTATGGTTGCCGACGGTGGCTACAACGACCGCTTGGAGATAATCAAGAACCTGCCCCGGGCGTCCGTCGTTTGGATTTTCGAGCAGACGGATATGAGCAAAGCCAAAAAGGTCCTCGGGGACGCGGCCTGTATCGGCGGCAATGTAACCGCGGCCCAGCTGTATACCTGCACACCTCAGGAGATTAAAGAATACTGCCGTCACCTTATCGAGGTCTGCGGTGAGGGCGGTGGTTATATCTTGACCCTTGGCTCCAGTGTCGACCGTTGTGATCCGGAAAGTCTGCACGCGGTCATAGAGGCCGCCAACGAGTACGGTGTCTATAATAAACAAAACTAGCCGATAACAGGCTGCTTATAAATAATGTAGGAACACCAGCGGAGGCTTTAAATATGGATGGCGTCAAGAATTGGTCGGAATTATCCTGGCGGGAAAAACGGGAAGAACGCTTTAAGCGGTGGCTTTCGCCCGATGTTAAATTCAAGACCCCCCAGGCGGAGAAGCTTTATAAGGAACGGGTAACCCGCTTCATTAAAGCCATCAAACTTGAGGAACCTGACCGCGTGCCGGTCATACTGCCGTCGTCGAATATTCCGGCTTATCTCGCCGGGGTGAATCTCAAGACGGTTATGTATGATTATGACGAACTCCGCCGGGCGTGGCTGGAGTTTCTCCGGGAGTTTGATTCGGACACGCTTCTCGGTCCCGGCCTTGTCCTTCCGGGTAGAGCAATGGAGATGATTGACTTTAAGTTGATGAAATGGCCGGGGCACGGTCTAGCTGACGATGTCGAGACTTACCAGTTCATCGAAGGCGAGTATATAAAAGCAGATGAATACGATAAGCTCATTAAAGACCCTTCTGATTTCTGGCTTAGAACCTTCATGCCTCGTGCCATGGGTGCCTGCAAGGCTTTTGAGAAGTTGCCTCAACTAACGGCTTTTGCGGGCATACCGATCTTCTATGTAGCCTACTTCGGCGACCCGGAAATCCAAGCGGCTTTCAAGACACTGATGGATGCCGGAGTCGAAATCATGAAGTGGATGGAAGCTGTCAATGATGTCAGCCGGGAGTCGTTGGAAATGGGTTTCCCCGCTTTCTGGGGTGGTATGTCCGGGGCGCCCTTCGACATGATAGGTGATATGCTGAGAGGGACGGCGGGGGTAATGATGGATATGTTCCGACGGCCGGAAAAGATTAAGGAAACGATGGAAAGGATGGTACCGATAGCAATTGACGAGGCCGTAGCCGGCGCCAATGCTTCGGGATGCCCGATAATTGTAATGCCCCTCCATAAAGGGACGGGCGGCTTCATGTCCAACGAGCAGTTTAAGACCTTCTACTGGCCCACCTTCAAAGAGATTATGGTGGGCTTGATTAACGAAGGTCTGGTACCGATGCCATTTGCCGAGGGTAACTATGAACCGCGGCTGGAGATTATCAAGGATATGCCCAAGAGTGGGGCGATATGGTGGTTCGAACATATGGATATGGCCAAAGCCAAGAAGGTCCTTGGCGATACCGCCTGTATTGCCGGCAATATACCGGTCACGGTGCTTTGCACTGGTACACCACAGGAGGTCAAAGAGCACTGCCGTAGGCTCATCGAGACCTGTGCCCCAGGCGGCGGTTATATCTTAACCGGAGGGGCAGCCGTGGATAAGGGGAACCCGGAAAATCTACATGCTGTAATGGAAGCGGCCAAGGAATATGGTACTTATTAAAATAAATATCAGTGTTCAGAGTCCCAGGACTTGTCGCACCGGATGCCTTGATAGTATCGGCTCTCATCTAAGCCTGAGCTCTGATTATGTTCCTAACTATTGACAATCTCAACTATTGACAAGCTAGAGAATGAGAGTATAATTGGGCTTAAGCTTAAAAGCAATGCCCTCAAATAGAAATTGAAGCCCTTCCCGAATCTTTACGGCTAAGAATCGGGCTATTAAAGAAAGCGCTTATATTTAGGGAAAGGAGGCAAATATGACGTAGTGGACGAGAATATTCTCTGGTTGGACAATCCATAAGGAGGTGAAATTTTACCCATGAAGAAACTTTTGTTTATTCCTTTAGTGATTATCCTGATAGCCGGGATGTGCTTCAGTGTCACTAGTTGTGGCGAAGAGGGGCCAGAAGCCGGCAGCGTCCTGCGCATCGGCGAGACCACCTTTGCTTTCGAAGTTTTTGACCCCATCCAGGGCGAGTCCTTTTTCGGCTGGATGATGTATGACCCGATAGTGACCTGGGACAAGGATGGGGACTTCGTTGGGGCACTGGCTAAGGACTGGACGATAAGCGAGGATGGCCTGACCTGGACCTTCGACATCCGGGACGATGTGGTCTTCCACAACGGCGACCCGCTTACCTCGGCTGATATCATGTTCTCGGTGGAGCACATGATGGACCCCATGTCGTGGAATCCATGGTCGGCTGGCATACGCAACGCCTTCGATAGCCACTATTGCCCGGATGACTACACCTATGTCTTTAAGACCGTGGAGCCCGAGCCGACGCTTGTAATGAGTTTCGCTGCCACGCGGGTTTTGCCCAAGAACTATTTTGAGTCAGTAGGGCAGGACGCCTTTCGCGAAGCTCCGATAGGCTCAGGGCCCTGGAAGTTCGTCGAGTTCGAGTCGGGTAACTATTGTGAATGGGAAGCCAATACGGAACACTGGCGCACGGTGCCCGATTGGGAGAAGCTTATCGAATACGTTGTCCCCGAGGAGTCAACTCGGATTGCCATGCTCAGACGAGATGAGGTTGATATCATTGCTGGTGTTTCCCATGACCGGCTCGTCGAGTTGGAAGATGAGGGTTGGGAATTGGAACCAGCTGAGGTTTCAACCAGCTTTGTTATGTGTTTTCCTGGCACCTGGGTGACCGACGGGCCAACGGGTGACAAAAGAGTCCGCCAGGCCATGGCCTATTCCATCGACTACGAGGAAATCTGCGATACCTATTTCCATGGTAGGGCTGAACCGGGAGGCCGGTTCTTCATGTACCCTGGTTCCTGGGGTTGGGGTGATGATTGGGAGCCCGAACCATACGACCCGGCCCTGGCCGCATCGCTGCTGGCGGACGCTGGTTATCCGGACGCCTTTGATGACCCAGAAATCACTATATACGTCCAAACGGGCACCGGCTGGGGGCCTGACTTAGTGCAGATACTTCAGGGCTACTGGACGGCGGCCGGCATACAGACCGAGATACAGATGCGCGATGCCAACGAATGGTCTGGCATGTTCTTTGTCCCCAATACCGAGCCGGATGCGCCTAATGTAGGCGCCGTTTTCCCGTGGGGGCCTTGGGGCAATTTCTATCCTAGCAATGTGTATCACTCGGGTAACATGTACTGCCCGGGTGGCGCCCACAGCACCTCGAACGACGCACATGCGCTGGAGCTCTTTACCAAGGCGATCAGGGAGCTTGACCCCGATTTAGCCGAGCAGTACTGGACGGAATTCCAGGACTATTGCCATGATGAACTATTCATAAACTTTGGTGTCGTTTTGGTATACGACGCGTTGGTCCTGGGACCTGAGGTCGGCGACTTCGGCTATGGTACCTGGCTCAGCATGTGGGATTCTTTCGCGGGCATTGAGCATAAGTAAGAAGTAGGGAAACGACTCTACAATGTTAAGCAATGAGGTTCCAGGGGATGGTCATACACCCCCTGGAACCTCTTGGTGCACTAAAAATTACGAAAACTACACTGGTAACCACCCGGGGGCAGCTACAACTATTAGCTGAAGGTATCTGAAGAAGTTAGCTGCTTGCCCGGAGATCTGTTTGGCAATTCGACAGCAAAAATAATATAATGTTAAATAATCTGATAATGTGAAAGCATAAGATATGCTGAAATACCAATGGGGGCTAATCACTGCAATTCTAAACATTAAAGGAAATAGCGGATGACGCGTTTCATCATAATTCGACTGCTCCAGGCATTTTTAGCCCTCATCGGTATCTCGATATTAATATTCGTTCTGGTTCGAGCCTCGGGAGACCCCACGGTACTGTTCAGATCCAGCCAGTCTACAGAAGAAGACATAGCCCGTATCAAAACAGAGCTAGGCCTGGACAAATCGATACCAGAGCAGTACTGGATTTTCATAACCGACTTGGCCCAGGGCGACCTTGGTGAATCCCTCTTCAAAGAGCGACCGGTAACCGAAATGATTCTGGAGAGGTTGCCCAATACCCTGTCGTTAGCTGCTATCTCCTTCTTTGTAAGCATGCTGCTGGCGCTCTTTCTAGGAATTTTAGGCGCCACTAGACGCGATACCTTTTGGGATAACGGGGTGAAGTTCATCGCTATCTTGGGGCAGGCGCTGCCGGGCTTCTGGTTGGCTATCATGGCCATCCTAGTATTTTCCGTCTATTGGCAGATATTCCCGCCCTCGGGCATGGGTGGCTTCATGCACTATGTGCTACCAGTGGCCACCATGGCCTTTTTCTTGCTGCCGGGCATGATGCGCCTGGTTCGTTCCAGCATGCTGGACGTGCTTGACAGCGAGTACATCAAGCTGGCCAGAATCAAGGGGTTGCCAGAGCGGATAATTATCTGGAAGCATGCCTTGAGAAACGCTCTGATAGCGCCACTTACGGCGGCGGGGATGATATTCGCCATGTTGATTACTGGTGCTGTAGTTACCGAGCAGGTTTTCGCCTGGCCCGGCATTGGGAGGTTGTTCATCGAATCATTGTTTGCCCGTGACTTCCCGCTGGTGCAAGGTATTACCCTTTTGGTAGCCGCTACGGTTCTCTTTGTAAACTTATTGGTGGATATCCTGTACGCCTATATTGACCCGCAGATACGATACCAGATGATGTAGAGACATTAAAGAGATGGATACTACAAGAACAGTAGATTTTGATAAGCTGGCCCGTCGGGCCCGGCCAAAGCGGATTTTCTTCCAGCTAACCTTCATTATACCGGTGGTAGTGTTATTTGTGGCGGTGATTCTAGCCATATTCGCTCCTTTGCTCACGCCCTATGATCCTGAAGTGGGGGTATTGCAGGACAGGCTTATGCCGCCATTTTTTATGGAGGGGGGTAGCACCACTCACATCTTGGGAACAGACCTGATTGGGCGGGATGTCCTTTGCCGTATTATCTACGGCGCCCGGATTTCTCTCAGCGTCGCAACATTGGTTATTTTCATTACCGCTAGTATCGGCACGGTGCTGGGGATAGTGTCTGGCTATCTGGGAGGGCGTACCGACGCCTTTTTAATGCGAATAACCGATATAAGCCTGTCCTTTCCGCCGTTGCTAATAGCCATACTAATGGCTACTATCCTTGGGCAAAATTATTGGACCGTGGTGCTGGCGATATCATTGCTCGGCTGGGCTCCCTACGCACGCTTGATACGTGGGGAGGCCTTGAGGTTGCGAGAGGCGGACTTCGTCACCCAGGCTCGCATCATCGGCGCCTCTCCGATGAGAATTATGGTCAAGCACATTTTCCCCAACATTATCAATCCACTGATAATTATGGTAACACTGTCGGTGGGCATGGTGATTCTGACGGAGGCTGTTTTGAGCTACCTCGGCGCTGGTATTCCACCGCCGACTCCATCATGGGGAAACATGGTCAACGACGGTAGAAATCTTATCGATAGTGCCTGGTGGATATCCTTCTTCCCTGGGGCGGCTATCGGGCTGGTGGTGCTGGCGGGCAACTTCCTGGGTGACTGGCTTCGCGATAAGCTGGACCCGAGGCTGAGGCAGATATGAGCAAGGTTCTCCTGCAGGTCGAGGACCTGCGTACCTTTTTCTTCACCCGCAAGGGCGTGGTCAAAGCCGTTGACGGTATAAGCTTCCACGTGGATGAGGGGGAGACCTTTGGTATCGTCGGTGAATCAGGTTGCGGTAAGACGGTAACCGGGCTTTCCATTCTGCGTCTGCTTCCCGAGCCAGCGGGCCAAATCGTGAGCGGCAAGATTGTCTTGGACGGCACCAATCTCCTCGAGCTGGATAAGAAGGAAATGAGGCGCTACCGCGGCAGCGAGATTTCCATGATTCTCCAGGACCCGATGACATCGCTTAATCCAGTCTATACTATCGGTGACCAGATATCCGAAGCGGTGAAGCTGCACCAGGGGCTGCGCGATGAGAAGGTTACTGAAGAGGTTATTTCGGCGCTGAAGCTGCTCAAGATTCCATCACCCGAGGTGATTTTAGGGGATTATCCTTTTCAGCTGAGTGGCGGGATGAGGCAGCGGGTAGTGGGGGCTATTGCCATGTCCTGTCACCCGCGCTTGCTCATCGCTGATGAGCCCACCACCGCCCTCGACGCCACCATACAGGCTCAGTATATAGCCCTTTTCAAGGACGTTCAGAAGAAGACCAATGTGTCCATAATCTTCATTACCCATGACTTTGGTGTAGTGGCCAACATGTGCCATCGAGTAGCCGTGATGTACGCCGGCAAAATACTGGAGACGGCATCAACGCGGGAAATATTCAAAAACCCCAAACACCCTTACACTAGCGCTCTGATGCAATCCGTACCTCGCCTGGACCAGAAAGGCGAACGGCTGTATTCAATCAAAGGGCAGCCTCCCTCGCTGAGAAACTTGCTCCCTGGCTGTCGCTTCTACAAGCGCTGCCCTATCGCTGAAGATGCTTGCCGGAAGCAGGAGCCCGCTGAGGTGGAAATCAGCAAAGGGCACTTCGTGTCCTGTTGGAAGGTAGAATAGTTTTATGGCCGATGTTTTATTAGAAGGACGTGACCTGACCAAGCACTACCCTGTTAAAAAAGGATTTCTCCAGCGAACTGTTGGCTGGGTGAGGGCGGTGGATGGCATTTCCTTCACCATAGAACGGGGCAAGACCTTGAGCTTGGTCGGTGAATCGGGGGCGGGCAAGACGACTACCGCTAAACAGGTGTTGCTCCAGGAAAAACCGACCTCGGGGACTATTCTCTTCGAAGGGGAGGACCTCAGCCATTTTTCCCCTCATCGGCTTAAGACCGAGTATCGTCCCCGGTTGGGCTCGGTGCAGCAGAACCCCTGGAGCTCTATGGACCCTAGAATGAAAGTAGGAGACGTTGTTGCTGAGCCGCTGGTGGTGAATACCAAGCAGACCAAGCAGCAGCTTCGAGACCGGGTCGTGGAACTGATGGAGGAGGTGGGGCTCGACCCTGATAATGCCGAGAATTACCCGCATGAGTTCAGCGGAGGCCAGCGACAGCGTATCGCGGTGGCGCGGGCAATGGCTCTGAATCCCAGCCTGGTCGTGCTCGACGAGCCCGTATCGGCCCTGGACGTTTCGATTAGGGCCCAGATTATGAATCTGCTCAAAGACCTTCAGGAGCAACACAATCTGAGCTATCTGGTTATTGCCCACAACCTGGCCACGGTGCGCTATATGAGCCATGCCGTGGCCATAATGTATCTGGGGCAAATAGTCGAATACGGTGAGGCCGAGACGCTGTTTACTAATCCCCTGCACCCCTACACCAAGGCGCTAATATCAGCCTCGATGTTGACCCTGCCTGAGGATGAGGAAAAGGGAATGGGGAAGATAATCTTGAGCGGAGAGATGCCTTCGCCCATAAATCCCCCCGCGGGCTGCCGATTCCACACGCGCTGCGACGAAACCATGCCGGAGTGCGGAAAAGAAACGCCACCACTCCGCGACGTCGGCGGTGGCCACAAGGTTGCCTGCCACAAAGTTTAATATACACGCAATACTCCACGTAATTTCAAGTTCCAGCACGGAAGGAGAGTTATCTATGGGTGATGCATTAAAAGGCAAGGTAGCCGTGGTAACCGGCTCGGGGCAGGGAATCGGACGGTCTATCGCTATCGGTATGGCGGAAGAGGGGGCTAAGGTGGTGACCAACAACCGCCGCCGCGGCTCAACCGGTTACGCTCATATGAATAAAAAGATTCTTAAGTCGATGAGCGCCGAACAGAAGGAGCGCCTGTCAAAACAGCTGGAAGAGGCGAGCGGTGATGCCGAGACTACCGCCGAGACGATAAAGAAAGCAGGCGGTGAAGCGGTGCCCTTCTTCGGTGACAACTCCGATTTCGAGACGGCCAAAAAGCTGATACAAACGGCCGTCGATAGCTTCGGTAAGATTGATATCCTGGCCAACGTTGCCGGCACCTTCGGCTTTAGCAACATCTGGGATATGACTGAGGAGCTCTGGGATAAGGTCACTCTCACCAAGCCCAAGGGCTATTTTAACTGTATTCGCCACGCCGTCCCCTATATGATGGAGCAGAAGTGGGGACGTATACTGAACTGCACCTCACGGGCCTTTGTGGGCGACGTTCTCAAGCACGCCGAGTACTGTGCCGCCAACGCGGGGGTGGTGGGTCTGACCTTGGCGGTAGCTAAAGAGCTGGCCTCATACGGTATCACCTGCAACGCCTTCGCCCCCTTCGCCAAGACGCGCGCTGCCTATGAGCTTTCGGCCTACGACGAAGCCGTGAGCGAGGCGGAAAGCCCCTGGATGGACCGCAAGCTCAGCTTTGCCCTGGAGATGACACCCAGCCCCGATGACATAGCTCCACTGATGAACTACCTCTGTACCGATGATGCGGTCAATATCACGGGCCGTGTCTTTAACGTGGGCGGCCCCATGATTAACCTTTACTCAGAGCCCGATATGGAAAAGACGCTGCTCAAGTCTGGCGGTCGGTGGACACTGGAGGAGTTGAAACAGCAGATGCCTTTTTGGCTGTTTCCGCCGGGGTAGTTCTCAAACTAGACCAGAGGAATAAAGGAAAGGAGAGATAAAAATGGCCGAATCTAAATACGGGAAATACATCATCTATAAACCCAAGGAGAACATCGTCAAGCCCGAATGGAGCCCAAAGGGTCCCATTCCCGGTCGCGTCGCCTATTTAGACAACGATGTTATCGATGGCGCTTTCTATATGGAGTGCGTCTGGCTGATGCCCGGAATGAGGCCACCCTCCGATGTTCCCATTGAAAAGCTGGGTCCACAGGCTCATAAGCACGATTATGACGAAATACTGGGCTTTTTCGGTTCCGACACGAATGACATGTATGACCTGGGTGGTGAAGCTGTGTTATATCTGGGGGATGAGAAACACGTAATCAACAAAAGCTGTCTGGTCTTCATCCCTAAGGGCCTGCAGCACTGTCCGCTCTACTTTCTCCGTATAGATAAACCCATCTTCCACTTCAGCGTTGGCCCCGGCAAGATGTACTTCTAAGCTGGCAATCAGGGTGCTATCAGCCCTTCTCGGGCCAGGCGTCTCTTGTTCCTCATCTCCCTTAACTGGGGGATAAGCAGCAGCAGGGTGAGCAGGAAGGTGAGCCCGTCCGAGATGGGGAAGGCCCACCACACCCCGTCCAGCCCCAGGCGGGGAGGCAGTATGAAAACCAGCGGAATCAGGAAGAGGATAGGCCTGGAGATGGAAGTAACGAACGACTGTAATGCCTTCCCGATGGACTGGAATATCAGCGAGCCCACCATCAAGGTGGGGATGATAGCCAAGGCCAGGAAAATACGCTTGGCAGCGTAGACACTCTGGCTGACCAGCTCGGCATCGTTGGTGAAGATGCGTATTAGCGGGTCTGGGGAGAAATAGACGATGCCGAAGACTATCAGGCCACAGCCCACGGCGGCGCCCATAGCGATTAGAACCGTCCTTATGGCTCTAGCGTAACGCTTAGCCCCGTAGTTGAAGCCCAGTATCGGTTGCATACCCCCGCCGAGAACAATCCCTGGCATAATGGCGAACATCATGATGCGATGAATGATGCCGAAGGCGGAGATGGCCATGTCTCCGCCGTAGAGGATGAGCATCCGGTTGACGAAAATGGCCGAAAAGCTGACGGCCACCATGCGCGAAAAAGAGGCCATCCCTATGGCCAATATTTCCTTCAGTATGTGCCAGCGTATGGTCAGGTTTTGGAAATGAATCTTGAGGAAGCTCTTTCCGGAGAAATAATACCTCATAAAGAAGGCGACGGAGACCATCTGGGCAATCACCGTGGCTAATGCCGCCCCCTGTATCCCCATCCCCAAGGGTATGATGAACAGGGCGTCGAGCGCGATGTTGGTCAAGGCGCCGATGACCATGCCTATCATCGGTATGCGGGCGTTGCCCTCTGCCCTTATCAGGTTGTTCATGGCCATGGAGAAGGTCATGAAGAGCATGCCGATGATAATGATGGTCATGTAGTCGCGGGCGTAGGGGAGGATGGTCTCCGACGAGCCCATAAGCCGTAGCCAGAAGTCGGGCATGGCTAAGCAGGCCACCATCAGCGCCACCGAGAGCAAGATATTGGCCGTCAGAGCGTTGCCCAGCGTTCGCTCCGCCTTGTTGATGTCGCCGGACCCGATTGACCTCGAAATCAGCGAAGCCCCACCCATACCCGTCATCTCGCCGATGCCTACCGAAATCACCTGCAGCGGGAAGACAATGGAAAGCCCGGCAATGCCCATGGGCCCTATATAGTGGCCGATGAAGATGGTGTCCACCACGTTGTAGAGCGTCATCACGAAGAAGCCGAAAAAGGTAGGCAGAGACAGCTTGAGCAGCAATCGCCCGATTCGGCTGTCGTCGAGCACGCTTTGATTTCGTTGGTTTAACATAGCCATACTGAATCCCTAGTCAGGCAGGGCAGGGGTGGGGCTACTGCAATCTGGACAGTATCTCGCGCAGCTTCTCCAGCGAAGCCGATAGCTCAGCCAGCTCTTCGTCGCTTAGGCTAGCTAGGGTCTTCTCAGCCGCCTTCCTTATGTTGCCACCGTGTTCTTCTAAGAAAGCGCTACCCTTGGCGGTGAGCACGATATTGGTCACCCTGCGGTCGGCGCTGTCGGCCTGCCTTTCCACCATCTTCTCCTCTACCAGTTTATCGATGAGGCGGGTCATTTGGGCGCGGGCTACCAGCAGCCTTTCCCCGATTTCGGTGATTTTGAGTGGGCCTTTCTTTTTACGCAACTGCAACATTGTCTCAAAGTGCAGCGGCGAGATGTCGGCCTCACCACTGACTAGCGCCGTCTTAAGCATCTTGCGCCGTATGCCCCGGAAGATAAGCGGGGGTACAGACAGCAGGTCATCGACCATTCGGCTGGCAATATCCTTCCTCATTTTACACCTCCCCAGCTGGGAGAATAATTTATTTTATATATAGTATATAATATAAACCATTTTTTCTCAAATGATGCCGATTTGCAACTAAAACATCTTGACCAAGCGGCCCGTGCCTGCTATGCTTGCTCTGGAAAGGGGGTTTACCAAATGGCTAAAAAGGAATACGCGCATCTAGTAAAGCCATTAAAGGTCCAGAAGGGACCTTCTGGGCTCTACCCTGAGCCGCGTTTTTGGATGGAAGGCAAGAACATGGAGGGCTTCAACGCCACTTTTTCCTTCGGTTTCGTCAAGGAACCGCAGGTCTGTCACCCCGTTAAAGGGGCACTGGTGCACCCTTATGATGAATGCCTAGTCTTTGCCGGCACCGATAATACCAACATGCACTATCTGGGTGGGGAGGTATCGGTTCAGCTGGGCGAAGAGGGTGAGGAGCATGTCTTTTACGAGCCCTCGGTGGTGCTTATCCCCAAGGGTATGCCCCATGGCCCGGTCAACTTCCGACGGGTAGATAGAGCCATAGCCCACTACACCATCGGGCTGGACCCGGTGTACAAGGCGATCGAGGTTTCCCAAAAGGCAAAGACCACGGGCACCAAGCATGGACACCTGATTAAGCGGTTGATTACCTATATCGACTGGAAAGAGTTCGATGCCCGCCCGCCTGGCCCGCCCGCTCCCGACGAGCCGATAAGCTATGCCTTTATCGCCGACCGTTCCGGCATCCTGCATCCCGCTGAGCATGGCGTAGGCCCGGGCAATGGTGACCAGATTGCCTGGCTTTTCGGTAAGGACCTTGAGGGCTTCGATGTCAACTTTACTTGGGGATTCTACTCCCAGTGCGGTAAGTGGCACCGCGGTGGCGAGGCTCACTACCACCCCGAGGCGGAGATACTGGTCTTTGTCGGGCTCGACCCCGACGACCTGAATTATCTGGGTAGTGAACAGGAGCTGGGTATGGGCAAGGACTACGAGAGGCATATCTTCAATACGCCCACCGTCGTCGTCTGTCCCGGTGGTTTTCCCCACCTCCCCCTGATTACGCGCTGGGTGGATAAGCCCTATGGCTTCATCGTGGTCTGCCTCAGCGGCGAGCACGCCTCTCCCTGGGTGGAAGCGTAAAGTCTTTTGGAAACCATTATTGAGGAGGAGTCATTGAAATGGCTAAGAAAAAGTATGCCCATTTGATAAAACCGCTACTCGTCCAGGACCCGCCGGCAGGTTTATATACCGAGCCGCGTTTCTGGATGGAAGGTAAGGACATGGAAGGTTTCAACGCCAGTTTTTCCTACGGATTCATCAAGAAAACGGGCAGCATCCATCCTGTTAAAGGGGCGCTGGTGCACCCTTATGACGAATGCCTGGTCTTTGCTGGTATCGATAACACCGATATAACCTATCTGGGCGCCGAGATATCGGTGGTGCTGGGCGAAGAGCGCGAGGAACATACCTTCAACGCGCCCTCGGCAATCGCCATCCCCAAGGGCATGCCGCATGGCCCGGTAACCATTAAAAAGCTGGATAAGCCCATAGTCCACTACCATGTCGGCCTGGACCCAGACTACAAGGCCGAGACTCTTTCCGAAAAGCCCAGCACCAAGGGCTCGAAATACGGCCATCTGATAAAACCGCTGGGCGCTGGCTTCGAACCGGTCCGGATGTCGAAGATAGCCAAGGACCCGAAATTGCTGGCCGAGTTCAAGAAGGAGCACCCCGAGTTCGATATGGATTTCGGTGAGGTGGGGTTGCTGGGGCCGGGAAATGCCGACCATCTGGCCTGGCTCTACGGTGCTGACTTGGAGGGCTTCGAGGTCAACTTTACCTGGGGTTTCTACACCGGCGCTGGCATCTGGCACCGTGGCGGCGAAGCCCACTACCATCCTTCTGAGGAAATACTGGTCTTTATCGGGCTCGACCCCGACGACCTGAACTTCCTGGGCTGTGAACAGGAGCTGGCTATGGGTAAGGAATACGAGCGACACGTCTTCAACAAGCCTACCGTCGCCGTCTGTCCTTCAGGCTTTCCCCATCTCCCGCTCATCACCCGGTGGACGGATAAGCCCTACGGCTTTATCGTTTGTTGCCTCAGCGGCACACATGATTCTCCCTGGACACAAGAAGAAGAATAGCACCTTTCAGGCTGAGATTTTAGGGAGGTTATAAATAAACTACCGCAGGTTTGGCCGACTGGACTGGGAGGTGTCGGTATTAGGCTTCGGTGTCCAGCGGCTGCCGCTGGATACAAATGAGGCTGTTGGCATGCTCCGCTACGCCATTGACCATGGTGTCAACTACCTCGACCTGGGCTGCCCTTACGACCTGGAACGACAGGAAGACCTGACCGCAGTCGTTAACCGGGCGCTTGAGAACGGCTACCGTAGGAAGGTCAAAATAGCCACCAGCCTGCCGTCCCTCTCTATTAATGCCTCCGCCGACCTCGACCGCTACCTTAATCAGCAGCTCGAATGGCTGAAGGCGGAAAGTATCGACTTCCTTCTTCTAAGCGACCTGCACCGCTATAGCTGGCCCAAATTGAAGGAGCTCGGTGTCCTGGATTGGGCGGAAAAGGCTTTGGCCGACGGCAGAACTGGCAAGCTAGGCTTCTCTTTCCACGACCACTTTCATATTCTCCGGGACGTATTGGAGGACTACGACGGCTGGGCACTGGTACAGTTTCAGTTCAGCTACATGGACGCTGATTACCAGCCGGGCGTCAGCGGCTTGAAGCTGGCCGCGGAAAGGGGGCTGGCGGTGGTTGCTGCCGAGCCGCTTAAAGGGGGCCGGCTGACCCAAAAACCACCCCCCTCGGTGGCTGAGATTTGGGCGACGGCGGCTCAGAAACGTTCGCTGGCGGAGTGGGGGCTGCGCTGGGTCTGGAACCACCCCGAAGTGGCCACCGCTGTCAGCGATATGAATACCCTGGCACAGGTGAAAGAGAATGTAGCTCTGGCCGACGAGGCTAAGCCCGACAACCTCGCCGTCGCTGATGAGGTGCTCATCGCCCAGGTCAGGGATGCCTACCGCAAGCTGAGGCCCATACCCTGTACCATCTGCCACGGCTGCATGCCTTGTCCGCAGGACATCAATATCCCCCGCCTCTTTGAGCTCTACAACGATGGTATCATCTACGGCGATATGGAGACGGCGCGGGCCATCTACGAGAGGGAGGGTCACGATATCGATAGCTGCACTCAGTGTGGGGTTTGTGTCTGCGGGCGGGAGATTCCCATCCTGGACTGGCTGGAAAAGCTATCGGCGGCCCTGACTAAGAAATAGTGCTCTGGCCCGGTTGTTCGGCCGGCTCGGCCACCGGCGGCGAGTAGCCTCGACTAAACCAGATAAAGACGAAGGTACCGAGCAATAGTATAATAGCCGCGGCGTAGAAGGCCGATTCAATACCCATGAAGTCAACGATACTCCCCAGCACTACGGGTCCCAACCCGTGACCGAATTGCATGGCCATCATGAAAAGAGCCATGCTGGCTCCCATGCCGAAGACCCGGCCTTCCTCGACGACGTAGGCGGTGACGGCGGGCACGGCGAAGGCAACTCCGATAAACATAAACGCGTTCATTATCAGCAGTGGCCAGAAGCTGCTGGTTATGGGCATCAGGGCGATAAAGATAAGGGTGCCGAGGCTACCCATGACTACCAGCCCACGTCGGCCGTGTTTATCGGCCAACATGCCCGTATAAGACTGCAGCAGTGCCAGCGGCGTCCGTGAGGCGATGAGTACCCCGATAAGAAAGACGCTCAAGCCCAGCTTCTCGCTGGCGAAGAGGGGCAGGAAGGTCATTATGCAGGCCATACTGAAGCCGATGGTCATGCGGGAGGCAAAAACCCCCTTCAAGATACGGCTCTTCTTTAAACCCTCGAAGGCGGAGCCATTTCCAGCGGCGACGACCCTCTCCTTAACCTCAGGCAGGAAGATAAGGACGGCAATCAGGCCGGTCAGGCAGAGCGCTGCCATCACCAGGAAGGTGGTGTTGACGCTGAAGAGGTCGGTAAGCGCACCGCCGAGCAGGGGCCCCAGGCTCATACCGCTGAAGAGGATAGCGGTAAAGTGCCCCATCCATTTGCCCTCCTCCCTCTCGGGCGTGATGTCGCCGAGGTAAGCCTGGGCAATGGGCAGGTGCATCGAGGCACCGAGGCCCTGGAAGACACGTACCAGAATCAGCTGGGTGGGGTTTTTTGCCCAGATGAAGCTGAGCGAGGCCAGAGTCAAAACACTCATCCCGATGGCGAGGAACTTCTTGCGCCCGAAGCGGTCGGAGAGACGCCCCATAATAGGTAGCGTTATCAAAAGCATCACGCTGAAGCCGGCGTTGATAAGGCCGATTTCGAGGGCGCTGGCCCCCATCTGGTCGGCATAGATGGGCAGCAAGGGTACTACTATGCCGAACCCCAGCATGGAGATTAGCATGGTTGAGACCAGTACGAAAAAGGCTTTCTTATCCATGGGAAATCACATTTTTTACCCCCCAGCACGCTGGGGGGTAATGGCTAGGCTCTGTTTTGAGCACTAAAAAGGCAATAAGCTATTCTAGCAGTAAAGCAATGGGTTGTGCAAACGGCTTGTTCTTTGAGCCTGGTTGCGGTTAGTGCAGGCGCTGCTGCAGGTTAATCAGCTTGCCTTCTAGGTATAGCTTGACCGCTTCGTCAATACTCTTGATGTCGGTGACAATGGTCTCGATACCGCGGCTGGTCAGGTTCTCGTAGGCTCCCCAACCCATCCCCCCGGCGATAAGAACCTGGCAATCGGCAATAGGTTCGGCCATGGCGGCGTGTTTCGACTGGGAGTGAGCCCCGAAACCGTGTCTTTCCTCGTTGGTGGTGTGCTCCTGGCCCGGCTGGGCAAAGGTGCGGTGACCGGGCTTATCTCGCTTCTCTTTCTCCACCACTTCGCCATCTTCGGCGGTGACCACTACGTAGTAGGGCGCTCGCCCGAAGTGCTGACTTACGGTGGTGCCGTTTTCGCTGATGACGGCAATCTTCATGATGTGCTCCTTCTACTCAATAACTCCACCGTTAGTTTAACATAACACAGGTGCCGTATACCACCTTGAATTTGTTGTCGCGGCAGAAGGCGATGGCGGTGTCGCTCTCCGAGCCAGGTTGCAACCAGATGTTTGCCAACCCCAACTTTTTACATTCCTCAAGGATAGACTCGGTCACCTTGGGCGGCACAACGAAGTCAACGACATCGACCTTGACGGGGACAGCGGACAGGGTAGGGTAGCATTTAGCCCCCTCGATTTCCTTGAGGTTGGGGTTGACCGGGTAGACCTCGTAGCCGCGCTTGGTCAGGTTCTTAAAGATGCGGTTGCCGTACTTCTCCGTATTATCGGTGGCGCCGATGACAGCGAACCTCTTCTTGGTCATGAATTCCTTAATCAGTTCTTCCATGCGCCCTCCTCATTTCTGGCTGAAGTAAGATTTGGTCATGCGCACAATCCAGCCCCAGTGTAGGATAATGTGTACAATCACTAGCGCTATCAGGAGAAGGGCAGCCCGGTTGTGCATGGTGAGCCAGGCGTCTCGCGATAGTAAAAAGGTGCCGCCACGGCTGCCGGCGGGTAGAGCCAGCCAGAGGACAAAGCCGGATACCACCTGCACCAAAACCAGCAGCGCCATCACTAGGGCGATGAGATAGTTAAGAGTGGCTTTTCGCAGTTGTTTTAGCCCTCCTCTTCTTTAAGCAGGTCGTTGAAGACATCGGTATGGTAGATTTCGTGGTCTCGTATGCGAATCAGCAGTTTTTTAAGGTCGGGGTCTTTCACCTGCTTGGCGGCTTTATCGTATTTGTCGGCCACTTTTTTCTCTATCTTGATATCGGAGCGCAGCATGTCGGCCAGCTTTCGGGAGCGGTCGACCTTGGCATGCTCGATTATGGGGCGGCTGCCGCCGTCAACCAGCTCCTCGGCCAGCCAGCCCAGGTGCTGCATCTCGTTGATGGCTTGGTCTTCCAGCTCCTTCTTGGCCTCGGCGTTGGTGGCCAGATATGATTGCAGCAGGTACTGCAGGATTACGGTGTATTCGTGCTCGATGCCCCAATTAAGTACCTCGGTGACCTCGTCCTTCCTGTCGCCCTGCTGGTCGGTAGCTCCTTCCTTCTTTGACTTGTCCACGAAGTGCTGAAAATCACCGCGGTGGGATTCTTCGTCGGAAAGGATGCGCTTGAGCAGCCTTTTTATCTTGGGGTCGTCGATAGCCTGGATATGTTCTTTATAGAGCTTGATGGCGTCATCTTCCAGCAGTACATCGTTAGCCATCCATTCCGGCACCGCCTGGCCGCCCATACGCATATTGCCCCGCTTGAGGCTGGGGGTGCCGCCCAGCTCGACGACGGTCTCGGCCAACCAGTCCAGGTGACGCATTTCCTCCCTGGCCAGGGCCTCGATTTCACAGGACATCTCGCCCTCGCCCATGGCGTAGGCATGGAGTAGGTATTGAATAATGGCGCCGTGCTCACCCTCGATATCCAGGTTCAGCATTTCGATGATTTTCTCTTTGTCCATTAGCCCTCCTTCATTATTAATTATATTATTACCTTTTCTTATCATTACCCATAAGCTCGGCCCACTTTTCCTTGCCTAGGCATTCGGGTGCCGCGGTGCACCACTCGATGCAGGAAGGCACCTTTTCTTTGTAGACGTATTGCTTGCACTTGGGACACTTAATCCGCATCTCGTCAGAGAAGATTTCGACCTCAGCGCCGCAGTTGGGGCATTTATGCACCGATACCCGAAGATTACGCATATCCTGTCCCGGACACTTGCTTTCCATGACAGCTATTCCTCTAGCTTCTCGAACTCGCTCTTGGCGGCACCGCAGACGGGGCAGACCCAGTCGTCGGGTAGCTTTTCGAAGGGCGTCCCCGGGGCAATGCCGCCGTCGGGGTCTCCCTGTTCGGGGTCGTAGATATACTCACAAACCGTGCACTGATATTTATCCATTTTAACGCCTGCCTCCTTTTTCTCCTCAATATAGCTGGGGGCAGTCTTGGGGGTGGTACCCCGCTTGACCTGATGGTAGTAGGCGTAGGTCATCGGCTCGCCTTCCCCAATAACCTCCGCCCCCACCAACTCCCCAATAAAGATGCTGTGCGTTCCTGCGTACACCTCCTGAAGCACCTTAGCCTCCAGGTAGGCCAGTGTGTGGTCGGTGACGATAGGTGCCTTGGTTACACCTATCTTATAGTTGATGCCCTTGAACTTGTCAATGTCCCGCCCCGACTTAAAGCCGAAGTGGCCGATGAAGGCCAGCGGCGTATCCTGGGCGAGTATGGAGGCGGTAAAGACCTGACTCTGCCTAATGTATTCGTAGGTCAGGTTTTCCTTGTTAATGCTGACAGCGATGGTGGGGGGTTGGGAGGTTATCTGGAAGACGGTGTTGGCCACCTGCCCGTTAAGCTTTTTGCCTTTCATAGAGCTTACAATATAGAGGCCGTAGCCTAGCCTGTATAAAGCCTTAAGGTCCATTTCTCACCCCCGACTATTGAGACTTCTTAACATAGGCCTTGTAGCCCTCAGTGCCTTTCTCGATGCCCAAGAGCTCGTTGCCGGTGGTGCGGCACCAGGCGGGCATGTCCTCTTTTATCCCCTCATCATCGGCCAATATCTCTAGAACCTGCCCCGCTTTTAACTCCTTCATCTTTTTGGCGGTCTGGTGGAGAGGCATAGGGCAGTAGAGTCCGATGCAGTCCAGAGTGGCGTCTGCCTTCATGGTGCCTCCTTAGACAAACAGATTAACCTGGCTCTCTTTAGCCTCGGCCATATAGGCAGCCACCCCGCCGAAGCTGTCCACCTCAGGGATAAAGGCGTCCTTAGAGATGCCCATAACCCCCATGGTATTGGTGCAGGCGATAAACTTGACCCCCGCCTCCTTGGCGGTAGCAATTAGCTCAGCAACAGAGGGGAACTTGGCCTCCCGCATTAGCTTGCTCATCATCCACTTACCCAGCCCGAACATATGAAATCGGGACAGGGGCAGCCTCTTGGAACCGCCGCGGTTCATGAAGTTGAGCATTTTCCTCATAATCCCCCGGCTTTTAATGGGGCCCTCATTCTTTTTGATGATATTAAGGCCCCAGAAGGTGAAGAACATGCTCACCTCCATCCCCATAGCGGCGGCGCCGATAGCAATGTTAAAAGCGGCCATAGCTCTGTCCATCTCCCCGCTGAATACTACCAGGGTAACCTTTTCCGCCATTTTACCCTCTTTATTTCCCCTCCAGCTTAGCTCCGCACTCGGGGCAGACCTCGGCCTCCCTGGGCACGGCTATATGGCAGTGGCTACAGTAGCGCAGGGTTACACCACAGGGCTGGCAATAGGGGAACTCCGCCATGATTATCTCTTCATCGCAGTAGGGACAGGTGCACTTCTTGACTATTGCTTTCGGTTCGTTGTTTGTCATTTCTTGCCTCCCTTTTTGGCTTTGGCCCCTTTGCTTTGTTTCTTCAGGTAGTCGTCAATGGCCTTGTTCAGGGCCTGAGCACCCAGGTTGGAGCAGTGGTATTTATTTTTGGGCAGCCCCTCCAGCTCTTTAGCCACCAGCGCCGGGGTCAGCTTCTTGGCCTCTTCCAGCGTTTTGCCCTTGGCCATCTCGCTGACCATGCTGGATACGGCGATGGCGGCGCCGCAGCCGAAGGTCTTGTACTTGACATCGCTGATGTGGTTGTCTTTGACCTTGATGTAGAAGGTCATCATATCCCCGCAGACGGGATTGCCTACCTCGCCGACGCCGTCGGCATTATCTATCTCACCAACATTACGAGGATTCATAAAATGGTCCATCACTGTATCGCTGTAAACAGGCATTTTATTTTTTGCCTCCTTTCGTCTTGTGCTTCATGAATTTGGCGTATAGCGGTGACATCTGCCGCAGCCGTTCCACGATGGGCGGCATCGTCTCCAATACGTAGTCGACATCCACCTCGGTGTTATCCAGCCCAAAGCTGAAGAGGAGTGACCCCTGAGCTATCTCATGGGGAATCCCCATGGCGATGAGGACGTGAGAGGCCTTGAGCGCTCTTGAGGTGCAGGCTGAACCGCTGGAGACGGCTATCCCCTGGCTGTTTAGGAGCATGAGCATGGCCTCCCCCTCAATGAACTCAACGCAGAAGCTGGCATTGTTGGGTAGGCGCTTGGTGGGGTGTCCGGTAACGGTGACGTGCTCGACGCGCTTGGGCAGTTCGGTGATGAGCTTATCGCGCAGTGTGGTGAAGTGCTTGGCTCTGACGGCCATATCGGCTTTGGCTAACTCCGCCGCCTTACCCAGCCCAGCTATAGCGGGCACATTCTCGGTTCCGGCCCTGCGCCCCTCCTCCTGAACACCGCCATCGAGGAAGGGGATAATGCGCACCCCCTTCTTAAGCCAGAGGGCACCGACGCCTTTAGGCCCGTAGAACTGGTTGGCGGCCAAGCTAAGAGCATCCACGCCCAACTCCTTGACGTTAATCGGTATTGTGCCGGCCGTAGCCACGGCGTCGGTATGGAAGATAGCCTCTGTCCTCTTTACCACCTCAGCTATCTCCTTGATGGGCTGTATGGTACCCACCTCGTTGTTGGCGTGCATGATAGAGACAAGTACGGTGTCCTTCCTCATCTTTTTGGCGACGTCGTCGGGGTCGACCATTCCGTATTTATCTACTGGCACCTCAGTGAGCTCGAACCCCCACTTCTCCAGCGTTCTGGCTGAGTGTAGCGCTGAGAAGTGTTCAATAGCGGAAACGACTATATGCTTGCCCTTAGCCTGCTGGGCCATAGCCAGTCCCTTTATAGCGAAGTTATTCGACTCGGTGCCGCTAGCGGTGAAGATAACCTCCTCCGCCCCGCCACCGATGAGCTCGGCAACCTTAATGCGGGCATTGGCTAACGCTTCCCGGGCGCTGTCGCCCCAGTCATGCAGGGACTGGGCATTGCCGTAGGCATCCTTGAAATAGGGCAGCATCGCCTCCAGCACCTCGGGTAATACCGGCGTGGTGGCTACGTTGTCCAGGTAAACCTTTCTCATTTTATTCAGCCCCCATCCAGGGAGGGGTGTTCCTTCTGGACGAACCAGGCGGCGGGGTCTTTTAGGTATTCGTAGTAGTCGAGCAGAATCAGGTAGTGTTCTTTCTCCTCCCCAGCCACGGCAAAATAAAACTCGCGCTCGGCATCCTTGGTGGCGCTCGAACCCTGGCGCGTGTAATAGTCGAAGGTCTTGTTTTCCATGCCCATCGCCGTCTCTATGGCGTCGAGCTCGGTATCGCCTGCCTTGGCCCCAGCACCCATCGCCTCGGTGGCACGTGCAAAGATGGTTCGCAGCGTCCTGCCGCCGTCGGGCTCGAAGTCGGTCGTTGGCCAGCCCTTTTTATCCTTTATTGAATTGTATATCTGCTCAAAGCGCTGTCGGTGGTTGTCTTCCTCCGAAGCCAGCTTCTCCAACAGCTTTTTGCCCAGCTCGTTAGTGCTCTCCTGGCTGGCTTTCAGGTAATAATCCTTGCCGTCAATTTCCATCTGTATGGCGACCTGAAGTCCTTGTAGCGTCTTATCCTGTTCCGAGGTCATCTCTCACCCTCCTCTAACTCATTTTCTTCTTAAGTTGAGTAAGCTGACTCAAGTGGCCCCGTTCTTCGTCTATTATCTTCATAACGACCTGGCGGTCAGCGGGCTTCACCAGGTTCTGCATCTCGGTGTAAAAGAGTATGGAATCCTTCTCTGCCTGTATGCCGATGTCGAGGGCTTGGCTGTCAGAGGCTGCCTCGGCAGCTCTCTGCCGCGCCTGGGCGACATTAGTGAAGACCGCGCTATCGACCAGCGACTTCAGGTAGAGAGGGTAGTCTTGGGCATAATCTTCAGGCGGCTGGTAGCCGCCCACCTTATCCAGCATGGCCTGGAAGGTTTCCTGGTGCTTTATTTCCTCGTCGGCCAGGTGCTCGTAGATGGCCCGGACACTATCTTCCCAGCTTTTTTCGGCCAGCGCCTGGTAAAAGGCAGCCCCGTTCTTTTCTATGCCCACCGCCGCTTCCAACAGCTCGCTGCCGGAGAAAATAATGGACATTTTTACTCCTCAACCTTCATTGATAATATGATAAACGCTGGAAGGTGACAAAAGTATAAAATCGTGGATATAAAACTTACAAAGTTATCACAATTTGGCTATAGGGACTAGAGTTCTATCAGGATTTGGTTGTCTTTGACCTCTACCCGATAGGTTTTGAGGTTTTGGGCTGACTTGAAGACTCTGCCCACCCTGGCTAGAACTCCGGTGCCTCCCAGCCAGCGCACCACCTTGCCGTTCTTGAGGTCGAACTTGGAGCCATGCAGCGGGCAGGTAACCACGGTTCCCTCCAACGTGCCTCGGTCTAGTTTTCCTTTCATGTGGGGGCAGCGGTTAGACGCGGCATAGTATTTGTCTCCCACCCTGGCTAGAAGAAACTCACCCTGCTTGGTTGAGATGGATTTCATGGCTCCATCGGCTAACTCGCCAACCTTGCCCGCTTTGAGACTGCTCATCGACTCACCTCCACGGCCTTCTTGGAGTCAGTCGTCTAGCTCTAGTATAGCCAAAATAAGTCCGAAAAGCTACCGCTGTTGGTTTTCTTTAAGCGCCCTGGCTATCTTTTCCGGCGTTACGGGCAGCTCGGTGAACCAGATACCGGTGGCGTCGTGGATGGCGCTGACCACGGCGGGGGGAGCGCTGACGATGCTGCCCTCACTGGCCTCTTTGGCGCCGAAGGGGCCCTCGGGGTCGTCGGTGACGACGTCAATGAGCTTGATATTGGGCACGTCCCTGGCCAGGGGCATCTTGTAGTCCAAGAATGTAGGGTTGAGCGTCTTGCCTTTATCCATAATGAAGTCCTCGTAGATGGTCTGCCCCAGCCCTTGAATGGCCCCACCCTCAATTTGCCCCTCGGCCAGTATCGGGCTGAGCAGACGGCCGCAGTCGGAGGCTATGGTGAAATCGCTGACCGTTATCTTGCCCGTCTCAGTGTCCACGCCGACGCGCGCCGTGTGGGCGGTAAAGCTATATGAGACCGCACCGTTGCCGATGCCGTTGACCAGGTCCAGGTGCTCGATGCCGTAGCTGGAATAGCCCGTGCCTATGATAACCGCCCCCGTCCCCGAATAACAGGCGATGCGGGCCAGCTGGATGAAGGGCATCTTCTTGGTTGGGTCTGATTTGAGGAAGACCTCGCTCAGCTTGATCTCAACGTCCTCCGGCTTTACCTGCCAGTTGGCGGCGGCAGCCTCCAGGAGCTGTTTCCTGACCTGACGGGCGGCCTTCTGGGTGGCCTGCCCGGCTAGTATGGTGACGCGGCTGCCGTAGCTGCCGGGGTCTACGGGGGTGTAGGCGGTATCCACCCGCTTGATATCGATATCCTCCAGTCTGACGCCCAACTCCTCGGCGGCAATCATGCAGAGCACGGTATCCGAGCCTTGCCCGCAGTCGGTGGCCCCGGTGATGAGGTTGACCGTGCCGTCCTCACAGACTCGTATGATAGCGGCGCAGGCCTGGTGGCCCATCTGACGAGCGCCACCAGAATACGATGTCCCCGAGATGCCTGTGCCCCAAGAGATATTGCCTTCCTTCTTGGGCATCTTGTCCTGGTCCCGCCAGAGGGGGTCTTTGGCCGCCTCCTGTATGGCTTCTTTGAGGCCGCAGGTCATGAGTGATACCTTGTTAATCGTCTCGTAGACTTCGCCCTTCTTCGGGTTGTCGATAGCGTTGCGCAATCGAATCTCTATCGGGTCTAGGCCCATCTCCTCAGCAATCATCTCCATCTGTATCTCGGCAGCAAAGCGGGAGTGGGTGACACCGTGGCCCCTCATTGCCGCCCCGATGGGGTTGTTAGTGAAGACGCGGTAGCCATCGTACTTAAAGTTGGGCAGGTGATAGGGCAGGGTGGTCATGAAGCCGACCAGGTACATGGAAAGCGGCCCGATGGCGGTGTAGCCGCCGCCGTCAGCAATGACCCGCTGGGCGATGGCCGTCAGCTTGCTTTCCTTATCAACGCCTGTCTTGCTGTAGACAATCATGCTGTGGCGACGGCGACTGGTGGCTAATTCCTCTTCCATGCTCTCTAGATATTTAACCGGTTTGCCCGTCATTTTGGAGAGCAAAACGGCGCAGAAGTCTCCGGCCAGCGAATCGTTCTTGGTGCCGCCGAAGCCGCCGCCGATGAAGGGCTGGACGACCCTGATCTTGCTCAAAGGTAGCTTAAAGCAGGCAGCCAGGTGGCGGTAGTGAAAGTAGGGGCTTTGTTTTGATGCCCAGACGGTTATGGCACCCGTGGGGTCGTAGTAGGCCAGTATGGCTGGCGGTTCTAGGTAGCCGTGGGTGGCCCGGGACGTGCGGAATTTGCCCTCGCGGACGATATAGGAGTTGGCGAAGGCCTTTTCCACATCACCGAAGTCCCAGTGGTACTCCACGCTGATATTATTCTTGACATAATCATGCACTTTGGGGGCGCCGTCCTTCATGGCCTCCTCGGGGTCGAAGACACCGGGCAACTCCTCGTAATCAACTTTAATGAGTTGGGTGGCCGCCTCGGCGGTATCCTCGTCAACGGCGGCCACGCCGGCCACCGCCTCGGCCAGGTAGCGTACCTTGTCCACGGCCACGGGGACTTCGTCCCGGGTAGCGCGCATCCACCCCCAGCTCCAGCCGCCGAAGTCCTTGCCGGTAACGACAGCCTTCACTCCGGGTAGCTTTAGCGCTTTGCTAGCGTCGATATTGAGTATCTTGGCGTGAGGGTAGGGGCTTCTGAGCAGCTTGCACCAGAGCATGCCGGGTAGGGAGTAGTCGGCGGCGTATTTGGCCTCACCGGTGACCTTTTCCCTGGCGTCGACGCGGGGCACCCGCTCGCCAATAACAGCAAAATCGGCCATGGCTACTTCCCCTCCATTTCTTTGGCCGCCGCCTTGATGGATTCGATAATCTTGGTGTAACCAGTGCATCGGCAGAAGTTGCCGCTTATACCCTGTCTTATCTCGGCCTCGGTGGGGTGGGGGTTGGCGTCGAGCAACGCCTTGGCCGACATTATCATCCCCGGCGTGCAGAAGCCGCACTGAAAGCCGCCGTGGTCGATGAAGGCCTGCTGAATAGGGTGCAGCTTGTCTCCCTCAGCCAGCCCCTCGATAGTGATGATACTCTTGCCGTCGGCCTCGGCGGCCAGCACCAGGCAGGAGTTAACCGTCTGACCGTCCATGATAACGGTGCAGGCGCCGCACTCGCCCAGACTGCAACCCTCTTTGGTACCGGTAAGCCCCAGCTCCTCCCGGATAACCTCAAGCAGGGTACGGTGGGGCGGTACGGAAAGCTCGTAGTCCTGGCCGTTTACGTTGAGCTTTATCGATTTCATCCAACTAGCTCCCGATGGCTTGCTTAAGGGCTCGTTTCACTAGTATCTCGACCATGTCACGGCGGTATTCCGCCGAGGCGCGATGGTCATCTATGGGTTTAGCTTCGCTGGCGGCGGTCTGCGCCGCCTTTCCGATGAGTTTATCGTCAAAGGCTTGTCCTTCAAGAACGGCCTCGGCCTTTTTAGCTCGAATTGGGGTGGGGGCTACCGATTCCAGGGCGATGCGTACGTCCTGGAACTTACCGTTGTCGGGCACGACTAATATCGCCACCCCGACAACAGCTAAATCCATAGCCTTTCGCGGCCCCAGCTTGAGGTATACGCCTTTACTATTGGGGGGTGGGGTGGGTATCTGAATCTCGACTAAAATCTCGCCGTCGAGTACCGTCTGGTTAGGGCCGGTGAAAAAGCCTCCGATATCGACCATTCTCTCGCCCTTGGGGCCGACCAGCTTTAGTCTGGCCTCAAGGACGAGCAGGGCGGGGGCGGAATCGGCGGAGGGCACGGCGTTACAGATATTACCGGCGATAGTGCCGCGGTTCCTTACCTGTGGTGAAGCCATATTCTCGGCGGCCTGAGAGAGCACGCTGAATTTATCACGTATGACGGTGGAGTCGATAACCGCCTTGATGGTAGCCAGGGCGCCGATGGTCAACCCCTTGGTCTCGTCGTAGCTGATATGGTCCAGATTAGGGATTTCTTTCAGGTCGATGATGTATTGCGGTAACTTAACCAAGCGCCCCTTTAGCTGGGGGATAAGGTCGGTGCCGCCCGCGATTAGCCTGGCTTTTCCCTGGTACTGGGCAAGGAAGGAGAGAGCTTCAGCGATTGTCTTCGGCTTCAAATAGTCGAATTCGGGTAATCTTCGGTAGAAGGTTACCATCGGTAGCTGTGACCTTTCTAGTTAAAGCCACGCGCCGTGGCTTAGATTATTACCTCTTCCTCTTTGAGCTTGGCGATATCGTCCCAGCTGTAGCCAAGCTCCAGTAAAATCTCCTCGGTATGCTGGCCCAATTCGGGTGCCTCCCGCTTGACCGCGGCTGGGGTCTGGCTGAACGACCAGGGGAAGCCGAGCATCTTTATCTTGCCCCAGACCGGGTGCTCGACGGGGATAATATAGCTGTTGGTTAGCGCCTGCGGGTCTTCAAAAACCTCGCTTGACGACTGGATGGGGGTGTAGATTACGTTCTCCTTCTTGAATATCTTCATCCACTCGTCACGGTTCTTGGTGGCGAATATCTTGTCCAGTATGGCCACCAGCTCCTTGCCGTGGTCGTGCCTGGCTTCGATGCTGTTGAACCTGGGGTCGTGCTCTAGTTCCTCGATTCCCATTGCCTTGCAGACGTTGGGCCAGTATTTATCGGGTTGAAGGTGGGCGATGACAATCCACTTTTTGTCCTTGCACTGATAGTGATTATAGATGGGGTTGCCCGCCTCGGCTCTGATGAAGCGGGGGAATTCCTTGTGCAGGACGCCGGGGGCAGCAAAGTTGACCCCATGCAGGGCGATGAGGCTACCCATGAGCGAGGTATCTACCAGCTGTCCTTTGCCTGTCTTTTCGCGGGCGTAGAGGGCAGCGGTTACCGCCCAGGCACAGATAAGCCCGCCCTGTTCGTCGCCCATCCCCGGTATCAGGGTAGCCGGTGGGCCGTTACGCTCGCCGCACATCATCATGGTGCCAGCACGAGCGATACCGGTATAGTCGAAGGAAAGGGCGTTGGCGTCGGGTCCCTCACGGCCCCACCCCGAAGCGTGGGCGTAGATAAGCTTGGGGTTTATCTTCGAAAGCACCTGGTAATCAATCCCCATCCGCTTGGGAGCGTCTATGCTCAGGTTGGTCACGAAGACGTCGGCGCGCTTAATCAGGTCGAAGAATATCTTCTTACCCTTTTCTGTGTTCATGTCCAGGGCGATACTGCGCTTGTTGCGGTTGTTGCTCTCGAAATAATAGTTACGCCCCTTAAGACCGGTATCAGCGCCGATAATCCGCATCATGCCCCGGGCGGGGTCTCCATTCTTGGGCTCTACTTTGATTATCTCGGCACCCAGGTCGCCTAGCCTCATCCCCGCTACCGGTCCCTGTTGAAACATGCTTATTTCTACTACCTTGACACCATCCAGTGGTCCAGCCATTGTCTCGCCCTCCTTTTCCATCATTCAGTTACAGAGTTTTATAGACTAGATTATAGCGGTAGATACGCGCGGTGGCAACTAGAGCTATAGTAGCCGGTGCAGTGTTCTACGTAGATTGTTTAGTAGACAGTAGCTCGATAATCTTCGAACAGCCGCCATCGCGTAAGTAAACGGCATGGTCTTCGATATTCTCGAACTTACGCCCCACTATTTCGGAGCACTCTATCTTGAAATCGGTGCCTCGTAAGAATTTATCCATCGTATCGTTGAGCCTTGAATTGATGACTTTGTTGCTAGCTTTTTCTCGGCGGCCGTTCATCCCGATAATCCAGACGGCGGCCCCCAAGGCCCCACAGCCACCTCCACTGAGGCCGATGCCACCAGCAAATCCCGCCGCCATTACCGTATGCATTTCGGAGGCGCCCATCTTCTGGGCCATAATGGCCGCGCAGCTTCCGGGAGGGGAGGGGGCTTTGACCGGTCTTTCAGAAAAAGCGGT
Organism: uncultured Dehalococcoidales bacterium; assembly: GCA_964408935.1. Classification (GTDB taxonomy): domain Bacteria; phylum Chloroflexota; class Dehalococcoidia; order Dehalococcoidales; family BS750m-G39; genus E44-bin88. Next base: position 57,136 of record CAYPBF010000001.1, on the reverse strand, counting down.
ATTTATCTCATCGAAAGCCAGCGGGGCGTATTTAGCGGCCATGGTTATGCAGCCTATGGGCCCGCCCTTGGCAAAGAACTTTAGTATCTTCAGCGGCTGTATTTTCTTCCAATTCAAGTCGGTTATTTCGAGGCAGTTAATGCTCTTGTAGCGGCCAGCTAATGACGACGCAAGCCTTTGGGCGGCCCTAACCGCCGCCGTTTCGGCTTTTGGACCTGGGGCGTACACTCTATAGGCCTCTGCCCCCGCCGCCAGCGTTGCACCCCAGAGCATGCCGCACTGATAGCCATATTGCACTAGTCCGCCTGCTAGGGGAGCGGAGGCCTGCTCTTCGGTGTTCATCGGGTGGCCGTAGGCGCGGTCGAGAGCAATCATAAGCGTTTCCGAGCAGGTGCCCTCTCTAAGAAAGGTGCGCGCCGTTCTTAGCGCTGATATCTTGCTTTTGGCCATTAGCATCTCCTTCTGTTACTAAGTGATGCGTATTCTGGGGGCACGCATTAGGAAGAGTGGGCCTGTTTTTGGGACACAAAAATGCCAAGGCGTTAACTACCCACCTTGGCTTTTATCAGCTCAATATATGAGCTGGCTAGTAATGTGCTAAATAGCAAGAGGGCTGGATAGGCCACTAGTGCCCCTATCCAGCCTTACTCTTGAACTTTTGATAATACCGATTAGTTTTAAGCTTTTCCGATCCGGAACATTTTTGTGCCGCAGGAAGGGCATACTCCCTGGGTGGCCGGACGGCCATTCTTCATGGTAATTTGCTTGGCGTCCTTCATCTCCTTCTTCGCTCGGCATTTAACACAATAGGCTTGCATTGGGTTTACCTCCTTTTTTATGAACGATAACCTATTCGCCTCGTAATGTCAATAGTTATTTACATAGAATTGGGGTCTTTTTTTAATAGTTGCCCTAAACTATAGTACTCTTAAAGCCCTCAAGACTAGCCCAACTTACTTATTATAGCTAAAATCCCCCCCAAATCCCCCCTAACGGTGACATCGGCACTCCGCTCGACTTCAGGGGCTTTGGGGTTAAAGGCAATGCCCAGGCTGGCCGCTTCTAGCATGCAGATATCAGCGATATTGTCGCCCACAGCCACTGTCCTCTCCAGTGGTATTCTGGTCTCCCGCGAGAGGTCGAACATGGCGTTCAGCTTGCATATGGCGTGTTTGAGGCAGTTTTGCCTGTTCTTAGGCCAGCCAAGCGGCATTTTCACCTCCCCGGTAGCCTTGCCCCCCTTTACCATCAGCTTATTGGCTACGGTGTAGTCGAAGCCCAGCCGTTTTTGGAGCCGCTCGGTGGCTATGGTATAGCTGTCGCTGATGATAGCCAGAATGTGTCCCTCGTTTTTAAGCGCCTTTACCGTCGCTTCAGCGCCGGGCGAAAGCGGAATGCGGTCGAAGGTATCGACGATTTTTTCAGTGCTGATGCCCTTAAGCAGGGCGGCGATGACCCTTGTCTTCTCGTATTCGGGAATACGCCGCGACATTATCTCCTTGAGCTTGTCTTCAAAGCCGAACCTTCGGGCAAGCTGAAAGATGAACCGCTCGGTAATGAGGGTGCCGTCCATGTCAAAGACAATAAGTCTGGGCTCTATGGGCTTGGGCATAGCTAATCTTTGAGCACTGAATATGAATCCAGGTGCTCGGCCATGAAATTAGTGAAGCTTTTGATGCTGGCGTGGTGGGGAGGAAGGGTGATACGGGGCTTGGGGGGTATTTGACCTTTTTTAAGAGCGCGCTGGGCGGATAGCTCCCTGAGGACGAGTTTCTGCGTCTCTTTTTCGCAAAGCGGGGAGTGATAGACGGTGCTCAGGCCCTGAAGCAGCATACTCTTTAGGTGCTCGGTGCCCCTCTCCTCATGAAAGTGGGGGTTGCGGCTCTCTATCTGGAAGATTTCTACGCCGCCCTTGGCTATCCTCTGGTTGGCCATGGGTAACACCCCGCCGTAGTCCTCACAGAGGGAGACCAGTTCCTGCGGCTCAACGGCATAACCCGAAGCGAAGGGGGTTATCCTGGCCAGCTTGACGCTCATGGCATGCTCACCAGCGTTGCCCGTCTTGATGATATCGGTCTCAAAGCCGGAATTAGCCGAAAGCAGCGAGTTCATACATTTGTTGGTCGTCTCCGACACCCTTCCCCATTTGCGGAAGTAGATTTCACCGGCTACCTTTGGCTTATAGCGCCACAGAATCCTGACCATAGCGTAGGGCGACTGAGCGATACTAAAACCAGCCGCGTAGCACCTGGAGTATTCCCAGACCGAGCCGGGGAAGTAGTTATCAGCGTCGATAAAGCCGATATAGTCCTTGCCCGCCAGTATGGCGATGAGCAGTCCCACCACCATCCCCTCGGCTTTACCGTTCCTCACCGTCTTGCCCTCTTTATCCAGCAGGTCGGTGTACTTGGCCTGGGCCAGCGCCTTGGCCAGCAGCGGGTCTTTCTGGTGGATAATCAACGCCCGACGCTGGGTAAAGTGGCAGTATTGCTCCAGGGTATCGTGCTCCATACCGAAGCGGTCGGTAACCTCGCGCTCACTGTTGGAGACGACTATTATCAGACATTCGTGGGGAACGCCACTGATAACCCCCTCGAAGAGCTTGAGCTTCTCGTCCTTGACGGGGATAATGATAGCCATCTTCTCCTCCACCGCCTTAATCACGTCCTCCTCTATCTTGTCGACGGCTATCGACTCTTTAAGCGCGCCGTCGGCCCGACGCCCCGAGTCTAGTTCCAAGACCTTCTGAACGTCGTTTATCTTTATTGAGCCGAAGCGCTCGGTATATCTCTGTCTCTCTATACGCATCTGCTTGTCCTTAATGCCAAGCAAGCTGATACTAGCATACTCATGGCCCATTGTAAACCTGAATCAGGAGGGACAGGGGGTGGGGCCTCATCTCGACTGGAAATATTACCAGCAAAAGTGTAAAATTATTCTGGTACGTTAGCTCACCGGGCAAGGAAAGACGGAGGATTATAAATGGATAAGCTAGAGGTGCTGAGAAGGTCGGACGTCTTCCACTATTTGGATGATGAAGACCTTAAAGCGGTGGCCGAGATGTGTACCGAGGAGGTTTTTGAAGCTGGCAAGACTATCTTTCGGCAGGACCGTGAGAATGAGAAGATGTACGTGATTGAAGACGGTCTGGTGTCCGTTCTGCTTGAGCTGGGCCCCACCGACAGACGACAAATCCAGTCCGCCTCCAACTACGAATGCTTCGGCTGGTCGGCATCCATCCCCCCTTACCGCAGCGTCTGTACGGTGAAAGCCTTGGAGAGAACCAAGGTTCTCGTCTTTAAAGGGAAGGACCTGCGTAATCTGGTTTATACCAACCCCAAGCTCTGCGCCGAGATTGCTGGTGGCGTAGCCTATGTCATCTCACAAAGGCTGCGGGATTCGTTTTCCCAGCTTATGGGCGTCAGCTATCAGGATTAACCCTCAAGTATTGTAACCGTTACGGTGGATAATCAGTCTCTACTACCTAGTGTAACCAAGCTATGCGCTCGACAAGCAGTGTGTTGAACTAGAAGGAGAGTTTTTAATCTATATGGACGAGAGCAAGACCATCACCTCTATGATGGAGGAAAAGAGGCTTTTCCCGCCCCCCAAGCAGCTAAGCCGGGATGCCTATATAAAAAGCCTCGAAGAGTATAAGGAAATCTACCAGCGGTCAATCAGCGACCCCGAGGCCTTCTGGGGAGAGCTGGCCGAACAGCTCGACTGGTACAAGAAGTGGGACAAGGTGCTGGTCGCTGATTTCGAGAACGCCAAGCACGAGTGGTTTGTCGGCGGCAAGCTCAATGTGAGCTATAACTGCCTGGACAGGCACCTCACTACCTGGAGAAAGAATAAGGCCGCCCTCATCTGGGAAGGGGACATTGGCGATAGCAAGACGCTTACCTACCAGCAGCTCTATTACGAGGTCTGTAAGTTCGCCAACGTGCTTAAAAAGCATGGTATAAAGAAGGGCGACCGTATTTCCATCTATCTGCCCATGATTTTGGAACTGCCCATTGCCATGCTGGCCTGCGCCCGCATTGGGGCGATACACAGCGTTGTCTTCGGCGGTTTCAGTGCCGAGGCGCTACGCGACCGGGTCCGGGACTGTGGCGCCAAGATGCTCATCTGTGCCGACGGCTACTACCGCAGCGGCCGCATCATCCGTAGTAAGGATAACGCTGATATGGCCGCCAAGGCCTGTTCCAAGGTAAAGGACGTGATTGTGGTCAGGCGGGCCAATATCGGGGTAAATATGGAAGAAGGCCGCGACTACTGGTGGCACGAAGAGGTAACAGCGGAGGATATCAAGCCCTACTGCGAGCCCGAGCCGATGGATGCCGAAGACCCCCTCTATATTCTCTATACCAGCGGCAGCACCGGTAAACCCAAAGGAGTGCTGCATACCCAGGCTGGCTATCTCCTCTTTTGCTACCAGACCCTAAAGTGGATATTCGACATCAAAGAGGAGGACACTTTCTGGTGCACCGCCGATATCGGCTGGGTCACCGGTCACAGCTATATCGTCTACGGCCCCCTGGCTCTGGGCACCTCCAGTCTGGTTTTCGAGGGTGTGCCCACCTACCCCCACCCCGACCGCTTCTGGGCTATCGTCGAGAAGTATCAGGTCGACGTCTTCTATACCGCCCCCACCGCCCTGAGGGCGATAATGAGGGAGGGCGATGAGTGGCCCGCCCGCCATAACCTGGATTCGCTGCGCATTTTGGGCTCGGTGGGCGAGCCGATTAACCCCGAAGCCTGGATGTGGTACTACAATGTCATCGGTAAAGGCAAGTGCCCCATCGTGGATACCTGGTGGCAGACGGAAACGGGGGGCATTTTGATTACCCCCCTCCCCGGAGCCACCCCTCTCAAACCGGGCTCGGCTACCTTCCCTTTCCCCGGCATTGAGCCAGCCGTGCTCCGTCAGGACGGCTCCGAGGCTGACGTCAATGAAGGCGGCTACCTGGTCATCAAAAAGCCCTGGCCAGGCCTGATGCGGACGGTCTACGGCGAACCGGAGAGGTTTAAGAAAACCTATTTCGTTCAGTACCCCGGGGTCTATACCACCGGCGACGGCGCCAGGGTGGATAAAGACGGCTATTTCTGGCTGATGGGGCGCATCGACGATGTTATTAACGTCTCTGGCCACCGCATCGGCACCGCCGAGGTGGAAAGCGCCCTGGTATCACACTCTCAGGTAGCCGAGGCGGCCGTGGTCGGCATGCCCCACGAGATTAAGGGACAGGGCATCTACGCCTTCGTGACGCTGAAGGCTCATGTACGCTCCAGTGACGACCTTAAGCGAGAACTGGTGACCCATGTCCGCCAGGAGATAGGGCCCATTGCTACCCCCGATAAGCTCCAGTTTGCCGAGGGGCTGCCCAAGACCAGAAGCGGCAAGATTATGCGCCGCATACTGACTAAGATTGCCGCTGGTGACGTTGAGAATCTGGGCGATACCAGCACCCTGGCCGACCCGGCGGTAGTCGATATCCTGGTCAAAGGCAAGCAGTAAGAAGTATCACTAAAATACACTAAGCCACTGGGTAAAAAGCCCGGTGGCTTATTTTTTATATAGGGGATTGACAAAAATGGTGCCACTAGTGTAATTTAAGGCAAACGGTTGCCTGTTGCCCTTTTCGCCGACCGACCGTTCTAATCCAACCCAGCTTTTAGGGGCTATACTTATGCGAGAAGTCAGGATTATACCCTGCCTTAATATCAAAGAGGGCAGGGGTGTAAAATCTCTCCCCATCGCCTGCATTCGCTTTTGCATTGTCTTTCCGTGGGATAACTATGCCCATCATACATAAAGGAAGGGGATTATAATAATGAACCTACAACGACCCAACGCCAACGAAGCCACCCGAACGGCTAACCGCTCCCGAAGCGTGGTCCCCATGAGCGGCCTCTGCACCCGCTGTGTTGACGGGTGCACCGGAAATTGCGAGGTCTTCAAGGCGACCTTCCGCGGTCGGGAACTGATATACCCTGGACCCTTCGGCGAGGTCACGGCCGGAGGTGACAAGGACTATCCCATCGATTACTCTCACCTTAATATCCAGGGTTACGCCTTGGGGGCCGAGGGTCTGCCCCCTGGTGTCAGCGGCGACCCCGATACGGCTACCTTCCCGTCGGTAAACACCGAGACCGAATACGGCTGGGACATTAAGGTTAAGATGAAGGTGCCGGTCTTCACCGGTGCTCTGGGCTCCACCGAAATAGCCCGCAAGAACTGGGACCACTTTGCCGTCGGTGCCGCCATCGGCGGTGTCACCCTGGTCTGTGGCGAAAACGTCTGCGGCATCGACCCGCGCTTAGAGCGTGACGACAAGGGTAAGGTTACCTCCGCCCCCGATATGGACCGCAGAATCGAGATATACAAGCGCTACCATCAGGGTTACGGTGAGATTCTGGTCCAGATGAACGTAGAGGATACCCGACTGGGCGTCGACGCCTACGTCAGGAAAAAGCACGGGCTGGAGACCATCGAGCTGAAGTGGGGGCAGGGGGCGAAGTGTATTGGTGGTGAGATTAAGGTTAACAGCCTGGAGAGGGCATTGGAGCTCCAGAAACGCGGCTATATCGTTACCCCCGACCCCGCCGACCCCATCGTCCAGGCGGCCTTTACCGACGGCTCACTGAAGGAGTTCGAGCGCCACAGCCGCCTCGGCTTCATCGACGAGGAGGGTTTTTATAACGAGGTCAACCGTCTCAGAGACCTTGGTTTTAAACGCATTACCCTCAAGACGGGGGCCTACGGCCTGCGCGAGCTGGCCATGGCCATCAAATGGGGCTCGAAGGCTAAGATTGACCTGCTCACCATTGACGGTGCCCCTGGAGGCACTGGTATGAGCCCCTGGCGCATGATGGAGGAGTGGGGCATGCCCACCCTCCACCTGCACGCTGCCACCTACGAGTTCTGTAAGAAGCTGGCCGACAAAGGCGAAAGGCCGCCCGATATCGCCTTCGCTGGCGGCTTCAGCAGTGAGGACGGCATATTCAAGGCGCTGGCCCTAGGCTCGCCCTTCACCAAGGCCATCTGTATGGGGCGGGCTTTGATGATCCCAGGCATGGTGGGTAAGAACATCGAGCAGTGGCTCAAGGACGATAAATTACCCAAGACCGTCAGCCAGTTCGGCGAGACGCCTGAGGAGATTTTCATCAACTACGAAGACGTGAAGAACATCGTCGGCGCCAGCGAGATGAAGAACATACCCCTGGGCGCGGTGGGCATATATAGCTATGTCGATAAGCTCAGGGTAGGCCTGCAGCAATTGATGGCGGGCGCCAGGTGCTTTAGTGTACCCGCCATCACTCGCAACGAGCTTTTGTCCCTCAGCGAGGAATGCGCCAAGGTCACGGGCATACCCTATCTGATGGACGCGGGGCGGGAAGAGGCTATGAAGATTCTGAACGGCTAAAAGGCTTTACGCGCGACTATTTGTATAGTATGCTAGCAGCGTATTGCTGTGGACTCTCAGATTCTGATTTGGCTACAATATATTGTCTGTCTGGCCATAATTCTCTTCGCGGGAACGAGGCTAGCTAGATACGGCGACGCTATTGCCGAGAAAACGGGGCTGGGCGGGCTTTGGATTGGCCTGGTGCTGCTGGCGGCAATTACCTCGGTGCCCGAGCTGGTCACCAGCATAAGTTCGGTGGCCCTGGTCGGCCTCCCCGACTTGGCTATGGGCACCCTCCTCGGTAGCTGCCTCTTCAACCTGACTCTCATCGCCCTGCTCGACTTTCTCTACCGTAAGGGCCCCATCTTAAGCAACGTCCGTCTGAACCATGTGGCCTCGGCAGCGGCAGCTATCGTACTCATCGCTATTGCCGGTGCTACCATACTGGGTGGGGAAACGTTTTCAGGGATAAAGCTGGCCTGGATAGGTATCCCCAGCATTATCATTCTCATCCTCTATCTGGTGGCCATCAGGCAAATCTTTCACTTTGAGCTTCGCTACCCCGCCCCCCCCGAGGCTCCACTGGCCAAATATGATAATCTTTCCCTGAAGAAGGTCTATTTCCGTTTTTCCCTGGCGGCACTGGCCGTTATCGGTGCGGGGATATGGGCCGCCTTTATCGGTGACGAAATTGCCACGGCTACTGGCTGGGGGACCACCTTCGTCGGCAGCCTCTTCCTGGCCATCAGCACCTCGATGCCCGAGCTAGTGGTTTCTATCGCTGCCCTCCGTCTAGGGGCGACCGATATGGCCGTGGCCGACATACTGGGCAGCAATATGTTCAACATCGCTATCATCTTTGCCGCTGACCTCTTCTATCGCGGTGACTCTGTTCTCTCCTCGGTATCTGACGCCCACCTTATCACAGCGGCGCTGGCGATTGTGGCCACCCTGCTGGTGATAATCGGGCTTCGCTTCCGTCGTCGGCACAAGCTCTTTCGCTTTAGCAGCTGGTACAGCCCCGCTTTAATCGGGCTCTATATTGTCGGCGCCTATTTCCTCTTTTGCGCTGGCATAGGCTTCGGTTAGACCCATCCTGCTTTGACGAAGCGTCTACCCTTCGGCTATAATATTCCATCTGTTTTTGTTAAGCTTGATTAGATGTTCGAAGTAAGCCAAATTTTTGCTATCGCCATTTTCATCCTGATGTTCCTGGCCATTATCATCGGCAGGGTGCATCGTTACATCCCCGCCCTGGTCGGTGCCGGACTCATCCTGGTGGTCGTCTTCCTGATTATCATGCAAAGCCCCGATTCGGTGGTTAGCGTCATGAACCTGGGGCAAATGGGGCAGTTCCACTTCTGGGTGCCCGGCCAGGAGCACATCGAGTCCTACGGTATCAACTGGCAGACCATTATCTTTATAGGCGGCATGATGGTCATGGTGGAGGGATTGGGGGAGGTGGGCTTTTTCCGCTGGATATGCCTGCTGCTGGCCAAGCTAGTCAACTATAAGGTCGTTCCCATACTCATCGTCTTTATGCTCCTCTCCGGTTTCCTGGCCATGTTCATCGATAGCATCACCGTACTCCTCTTCTTGGCTATGGTCACCATCGAGCTGTCGCGCCTGCTCAAATTCGACCCGGTGCCGGTGATAATCGCTGAAATCTTTGCCGCCAATACCGGCGGCGCTGCCACCATGTCAGGCGACCCGCCCAATATAATTATCGGCACCGCCCTTGGCTATAACTTCACCGACTTCGCTGCCAACACCGGTATTATCGCCTGGATAGGGATGATAGCTGCCCTGGCCTTCTTCTACTTCGTTTTTCGTAAGACACTCTCCAGCTCTGAGAAGAATAGACCCGATACCCCCGAAAACAAATACCCCGAGCCCAGCGAGGCTATCGTTGACCCACTTCACTTCCGTATCAACGCTGCTATTTTTATTGGTATCATTGTCCTAATTGTAACTCATGCTGAAACCGGCATATCTATGGCCTTAATCGGCGTTATCGCCGCCGCGGTGACGCTGTTGGCGTCATATAAGAAGGCACTGCACATCATTAGTCGTGTCGACTGGCGGACGCTGCTCTTCTTTATCGGGCTGTTTATCTGCGTCGGGGGTCTGGAGGAAACGGGTGTGCTGGTTAGGTTGGCCAACTACATCGGCGATGCCTCCGGGGGAAGCCTGATTCTGGTGATACCCATTATCCTCTGGATATCCGCCTTTGCCTCGGCCATAGTGGACAACATACCCTTTGCCGCCACCATGGTGCCCGTAATTACTAACCTCTCCAAGACGGCGGGCTTAAAACTGCCCACACTGGCCTGGACGTTGGCGCTGGGCACCGACATCGGCGGCAACGCCACCCCCATCGGAGCTTCGGCTAACGTCGTCGGCACCGCCATCGCTGAGAAAGAAGGGCATCCCATAAGCTGGGGCAAGTTCTGCAAATACGCCATTCCGGCCATGATTATGGTGGTCGGCTTATGCTGGTTATACTTAGTGATAAGATACGCTTAAGAGGAGGTGGAAAATGTGGAAGAAGATTCTGGTTCCCCTGGATGGGTCCGACCTGGCCGAGCTGGCTCTGCCCTACGCTAAGGAGCTAGCCAGCGCCTTCAATTCCGAACTTGTCCTGCTCTACGTCAGTGGGCCAGAGGATGAAGAGCGCCTCCATATGCACCAGCTCTACCTGGAGAGACTGTCCGTGCAGATGAAGAAGCGGCTTAAAAGGGTCAGCCCCGTGGTCATAGCGGGCAAGACGGTTGAGGAGATTGTCAAATACACCGATAAGAACGATATCCGACTCATTGTCATGGCTACTCACGAAAGCTCAGGCATAATACCCTGGGCGAAGGAAGGGGTAGCCGACAAGGTAATTGACGCCGTCGGTGTGCCCTTGCTGCTCATCAAGGAGACCAAACGTCGGCGCAAGACCAAGGAAAAGAAGCATCTGATAAGCCGTGTCCTCCTTCCTCTGGATGGCTCCGAGGCTGGCGAAGCCGCCATAACGCGGGCCAAGGAGCTCAGGTCACGATTGGAGGCTGAAATTATCCTGCTGGGGGTGGTGCCGACGGGACAGCATATTCGCACTGTGGGTGGTCTGGACTATATCCATTATCCTGAACAGGAGATGGAGGCATACAAGGCGGAAGCCAAGGAATACCTGGATAAGGTCTACAAACGGTTGCAGAGGGGAAAGAAGACCAAGGGCGAACTAACCGTCGCCATCAGGTCGGGGGAGGTCGTCAAGGAAATCCTTGACTACGCCAAGAAAAAGAGGGTCAGCCTGATTGCCATATCAAGCCATGGCCATTCGGGCATGACGAAATGGGTCTTCGGCAGCACGGCTCAGAAGGTTATAGAGGACAGCCCGGTACCGGTACTGGTGGTGAAACCGCCTTCGGACTCAGCTTAAAAAATTTGCATCCTGCCTGAGTTATAGGTTATCATATATAATCGTACTTTAGAATCGTACTCGCCCCTGTAGCTCAGTTGGATAGAGCACCAGCCCCCGGAGCTGGGTGCGAGCGTTCGAGTCGCTCCAGGGGCGCTTTTCTTAATTAGCTTGGAGACGGTGAAGTGGTTTCTAAAAATCGGCTAATGGAAATCAGATGGCACGGGCGGGGTGGGCAGGGGGCGGTAACCTCTGCCGAGCTGGTAGCCCAGGCGGCCATTAGCGAAGGCAAGTACGGGCAGGCCTTCCCCAGCTTCGGTCCGGAACGCAGGGGGGCACCGGTGCAGGCCTTCGTCAGAATTGACAGCCAGGAGCCGATACGCATCAGGGCCGAAATAACCGACCCCGACGTGGTGGTGGTGCTCGACCCCGGGCTGCTCACCATCGTTAATGTGGCTGCGGGCTTGAAGAAAGACGGAATAGTCATTATCAACACCAAGAAATCCTTTGTCGAAATCGGGAAAAGCCTAAAAATCAAGTGCAAGCTGGCTAAAGTCGACGCCACCGGTATCGCCCGCGAGACGCTGGGCGTACCTATCACCAATACCACCATGGTCGGCGCGCTGCTCAAGGCCACCGATGTCGTCAAGCTGGACTCAGTGGTCGAGCCGTTGCATAACCGCTTTGGCCGCCTTGCCGAAAGAAACGTCAACGCTATGAAAAGGGCTTACCAGGAAACCGAGCTGAAGGAGTAGGGGATTGGCTAAACCAGAAGGCGAAATAACCTGGAGAGATCTGGAAATCGGCTCTATCGTCACCGAGCCAGGCAACGCCGCGCAGTATAAGACGGGCGACTGGCGCTCGCAACGGACAACCTACGATTTCACCAAGTGCATCAAGTGCGGGCTTTGCCAGATTTACTGTCCCGAGGGCTGTATTGAGCAAGATGACGATGGCTATTTCGAAGCCAATGTCTACTACTGCAAGGGCTGTGGCATCTGTGCCCGTGAGTGCCCGACCAAGGTAATAACCATGGTCGTGGAGGAAGAATAATGACCAAGAAAGTGGGTATAGAGGTATCGGTGGCCGTCGGTGAGGCGGTCAAGCTGGCCAATGCCGATGTCGTCGCCGCCTATCCTATAACCCCCCAGACCCACATCGTGGAACACCTGGCCGAGCTGGTCGCTGACGGCGAATTAGACGCCGCCTATATCCCCGTGGAGTCAGAGCACTCGGCGATGAGCGCCTGTCTCGGCTCAGCCGCCGCCGGTGCCCGAACCTTTACCGCTACCGCTGGACAGGGCCTAGAGCTTATGCACGAGGTACTCTATGTCGCCTCATCCATGCGCCTGCCCGTGGTGATGACGGTGGCCAACCGCGCCCTGTCATCGCCTTTAAGCGTCTGGGGCGACCACTCGGATGCTATGGCCGTGCGCGACACCGGCTGGATACAAATATTTACCGAGAACGGGCAGGAAGTGGTGGACAACGTCCTCTGCGCCTTTAAAATCGGTGAGGACAAGGGCGTCTTGCTGCCGGTAATGGTCCACCTCGATGGTTTCCACTTATCACATGTTATCGAGCCTATCGTCTTCCCCGAGCAGAGCGCCGTCGATAAGTTCCTGCCGCCCAACAAATACCCTTTGCCCCTCCACCCCGACAAACCGGTAACCATGGGGGATTTCGCCCCACCCATCCTCTACCCCGAGGCCAAGTGGGCGCAGGAAGTCAACCTGAAGGCCTCCAAAGAGGTAATCCTAAAGACCTGGCAGGAGTTTGGCAAAGCCTTCGGACGTAACTACTCACCAGTGGAAAGCTATAAGACCGAGGACGTCGAAACACTGCTGCTGACAATGGGCAGCTTCAGCGAGACGGCAATGACGGTCATCGATAAGCTCAGGAACGAGGGCAAAAAGGTAGGCTTGGTCAGAATCCGTCTCTGGCGACCCTTCCCCTTCGAAGAGTTCCGTCAGGCGGTCAAGGATGCCCAAACCCTCATCGTCGTCGACAGGGCGCTTTCCTTCGGCGGCCCCGGCGGGCCGGTCTGCTCCGAAGTGAGGTCAGCCCTCTACGGTGAGGCCAAGAAACCAAAGATAGTCAGCTTCGTGGCCGGAATAGGGGGTCGAGACATCGCCCCCGCTGGCTTCGAGACGATAATCAATAAGGGCATTGCCATCGCGCAAAAAGGCAGCCCTAACGAGTTCGAGATATTCGGGGTAAGAGACTAATGCAGAACTACAACGTCTATGTTCCCCGACTGATAACGAAAAAAGACACTTTCGTCCCCGGCCATCGCGCCTGCATCGGCTGTGGCGAGGCACTGGCGGTCAGACTGGCCTGCAAGGCTTTGGGGCCGAACACCATTATCGCTGAAGCTACCGGCTGTATGGAGATTGTTTCTTCACCGCTACCGACCACCTCCTGGAAGGTGCCCTGGATTCATACCTTGTTCGAGAACAGCGCCGCGGTGGCTTCGGGTGTCGAATCGGGCTTAAAGATGCTGATGAAGAAAGGCCGCATCGCCCAGCAGGATATCAACGTGGTGGCTATGGCCGGTGACGGCGGCACCAGCGATATCGGCCTCCAGGCGCTTTCGGGTGCTATGGAAAGGGGGCACAACTTCGTCTATATCTGCTTCGATAACGAGGCCTATATGAACACGGGAATACAGCGCTCCTCGGCCACACCCTTCGGCGCTTCCACCACAACCTCTCCGGCGGGCAAGAAGAGCATCGGCCAGTTTAGCTGGAAGAAGGACATGCCAGCGATTGCCGCCGCCCACAACATACCCTACGTGGCCACCGCCTGCCCCAGCTATCCCTTCGACATGATGGAGAAGGTAGGGAAAGCGGCCAAGACCCCTGGCCCTGCCTATGTCCACATCCTCTCGGTCTGTCCCACCGGTTGGAGATGCCCCACCGACCTGACGGTCAGGATAGGCCGCCTGGCCGTGGAGACGGGGATATTCCCTCTCTACGAGGTGGAGAACGGCCAGTACAAGCTGAACTTTGACTTTCCCGAGCTCAGGCCCGTCACCGACTACATGAAGCTACAGGGAAGATTCCGACACCTTTCCGAAGACATACTAGAGAAGATACAAAAGCGGGTGGCCGCTGATTACGCTGCGCTTAAGGAGAAGGCGAATGCCGACAGCAAGTAAGCCGACTAAGCAGAAGATTAACTCGATTCTGGACAGCTACGAGCGCGATAAGGGTATGCTAGTGGCCATTCTGCAAGACGTCCAGACGGAGTATAACTACCTACCCAAGGAGTCTTTGGATCAGATAAGCGAAGGGCTGGAGATACCCATGACGCAGGTCTACAGCGTGGCTACCTTCTTTAAGGCCTTCAGCCTCAAACCGAGGGGGCGCCATATCATCAATGTCTGTCTGGGTACCGCCTGCCACGTCAGAGGCGCGGGCCGAGTCCTCGATGAAGTAGGGCGGCAACTTGACATAAAACATGGTGAAACCACCGAAGACTTTCGATTCACCATGGAGACGGTTAACTGCGTCGGCGCTTGCGCCTTGGGGCCGATAGTGATAATTGATGGCAAATATTCAGGACAGATGAAGACCGATAGGGTAAAGACTTTGCTGGAGAGTTATAAATAAATGGCCAAACGGAGCAACGGTCGGCTGAGTTCACCGCAGAAGCTAGAGGCTCTGAGAGATTCGATAATCAAGACCAGGGACACTAGCCAGAGCTGCGTCGTCGTCTGTGGTGGCACTGGTTGTCTGGCTTTGGGAGCTGAGGGTGTTATCGCCGGTTTCCGGCGAGAGTTAAAAAAACGCCGACTGGAGAACCAGATAAGCCTGAGGGTAACTGGCTGTCCCGGCTTTTGCGAGAAGGGTCCGCTGGTGGTTATCAAACCGGAGAATATCCTCTACCAGCAGGTGAAGGGTGAGGATGTTGCCGAGATAGTCACGGCGACGGTCAAGGGCGATATCGTTGACCGGTTGCTCTACGTTGACCCCGATACCGGTAAGGAGATAACCTATGAATCAGATGTGCCCTTCTATAAAAAGCAGAAGCGCCTCCTCCTGGGTAACAACAGCAACATTGACCCTACAATAATTGAGGACTATCTGGCTCTGGGCGGCTACGCCGCTCTGACTAGAGCCCTTTCCATGAAACCCGAGGCGGTCATCGCCGAAGTTAAGAAGGCGGGCCTAAGAGGGCGAGGTGGTGGTGGTTTTCCGGCGGCGACTAAGTGGCAGACCTGCCGCAACGCCGAGGGCAATAAGAAGTATATCATCTGTAACTGTGACGAGGGCGACCCCGGTGCTTTTATGGACCGCAGCCTTATGGAGGGCAACCCTCACAGCGTTTTGGAGGGAATGGTTATCGGTGCCTACGCTATCGGTGGGCACGAGGGCTATATTTACGTCCGTAACGAGTACCCGCTGGCGGTCAAGAACGCCCAGATAGCCATCGAGCAGGCGGAGAAGCTGGGGCTGCTGGGTAAGAACATACTCGGCTCTGGCTTTGACTTCAGCGTTAAGATAAGCCGCGGCGGCGGTGCCTTTGTCTGCGGTGAGTCGACGGCGCTGATGGCCTCGCTAGAGGGCAAGGTCGGCGAGCCCAGGGCGAAATACGTCCATACCTCAGAAAAAGGCCTCTGGGAAAAGCCGACCAACCTTAATAATGTCGAGACCTGGGCCAACGTCCCCTTAATCATCAAAAACGGTGCCGATTGGTACGCCAAGATAGGCAGCCCAGGCAGCAAGGGTACCAAGATATTCTCGCTGGTAGGTAAGATAAACAACACCGGTCTTATCGAAGTGCCCATGGGCGCGACCCTGAAGGACATTATCTACGGTATCGGCGGCGGTATCCCCGACGACAAGAAGTTCAAGGCGGTACAGACGGGCGGGCCTTCGGGGGGCTGCATACCCGAAAGCCACCTCGACCTGCCCGTTGACTTCGACGAGCTGGACAAAGCCGGCTCGATGATGGGCTCGGGCGGCATGATTGTCATGGACGAGAACACCTGCATGGTGGATATCGCCAAGTACTTCGTTAACTTCCTGGAGGGCGAGTCCTGCGGCAAGTGTTTACCCTGCCGCGAGGGCCTGAAGCGGATGAGCCAGATACTAGCTGATATCACCGAAGGCAAGGGCAAGAAAGGTGATATCGAGCTATTGGAGAGGCTTTCGGCAGCGCTCATCGATACCTCACTCTGCGCGTTGGGCAGCACCGCTCCCAACCCAGTGCTGACCACTATACGCTACTTCAGAGATGAGTACGAAGCCCACATCAAGGAAAAGCGCTGTCCCGCTGGTGTCTGCAAAGAATTAGTCACCTATTCCATTGATGAAGAGAAATGCCCCGGTTGCGGACTCTGTGTCAAAGCCTGCCCGTCCGAGGCGATAACTGATATGGGCAAGAAGAAGCCCGTGGTCTTAGACCAGGAGAAGTGCATAAAGTGCGGCGCTTGCTATGACGTCTGCAACCTCGGGGCGCTGATAAGGAAATGAAGAAGGTCAAGCTGATAATCAACGGACGGAAGGTTCAAGCCGAAGCGGGGACGACCATACTAGAGGCCGCTCAGGATAATAACATCTACATACCCACTCTCTGCCACCATGAAGAGGTAACCCCCTACGGCGCCTGCCGTCTTTGCACGGTCGAGGTGACCAAGAACGGGCGGCAAAGACTGGTGGCTTCCTGTCTCTACGAAGTGGCTGATGGACTCAAGGTGACCACCGACTCGGAGAGAATCGCTGCCAACCGCCAGATGCTCATGGAACTGCTCCTGGCCCGCTGCCCCAATAACAAGGCGGTGCAGGACTTAGCTCACAAACTGGGGGTGGGAAAGACCAGCTTCAAGCTCGACGACAACGACTGTATGCTCTGCGCCCTGTGTACCAGGGTCTGTCAAGAGATTGTCGGTGTTTCCGCCATCAGCTTGGTCAACCGCGGTGTTGACCGTGCCATGGCCACCCCTTATTTTGAAGACTCCAACGTCTGTATCGGCTGCGGCTCCTGCGCCTACGTCTGCCCCGTGGACGCCATCAAGTTCGAGGATATTGGCGATACCAGGCGCATTACTTGGCCCAACAACGAGATGGAGTTCAAGCTTAAGAAGTGCTCGAACTGTGGCCGCTACTTTGCCCCCCAGGCCCAGCTGGACTACATCATCAAGAAGGCGGGGCTAGCCCCCGACGCCTTCGATAAATGCCCCGACTGCCGCGATTAACTTTTTTTACTCTTAACCCCACACATTGACCCCTGGGAAACGCCTTGCTATACTCTGTGATGCGGGGTGTAGCGCAGCTGGTTAGCGCGCAGCGTTTGGGACGCTGAGGTCGGCGGTTCAAATCCGCCCACCCCGACCATTATTCAGTCTTGTCTACAATGGGAGCATCAGGGGCATTTTCTTTTACTGACTCGATTCCGTTAATCGCGTTAGCCTTGGTCGTGTAGCCCTCACCTGAATCGGCAATTATATTCGTGTTTCTATGCACTAGCCTCCAGCGGAATTCTCCTGCCTTGTCTTCGTATAACACAAACTCTGCCAGTGATTCTGCCATGATGTTGCCTCCTTTAAGTGTATTACAGCCTGAGTTTAGTCCCCAACAGGTCATTTGTCAATACTTGGCTTGAGACAGTGCCATCTGTCCAGCAAGACCAAGGCACTGGATACACCGATGGAAAAAGGTTAAAATATAAAGAGTATATGAGAGGAAAAATCAAAGTCCGTTACGCCTCGGGTGGCGAAAAAGAGGTGACCGTCGAGGAGGCGAAGAGAATCCTGGAAGAGACCTACAACGACCCTATGGGTGGTCTGGTGGCCGACGCCAAAACCGAGAAAGTTATCTACCAGATAGACCCCGATTTGGAAGAAATCTTTGTCCTGGACACCATAATCGGGGGTGGTTAATCTATCAAGGGGGTAGCCAAGATGCTGAGCCAAGAGGAACTGGAAAGATACAGTCGCCAGATAATGATTAACGGCTTTGGCGAAGAAGGCCAAGCCAAGCTGAAAAAGGCCAAGGTCTTCATCGCTGGCGCCGGTGGTCTGGGTTCGGCGGCCGCCACCTACCTGGCGGCGGCTGGGGTAGGGCTAATACGAGTGGTCGACCACGATAGGGTAGAGCTGAGCAACCTGAACCGCCAAATACTGCACCGCGACGAAGATATCGGCCAGGATAAGGTAGTTTCGGCAACGAAGAGGCTTAAGAAAATAAATCCTGATGTAAAGATAGAGGCTATCGCCGAGACCATAACCGAGGCCAATATCTCCCAGCTTTTGGCTGGCATCGACCTCATTGTCGACGCCATGGATAACCTGCCCACCCGCTATTTACTCAATAAGACGGCTATAGAGAAGAGGCTTCCCTTCTTTCACGGCGCTGTCAACGGCTTTGAGGGCAGAGCCATGACCGTAGTCCCCGGCCAGACTGCCTGCCTGCGCTGCGTTTACCGTGGGGCCGTTGTCGAAGGCAGCTTCCCCGTAGTCGGTGTTACTCCCGGTGTCATCGGCTGTATTCAGGCCACCGAGGCCATAAAGTACATCGTGGGCATGGGGCAGTTGCTGGGTAACCGCCTACTCATCTACGATGGGCTCAACATGAAATTCACCCAGTTCAAGGTGAAAAGAGACCCTGATTGCCCACACTGCAGCACACTGAAGGATAAGAGTTGAGCGTTAGGATAAAGCTGCATCGTTCCCTGGCCAGACTCGCTGACGGCCAGGCGATAGTTGAAGTTGAAGGTGACACCGTGGGCCAGTGCCTGGAGCAGTTAGCTGCCCGCTTTCCCCAGCTCGAAAAGAAACTCTTTGAGAAGGACGGCGCGCTAAACCGCATACTCGAGGTCTACGTCAACGGGGAGAGCATCTATCCCGAAGAGCTGGCCGCGAAGGTAAAGGACGGGGACGAACTCGATACCGCCCTGCGCATCTCCGGTGGCTAGGTGGAACGGCGGACTTTTATTATCTCGGCCAGTATGCTTACGGCTATCTCCTCGGGTGTCTGGGCGCCTATACTCAGCCCAATAGGGGAGTGGACGCTGTCCAGCGTCTCCTGGGGCACTCCCTTAGCCAGTAAGTGAGAGAATATCGTTTTGACCTTGGTCAGACTGCCGATCATGCCTATATATTTGGCGGGAGTACCCACCGCCCACTCCAGTACCCGCTCGTCGTGCTGGTGGCCGCGGGTAACGATGACAATGTAGCTCGTTTTGTCTATCTTCAGCTTGGGGAAGGCCTTGGTATAGTCCTCGGCCAGGACAGTCTCGGCATCAGGAAACCTCTTGGCATTGGCGAACTCGGCGCGGTCGTCGATGATGGCAATCTTAAAGCCGAGGAGCTTGCCCATCTGGGCCAATGACAGCGAGATGTGACCGCCACCGAAGATAAACAGGGTAGGTGCCGTCAGTATAGGCTCTATGAAGACCTCCATGTCGCCACCACATATCATCCCCACCTCGCTGGCCTCTTTATCGCTGAGGGTGAAATGAATTCGTTTGGGCTGGCCTTGCTTTATTACCCCGACCGCCTCTTTGATTACCTGAGCCTCCAGGTTACCGCCACCGATGGTGCCGACGATGGTGGCATCAGACTTAACCAGCATTTTGGCGCCTTCTTCGCGGGGCGTAGAGCCGCTGGCGGAGACTATGGTGACCAGCGCCGCTTCCTGCCCTTCCTCTTTAATCCTAACGATTTCCTGGTAGATATCGGTCATTATTCTCCTCTAAACGTTAAAGCGCATCATTATCGCCTCTAAGACACCGCCCGCAATCGCCCTCACCCGGGGACGGATGGTATAGCAGGCCTCTCTATCTCCTGAAGGGTCGATCTCACCCAGCTTGGCTCCCTTGCCTACCACCGTGCCGTTGCGAAGCAAGGCCCGCACCACACCACTAATCCCCGCCTTGAGGGGCTGGGTGGCCACCGAAGCCACCGTATCGCCCGCCTTGACCATATCGCCTATATTCTTATCGGTGAGGAACTGGCCGTCGCTGGGGGAGTGCAGCACTCTTTCCTCGGTCAGGCCACCGATGGCGACGGGTATCCCGGTATCCGCCTCCGCTTCACCCGACAATATTACCCGTCCCAGGCGCTCGCTGTTATTGGTCTCTACCACGATGTGGGCATCTTCTTTGGCTCGAAATCCGGGCCCCAGACCGATGACGAGCGGGGCGTCGCTTATCTTTGTCCCCAGGTTTTGCTTGGCCATTAAGGCGTCGACGAGCACAGTGGGCTTGAGCATGTCTTTGACCAGGGCATCGGGGTCAACAATGATGGGCAGCTGGTTCTGACGCCATACGTCGGTTATCTGACCCTCCGATTCCACCAGCTGGGCCGTTATCCCTTCTACTGTCTTTTCTCCGTCGTAGACCGCCTCACAGAAGGCGACACCGCGACTGACGGCTAAAGGCTGCGAGGTCTCGGTCATACAGACGCGGAAACGGGCGTGTGCCAGCTTGTGGGCCACCCCGCTGGCTACCTCCCCACCACCCCGAATAAGTACCACCAGATTGGCTAAATCCATCAGCTTCCTTATTATATTATACCCGTCTGCTTCAGCTCGTCTAACTTAGCGGGGGAAAAGCCCAGATACTCCTTGTAGATGCTCTTGTTCTCATGGCCCACGGGCTGACAGACCCACTTCGTCCTGATGGGCGTCTTGGTCATCTTGTGCTGTGCCTGGCAGACGACAACCTCACCGTAGATGGGGTCTTTAACCGGGGTGAACATCCCCCGTTCCAGCCAGTTGGCGTCTTTCATGCATTCTTCAGGGGAACAGACGGGCGCCACCACCGGTGTAATCGGGGCCAATCGCCCTTTCTGGGAATACTCTATCGACATAGCCACCAGCTCGTCGTTGGTGTATTTGCGTGTCTCGGCAAAGACCTTGGGCGCCCACTTGAGCTGCTCGTCCTTACGCATAAAGATCTGCAGCGTCGTCCAGTTGGCGGCGTCCCACTCGTCCCATTTGCCCAGCATGTCAGCAAAGGCCTGCCACATCTCCAGTCTCAAGCCGCCCAGGAAAACGGCGCCGTCTTTGGTCGGCGCGAAGCAGTAGAGCCAGCCTGCTGTATCCAGGCTGCCGAAGCGCTCACAGATAATACCGGTCTCCTGATACCACAGCGCGGCGTAGTCGTCGAAGCGGGCGTAGGCCTCGGCGGTAGCCATGTCCAGCGCCTGCCCCTGGCCACTTGTCTTCCGCCAGTGCAGCGCCGCCAGGATACCGACGGCCATAAATGTCCCCGGTTGCACCCAGGCTATCCAGGGCCCCGCTTTGGTCGGCACCGCCCAGGGGCAATCGTCGTAGCTCTTACCCTCAGGCAAAACCTCTCCCGTGGCCGATTGCACCGCAGAGCGCGCTTGGGCGATGCTATCGTAATCGGGCATGCGACTGCGGCTCTTCGGCCCGAACTGCCCAAAACCAGTGATGGAGGCGAATATCAATTTGGGGTTGAGCTTCTTCAAGTCCTCGTAGCCTATGCCCCACCCATCCATCACCCCGGGGCTGTAGGTCTCAATGAGCACGTCGGCCTTGGCCACCAGCTTTTTCAATAGCTCCCTGCCCTCGGCTGACCCAAGGTTAAGGGTGATGTGGCGCTTATTACGGCCCTCATTCAGGTAGTTGAGCCCCACGCCTTTATGCTGTATACCGTAGGGGGTAAAAGTCCTGATGAAATCGCCCTCAGGCGGCTCTATACGCAGCACCTTGGCCCCCAACTCGGCCAGCATCGAGGAGCAGTAGCAGCCGGCGTAGCTCTTGTAGCTCAAATCCAGGACGGTGATATCGTCCAGGGCCTCGGGCTTGGTATGGGCGATAGCGGGGTCGTCGCGCTCCTTTATCCTGTCTAGAAAGGCGGCTTGTTCCTCAAGGGCCGCTTTGCCTTTCTTGGAGGGTGGGGTCTTGCGGGCAAACTCCGACAGGTCGAGTTGTGTTCTTAAGCCCGACTTACCGTCCCAGCCCGAAGGCGGGCGGCGCGTGGGCACGTCGGCCCATTTACCCAGGGCACCGCATTCGTAGAGTTTTTTAATCTCGGCTTCAGTCTTACCCAGGACCTCGGTCATTATATACTCGTTGTCAAAGCCCACCGCCCTCACACCCCACCTCACCTTGGGCGGGCTTTGGGACATCATCACCGGGAACTCGTGGTCTAGGTACTGGCCGAGGATGGCGTCATCGACCTCGGTCATAAAGCCCCGTTCCACAAAGTGCTTATCCTCCACCACCTCCTTGGTATCATAGATATGGCTGGCGGCAAAGCCGTGCTCTTCCGCCAGCTTTTCAATCTCTTTGGCGGTTTTGGTCCTCGCCCAGTCAGCGATGAGCTTGAGGATTGTTTTAGCGTTATCGTCTTTGAGTCGTGTGAGATGGTCTCTAAATCGCGGGTCTTCGGTCAGCTCTGGCTTATCCATAGCCGTGCACAGGCCCTGGAACTCATCGGGGGCCGGCGCGGCTATAGCCACGAAGCTGCCGTCAGCGCAGTAGAAGGTGTCGGCGGGGCAGATGGACAGGTCACGGTTGCCGGAAGGCATGGCTGTCTTGCCCGTAAGCTGCTGGTAGGGCCAGACCCAGGTCATCGCCCGCATGATGGCTTCGCTCTGGGAAAGCTCGATGAACTGTCCCTGGCCCGTCTTTTCCCGATGGTGCAGAGCGGCGAGCACGGCCAGTTCACCCATCAAAGCTCCGTAGTTATCGCAGATGTAGAGGCGGCTCTTTAGGGGCGGCTGCTTGGGAAAGCTGGAAAGCCAGGCATATCCGGAAAACGCCTGTGAGGCGCCGTCATTTGAGGGGCGGTTCTCCATGGCGTACTGCCCCCACTGGCCGAAGCCGTTCTTAGCTAAGTAGATGATACCGGGGTTAATCTCTCTTATTTGGCGGTAGCCGATGTTCCAGCTCTCCATCACCCCTGGTCTCAGGTTGTTTTCGATAACATCGGCCTTGGCGGCTAGCTCGCGAAAAACCTCCTGTGCCTCGCTTACGTGCAGGTCTAATCCCAGCCAGTATTTATTGGTGTTCATGTGGGCGAAGGCGGGCCCCTGTTCGCGAAACAGATAACCGAAGGGGGTCAGGTCGCGGCAGGTATCGCCCATGGGAGGAAATTCGCACTTGATGACCTCGGCGCCCATCTCGGCAGCGAAGCCAGGCCCCGCCGGGCCTAGAAGCAGGGTACATACCTCAAGTACACGGATACCTTTTAACGGTGATGGTCTTGAATACTTTTCCTCCTTGTAGTCCTGCCAAGTTGTTTCTGCCATGATAATACGCTGGTTCCCTTTCTTCGAAATTTCACCGCCGCTTCTCTCCTTGCGCAATTTTAGAGGTTAACCATAGCTGGCGTCAAGCCTGTTTCCTGAGGCCAGAGGTTGGTGTATTATAGGAGTGACATGATTATCCAAAACCGCCGCGAGCTGGCCACCACCGAGTCGAGAGACCGGGTCTTAGCTATTATCGAGGCAGGCATCAAGCGCGTCCTGCCCCCGAACGTAATGAGGACGGCCCTCAGCTACGACGCCCCCCGCCATACCATTAAGGTACAGAGCGATAGTTTTAAACTGTCGACAGGGCGTGTCTTTGTTGTCGGTGGGGGCAAGGCCAGCGGGCTTATGGCGCAGGCACTGGAAAGCATCATCGGCATTGGCAACATAACCGAAGGCGTGGTCAACATCAAGGGCGGGCAGGTCAGGACACAAAAGATTAAGACCGTAATCGCTGGTCATCCCACCCCCGACCGGCGCGGTGTCGCTGGCGTCGGCCAAATGCTGGCCCTTAAAGAGCGCCACTCGATAGGCCAAGATGATATCGTTATTTGTTTACTCTCGGGCGGTGGCTCAGCACTAATGCCTTACCCCGTTGCAAGTGTGAGCTTAGCCGATAAACAAAGAGTCACCGAGCTGCTTATCAGCTCTGGGGCCAGTATAGATGAAATCAACATGGTACGAAAACACCTCTCGCAGGTCAAGGGCGGCAGGCTGGGTGAATTCTACACTCCCGCCAAGGTTGTTTCACTAATACTATCCGATGTCGTCGGCAACAACCTGTCCGTCATTGCCTCCGGCCCCACCACCCCTGACCCCTCCACCTTCAACGAGGCCTACGATGTCCTGAAACGACATGATTTGCTAACCAAAGCACCTAAGAGCGTTATTGACTACCTAGTCAAAGGACAGCACGGCAACGCCCCCGAGACGCCTAAGACTTTAAGCAACTGCCATAACTATATAATCGGCGACAACATGCTGGCCCTGGAGGCGATGGCGGCCAAGGCCAACGAGCTTGGGCTGAAGCCTCACATTATAACCAGTCAGCAGACGGGCGACACCGCCGAGGTTGCCTATTCCAGGGCTAAAGAGATAGCAGGGCGAAAATACACCGGACATAATGTTATGCTTGTCGGCGGCGAGACGACTATCAGGCTGCCGGATAGGGCGGGGAGGGGAGGCAGAAATCAGCACTACGCCGCTGTCTCGCTGCTGGCGATGGCGGATTACCCCGACCAGTGGACATTGGCCAGCGTCGGCAGCGACGGCACCGATTTTCTCCCCGATGTCGCTGGTGCTATCGTCGACCAAGACTCGCTGAAAACCGCGAAAGCTAAGAAATTAGACATAGAAGCCTATGTCGAAAGGTGCGATAGCAATACCTTGCTGAAAAAGCTGGGGAACTCGCTGATAGTCGCCGGGGACACGGGGACCAATGTGGGCGATGTTATCGTTTACCTGCTAGACCATGCCGGTTTCGAACCGGCGACACCCTGATTAAAAGTCAGGTCAACATTTTTCCAGATTTCAGGGTGTTTTTGTAGTTAGATGTTATAGCACAGGATTTGTTTCCAACATTGAATAGAATCAGATTGCACAGAAGTCAGTAAAGATTCTCTGACCATGTATTAAAACTACGGTGAGGATTATGCCCTGGTACGGGCACTATCAACTGGCACCGATAAAAAGGAGGCTGTACGTCTGGAGCTAATAAAAGCTCACATACAGCCTCCTTTTTAGTATAGTGACTGCTCTTCCCTGATATACCCAAGTTTTACAGTCAGATTATTTCTATTACTGCTCTTGCTCTATCCAAACTTTGTCGGCATCCCAGGTGAAACCGTCACCGTGTGTTCCAACGCCCATATCGTGTACGGAGCTGTCAAGGACATAGACTTCCGACTCTATCCAGAGTGGTATCGCCATGACCTCGTCTACGAATTGCCGGACAAGCGCTTGTGCCAGGTCTGCCATTTCGTCACGCTCGGCGGCGGCTAGCATCTCATTAATTGCTTCGAGCCAACCTTCAGGGTACGCCACAACCGGCATGGCGAACAGGCCCGTTGGGTTGAAATACCTGTCGAGGTAAGCGCAGTAGTTATAATCGGTAGCTCCGTGCGTAACGTAGAAGAGGCCATTCTCCCAGCCACCGGTTCTGGTTTCTGACCACAAGGGGGGGCTGAGAACCTCTAGGTCAGCGGTAATACCAATGGCGGCCAGGTCAGCCTGGATAGCCACCAGAGGGTCCTGATCAAACAACGTCATTGTTATAATCTTGGTGTCGAATCCATTCGGCCAACTGCTTGCTGCCATAAGTTCTTGGGCCTTTTCAAGATCGTACGGCCGGCCGTCCAGGTCATCAACATGACCGAACTGCTCCGGCGCGTTGGGCTGATTAACCGCTTCCCAGTAGGTGTAGCCTAGAGCATCGACGATGGCCTGGCGGTTTATAGCGTACTCTGCGGCCTCACGGACTAGTTTGTCGGCCCAGGGCGAATCTGGGTTGCCGCTATCTGGGACAAGGTTCATAATCGGGCCGCGGCGGGTGCTTACCTGGTAGCCCGTCTGCTCCAAGTCATAGGCTGTGGCGGGGTCGGCACTCTCCCATACCAGGGCCTCACCAGCCTGATAGGACATACCAGCTGTGGTTGGGTCAACAATGTAGATGAACTCGATGCCGTCGACTCTGGCATTATCTCCCCAGTAATCATCAAACCTTTCGTATTCCAGTGAAGTATCCAGGATAAAACTCTTAAACTTGAAGGGGCCGGTGCCGACGGGATGAGTCGCAGCCCACTCAGTTCCGTTCGTCTCCACCGCTGTCGGGGATATAAAGTAGAGGGCCCCGGACATTTGGGTATTCTCCCACTCCGTCAGGTTGATACGTATCTCATACTCGCCGAGAACCTCGACGGACTCCCAAGACGCCTGGTTTCCGGTACCCCGCTCGAGGTATAAATCCAGATTCCACTTAGCTGCCTCGGCGTTGAAGGGGGTGCCATCGTGGAATAGGACGCCCTCTCTCAGTTTGAAAGTAATTGATAATTTGTCTTCAGCTATCTCCCAGGAAGTAGCCAGCTCCGGGCGCAGATCACCATTGATGTCAGCGTCCCACAAGCTTTCTAGGGCAGCCTGGCAGGCGAAATATGGAGAGAAGCCGCTGAACCCAACCGGGTAACCGAAGTTAGTAGGTGCATTAGGGCTGATAATCGTCAGGTTGCCGCCTGTCTGCACCTTTTCGCCACAGCCGGATATAATGACACTGGGAATCAACATGATAACAACCAATAATACGTAGAAAATCTTTCTATTAAACAATTTGCGCCTCCTTACTTATTGGGGGAAATAGACAATTCGAAAGAGTTAATTGAATAATTAGATTAGTATTTATCTGTTGCAACCTCCTTTCTCTCATCTTGTTTCTCCCTGTCTTAGAACCTATTTAGTAGTAAAGTTTGTTGGGCCGATTATTTAACTACTCATTGTCCTTCGCCTTCCTCTCTGAATTTGTTATCCAGCCAAGCCAATGAGATTAAGGTTAAAGACTCTAAGTTATGTTATTAGGAGCCATTCCGCTGATTTTTACCAGGTATAGAAGCTGCATTCAGCTTTCTCAATCAGTACTTATTCATTGTTAAATAAGCTAGAAGAATATTAGCATCGAGTGAAGAATGTGTCAAGCGCAACTATTGCTTGTGAAAGTACTTTTGCGGTATTATTCTGTTGACATCTGTAGGAGCGTGTGATAACCTTGGCGAAGCTAGCAAGCAATTCAGATTTATCGTCCCCAGTGGCACCAAGATGACAGCGTATATCGTTCGTCGTTTAATGCAATCGCTTCTTGTGATTATCCTCGTTACATTTGTGGTGTTTATAGTCATTCGTCTTCTGCCCGGGGATCCCATCCTGTTGTATCTCAGCTCGCAACAGATGGAGAATCTCACTCCGGAAGAGCTTGAGGAAACACGAGCGGAATTCGGTTTGGACAAGCCATTACCAGTGCAGTACGTAGACTGGATTGGCGACCTGTTTCATGGCGACTTGGGTACGTCACTTTACTACCACGAGGACGTTAGCAAGCTCCTTGCCTGGCGGGCACCGATAACATTCCACCTTGGCTTATTGGCTTGGATCTTCAGTCACATTCTAGGTTTCATCGCCGGTGCACTGTCAGCGTTACGTCGCGGCAGGTGGATAGATACCGTGATGACGTTGCTGGCTAATCTGGGGATAACTATCCCCGTTTTCTGGCTGGGTATATTGCTGATATACTTTTTCGGCTACCAGCTTGGATGGTTACCTCTGCATGGTTACACGTATCCTTGGGTTGATTTCGGTCAAAGCCTCAGGCAGGCGATATTGCCAGTCATCTGCCTGTCCATTTTCCCCTTAGCGTCCACAGCCCGCCAGACGCGATCAAGCATGCTTGAGGTCATCCGCCAGGATTATATCCGGACGGCCTGGTCCAAAGGCCTGAGAGAAAGGACTATCGTTATAAGGCATATTATAAAGAACGGCCTGATACCTGTGGTTACGCTATCAGGCGTAGGCCTCGGCTATATATTGAGTGGCCAGGTCCTAGTTGAAACGGTATTCAATATTCCGGGCATGGGCCGGCTGGGAGTGGACGCCGTTCTTAGCCAGGATTACGCTGTTATTCAAGCTATCATCCTTATAACGGCGGTTTTAGTAGTGCTGGTTAACCTCCTGGTTGATATTTCCTACGGCTGGCTTGACCCCAGGGTAAGATATGGTTAGAAAGGTAACCGGTTAATGCCAAAGCAGACTACAACTTCCCCGGCATTCCTGGAGGCTCCGCCTCACGTCAGCGAGTTTCGTCGTGTCATCCGGGTGATGTTTACGCGAAAGGTGGTTGTCTTCGGTGTCGTTATCATTGCATTGATGATATTGGTAGCCATCTTCGCACCGTTGCTGGCCCCTTATGACCCGGATCAGCCCAATCTCGATGAAACCTTGCAGCCGGTTAGCAAGACTCATCTTCTGGGTACGGACGTATTGGGCCGTGATACTCTGAGCCGTATCATCTACGGGTCCCGAACGTCGTTGCTAGTGGGCTTCGCCTCCATTTTCATCGGTGCTTCCGTCGGAATGACTTTGGGCCTGATTGCTGGGTATTACGGCGGTGTGGTCAACATGCTAATCATGAGATTCGTTGATGCCCTCATGGCCTTCCCAATGATGCTGCTGGCGCTGACGATAGCCGCTGTACTCGGCAGTGGATTGGCCAATGTTATGATCGCAATAGGCATCTCCCTCACTGCGGTATACGCTAGGCTAATGTGCGGGCAAGTTCTCGCCGTCAAGGAAAACGACTATGTCATGGCGGCTCGTGCCAGTGGTGCCAGTAACCTGTTTATCATGCTGCGGCATGTTGCTCCCAATTGCTTTCCGCCCCTCATAGTGTTAGTTACTATGCAAATAGGCTTTGCCATATTGATCGAAGCCGGACTGAGTTTCATTGGCGTCGGTGTTCCGGCGCCGACGGCTGCCTGGGGGGCTATGGTCAGTGACGGGTACAAGTTTCTACTCACTATGCCGGTTTTGTCCTTTGCGCCTGGTGTAGCGATAATGCTAATAGTATTTGCCTTCAACATGGTAGGTGACGGGTTGAGAGACGCTCTTGACCCGCGTTTGCGAGGTACACTATAGCTGAGAAAGGATTAGTGGGGAGCCGTAGGTTAAAGGGCTAAACTCAGAACTCTATAGCCAGCGGCGTTGCCCCTAAGCAAATCCCATTATCTGGTCGAAAGGAATGAAGATGTCCAAAAGCCATCTGAAAATTGACATATACAATCACATCTTCCCCCCGAAATATGTAGAAGAACTGTCGAAGATGGGGCTGATGCAGACACCAGCGGCGGGAGCCGGGGGTACTCCAGCTACCCTCTATGACCTTGACCTCAGGTTCCGTGTTATGGACCGTCATGAGGGACTCATGCATGTCCTGACGCTGTGCACCCTTTTTAGCGATAGGATAATCTCCGCTGGCAAGAGCGTTGAAGCCGCCCGCATTGCCAATGACACTATGGCTGAGCTTGTCTCCAAGTATCCAGACAGGTTTCCGGCGGCTGTCGCCTGCCTGCCTCTGGATAATATAGAAGCGGCTTTGCAGGAGGCCGACAGGGCAATAAACGAGCTGAGGATGAGAGGCGTGCAGATAACAACGCCAATCAATGACCGTCCCATTGATGCGCCAGAGTACTGGCCACTTTACGAGAAAATGGAGAAGTACAACTTGCCAATATGGATTCACCCGGTCCGAGAGCATGACTATCCGGACTACAAGACCGAAGACAGGTCACTTTACAGGATAGCTGGTATGCTGGGTTGGCCTTATGAGACCTCAGTAGCCATGATACGTCTTGCCATGAGCGGCGTCCTTGAAAAGTACCCCAATGTAAAATTCATCACTCACCACTGTGGTGCGATGATACCCTACTTTGCTGACAGGATTATCCAATTCTTAGATTCTGATGAAGCGCGCGGTTCGGCCACCTATCGGCGCGGGCTAACGAAAGCTCCGATAGAATACCTGCGGATGTTTTACAATGATACAGCTTTGTACGGCAACACCCCTGGGCTAATGTGTGCCTACGCGTGCTTCGGTGCTGACAGGTTGCTTTTCGGTACTGACCTACCATTTGACAACCAGCTCGGGGCTCGGCTTACCCGACAGACTATCAACGCCATTAATGAAATGGACATTAGTGATGATGAGAGGAAACTGATTTTCGAGGACAACGCCAGGAAATTACTGCGGCTGCCGACCTAGTGTCCATTATCAGTTTGTGGTATAAATGCTGACGACACCAAAGAAGTAAGATATGAGCAAGAACGAGAAAGTGGTCATTGAGACGAAATCGGGGAAGATTGAGGGTAACTACCAAGAGGGTTTATATATATTCAAGGGCATACCTTATGCCGTTC
This sequence comes from uncultured Dehalococcoidales bacterium, assembly GCA_964408935.1. Taxonomy (GTDB): domain Bacteria; phylum Chloroflexota; class Dehalococcoidia; order Dehalococcoidales; family BS750m-G39; genus E44-bin88. Next base: position 27,144 of record CAYPBF010000001.1, on the reverse strand, counting down.
CCCCTGTGGGGGAACGGCGGTGGTTGCCCCCCGAACCAGTTAAGCCCTGGAAAGATATCCGCCAGGCGAAGGCATTTGCCGCTGCTGCCCCGCAGAATCCGATGCCAGGCAGGATTATAGAAGCTTTCAACGTAGATGAACCTCAGGATGAAGACTGCCTATTCCTGAACATATGGAGCCCTGGGCTGGATGATTCCCGCCGACCAGTGATGGTATGGGTTCATGGTGGTGCTTTTACCATAGGTTCGGGTTCTCAGCCGATATACTCAGGAAGCACCTTGGCGCGACGTGGCGATGTGGTGGTCGTTTCCATCAATTACCGACTAGGTTTACTCGGTTTTCTGAACCTGAATGAGGTCACCGGAGGCGGGATTCCGGCTACGGGCAATGAAGGACTGCTGGACCAGATTGCCGCTCTCGAATGGGTGCACGACAACATTTCCGCCTTCGGAGGTGACCCAGACAATGTAACCGTCTTTGGTCAATCGGCGGGTGGCATGAGCATTGGCTGCTTGCTGGCTATGCCATCAGCCTGTGGCCTCTTCCACAAAGCCATTCTCCAGAGCGGTGTCGGCAGTACGGTTACGTCATTGGACACAGCAGTAATGGTTGCGAGGCAATTTCTTAAAATTTTTGATTTAGGTGCTAGTGACGTTGCGGCTCTACGGGCGCTTACGGTGGAGCAACTACTCCCTGCTGAGCTAGAATTGAGGGCCAAGATGTCAGGAGAAGGGGTGCCGAGGTTGACGGTAACGGTACCCGTGATAGACGGGAAAACAATTCCAGAATTGCCCATCGAGGCTATCAAGCGCGGTGCAGCCAGCAGTATCCCGATGCTGGTCGGCACTTGCCTTGAAGAGTGGAAACTTATCGGTGCGATAGATCTAGATTTGCCCAAGCTGGATGAGGCCGGGCTGATCAGGCGTTGTCAAAATTTCATACCAGCGGAGCACGTACCGGGCCTGATAGAGGCATACCGTAGTGCGCGAGCCAAACGAGGTGCCACCACCAGTCCTGCCGATATTTACACGGCAATTCAGACTGACTTTATGTTTCGGGTGCCAGCTGTTCGTCTTGTCGAGGCACAATACCATCATAATCAGTCTGCCTACAACTATCTCTTTACCTGGAAGTCACCGATACTAGGTGGTATCCTTGGCGCCTGCCACGCACTAGACCTTGGCTTTCTGTTTGGAACGTATGACGATAGTTTCTGCGACTCAGGGCCTGCGGCTGATACCCTTGCCAGGAATATTCAGGATGCCTGGCTGGCATTCGCCCGCACTGGTGACCCAAGCTGTGAAAACATAGGTACCTGGCCACCGTATGGTGAGCGCAGGGAAACGATGATGTTAGGAGAGGAGTGTCACGCAGAAGAGGCACCATACGAGGAGGAACGCCGCGCCTGGGGCTTTCTCCCTGATACGTTCACTGAGAAAATCCGAACTAGTTAACAAGGCGCTTATCCCTCCTCACTCTATTGATGGCGCACCCGGTACAATATCGCGAAGCGGCGCTTTGACCGGTGCGATTTCAGGAACATCAGGAATGAGCGGCAAAAGCAGGTGCGATGGATAATCAGGGGAATGATAGACGGTAATCTCGTCTTTATATGCGTTACGATACAGCCAGGGGCTCATCGCCATACCACTCGGTGAGAATACATCCTGGTTGTCAAATTCCATGTCCTGACACGTCATCTGCAGCCAGATTCGGTGACCTTTCCTAAAGGTATTGAAGATTGGTATTAGCTCGACCTGAAACTCGTATATGGTGTTTGGTTTTAAATCGGCCGGGTTCTGAAAGGAGTGCCACGGCTGTCCAGGTTTGGAGCGGCTCTCATCTACCTCCCTGTACTTCGCTTTGAGGTTGCCAAAGCTCCACAGCCAGACATCGGGTGGCGTCCAAGTATCTGTCCACCAGGGTTTGGTGATAGGGTCACGGGGTTTGTTCATGGGGTCAAGAGGTTTGCCGCCGGGTGATATATCCCCCACCTTGACGAAGAATGCCCAGTCAACGGTATTTTTACCCGTCGTGGAGGCATAAAAAGTAACGCTGACCGGCCCCCGTACCACCAGGTCCTCTTCAAGGGGCGGCGAGGTATAGGCCAAGAACTGCGGTGGACCAAACGCCGAGTTTGGATACCGATAGGTGTCCGGTTTTTCGTTCTCGGTTGGTGGTACGTCATTGATGGCTCCCCACGGCTCAGTAACGACTGTTTTCTCGTGCAGGTAAAACTTCTTCCACTCTGTACGCGCCAGTGGGTATTCGTTTTCGTAGCGCCACTGGCCAGAGGCGTTATCATATATGGCCACCTCAGGCTCATCCATGATGCCTGTATCAATGTCCTTTAACCAGTAGTCCAGCCATCTGAGTATGTGCTGGTTCAAAGGCAAACATTCAATGCTGAATCTCATATACACCATATGGGTCCAAGGTGTGATTATCAATTTTTTAGGTGTCTTGATGTCCGGGTAGGACTTCAGGTGGCAGGTAGTATGGAGATGCTGGCTCGCTGGAACAATATTCAGTACAGGAATCTTAATCTGGTCCATCCGATGCCAGACGCTTCGTTCCCAGTAGAATGGGCCATCCTCCGGGTTCGCCAGCATCTCCAGAACCGGGTTCTCCGGGAGTTCCTTGCCAGGAACAGGACCCGGCCATAGGCACACCTTAAGGAGATTTGAGAGTAAGCTACCGATGAAAGTGGAGCGAAACACACCTCCCGGGTAGACAAGCCCCCGATAGTTATCGGTTGTACCAGGAAAGGGTACGATGCATTTGAGGTGAGGAGGGTTCTGGACAGCCGTCAGCCACATGTCAATGGCATAGTAGGATGCCCCCACCATGGCCACATTGCCGTCACACCACGGCTGTCGGGCAATCCACTCCACAACGTCATAGCCGTCTCGGGCTTCAACCTTGCCGTGAAAGGTATACTTACCCTGAGATTGGCCAGTACCCCTTACCTGACAATAAACAACTACATATCCATTTCTGACATAGAAGCTGGGAAGAGGGCTTTCAAACATATATTCCTTTTTATATGCTGAGTATGCCAGAATGGCGGGCCAGGGGCCATCACCTTCAGCTGGCTTATACACATCTATAGCAAGCTTCACGCCGTCACGCATCGGGGCCAGAATGTTTTTCTCAAGAATGACCCCTGGGGGCAATGTTTCTGGGTAGGAGATGTCATATGTCTTTCTTGGCACAATCACCCCTCATCAGTGTGTCCTACTTCTGATAAGTATTAATAAACAAACATGCACTCAAACCCTGATACAGGCTACTTCGTGGCCACCACCGACATCGCGCAGTGGCGGTACCGCTTGGCTACACTCTGGTTTGGCCATGAAGCAGCGGGGGTGAAAACTACAGCCGGACGGTGGGTTCAACGGGGTAGGTACTTCCCCCTTAAGGATGATGCGCTCACGTTTCTCTTCCACAAAGGGGTCAGCTATGGGCACTGCCGAAAGCAACGCTCTAGTGTACGGATGCAAGGGGTTCTCGTATAGCTCTCTTGATTTGGTAATTTCCACTATGCGACCCAGATACATAACCGCTACCCGGTCGCTTATGTGCTTGACAACCGAAAGATCGTGGGCGATGAAAAGGTAGGTCAGCCCCTTTATCCCCTCCTGCAATTCCTCTAGCAGGTTAATTATCTGTGCTTGTATGGAAACATCTAAAGCTGAAATGGGCTCGTCGCAGACAATCATAGAAGGCTCGCAAGCTAGTGCCCTAGCCACACCAATGCGTTGCCTTTGGCCACCACTGAACTCATGGGGGAAGCGGTTGGCCATGCTGGGGTCTAGGCCAACCAAGCGAAACACATGCTCCACCCTATCGTTATATTCAGAGCGGCTGCCAATCCAATGGTGAATCTTTAGCGGCTCGCCGACGATACTGCCGGCGCTCTGGCGGGGGTCCAGTGAACTATAGGGGTCCTGGAAGATGAGCGCCATATTGCTGCGGATATGCCTCAGCTTTGACTCCGGCAACAATGAAATATCCTCTCCTTCAAACAAAACATTGCCACTGGTGGGTCGATATATCCTTAGAACACAGCGGCCAATGGTGGTTTTACCACAGCCGCTCTCTCCTACCAAGCCTAGCGTTTCACCTCTCTTGATTTTAAAAGTGACACCGTCAACGGCTTTTACATCAGCTACCTTTCTCCGCAGGATGCCCCTAGTAACCGGGAAGTACATCTTCAGGTCTCTAACGTCTAAAATAGCTTCATTTTGCTGCGGGCTCACTTGTCCTCTCCTCAGTATTGACATAGCAACTGATGTAATGGTGGTCATGCACATTTTTGAGCGGAGGCCAGGGCTCTTGAGAACACTTTTCGACCTTGTAAGAGCACCTGGGTAGAAAGGCGCAGGTGGGTGGCATGTTAATCAGATTAGGCGGCAGTCCCTTAATGGGCACCAGCTTCCTTCCCTCCTCCTCATCTAACCTGGGTATGCATTTGAGCAGTCCTATGGTATAGGGGTGGCGTGGCTTGCTGAATATATCCTTGGTAGTGCCGGCCTCGACGATGCGCCCGGCATACATAATATATATCCTCTGGGCATACCGGGCGACGACGCCCAAATTATGGGTCACAATAACCAGCGAGGCTTTAAATCGCTCAACCATATCCTTCATAAGTTCTAATAACTGTGCCTGGGTGGTCACATCCAGAGCCGTGGTTGGCTCATCGGCGATGAGTATCTTCGGATTGCAAGAAAGCGCCATGGCAATCATCACCCTCTGCCGCATACCGCCACTGAATTGGTGGGGATAATCATCAACGCGGCTTTCCGCACTGGGGATACCCACCATGCTGAGCAACTCGATTGCCCTCTTCCTGGCGGCTTCACTGCTCATCCGCAGGTGTAGCTCTAGCATTTCCGTTAACTGCTGGTTAATGGTCAATACCGGGTTGAGCGAGGTCATTGGCTCCTGAAATATCATGGCTATCTTGGCACCACGAACGGAACGCATCTCTGGTCCGTTAGCTTTAAACTTAAGCAGGTCCTGACCCTCGAAGATAACCTCGCCGCCGACAATCTCACCCGGAGTGGATATTAACTGCATTACCGACAGCTGGCTGACTGATTTGCCACAGCCGCTTTCCCCCACCAAGCCAATTATTTCCCGCTCGTCGATGTGGTAGGAAATGCCATCAACAGCCTTAACCACGCCACCTTCGGTGTTAAACCGGGTCTTTAGACCTTCAACCCTTAATAATTCCGCCATGGGCTGCTTCCTATAACCATCAGAGTAGGCCTCTATGCCTAGAGGTCGAACCGTGAGCATAAAAAATATCGGTTCCAGCTAGCTAATTCGCCAAGCGAATAACTCACCTGCTCCGAGATTTGCTTTGGTTTTAAGCTCATGTTATGCAAAAAGCGTCGATATGTCAATAAAGAGCCCTTACTGATGGGAATCACACGAGTGAAAAAGGTGTTCTTATAGGGCAACGTGATGACCTGCGACACCCTGATTAAAAGTTACTTGCCATAAAACTACCAAATGTGGGCTTCCTGCGCTTTCCCTCTTCAATTTTGCAGATTTACCTTTATCCCGTGACTCTCATGTTTGGCAGGATAGATGAGGAATACAATATATTTATGCCACTGGCTCGAAGGTGATGGCCGTTTTTAATACCGATTTGACGCCCGTTCCCCAGAAGTTTCCGCTGGTGGGCAACGTTAGGGCGGGGTCGTAAGAAGCGGCTAGGGCAATATAACGCTCGGCCACGGTCGCCCCCAGACTGGGGTCAAAGCCAATCCACCCCGCCCCTGGTAGGAATACCTCTGCCCAGGCGTGCAGCTCCGGTTTCTTGCGGGGGTTAAAGGGCACGTGGTAGCCGCTGACAAAGCGGGCGGCCAAGCCCAGGGAGCGACAGGCGACGACATAGAGCCAGGCCAGGTCGCGGCAAGCCCCTTTCCCTTTTTCCAGCGTCTTCTCGGGTGCCCAGGGGCTGCCATCCTGCCTCTCTCTGCGCTTTAACCTCTTGAAGATATAGACGGTAAGCCCGTTGAGAAAGGGGAGGGTCTCGTTTTTGGCCTCAAGTAGTACTGGCTTCAGGAACTCTTTAATTACGGGTGAGGCCTCTTTGTCGGGAGTGGTGTAGATGCCGAGCATGGGCACAAGCGTTTCTGGGTAGGTAAGGTGAAGCTGTGCCGCGGCTGGTTCGGTGAGGATGAAGTCGTAGGGGTCATGGTCGGTCAGCTCTACCTCGGAGCGGGCTATTATCTCCAGCTTGGGGTACGTTCCCTCGAACCAGGCCGTGGTCAGCAAATTGTTCTCTGGGTCGCTATAGTGAGTCAGGAAAGAGGGCTTGGGCTGGATATCGAGCTCGAACTTTGGAACCTGCTGTAGGCTGTCGAGGCGCGGCTGGAGACGAATTGTCTGCGCATCTATGGCTACCGGTTTTGAGTATTGGTAACTTAGAGTGTGCTCTATTCTCCAGCGCATGGCATCATTCCGTAATGGTCTTAATCCAGCCCGAGTTCATGCGGGCCACCCCGCGCTTTAAAACATTCTGCCACCAGTTGCTTAAGGGGCGGAGCTTCTCGGCGGTGAACCGTTTCTCAATAATTGAGTACGAATTTTTCTTATAGTAAACAACATCAATGGGATAATCAATATCGCGAGCCGCCACGCGGTTGGAGTCGAAGGCAAGAAAGCTCAGCTTTAAGGCTTCTTCCAGGCTCGACCGGTAGGTGAGGACGCGGCAGAGCATGGGCTTACCGAAGGCGGATTCACCAATCATATAGTACGGGCTATCTTCGACGGCCTCGACCCAGTTCCCTTCCGGATAGAGCATGTAGAGCTTATGTTCCTTATCCTCTTCCAGTTGCCCGCCGATAATGCAGGTCAGGTTGAAATTATAACCGCTGTCTTTGAGCGCTTTTAGGTCTTCCGCCCTCACGCGACGTACCTGCTCGGCGAACTCGTTGACGGCAATATACAAACGGTTGAACTTCTTATCCTGCACGGCCAGCATATCGTTAAAGTAGGTCAATGCCTTATCCCGAGCCGAGCGCAGGCCACTGGTCATGATAAACATAGAGTGTTGTTCTCTTTGTATAACCGTGGTCTTGGGGGCGCTAAAGTATTCGGCGCCGCTTATCACCCTGGTGTCGGAAAGACCGACCAGCCCCTCCGCAACCTTTATGCCGATGCAAAAGGTCATATTATTCTCTTCCTCTCTATTAGTGTTTCGGGACGTTGCGTGGCGAAGAACGAGCTGGCCACGGCCTCACCGACTCTATTGAGCTTCGACTGGAAGTTATCGATGTATTCGTGAAGACCTGCCTCCATGATCTCGGTTACATCAGCGTACTCAATCTCCGCCTGGAGCATGCCCAACTGCCGTTCCGCTGGGGTGGAATAGCTGCCCCGCGGCGCCCCGGTGATATCGTGCATGGATTGGTCGCACTTCTTCAGGCAGTACCTGACTGAGCGGGGGAAATCCGGGTCGAAAAAGAGGAACTGGGTTATGTTGGAGGGGGATATCTGCTTATAGCGCTTGCGATACATATCAAGAGCACTGGCGGAGCGCAGGAGAGCTGCCCACTGCAGTGTGTCGAAGGCCGTGCCGACATAATCCACCTCGGGCAGGATGATAAAGTACTTCATATCGAGGATTCGGGAGGTTTTGTCCGCCCTTTCCAAGAAACGCCCCATGCGGGAGAAGTCCCAGCCCTCGTTGTGGAACATGGTGCTCTCCCTTACGCCAGCCAGCAGCTGGCTGTAGTTCTTTATCTTGTTGAAGAAACTATTGGGGCTGGCGGAGGCCTCTTTGTGGGCCGCAGGATCGGCAAGGAACAGGTAAAACTCATTGATGCACTGCCACATTTCGGTGGAGATAATCTCCCGTATGGTGCGGGCGTTCTCTCGGGCCTTGTTGACGCAGGATATAATGGAGTTTAGGTAGTTCTGGTCGAAGACAAGGAAGTTGACCACGTTTTCCTGGTCGGCACTACCATATTGACTGGCAAAAAGCTCATTGTCCCCAGTAACGCGGATTATCGGTTCCCACTGGAGGCTGGTATCCAGGGGCATATCGAGAATCAAGCGGGCATTGACATCGATGAACCTGGCCGTGTTTTCCGCCCTCTCGACATAGCGCGACATCCAGAATATAGATTCGGCGACTCTACTGAGCATCTTCGCCCCTCCCTCCCCCATGCGGCTTCAACAAGTCAGGCGCACCAGCCGATTCGCCATCGGAGGGTTCGAGCACCCAGGTGTCCTTGCTGCCGCCGCCCTGGGACGAGTTTACCACCAGCGAGTCTTTGGGCAGGGCGACCCGCGTCAGTCCGCCAGGTAGCACCCAGATATCGTTACCGTAAAGAACGTAGGGGCGTAAATCGACATGGCGGGGTTCAAATCTATTATCAATGACGGTGGGGACGCAGGAGAGGTCCAACGTCGGTTGGGCGATATAATTGCGCGGGTTGGCCTTTATCTTTTCGACGAACTCGGCTTGCTGCTCCTTAGTGGAATACGGGCCGACCAGCATACCGTAACCGCCCGACTCGTTGACTGACTTAACCACCAGCTTCTTTATATTAGTGATGACGTGTTGCCGCTGCTTTTCGTCCGAACAGAGATAGGTGGGTACGTTGGGTAGTATCGCCTTTTCGCCCATATAATACTTAATCATCTCGGGCACGTAGGCGTAAATAGCCTTATCATCGGCAATCCCCGTACCCAAGCTATTGGCCAGGGCGACTCTGCCTTTGCGGTATACCTCCGTAATTCCGGGGACGCCGAGGGTAGAATCCTCACGGAAACTCAAAGGGTCGATGAAGTCGTCGTCAATACGGCGGTAGATGACGTCGACTCGCTCTAAGCCATATATCATCTTCATGTATACAAAGCCATCGATAACGATAAGGTCCTGCCCCTCAACAAGCTGTACTCCCATCTCACGGGCCAGGAAGGAGTGCTCGAAATAGGCCGAGTTATAGATACCGGGCGTCAGCACGGCAATGGTCGGGGAGTCAACATTGGGCGGGGCCAGGGTGCACAGCATTTCGTAGAGCTTGTCCGGGTAATCATAGATAGGGTGGACCCTCATCGTCCCGAATATCACGGGAAAGGTGCGCTTTAAAATCTCACGGTTTTCCAGTACATAAGACACTCCGGAAGGACACCTTAGGTTGTCTTCCAGAACGTAAAGCTGACCATCGGAGTTCCGCACGATATCAATGCCGGCAACATGGCACCAAACCCGGTTGGGGGGATGAAAACCGGCGCACTGCGGTCGGTAAGACTTGGCCGAGGTGATAATCTCTTTCGGTATAGTCTTGTCCTTGATTATCTTTTGCTTGTTGTAGATGTCGTCGACGAACTCGTTGACAGCGTAAATCCTCTGCTTCAGACCGCGCTCGATAATGTCCCAGTCTTCCGGGCTAACAATCCGGGGAATAATATCAAAAGGAAAGATGCGGTCTATCTCGCCTTGATGCTCTCCGTAGACGGAAAAGGTTATCCCCGCCTGCAGCAGGGCAGACTCGGCGGCGCTCTTCCGGCGCAAGACCTCGTTCTTAGAGAAGCCGTCAATCCTTTGTATAAATGGCGACATCGCCGGTCGGGGGACGCCGTCGGCTTCGAAGTATTCGTCATAGTGCGCTTCGGTTTTATAGTCGGTGAACTTCATTGTCCCTAGAAAGCTAGCTTATTTATCCTTAATAGGTTTTAATGGTATTATATCGTATTGCCGAAGGTTACACCATAGAGCTGATTCAACGGTCTGATGTATTTTCGCCCTTGTTGCTGTCCGAGCTGTCGGTAGGCTTATCAGATTTTTCTGGTGACTTAAGAGTTTTCCTGAGCTTCTCTACCATGGCCCTATCGACATACCAGCGGTGCCCAATTCTTATCGCCGGCAGTTTCATGTTACGGGCCAGCCTGGCCACCTCGTCGCGGTGAATGCCGAGCAGGTTGGCTGTTTGCGAGGTAGAAAGGTATTCTTCTCCCAGGAGCGTTCGCCTGAAGGTGCCCTCAAGCTGCTCGTGGATATCGGAGAGTGACCGGACTACCAGATAGATAAGGACAGCCAGAAGCAGGGCGGGAATGGCCCAGCCGGAGACCCCGAATTTGAGCACTCCGATGATTAAGGGGCTGAACAACACCCCGGCAAAGATAGCCAGCATAATCACGATGCTATCGCGCAGCATGACGTGCAATGTTTCCGTCTTCCACACCTTGGCCGAAACGCGGGGAATAATTACGTGTTCGACTAGGTCATCGACCAGGCTGCAGACGTTCCTCCAGATAATCACGAACGATGGTACGCACAGCATCACCACCAGAAAGCCCAGCAGGAGACCAATAATGTCGGTGCGAATGCCGGTGAGCCGGGCTAGGTCGTCGACGAAATGGAGGCTGAAGGTGCCCGCGCTGATAAGGACCATCACGATTAAGAGGTTGATGGCTATGTTCTTAATGGCGTTCCTGATGGCCATGGCGGTAGGGGTGCGGCGGGTGAAGGCGCCCCTCAGCGCTTTAAACCAGTCCGCCAGCCGTGAAACGTATATCTTCAACAGCCCCGGTGAGCGGTGGTCGAGGAAGCGGGCGACGAAGCCCACCGAGCGCATGATATAGGGCGTGGTCACCGAGGTAATCGCCGTGGAAAGGGCAATTATCGGGTAGAGGCTGGACATGACCACGCCGCGGTCAACGCCCACCTTGGTGATAACCAGCGAGAACTCTCCCATCTGGGGCATGCTCATGCCCACCTCCAGCGACGTCCGCCCGCTGCGCCCGGAGATGAAGGTGGCGCCGGTATTGCTGATGACTTTGCCCAAGATGAAGACGCTGGAAACGATAAGGGCGGGAACAATAAACTCCCGGAACTCAAAGATATTGACCAGCATGCCAATAGCCACGAAAAAGAGGGCGGCGAACATCTGCCGTACTGGCGTCAGTATACCGATGATAGCCTCAGAATGCTTCGTATCGCCGATTAAAGCCCCCATGAGGAAAGCGCCGGCGGCTACCGACAGCCCCAGTGAGTTACTGATTAGGGCCATGGCAAAGCATAGCCCAAGACTGATGATGAGCAGCGCCTCGTTGGAGCGAAAGCGGTGGGTGAAATTAATTATGCGGGGCACCAGTATTGCCCCGAAGACCAGCGAGACCACGATGAAAAGGACCAGCCTCAGCACCAGCGAGCCGATGTCACCGAAATCGGCGGCACCGGTGGTGGCTATACCTGACAGCAGGGCGATGATGGCGATGGCAGCGAAGTCTTCGACAACCAGGATGCCCACGATAAGCCGGGAGGACTGTTCTTTTAATTTCCCCGTGTCCCTCAGTATCTTGACGATGATGGCCGAGCTGCTTATGTGCAGGGCGGCGCCGAGGAAGATAGCCTCCGTCGCCGACCACCCCATCAGCCGCCCCAGCGAGTAGCCCAGGCAAATCATGGTCGTAATCTCGATAACGCCAATCATCACCACTGAGAGACCGACCTCGCGGATCCTGTCCCAGCTGAACTCAAGGCCCAGTGTGAAGAGAACCAGAATAATTCCGATATCGGCCAGTAGGCTTATGGTGTGGACGTCGCTGACAGGCGGCACCGGAAAGGTGTAGGGCCCGATGAGTACCCCAGCAATTAAATAGCCCAGTATCACCGGCTGGCGCAGCCAGCGGAACAAAAGGGTTACTCCGCCAGCCACCACCATTATGATGGCGAGGTCTTTTACTAGGGTAAGCTCTTCCATGACTTTCCTACAATGGCCTCAAAGCTAGTGATACCGCTAAAGAAGTAGCAGTGTGGGGAATCATGTGCTCTAAGGAACCATCTTTTTTGCACGGGAGGAGCTGATTTTAGCTTTGGTAGGCCGTGCAGGTCTCGAACCTGCGACACCCTGATTAAAAGTCAGGTGCTCTGCCAACTGAGCTAACGGCCCACCGTAACCAAGCCAGTTTAGCAAATCCCGCCCCTCCGTGCAACTCATCTAAGACTGGACTCACACGCCCCATCACCCTTATAATTATAGGAACTAAATGCCAGAGGTGAGCATGGAAAGCCCGTCCCAGGAAATAACCGTCGGCCAGGCCCGATTAACCATTATTCAGGGGGATATTACTAAACAGGCCACCGACGCTATCGTTAATGCCGCTAATTCGGGGTTGATGGGCGGTGGAGGTGTCGACGGTGCTATCCATCGGGCGGGAGGGCCTGCCATCTTGGAGGAATGCCAGCAAATCGTGACTGAGCACGGGCGTTTACCCACCGGTCAGGTGGTTATTACCACGGGGGGTAATCTAGAAGCCAGACATGTTATCCACACCGTCGGCCCTGTCTGGCGCGGCGGTAATAATAAGGAAGCGGCCCTTCTGGAGAGCGCCTACCGACAGAGCCTGAAACTGGCAGCGGCCCAGAAGCTGACCAGCATCTCATTCCCTTCAATCAGCACTGGTGCCTATGGCTACCCACTGGCCGCAGCCGCCGAAATCGCACTTAAAACGACGGTCTCTTTTCTCAAGGAGCCCACTTCGCTCAAAGAAGTGATCTTCGTTCTCTTCGACAGCCGGACTTATCAGGCCTATGCCGCCGCCCTGGAGACAGTGGCGTTAGGAATAGGGGAGTGAGCTAATGACATACCGAGGTCAGAGTTCTAGTGCTATTGCAGCCTGGCTCTTAATCGCCATAAACCTGGTGCTGTATCTGGTCAGGGTCATCAACCCAGAATTCGCCGCCCAACTGGGGCTTTTTCCCCCCGAGTTCTGGGACCGGCCCTGGACGTTGGTCACCTACATGTTCATCCACGCCAATATCTGGCACATTTTAGCCAACATGATAACCCTATACTTCTTCGGTAGCTATCTAAATCGATTGCTGGGCACCTGGAAATTCCTCATCGTTTACTTCGCTGGCGGCATACTGGGGGGTATCGCCTATCTCCTCCTGGCGCCAGAATACTCCGTCGCCGTTGGTGCCTCGGGGGCTATTTTTGCTCTAGGCGGAACCTTGGCAGTAATGAGGCCCCGACTGCGCGTCATCGTTTTCCCCATACCCGCCCCGCTGCCCCTGTGGATAGCCATCCTCGGAATTTTCGTCATCTTTTCCTTCCTGCCCAACGTCGCCTGGCAGGGACACCTCGGCGGACTGGTGCTGGGGTTGGTGGCGGGCTACATCTTCCGAAGAAGGGAACGCTACCGCTACTATTGACGAGAGCGGAGCGATAGGCTATCCTTATACCTAGATTGGCTAGGTATTGGATTAGCTAATGGAGATATCCTATTTCACCCTGCTGGTTCTATGTGCCTTCGGGCTCGGCGCCTGCCCTTTTTCACTCTGGATAGGGCGCTGGCTGTTGGACAAGGACATCAGGGACTATGGCGACGGTAACCCCGGTGCCGCCAATGTCTTCAGGGCAGGGGGGCGTAAATCGGGCTTCCTAGCTGTCTGTCTAGATACGGCCAAGGGGATACCCTTCGTCTTCCTGGCGCATTCATATTTCGAGCTGCCTCAGGCCGCTGTGTTGGGGGTAGCCTTTAGCGCCATACTGGGACACGCCTTTTCTCCCATACTCCAGCTCAGGGGCGGTAAGGCGGTAGCCGTTACCTTCGGCGCCATATTGGCTCTGCCCCAGCACGATATACTCTTCGCTCTGGCTGGTGCTTCCTTCTTGGGCTTCCTCTTTGTCGCCGTAGATGCCTGGATAGTCATCTTCGGCGCCGCGGCGGCAGCGGCCTACGTGCTGACTACTAGAGGGGCCTCACCGGAGACGTTTTTTATGCTGTGCGTGCTGGCGCTGCTGGTGTTGAAGTTCTTCGACGAGCTAAAGACCATGCCCCGCCTCAAGCTGAAACCCATCGCTTGGCTGCAGTCAAGAGGAGACTAAATCAAAAAGGTCAAACCATAGTCTGCTTACCAAGATTTAGCCTGGCGATTACTTACCGGTAACGGGGTGTTCAAAATGATAGGGGAGCTGATAACCAGATGGATAAGGATGAAAATGGGGAGCCGGAGCATCTGCGTCCTTCCTGCTCAAAAGGCCCAGCAGCGGTATCCTGAGCCAGCCCGCCTCAAAGGAGGTGTAAATGGTAACATTCCAGTGCAATTTCTTAAATAACCACCTCCCGTTCTCCTTGACGTATTCATTCTCATAATACCCCTGTACCCACTGCTGCCGGGGTATCCCGCCTACTACCATTGCCTCGGCGAGCCAGGTATTCCACCTCCCCTTGGCGGTTTTGCCTGAAGGGTCTATATCAATCACATCCTGACTCATCATAATAAGAATGTTAATCCACTCGGGAACCGTCTGCTCCCCTTCGGGGAGGAGGTCGTTATCACCAAAAAACTTCCTCACTCCTTCCTTGCCCAGAAACAAACCGGTACTCTCTATCTCAACAGACTCGGTATTATCGGAGAATAAATCTATAACCTCCTGCCGGTGATGAGTATCCATATAATACCCGTATTTTTGCTGCAAATCCTCTATTTCCTGGATATCCTCCAGTCGGACTATTTCTTTTCCCAATTCCTCTAAGTTCATGATTCACCAACCTTCTCTCTATTCTCTAGTTAAATCATTAACCGGTTACGGGATGTTTGAAGTGGAAGGGAACATGGTATCCGGAAGGGTAGGGGAAGTAAGCCGTGGGTGGTGCGTCCGGTTTTATCACCTCATCCGGCCCGTTCTGGCCTACAACCGACACCTTTAGCCAACCATCTTCATAGGGAGTGCGGAAGGTCAGATTGAAATGGAGTTTCTTAAACTTCCACTTTCCACCCTCTTTTACATACTCGTTTTCATAAACTCCTTGTATCCAGGTCTGTCTGAGTTCCCCTTCATGCAAAGAGACGATAGGTTTGGCCTCCATTCCCATCCCGTACCACCTCCCTTTGGCTGTTTTGCCATCGGGATTAACCGTAACCACCCCCTGGAGCTGAAACATAATAGACAGTATACCCGGTCTTCGCGGTCTATTCGGGCCTCCGCCTAACAGGTCTATGAAATATCTTCTCACCCCCTCTTTCCCCCGGTAAACACCCCGGTCTGCTTCCTCAACCGACGGGTCGTCATCAGAAAATAGGTCTACTATCTTCTGCCACTGGCCGTAATCCTGATAGTAGCCATAGATTTTCTGCAGCCTTTTTATCTGCCTGATGTCCTCCAGACGAGTCAGTCTTGCCTGTAGCTCCTCCAATGTAGCCATTACAAACCTCCTTCTACATTCTGAAATTAGAGCCTATCGGTATGGCTAATTATATATCTCCAGCCACCATGGCACAACGACCTTTAAGGAAGTTCAGATAGACATTGATACCTTCGCAAGTGATAGGGGAAATCCTTGAGTTGCTGCAGGCGGTTAGCTAAGCTGGCGTCCCTGGCAGGATTCGAACCTGCGACCCGCTGCTTAGAAGGCAGCCGCTCTGTCCAGCTGAGCTACAGGGACACGCTTAATCACTAAAATTTAGCACGGGTGCGGCTAAAGGTCAAGGATTTTTGCTTGACATCATCCCACCACGTAGCTAGTTTTAGCCTGTTTTTCGCCGTCAGCTGTAGTTGTAGAATAAGCAGACTAGGACTAAAGTACAGCCCCGCCAAGTACAAATGAGGGATTCACCCAATGGAAAGGGTATAGTATGGTATACCTAGGTAGATTTAGGAGCCGAAGGTATGCCTGTAGTTATTCAAGGTGAGACTTATTACAGAACAGGCGAGGTTTGTCGGATGGCCGGCATCAGTAAGAATACGCTCTTCAGGTGGTTGAAAGAGCTAAAATTCAGCGACGTTGAATACCGGGATTGGCGGGGTTGGAGACTATTTACTATAGATCAAGTTGAGGCAATTAAGAGGAACAGTCAACGTATTACAGCGCTCCCCCTTAAGCGAAAAGACCCCCGGTCTGGAGGAAAAGTGTGAAAATTCACAGAAAAACGGGAATAGTGCTTGCGATCACTTTTCTTCTGGTGGTAGCAGCGGTCTTTATCGCTTCACGAACCATCCTGCTGGACAGCTATGTAAAACTGGATGAGGAAAGCGTATATGCCGATGTCCAGCGACTAAACAGTGCTGTGGGGAATGAGCTGTCTCAGATGAAAACTACTAGCCGTGACTGGTCATCCTGGGATGATACCTATGAGTTCATCACCAACGGGGACGAGGAGTATATTACAACAAATCTTGTTGATGAGTCTTTCATCAATTTCAGTCTAAATCTCATGGTATTCGTTAACTCTTCTGGCGAAGTCGTCTATAGTAAGGCTTATGACCTCCAAAATGAGGAGGAAGTAACCTTGCCAGATAGCTTCCAGCAACACCTTTATCCAGCAGACACCACTCTTTTACACCACACCGACCCGTTAAGTACCGTAACGGGCATTCTTATGCTTCCGGAAGGACCTATGCTTGTTAGTTCCAACCCGATTCTGACCAGTGCCGACCAAGGACCCATCCGCGGCACACTCATCTGGGGGCGCTATCTCGATGAAACAGTCATTGATACTCTAACTGAGCAGACGCTCTTGTCTTTGGACATAATCCCCTTTGCCGATGGGGAATCACTAACTAACTTTCCGGAGGCACAGCAGCCGTTGCTTGAAGACGCTATTTTCGTCAGTCCCTTGTCCAGTGAGTCCATCTCCGGTTATTCCATGATGCGCGATATATACGGTGAGCCAGCTTTAATTCTAAAAGTGGATGCGTCCCGGGCAATCTACCAGCAGGGTTTGACTACAGTGAATTATTTTATCCTTTTAGTAGTTGCTGTAAGCTTACTCTTCAGTGCCCTGACTTACATCCTGATTGACAAGTTGATACTCTCTCGTCTATCCAGACTCAGTGCCATGGTTAGCGATGTCGGCAAGAAGAAGCGACTATCAAAACGCATTAGCCTGCCGGGTAACGATGAGTTGTCCGACTTAGCGGCTGCGATGAACACCACCTTTGGAGAACTGGCAACCTATCACCAGGCTTTAGCTGATTCGGAGCAGAAATACTCAACCCTGGTTGAAAGAAGCACTGATGGTATCATTGTCATCCAGGATGACTTGCTCAAGTTCGCCAATCAAAAGGCTGCCGAAATAACCGGTTTTTCAGTAGAGGAGGCAACGGGCAAGCCATTCCTTACCTTTGTTTCCCCAGAATACAGGGCGCTGGCTGCCGATAGTTATAAAAGAAGAATGGCTGGAGAGGAAGCGCCTAGCCTGTATGAAATAGAAGTCTTAAGTAAAGGCGGCAGGAAGATAATGATGGAAGTGAACGCCAACGCTATTCAATACGAGGGGAAGCCGGCTGACCTAGTAATACTTCGTGATGTGACTGAGCGTAAGCAGAGAGAGGAGAGGCTGCTGCTGACTGACCGACTTGCTTCCATTGGTGAACTGGCGTCTGGCACTGCGCACGAGCTTAATAACCCGCTAGCCAGCGTTATCGGTTTCTCCCAGCTGCTCTTAAAACGGGATATCCCCGATGATATTAAGGAAGATTTGGGCCTTATCCACAGTGAGGCCCAGCGCTGCGCCAACATAGTAAAAAATCTCCTTACTTTTGCTCGAAAACACGCACCTACAAAGCAACTTAGCAACGTCAATAACATTATAGAGGACGTGTTGGTATTACGTGCCTATGAGCATAACGTGAACGATATTGAGGTTGAGAGACGGTTTGCTACCAAGCTGCCAGAAATTATGGTTGACCATTTCCAGATGCAACAAGTCTTTCTTAACATCATCATTAACGCCGAATACTTCATGACTCAGACAAATAACAGGGGACAACTGACTATTACTACCGAAAAACTCGACGATATCATCAAGATTTCCTTCGCCGATGATGGGCCAGGAATCGCAAAAGCAGACTTGAGCCGATTATTTGATCCTTTCTTTACTACCAAGCCAGTGGGTAAAGGAACCGGCCTCGGCCTGAGCATTTGCCACGGGATAGTAGCCGAGCATGGCGGCAAGATATATGTCAGGAGCCAGCTTGGTAAAGGAGCCACTTTCGTCATCGAACTCCCAATTAAGGTCGGTGAGAAAGAGTACCCCAGAAAAGGGCATACACGACGGCAAAGACGCCCTCTTACTCGTAAAGGTTAGTTGTCAAAAACCAGACAAAATGCTAGTATGAAGACAACTACCCAATCTGGTGGTTTTAGGATAGTAACACTGAGACTATTAGATAAAATAGATAGCCCCGCCGACCTAAAAGGACTGTCAAAAGAAGAGCTAGCGCAACTAGCCGCCGAAATCAGGCAGGAACTGGTGGATACGGTAAACGCCAATGGAGGCCACCTCGCCTCCAACCTGGGAGCCGTCGAGCTTACCATCGCCCTGCACCGCGTTTTCGACAGCCCGCGCGACAAGCTCATCTGGGATGTGGGGCACCAGAGCTACGTCCACAAGCTGCTCACGGGCCGCCGGGAGCGTTTCAACACCATCCGCCAGTACGGTGGTCTCTCCGGTTTCACCAGCCGCACCGAAAGCGAGCACGACCCCTTCGGCGCCGGTCATGCCAGCACCTCGGTTTCCGCCGCCCTGGGCATGGCTATCGCCCGCGACCTGGCCAAAGACGACTACAACATGGTGGCCGTTATTGGTGACGGCGCCATCGCGGGCGGTATGGCCCTCGAGGCCTTGAACCAGCTGGGCCACCTGGGCTCGCGGGTATGTGTGGTGCTCAATGATAACGGGATGTCCATTTCGCCCACCGTCGGTGCTATCGCCAGGCTCCTGGGGCGGATACGCTTTCACTACCGCTACCGCTGGGCGGAGGAGGAGAGCCGTAAGGTAATGTCGTTCTTCCCCTGGGGCCGCAAGCTCTGGCAGTTAGGGCGAAGGCTTATCAGGGGTTTCCGGGGCCTGATTATCCCCACCGCGCTCTGGGAGGAGCTCGGCTTCGCCTACATGGGCCCCATCGATGGCCACAATATAAAAGAATTAGAGAAAGCACTGGCGCGGGCCAGAGACTACCGCACTGAGCCGACCCTTATCCACGTTGTCACCACCAAGGGCAAGGGCTATTTACCTGCTGAGGGCGATGCCGTTTACTTTCACGGCGTTTCGGCCCAGGGCTCGCCCGCCAAAGAAGCCCCCAGCTACAGCGAGGTCTTCGCCCAGACCGTTTTACGTATGGCTAAGGAAGACCCGAAGCTGGTGGCAGTCACCCCCGCTATGCCTGAGGGAAATTGCCTGAGCATAGTCGCTGAGGAGTTCCCCGAAAGAGTCTTCGACGTAGGCATCTGCGAGCAGCACGCCGTTACCTTCGCTGCCGGACTGTCAACACAGGGCTTCAAGCCCGTCGTGGCCATATACTCTACCTTTCTGCAGCGCGCCTTCGACCAGGTAATACACGATGTCTGCCTACAGGATTTACCCGTTGTCTTCGCCATCGACCGTGGCGGTATCGTCGGCGATGACGGCAAGACCCACCAGGGGACATTCGATATCTCCTATCTGATGCTCATCCCCAATCTGATAATCGCTGCCCCCAAGGACGAGAATGAGCTCCAGCACCTGCTCTACACTGCCGTCAAGGCCAATCACCCCATGGCCATAAGGTATCCCCGCGGCTCCGGGCTGGGGGTAGACCTAGAGCCGAAGCTGCGCCAATTGCCCATCGGTAAAGGCGAAATCCTGAGGGACGGTGATGATGTCGCCCTGCTGGCCATCGGCAACATGGTGGCGCCCGCACTGGAAGCCGCCGATAAGTTAGCCAAACAGGGCATCGAGGCGACGGTGGTCAACGCCCGCTTCGCCAAACCGCTGGACACTGAGCTTATTCAGGACATAGCCGGCCGCATCAAGCACCTGGTCACTATCGAAGAGAATGCCGTCAGCGGCGGCTTCGGCAATAGCGTTATCGAGCTGCTACAGCAATCTAATATCAACGATAGACAAATAAAGAATATCGGCATCCCCGACGAGTTTGTCGAGCACGGTAGCCAGTCTCTCCTTCGCGCCAAATACGGGCTCGATGCCGAGGGAATAACCAAGCAGGTTTTAGAACTGATTCCCAGCTATCAATACCGGAGATAAGGCTTTGCTTATAAACAAAAGCCAGGCTTCCAAAACATCAGGTGACAGCTAGAAACACCTGATGTTTGTTTTTATCTGAAGGAGAAGGCATGAATAAGCTGACCGTCCGGGATATAGATGTCGCCAACAAGAGGGTGCTGGTCAGGGCCGACTTCAACGTGCCATTGGGTGGCGATAACGGCTTTATTACCGATGATAGCCGTATCCAGGCGACGTTGCCCACCATCAAATACCTTACCGAACATGGCGCCAGAATCATCCTCTGCTCCCACCTGGGTCGTCCCAAGGGTAGGGTAGTGGAAAAGCTGAGAATGACCATCGTGGCACAGCGACTGTCACAGGTCCTAGGGAAGAGCATCAAGGTGGCTAACGACGGCATCGGCCCCGAAGTCGATAAGGCAGTAACGGCCTTAAAACCGGGCGACGTCCTACTCCTGGAGAATATCCGCTTCCACCCCCAGGAAGAAGCCAACGACGACGCCTTTGCCCAGACGCTGGCCCGCCTGGCCGATATCTATGTCAACGATGCCTTCGGCGCCTGTCATCGCTCTCACGCCTCCATAGTGGGCATCACCCACTACCTGCCGGCGGTGGCTGGACTGCTCGTAGAGAAGGAAATCAAGGTACTGGAGGGGCTTTTAGCCAACCCCAGCCACCCCTTTGCCGAGCTTGCCGGCGGTGCCAAGGTTAGTGA
Source organism: uncultured Dehalococcoidales bacterium (assembly GCA_964408935.1). Classification (GTDB taxonomy): domain Bacteria; phylum Chloroflexota; class Dehalococcoidia; order Dehalococcoidales; family BS750m-G39; genus E44-bin88. The sequence continues at coordinate 6,442 of CAYPBF010000001.1, read as the reverse complement.
TAAAATAAAGGCGTTGGAAAACACCATGGATAAGGTCGATTGCCTGCTCATCGGAGGCGGCATGGCGGCTACATTCTTGAAGGCCCAGGGCTGTGAAGTCGGACATTCGCTGGTGGAAAACGATAAGCTCGACCTGGCCGACAGGCTGATGCAGCGCGCCGCCGAGCGCCAGCTGCCTTTGCTTCTACCCGTGGACGTGGTGGCGGCGGCTGAGATGAACGAAGAAACCGACTATGATATAGTGGCCGTAGAGGCGATACCGCCTCAGTGGAGGATTGTGGATATAGGGCCTAAGACCATCGAGGTCTTCACCGGAAAGCTGGGGCGCTGCCAGACGATATTCTGGAACGGCCCTATGGGCGTCTGTGAAATAGAGAAGTTCGCCAAGGGCACCAAGGCCATGGCCAAGCTCCTGTCTGAGCTTAAGGCGACGACCATAATCGGGGGCGGTTCCACCGCCGAGATAGTAACCGCCATGAAGCTGGCCGACAGGATGAGCTTCGTCTCCACAGGGGGTGGGGCTTCTCTCCGCTTTTTAGGCGGTGAAGCGCTGCCCGGTATCGAGGCACTACTCAACAGGGAGGGCTAAACGATGGATAGTTTAGAGCTAATCAGGGGACTGGCCCAACCCTCCCCATCCAAAATCGTGTTCCTGGTCATTGACGGCCTGGGCGGGCTGCCAAATCCCAAAACGGGTAAGACCGAGCTGGAGACAGCCAGGACTCCAAACCTGGACCAGTTGGCCACCAAGAGCCTGTGCGGCCTGATTGACCCCATAAGCCCGGGCATAACTCCGGGCAGCACCCCCGGTCACCTGGCGCTTTTCGGTTATGACCCGGTCAAATACAACATGGGGCGGGGGGTAGTCGAGGCGGTAGGCATCGGCCTTGACCTCAAGGCTGAGGATGTGGCCGTACGGGGCAACTTTTGCACTGTAGATAAAGATGGACTCATCACCGACCGCAGGGCGGGACGCATAAGCACCGAGAAGTGTACTCAGCTCTGCCAACTACTCAATGGGCTGACTATAGACGGGGTCAAGCTTTCCGTTCTGCCCGTTAGCGAACACCGTTTCGTCATCGTCTTTAGGGGGAAGGGTTTAGACCCCGATGTCAGCGACTCCGACCCCCAGCAGCCAGGCGTGGCGCCCAAAGCGGTGACTGCCCTCAATACCAAAGCCAAACTGACAGCGATGGTGGCTAGCAAGTTTGTGGAGCAGGCCAAAACCATCTTGTCTGAGCACAGCCCCGCCAACATGCTCCTGCTGCGCGGTTTCTCTCAGAAGCCCAATCTCCCCACCATGTCTGAAATCTATAAGCTAAAGCCAGCATGCCTCGCTGGCTATCCTATGTACCGCGGGCTGGCCAAGCTGGTGGGCATGCAGCTGCTGGATAGTGGTGCTCCTCTCGCTGATGAAATAGCCATGATGAAAGAGTACTATGCCGATTACGACTTCTTCTATCTGCACGTCAAGAAGACTGATTCCGCGGGCGAGGACGGTGATTTTGAGCTTAAGGTCAAGCTCATCGAGGAGGCGGATAAGGCCTTGCCCGCTCTGACCGCCCTCAACCCCGATGTCATCGTGGTCACGGGCGACCACTCCACGCCCGCTTTGCTCAAAGGGCATAGCTGGCACCCACTGCCCACAATCCTTTATTCCCAGTGGTGCCGCCTCGATAGTGTGAACAAGTTCTCCGAGACCGCCTGCACAGCGGGGGGGCTGGGGCGTCTACCCGCCACCCAGATTATGCCTTTGGCTATGGCCAACGCTTTGAAACTGGCTAAATTTGGCGCTTAAAGGAGGTGCCTGATGCGCGTGCCGATGATTGCCGGTAACTGGAAGATGCACACCACGGTCGATGAGGCCATCGAGCTGGTTATCAAAATGCGCTTCGAGCTCGACAGCATCGATAACGTGGACAAGGTAATCTGCCCGCCCTTCGTCTCTCTGGACGCCCTCAAAACGCGGCTGGAGGGGAGCACAATAAAGCTGGGAGCGCAGGACATCCACTATGAGGAGAAGGGGGCCTTTACCGGTGAGATTTCGCCGCAGATGATAGTTGACCTCTGTGATTACGTTATTGTCGGCCACTCCGAGCGCCGTCAGTACTTCAACGAGACCGTAGAGATTGTAGACAAAAAGGTCAAAGCGGCTCTGAAAGTGGGATTGAAGCCGATTCTTTGTATCGGTGAAACCCCAGAGGAAAACGAGGCGGGCCAGACAGAGGAGGTTTTGACCAAACAGCTCAGCTCGTCTTCGTTGCGCTTATATCTGATGGGCGGCCTGATTATCGCCTACGAGCCTATCTGGGCTATCGGCACCGGGAAGGCCGCCACTGGCGCCCAGGCCAACAAGACCATCGGCTTTATCCGCCAGCACATCGCTGAGGAGCAGGGCCAGGGCATCGCTCAGGACGTGCGCATCCTCTACGGTGGCAGCGTCACCGCCAAAAATATCGCTGAGTTCATCAAGCAGCCCGAGATTGACGGCGCCCTAGTTGGTGGCGCCAGCCTCAAGGCCGACGAGTTTTTGAGCATCGTTAAGCAGACCGCGGAGATTAAGGGGGAGAAATGAACCGCCTGCTTGGCATAGTCGGCCCTACCGGTATCGGTAAGAGCCATATGGGCATTCAGTTGGCGCAGGCGTTGGGTGGGGAAATCGTCAACGCTGATAGCCGCCAGGTCTACCGCTTTATGGATATCGGCACCGCCAAGCCCACTCCCCAGGAAAGGGCCATGGTTCCTCACCACGTTATTGACGTTGTCGGCCCCAACGAGAATTTCAGCCTGGCCCAATACCAACAACTGGCTGTAAAGGCTATCGGGGATATCCAACAGCGGGATAAGCTGCCCATCGTGGTTGGTGGCAGTGGCCAGTACGTCTGGTCGGTGCTGGAAGGGTGGGGCATACCTCAGGTAGCCCCCAACCCCGAGCTTCGCCAGGAGCTTGAAGAGAGGGCCGAGATGGGAGGAGGGGGGCAACTCCACGAAGAGCTTCGGGACGTCGACCCCGAGGCGGCGGAGAGAATCGACCCCCGCAACGTGCGCCGCACCATAAGGGCGCTGGAGGTATTTAACGAGACCGAGACCCCCATCTCAAAGCTCCAGCGCATGGAAGCACCGAAGTCCGACATCTTCGTTATTGGCCTGACCGCTGATAGGGAAGAGCTATACCGCCGTATCGATGCCAGGGTGGACCGGATGATAGAGTTGGGATTGGTGGACGAGGTCAAACGATTAATGAGCCGCGGCTTTAACTTCACTATGCCCGCGCTATCGAGCATAGGCTACCGCCAGATAGGCCATTACCTCAACGACGAGCTAACATTGCCTGGTGCCATTCAGCAAATCAAGTTCGAGACCCACCGTTTCGCCCGCCAGCAGTACACCTGGTTCCGCCTTGAGGACACCAGAATACACTGGTTCGATATACAGCGAACGACCGACGCCCAGATTATGGGGCCCTTAAACCGCTTCTTGCGAGGCAGTCAATGAATTTCACCAAGTTGCAGGGCGCGGGCAATGATTTCATATTGGTTGAGGTCGGTGGCAAGCGGCTCGACGGAGCGGAGCTGGCGAAAGCTATGTGCCACCGCCACTTCGGCATCGGCGCCGACGGCCTGCTCTTGCTATCTTTGGACGACGGTCTTGGGATGCGTATGTTCAACCCCGACGGCTCCGAGGCCGAGGCCTGCGGCAACGGCCTGCGCTGCCTGGTCAGATACGCACTGGACAAAGGTCTGATTGATAATAAAGCTGCTGAGATAGCGGTGACAACGAAGGCTGGTATAAGAAAAGCTAGATTGTACAGCGAAGGTGAAATCACTGTGATTCAGGTAGGTATGGGGCAGCCTGAATTCAGTGCCAGCAAGATACCAGTAGCGCTGAAAGACAAGCCAAAAGAGCCGATATTGGACTATCCACTTACCATAGACGATAGGAAGCTGGCTTTGAGCTTTATCTCTATGGGCAACCCCCACGCCGTCTGTCTCATAGAGTCGCCCGTGGCTGAATTTCCTCTGTCACAGATAGGGCCCAGAGTGGAAAAACACCCTATTTTCCCCAACCGCACTAACTTCGAGGTGGCCAGAGTCACAAGCCCAAAGCAGATAGAAGCGCGGGTCTGGGAGAGGGGAGTGGGAGAGACATTGGCCTGCGGCAGCGGCGCCTGTAGCATAGCCATCATAGCCAAACTGCGTGGCTATACTGATAGCAGTGTTGATATAATATTACCGGGGGGAACCTTGAGTGTGGAGTGGGAGGGAAGGGGAGAGGTTTTCTTAAGCGGTCCCGCCGAAATCGTATTTAGTGGAGAGTGGCCAGATGAGAATATCGCGACGGATTGAAAACATACCGCCTTATCTTTTTGCCGAAATAACTAAGAAAATCGCTGAGAAAAAGGCCAAGGGCGAGGATATTATCGACTTTGGTGTCGGTGACCCCGATATCCCCACCCCAGCTCCTATAATCAAGAGGCTTTGCCAGGCCGCCAAAGACCCAGTCAACCACCGCTATCCCGAGACAGCAGGGCTGCCCGAATTACGGCAGGCTATAGCCGCCTGGTACAAGAAGCGTTTTGGCGTTGAGCTCGACCCCGACAAAGAGGTCTTGCCCCTCATCGGTTCCAAGGAGGGTATCTTCCATATCTCTTTCTGCTTCATCGACTACAGGGATGTTGCCCTGGTGCCCGACCCAGCCTATCCCGTCTATGCCATAGGCACCGCAATGGCTAGCGGTTCACCTTACCACCTGCCTCTCACTGAGGAGAACAACTTCTTGCCCGATCTTGAGGCTGTGCCCACCCATATCCTGAAGAAGGCTAAACTGCTCTGGCTGAGTTACCCCAACAACCCCACCAGTGCCACCGCCGACCTCGATTTCTTTGATAGGGCGGTGGCGTTCGCCAAGAAGAATAACCTGGCTATCTGCCACGATGGGCCTTACTCCGAGGTTGCCTTCGACGACTACAAACCGGACAGCTTTCTGCAGGCCGATGGAGCCAAAGAAGTGGGCATTGAGTTCCACTCTCTCTCCAAGAACTACAATATGACGGGCTGGCGGGTAGGCATGGCGGTGGGCAATGCTGCTATAATTGACGCCCTCAAGACCCTCAAAACCAACATTGATTCGGGTATACCCCAGGCCATTCAATACGCCGCCATCGAGGCTTTGAGTGGCTCTCAGGAGTGTATCCCGGAGCACAACGCTATCTACCAGCGGCGCCGCGACCTGGTCATTGAGGTCCTGAATAACATTGGGCTGCAGGCCCAGACGCCTAAGGCAACGCTGTATATCTGGGCCAGAGTGCCTAAGGGTTACTCCTCAGTGGACTTCGCCACCGACCTGCTGGAGAGGGTAGGGGTAGTGGTCACCCCGGGCACGGGCTACGGCCAGAACGGCGAGGGCTACATACGGCTCTCGCTGACCATACCCGACGCCGCACTGGTAAGGGGGCTTTCCAAACTCTCCAACTGGCGCGACCATCGAAGGAGACTAAGGCAAGGGGTGGACTTTACATAATGTTAGGGAGTTTTATCTATTAAGACCACTGTCGTTACTCGTCCTTCACCAGAGAAAGCCTTCCTGGTGGCCGTGACTGGGAAGGCTGAACGCTGGTCAGCGGAAGACTCGCTGGACGAGATGGCCCAGCTGGCGGGCACGGCTGGAGCTGTCGTCGTTGGCAAACTCATACAAAGGCTGCCCAGAGCCGCCAAGACGCACTACATGGGCAAGGGCAAGCTGGAAGAGCTGATAGCCCTCAAATCCAGCCTCAACTACAGCCTGGTTATCTTTGACGACGAGCTGACGCCTCTGCAGCAGCGCAACCTGGAGGAAGCGCTTCAGGTAAAGGTCATTGACCGCGTGGCCCTGATTTTGGATATCTTTTCACGAAGGGCGCACACCCGTGAGGGGCAGCTTCAGGTGGAACTGGCCCAGCACCAGTATCTTTTACCGCGCTTGGCCGGGCAGTGGAGCCACTTGGAGAGGCTAGGGGGCGGTATCGGTACACGCGGCCCCGGTGAGACCCAGCTGGAGACAGACCGCCGCCTTATTCAGCGCAAGATACACCGTCTGAAAGGGCAGATTGACGATATCAGGAAGCACCGTCAGCTTTACCGCCAGCAGCGTCGCAGGAGCGGCATACCCGTGGTGGCGCTGGTCGGCTACACCAATGCCGGCAAGAGCACCTTACTCAACGCCCTGAGCCATGCCGATGTCTTCGTCGAGGACAAGCTCTTCGCCACTTTGGACCCAACCACCCGCCGCCTGACCTTACCGGACAAGACTCAGATACTAATGACCGACACGGTGGGTTTCATCAGGAAGCTGCCGCCGACCATCGTTACCGCTTTCAAGGCGACCCTAGAGGAGCTGGACGAGGCCAGCATCTTGCTGCACATCGTTGACCTGACCAGCCACAACGCTCCGGAGCAGTGCCAGA